>JANRJA010000228.1:0-61512 GCA_033764315.1 Oculatellaceae cyanobacterium bins.114
AATCAGTTCTATAGGCAGGACGCAATGGATTGAGGGCAAAGATGTGTTTAATGTCAGTCAGCAATAACTCCTGATGTTGTTGCTCGTGGTGCAGCCCTAACACGATCAGAGCTTGCACAGAGGGTTCTAGAGATTGAGTCAGGAGCGATCGCATAGCGTCATCAACATGGGAGCGATAGCGATAAATTTCATCAACTGTTGGACGAGCTAGCAACCCTCTCTGAGGCCGAGGATGTCGTTGTCCAACCGCTTCGTAGTAGGAATTAAACAAATAGCCAAACGTGGGGTGAAAAACGTCATAGCCTGGTAGGTGGGGCAGTAACAGAAATGTTTCAAAAAACCAACTGGTATGCGCCAAGTGCCATTTTGGCGGACTCACATCGGGCATGCTTTGAATCACATAGTCTTCAATGGCTAAAGGCTGACAGATCAATTCACTCAGTTGGCGTACTGATTGGTATTGGTCTATCAGGGAAAGCTTTGCCTGAAGTTGGGAAGTCAGGATGGGAGGGATCATAAATTATTCAGGTTAGGTCAATGAGAAGTTTTCCAGATACAACAGTATCTAATTCGATCTACTGAGCAAGCATCTAACTTTTAACAGTTCATTTGATGCAGGCGTAGATTCATCCACCTTAGGGTGAAGATTTAGACAGGTCATCGGGGCAAAAGGCATGTCGCCCTGACAGAATTTGCACGATTTGAGCCAGGTCAATCTAGTAGACAGAATCTATACGGGTGTTGAGTTTCACAGCGATTTGTCCCACCTACGCTAAAAAAAATTGTGACTCAACCCAGCTTGATTTCAGATTGTGATGTTTTGTCAGGATAATTAGATGAGTTTTCACTAAGAAACAGATTTGACTTCCCTGAGTTATCCAGTCATTGTGCGTGATTTTAGTTAAGTAGACAGACCATGTTCTCAATGGATCTTGGTGGAGTTGAGTCAAGTTTTTTTGACTTAACGGTTAGAGTGCCTTAAGTTTCGATCGTGATAATAGCTCCTTAGGGTTGATTATTTTCAATTAAATTTCTGCTGTTATCAGCTTCGCAACTATTTGCAAATAACTAGAATTTTGGGCGTTGTTGATTACATGCCAAGTTTTGTAGGGTTGTGGGTCTGCTTTCAACTTCATGTAAACCTGTACCTTGCCATCTCTGATATTGTCTAATGACAAGCAAAATCGAACTATAGCAATCCCAAATGGAGTGTGAGAGATTGACCCCCAGTTCCTGTGCCCCGCTCTAACTGCAAAATCATCGGTACACAGTACTCAGTAGGCTGGCTCAAATGACAACAAACTTTCTAGCTAAGCCTGATCTAAAACATCTTTTCAGCAAAAGTTATTGTGTGGCTCAGCAAAAACTCATTTTTTGCGAGGCTGCTTTTATTAAAGTTAATGACACAGAAGACATAGATGATATTTCACTCAACCGATCGGGTGTAGTGTAAACAGCGGTTAATCTGCATGATAAGTTTTGGGGTACCTGAAACGCTACATGTGTATCGCCCACTCTATGCCGTCGTGACTACTGGACTACTGCTATCAGTCAGTCAGCGACATCAGTTAGCGACAGAGGTTTGGCGATATAGATAGAAAAGTAAGTTACTGTTCTATCAAGACCAATCGAGATTTGATCCGGTGCAGATGAAGCCTATGTTTTGACCTTGCCCGCTTGAGGAGAGACAGCATGACAGCACACATTCTCTTAGTTGAAGACGAAGTCAAATTGGCTCGGTTTATCGAGTTGGAGTTAGATAGCGAAGGATATCGCGTGAGCGTGGCTCATGATGGCATGTCAGGCTTATCTTTAGCACGAGAGTCTGAGTTAGATTTGGCAATTTTAGATTGGATGTTGCCTGGTTTAACTGGGGTAGAGTTGTGTCGTCGGTTGCGAGCAACAGGAAGCAAAGTGCCTATCATTTTGTTGACGGCTCGCGATGAAGTCAACGATCGCGTCACTGGGTTAGATGCAGGAGCAGATGATTACGTCGTCAAACCGTTTAGTATTGAGGAATTGTTGGCGAGAATTCGAGCACACCTGCGCCGCACTCAAGAAGTAGACGAAAATGTGTTGCAGTTTGAAGACCTGTACTTAAATCGGCGGACTCGGCAAGTGCTGCGAGGACAACGCCCCATTGAACTCACGGCTAAAGAGTTTGACTTGCTGGAATATCTGCTCAACAAGCCGCGTCAGGTTTATACCCGTGATCAGATTCTCGAAAAGGTGTGGGGCTATGATTTCATGGGTGATTCCAATATTATTGAGGTCTATATTCGCTATTTGCGACTGAAGTTAGAAGAACAAGGCGAGAAACGGTTGATTCACACGGTGCGGGGCGTGGGATATGCCTTGCGAGAGCACTAGGCGATCGCCCTAACTCGTTCCCAGGTCAATTCAAAGACGCTGCCATCACCACTGCTTAGAGGTGGGGTGCTAAGCGTGATCTGGTCGCCACTCACTGCCACAGTACGCAGCAAATTTGTCCCAACTCGATTGGGAATCGATGCGATTTCTACCTGATGAATGACTGTATCGCCGCTGATGGTATAGGTTCCAGCATAGGCATTAAACGTTAAAAAGGCTTGAGCTAACTCCTCTGAGGAAAGCGACTGTATTTCAGAGCTAAAGGGAGATTCAATAGCTTGGCTCAACGCAGGGCGATCGCTCCTGGCAAACAAAACCAACACACGACCTTCAGGGGTGTAAGTGATGTAACCCACTGGATCTGCACCATAAACATCAGGAGTGATGGTGCCATTGGGCAAACGGGCGATCGCTGACACTAGTTTCCAAGTACCGATGAGCGCATGAGAGAGGGGTGGGGATGCAGACATGAGAGTGCTTAAACAGCAACAGCCGTAGTGTAATCGACAAAGGGGCAGAATGGGTTTCTTGATAAGAAGTTGCCAAATAGGGTGATGTCGTTTCTAGAGTCAGTTTTCTAAGATGATGCTGATCATGGCTGATTACTCAAATTTTGCATCACTTGCAACCATTGCCTGAGAGCAGGTGGTTGAGCAAGATGCAAGATCTCAGATACCTTTCTTTAAGCATTCTCTCTGCTTCCCTAGTGGGTTATGGCAAAGTCTCGCAAATTAGAAGAACTCACCACCGCCTTCAATCAGATTCGTCATGACCCCACATCAGAAATGGCGATCGCCACGCTACATCAGATTCTCACAAGCAAATATGGCATCATTGTGGCTCAAGCGGCTCACCTGATCGGTGAGTTTGAGATGCATCGGTTTGTTCCTGATCTGGTGGCTGCCTTTAGTCGGTTTATGCTCAATGCCAAGGATAGCGATCCGGGGTGTCGAGCCAAACAGGCGATCGCTGAAACCCTATATCGGCTCAATTACAGTGATGAAGCTTTATTTTTGCAAGGCATTCATCATGTGCAACTGGAACCTGTCTGGGGTGGACAGGTTGATACAGCTCCCCGGTTGCGGGGCACCTGCGCCTTGGGCTTAGTGAGAATGAATTACTCGCAAGTCATGGTTGAACTGGCAGATTTGTTGGCAGACTCAGACCCAGAAGCCCGCATTGGAGCCGCACGAGCGATCGCCTATAGCGGCAACGACCAGGGCATTCCACTCCTGCGATTGCGAGTTAAAGTGGGCGACACCACTCCGGTTTTGTCAGAGTGTTTGATCGCGTTGCTCACCCTGGCACCCGTTCCGACACTGCCTCTGATTCAAACCTTGCTCTATCACTACACTCAGCAAGACTCTCCAGAGACCCTTGAGAAGGCAGAAGCCACGGCTCTAGCCTTGGCAGAGTCACGCCGACCTGAAGCCTTGGACATCTTGCGAGAGTGGTGGCAACAGGTTCGTAACCGCGATGTGCGGCGAACAGGATTGTTGGCGATCGCCACTTTGCGCCACGATAGTGCTCTAGAATTTTTGTGCACTCTGGTAGAACAAGGCACCGCCAGTGATGCTAGAGATGCCATCAAAGCATTAAGTATCTATCAACACGACACCTCTCTCTGGGAGCGGGTGCGGCAATTGGCGGATCAACGCGAAGATAGTGTGAAAGCTGATTAGCAAGGGGTAACGTTGGCACGCACCCTATCCTGAGGACAGCCCACCTTAAATGGAGTGTGGAATTTCGGGGTGCAGGGGCTTTGTCGTGAGTTCAGCCGTGGATATCGTTTGACTGTTGCTATACAAGATCACATAAGAGCAAATAACAAGTTATGCATGAACCCATCAAACACGAGGTTGAAACACTGGAGACTGAGCTTGCCCGCGCCATTTTAGAGCAAGATGTTGAAACACTCGATCGATTAATCTCAGATGAAGCTACTTTTGTGACTCCAGAAGGGGTTGTGTTGAACAAAGCGCAAAACTTAGCCCTTTATACCTCTGGAGAACTAAAAATCAGCACCTATGAAAGTAGCGAGTTTGTCTTGCAGGCATACGATGCCACTGCTTTAACCAATCTCAAGACCAGCATTGTAGGCAATTTACAAGGAAGACCCTTTACTGGAATTTACCGCTACACCCGTGTCTATTTAAAGACCAACAATCAATGGCGCATTATTGCCACTCAAGCAACGGCGATCGCTTGAATATATGCCCTAGTCAGCCAGCTTAGAACAAAGTTATACCGATTTAAACGGATTTTTGGGCAGATCAAAGTTCAGGAGGGGCTTGGCAGTGCCAAGCCCGTACCAGGATCTATCGTGTTTTCAATTCAAATTGGTATTAGAACAAAGGCAATAGCTCCAATCAGCGGTGCTAGAGGTTATATCGTCGAAACCAGAGGTGTTTGTTATTTGCCCAAAGTACTGGATAATGCCTTCAGAGGCAGAGGGTGTTGCTGATATGTTGTTGATAACCAATCCGTTCTATGACAGACCCTAATAACACCCTATAACAAAAATAAGGGGGTGAAATAACAAGTAGATGGGTACAGCTCAACCATTCACGATCGCCCCGTCAGGTTACATTCTGGCGTTGGATCTGGGCACTACCGGAAACCGAGCATTTCTATTCAACCATGTTGGGCAGGTTGTAGGTCAAGCCTATCGGGAGTTAACACAACACTATCCCCAACCGGGATGGCTAGAACATGACCCGCTAGAAATTTGGCATGCCACTTGTGCCGTGATGCAAGAGGCTATTCAGCAGGCTGGGATTCAGCCTTTAGAGGTGCGGGCGATCGGGCTAACGGTGCAACGAGAAACCTGTTTGCTGTGGGACAAAACAACTGGACAACCCCTTCATCATGCGATTGTTTGGCAAGATCGGCGTACGACTCCTCATTGTCAGCAGTTACAAGAACAGGGTTATGGGGCTGAGATTACAGAGCGCACAGGGTTGGTGATTGATGCTTATTTTTCGGCGACTAAACTCAGTTGGTTGCTCAAAAATGTGGTTCAACCAGCAGCTATTTCACTCGACACGATTTTAGCTGGAACGATTGATAGCTGGATTTTGTGGAAACTCACAGGGGGCAAAGTCCACGCCACTGATGACAGCAATGCCAGTCGCACTCTGTTATATAACCTCACCACTCGTCAGTGGGATGCATCCCTGCTGCAATTATTTGGCATCCCGGCTCAATGGTTGCCCCAAATTCAACCCAGCTTGAGCTACTTTGGCACCACTGCTACTTCAGTCATGGGGGCTGAGATTCCCATCACTGCGATTTTGGGTGATCAGCAAGCTTCATTGTTTGGTCATGGGTGCGATCGCCCTGGTTTGGTTAAATGCACTTACGGAACGGGCAGTTTCTTAGTTGCACATACAGGGGAACACATTGTTCGTTCTCAGAAACAGTTGATTGCCACAATCGCCTGGACTCAGCAACAGACTAATGAGAAAACAGCCGTCGGTTATGCCTTGGAGGGCAGCATGTTTACCACAGGGGCTTGCATTCAATGGCTACGCGATGGGTTAAATGTGATTCAAACCGCCGCTGAAACAGAAGCCCTGGCGCAGCAGGTATCTGATACGGCTGGAGTTTATTTCGTTCCAGCTTTTAGCGGATTAGGCGCACCCCATTGGGATATGGAAGCACGGGGGGCGTTTTTGGGGTTGACCGGGGGGGCACAACGACAACATCTAATCCGAGCTGTTTTAGAAGCGATCGCGTTTCAAGTCAAAGAGGTGGTGCAGGCGATCGATCAATCAGGTGTCGTTAAAATTGAGCGGCTTCGGGTAGATGGCGGTGCCTGCCAAAATAATTTCTTGATGCAGATTCAAGCCGATGTCTTGGGTATCCCTGTTGAGCGTCCGGCTTTGCTTGATACCACTGTTCAGGGAGTCGCCTTTGCCGCAGGGCTAGCTGTGGGCTTCTGGCAAACTAACGCAGAACTGACGCAACAACGCCAGGTCGAGCGAGTCTTTGAACCCAGTTCTAACTCAGACCGGGCGATCGCTCAGTTCACCATCTGGCAAAAGGCAGTCGAACGCGCCAAACATTGGGTGAGTTAAACCTTAAATAAAAATTCATGGATGAGTGTCCAGGGTCCCCCTTCATATCGCCACAGCAGCAACCCCTCTCCATAGCCGTCAGACGGATTCCACTGGCTCATCAACTGTTGATAGACCTGCTGCGCTTCACCCACCGAAACCTTATTTTGAATCGTGATATGAGGTCGATAACCCTGCCGGTCTTGAGTACTGAGCCAATCTGACCAACCTCTAGCAAGTTGCTTTCGCAACTCTATTAATTCAGAGGATTGAATCTCGATCGCAACACCTTGCCCTAGCGATCGCAGGGTCGGAAAGTGCAGCGACAAAATGGAGGTTCCCTCACAGAAGTGTTGCAAGGTCTGGTGAATAGCGGTCTCTTGCTCACTGGGTAGTTTGTGAAAGAGGGTGACGTGCGCTGGTAAAAAATTCTTTGCAGGTGGAAAATACTGCTGACGCCACTCGTTAAACCGTTCAAACGTGGTCTGATCTAGTTTGAGAGTCAAAATTAGGGGCAAGTTAGGCAAGTGCAAGTTAGACATTGCAAGGCTTAAAAGGGCAGATTATAAACTGTTTTACACAATACCCCTGCGATAATGCATCCCCAGCGTTTTATAGTAGTGGAGTCGTCGCAATACTTAAATAATTGTGAAAGCGATCACCCTCCTCGGTTCTACTGGCTCCATCGGCACTCAAACCCTCGATATTGTGGCTGAATATCCAGACCAGTTTCGCATTATCGGTCTGGCAGCAAGGCGCAATGTGGAGTTGCTGGCACAGCAGGTGCGCCAGTTTCGCCCTGAAATTGTTGCCGTTTGTGACCCAGCCCAGCTACCCGCTTTAAAAGAGGCGATCGCTGACTTAAATCCTCAGCCCATCCTCGTAGCAGGTGAACAGGGAGTCGTTGAGGTCGCTCGCTATGGCGATGCTGAGGCAGTAGTGACAGGCATTGTTGGGTGTGCTGGGTTGCTGCCCACGATCGCAGCGATTGAGGCCGGTAAAGACATTGCTCTCGCCAACAAAGAAACGCTGATTGCCGGGGGTCCCGTTGTACTGCCCCTAGTGCAAAAGCATGGAGTGAAGCTGCTTCCCGCCGATTCTGAGCACTCCGCTATCTTCCAGTGTTTGCAAGGAGTGCCCCCCGGAGGATTAAGCCGCATTCTGTTGACTGCATCGGGCGGTGCTTTCCGAGATTTGCCTGTCGAAAAATTAGCTGACGTCAAAGTAGCCGATGCGCTCAAGCATCCCAATTGGTCGATGGGTCGCAAAATTACGATCGACTCCGCCACACTGATGAACAAAGGGTTGGAAGTCATTGAGGCGCATTATCTGTTTGGGGTAGATTATGACCACATTGAAATCGTGATTCATCCCCAAAGCATTATCCACTCGCTGATTGAGCTACAAGACACCTCCATCTTGGCGCAGTTGGGTCTACCCGATATGCGACTGCCCATCCTCTATGCTCTCTCTTACCCCGATCGCCTTCCCACATCATGGGAACGGTTGGATCTGGTCAAAGCTGGAACGTTGACCTTTAGAGAACCGGATCACCAAAAATATCCCTGTATGCGCTTGGCCTATGCAGCAGGTCGAGCCGGTGGAGCGATGCCTGCGGTGCTCAACGCAGCCAATGAACAAGCTGTCGAACTGTTTTTAAACGAAGAAATTCGGTTCTTGGATATTCCCAGGTTGATCGAGGCCGTGTGCGATCGCCACCATCCTCATAATCTGTCAAGCCCCAGTTTAGACGACATCATCGCCGCCGACCAATGGGCACGTCAAGAAGTGTTAGACACCAGCAAAAAACTCTACTCACTTTCATACATCTCTGGATAGAATCAAAGCAATTGATTTCTATCTTCCAGCAATGCAAAATCCAGTACAGCGTCTAAAATTGATTCCCTGGCGTGACTTGTTGCATGTTGCAGGTCTTGCTTTGCTATTGGCGACTTTTCTAGATACGGTGTTGGCTTACTTGCATCTCAAAAACGCACTCGTTGGAGACATTTTTGACCTGTTGCTGACGCCTCCGCTCGCCGTCATTATGTTTGTGGCGGTGTTTGCTGGGGTAGGCGCATTAGCCGTCTTTTTAATGGAGCGGTGCTTTCGACAGCTCATCATTAATACCGCTAACCTATGGGCTCTGGTGCTATGCCTGATTATTGTGATTGCGATCAAGGCGGTTCTGCCCATTCCTAGTTTGCTGCTCCAGGCCGATCAAGCCTCTTTGATGGGGCTAATTGTGGGAGTGTTTTTAACCAGTTGGAAGTATTGGCGATACAGCAGTGGGGGTGGTTGTTGCCGATAGATTGCTATTGAGGACTCAGGGTTCGCTGCAAAATATCGCTCGCCGGTTCAACCATTGCCCAGGTGCCGTCGGGTTGTCGCCGCAGTGCAGCAAACTCTAGATAATCAGCAGAGGCGATCGCCTCCCCCCGCTTTACCTCCCCAAGTTTGGGTTGTCTTACCCCACACCAACGAAACAGATAGGCAGGCACCTCTGGACTTGAAAAGACAACACATCCCTCCAAGTCATTAGGTTGCACTAATCCGTCAAAGGGAGCATAAATTTTGCCCCCATTCAGGTCAACAGAGATATCACCCAAGCTTCCAGCAACACGGTGTCCGGCAACTTGATCGCCCGGTTGCAGTTCCCAAGTTTGTTGAATCTGGAGCTTTCGCAGAGAGGTTTCAGATTGCGAGGTGCTGCAACTTGATGCCATTAGCAACACTGCCAACAGCACACCAACTCGCCTGGGAATTAAACTGCTACCCTGCATACCCACACCGAACCTAGTTAAAAGCTAAACCGATATCCCGCGTATTCATCACCCTCATAGAGAATAACCAGACGAGCTTGAGGATCAAAGGCAAGAGGATAAACATCTCGATCAGCCGCAACCCCTGCCCTAATTTGCAGACTGGGTAATTGGCAGTAAGGCTCCTTCAAAATGTCTCGCACCCGTGTTTTGTTGTCTCGCTCTGGCACTGTCAAGAGTTGAGCTAGTTGCTCTCTGGAAATTGCAACCTGGGAATTAATTGTACCTTGGCAAACCTCAGGATGACTTTGATATTGTTTTGGGGTCACAGTTCCACGGACATCAATTAATAACCCTACCAGGGCAAATACTAACCCACCTGCTAACAAAGGCTTTAATGTGGCGAATTCAGGGTTTACTTGCTTCATGACTGCTCTCCTTTGCTTTGATCCCTTACAGTCTGCCGCCCAACAACAACCCAACCATAATGAGAAACAGACGATATCCCCAGACTAATCCTGCTTGAGGAGTCACCGTAGTGCGATAAACCGCGATCGC
The DNA here is from genome assembly GCA_033764315.1 of Oculatellaceae cyanobacterium bins.114. GTDB lineage: Bacteria > Cyanobacteriota > Cyanobacteriia > Elainellales > Elainellaceae > FACHB-1407. The sequence continues at coordinate 9,749 of JANRJA010000228.1, forward strand.
CGCTGGGGTTGCAATTAGGGCAATTACGGGCAACCACATGGCTGGGTGAGCCACCAAAAACAGGTCTAGTGCAACGCGCACGATGACCGAGCCTAAAACCCACATGCCTGCATCTTGCAGTGAGAACTCTGGAACCGCAACCGCTTGTGACTGTGCTTGTGTTTGCCGCGATCGCGTTGTTTTGAGAGATGGGCGTTTTTTAGGAGTGTTGAGGGTCTCAATAAAAGCTGAGATTCGTTGCCAGATCCTCTGTGTCAACGGTTCAAAATCAGATGCTTGATGTGCACGACGGCTTGGCAAAGCACTCCCTCTAACGTTGCCATGAGTTGTTGCAGCCTGACCTGAGCGATGCCGCAGAGTTTGTGCCATTGCACTAGCTTCCCGCTCTGCCCTAAACAAATCAACCGATCGCGCCGTTAGCACAAAAGACCCGTCTTCATCTCGTTCAATATAAGGCACAGCTGTCGTCAGATATTCACAAACGCGAGACGAGTCAGCACCTCTTCTTTGGGCGACATTCTGATCTAACTCGGTCGCTTTGCGATCGCGCTCTAACTGTTCAGCGATCGCCTTCCACTCCAACATGGCAGCTTCTTGTGCTGCCGAAAGATTGTTGATGTGTTGAGCTTGCTGCTCTAACCGCTGCAACATTTGGGTCAATGGCTGTTCTGGAGTGGCTTTTGTGGTTTTAGCAGGAGGCTGTGCTTTAGCCGATCGCGCAGATGGCTCTGGCAAGGGGAGTTGAAACTGTCTCAGATAAGCCGTCTGTTGTTGTAACTGCTCAACTACAGCGGCTAACTGGGCGTGATCCAATTGGGTCTGATCGAGTCGTTCTGATTGAGTCTGGCTTTGAGGACGTGCTACTGTGGCGGTTGTACTATTGGGAGTCATCTCAACCATAGTTGGCAAAGCCTTACCTGTAGTTCGGCTCGCTTGAATAGCCCGTAATTTTTCTTGGATTGCTTTAATTTCAGCTTGGGACTGTTTCATATACACTCCTTGGGGGGGTTGCCAATACCTGACGCGCAGTAGATGTAACTTGGTACAAGTGTACTATAAAGATAATGCTTTTGTACTAATTCTGCAAGGCATAGCGAAAATTAATTAGTACAAACGTATTATTACAACCGCTAACCCTACTTTGATTAAATGCAGAGTATTTCTTAATGGTTGTTCAGAGCAGAAGGCAAAAGGAGTCAGTAAATTGGGCGAGTGGCGGTTGAAACCGCACCTACCAGAACAAAACTGGCTTCCACCGGTTCAAAACCCTCAGTCCGTGTCGGAGGTTCGGCGAAGCTCAGATGTGCGGCGAAGCTCAGTTAAGCCGTCGAGCCGCGGACTTCGTTCCCATAGCCGTGAATTCATTCGCTGGGTTCAGCCCCCAATCACTTCCTACCCCATGTTTGCGAGGACTGATCGCCAGCAAGTTATGATAGCGAAGGCAACCCCATCCTGAGAAGAACGGTGACTTGGCTCAAATACTGGCGTGAGACGCTAGCAGTAGCACAACGCATTTTGACAGAATTGCTGCGACGGAGGCGATCGCTCATTTTTTGGGCAATCTTTCCGATCTCTGTGTTGCTGCTCAACGGCTTCATCCTACAAGAACGCGCCCAATTGAGTCAGGCAGACGCCTTTGAACTGGCCGCTCCTGCCACACTCGTAGGAGCTGCCTTGTTTTTTAGCTGTTTGGGCGGCAGTGTCTCAACCGTTGTCTCAGAACGAGAACAACACACACTAAAGCGGTTATTCATCTCACCCCTCAGCGGCACCTCTTATTTTTTGGGCATTTTTCTGGCTCATTTGTGCATTGGGACAGGTCAAACCCTTCTGGTTTATACACTAGCGGCTCTTTTGGGGGCACAGTTAAATGGCTCTGTTTTGCTGAGTTTAATCATTTTACTGCTCAGCATTGTGGCGTATGTAGGCGTTGGCTTTATTCTAGGAACCCAGTTTGCCCGTCGCACTGAAGACGTTAATGCGCTCGTGGCCACCTTTGGGGTGCCGTTACTGATTTTGGGTGGAGTCTTTTTGCCGGCTTCCCTTTTTCCGGACAGTTTGTTGCAGATCGCAGAGTACAACCCCATCTACCACATGACTGAGGCACTCACTGGGGTGGCTGCAAATGGGGATGACTTAACCGCGATCGCCCCTCACTTTTGGTTTTTAGTTGGCTTTTCAGGGTTAATGCTGGTGGGTGGATGGCTATCTTACCGTCGCATGATTTGGTTGGAGAGAAGACTGTGACGCTGGCACTACAAATTAAGCAACTCAGTAAACGATACGGCGATCGCGCTGTCTTAGAAGACCTATCTCTGGCGATCGCACCGGGCGACATCTACGGTCTGCTTGGTCCGAATGGGGCAGGCAAAACCACCACAATTAATATCATTTGCAACTTGTTAAGAGCCGATAGCGGCACCGTCAAAGTCAACGGCAAACCTGTCTCCGATGCCACCAAAAGCTGGATTGGAGTGGCTCCTCAAGAAAACCTGCTGTATCGATCGCTCACCTGTCGAGAAAACCTCAACTTCTTTGCCCAAATCTACGGCTTAAGCAAGCGCGATCGGCAACGCCAAGTGCAGATGTGTCTAGAGGCGGTGAATCTAGTTGATCGTGCCAATAGCCCAGTGGAGACCCTAAGCGGGGGCATGCAGCGACGACTGAGTATGGCGATCGCCTTGGTGCACCGTCCAAAACTGGTGATTCTCGACGAACCGACGACTGGATTAGATATCGAAGCCCGCTATGAAATTTGGGAATTAATTAAACGCCTCAAAAATCAGGGCATTACGATCCTGCTCACCACCCACTTATTAGAAGAAGCGGAGCGGCTCTGCCAAAAAATTGGCATTCTCAAAGGAGGGCAACTCTTGGCAGAGGGAACACTAGCTGACTTGCGAGAACGCATCGCTGCCCAAGAAATTGTCGTCGTTCACACATCTGATGAACCTGCGGCGATCGCCCGTGCTCGTGAACATGGCTTTAAACCTCGTCGCTATGGGGGTGAACTTGCCTTTTGGCTTCCCGATCCCCTAGAGCTAAAAGACATCCTCCATCGGTTTGAGGGTATTCCTCTCGACTCTATCTCACGCCAACCTGTCCGCCTTGAGCATATTTATGTTGAAATTACTCAGGGTGCTCCCACCGAGTTCTTTGTTCCTGAAGGTGTTGCTGACCCCTGGGAGTAGCAGACGAAACCATCCGATCAGAATTAGCAGGGCGATTTCTCATTTGAAAAGATGGCGGCTTAAAGCGATCTTTACGCTCTAACAGCCGCTTAATCTGCCCAATCATTTCCACCGCACTCGTCTGCTTACTTAACAGAGCGTCTGCTTCAGGACAAATATCGGCGGCGTGGTTAATTAATTCTTCTGTAAAAAAGCTGGAGATTAACACCAAGAGTGGGGGGTTTTGAAGACGCCGCTTAACCTGACAAATCACTTCAGGGCCATCCATGCCAGCTTGGTAGCGAGGTCCCGGCATGGAAAAATCAACCAGCACCAGATCAAACCGAGCCGCCTGACGGAGAAATGTCTGCACATCGGTAAAGGTAGATACGGTATACCCCTCTTGTTGCAACCGTAGTGCTAAAACAAAGCACCACGACTCGTTATCATCAACAATGGCAAAGCGATACATAAGGCAAAATGTCAAAGGTTTTTCATTTGTCTCTATCTCTTTTACTCAACGAGCTAACAGAGTGTTAACTGTCTTAAGAAGGAACTCTAAAGTGAAGCAGATTCCCTGATCTATTAAACCTTCTAAGCAAATTGACTTTTGCCTTAGAAAATTGATTTAAATATTAGGAGAATTTTTTCGGGAGCAATCCTGAATTAGAGGTTAGATGAGTGGATTGTGAGAAGATAGCTCCAATCTTCTACTGGTTAGAGAAGCTTTGTGAGCATCTTTAAGACTGCATTCAGACCTTAAGGAATAAATGTTTGAAGCATTAAAAGGAAATAAAACAAGTAGTTATCAAATAGTTTTAGAGGATGAATAAAAAATAATAGTGCTAGTCCATCAGCTTAAACCAGTCCCTTGTAAATTTTGCAAAGCCAAAATTAGAGTAATTTAATAACTCAATCAACAAACTCAAATAACCTATAAAAATAAAAATAAAGTTTGTGAAAATCTAATATTTTTTAATCACTGGCTAATAGGTATTGCAATACCAGAACACAGGAGACAAGTCTGCAACAAATGAGATATCGCTTTTTGTGAAAGGAATGTGGGCGATCGCCTGACTACCCCTTGATCAAGCACTCCACCCATTGCGATATCAATCAAGGGCTTTTCTTTTAGTTTTGAATAGAGAAATAATAAAACATAAAATTTGACACAAACCCTGCGTTTGTGCCATAAATTGGCGTATTCTTAACAGATGTCATGTACCTAAAGATAGAAGATGATAGTTGTAGTTAAGCGATGGGTATCTTAACTGCTAATTCATGACCGCAGTCTATCGCGCCGTTTAGAGACAGTTCAGCAAGCAATGACTCACCTTACAAGCCAATTGCAACAGTGGAATCAGCGTCGTAGTGAGGCAAGAAACCACTATCGACGAGGTCAATTTAAAGAATATTTGCTTCTCTCTAAAGAGAATTTGAGATTAGCTCGAGAGATTCAAGATTTCTCAAAAGAAGGCAATGTATTGAATGATATAGGTTTAGCTTACATCAGTTGCCAGCAGCCTCAAAAAGCACTGAAATTCTTTCATCAAGCTTTATTTATTGCCGAAAAGTTAGAGAATCAGCAAGCGATCGCCACAGCTCGCAGCAATCTAGGGTTTACTTATAACCATTTGGGGCAATTGTCGCGATCGCTGGAGCATCTCAATGAGGCGATTTCTATCTTCAGAGAGTTAAAAGATACCTCTGGAGAGCTTTCTGCGCTCAACAATTTGGCATTGGTTTACACCAAACTAGAGGAACCCAAACGTGCTTTGTTGTTGCACCACCAAATTTTAGATATGCGCCGAATGTTGGGCGATTTCTCTGGGGAAGCAACCACTCTCAACAGCATTGGCTTTACTTATAACGCTCTGGGGCAACCTGAACAGGCACTTGCCTTCTTCCAAGAGGCTTTAACCATTCAACGAGTGGTCAAGAACGTTACAGGGGAAGCCATCACGATGAACAACATCGCCTCTGTCTACTGTGATTTAGGTGAACCTCACCAAGCCTTACTGCTTTATCACCAGGTTTTGTTAAATCGTCGAGCAACGGGCGATCGCGCTGGAGAAGCCACAACATTGCACAATATCGGTTTCACCTATAACTCCCTTGACAATCATGTCGAGGCTCTAGAGTTTTATAATCAAGCCCTGGTGATTTACCGAGAACTGGGCGATCGCCCAGGTGAGGTGATGACCCTGCTCAACATGGGCACCGTTTATGCTGCAACAGACCTACGCAGTTTGGCAAGAGCTTTGTATGAGGAGGCTCAGGGAGTTGTAAAGCAGATTGACTATGACCCTCTCGCTCAAAAAGTGCAGAAATTTATCGATAGTCTGTAGTCTTTTAAGAACGTCGAACAATCCTATAAGGCGGCTTCATAGGGGCGTGTTGGGGCAGCCTCCCCAACTCGTTCTAACTGCTGTAGAGAGTTGAGCGACAGAAAGCCAAATCCAACTTTTGAGGCGAGATCTAGCACCGTATAGCTCATCGTTTCGTATCCCTGGCTGAAGACACCCAATCCTGTGCTCGCCAAAATCCACACGACTGGATAAAGTGTCCATAAAATTACATGGGCAGTCAATAACTTACGAAACACCTTCTTAGAACGGGGATGTTTTTGCTCGGCTTCAAGACGGTAAGGATTGAGTAACAAGTACAGAGTGGCTAGAAATGCTGCACAACTGACGATGTACCAGATGTAGTTGGTGGGTTTAGGAGAGATTGTTGCAACAAACCCAGTAACGATCATATAGGCGTTTGCTCCAATCAAACTACCTGTGGTCAATGTTCGAGTACGACCTAAAAAGGCTAAATCGAGGAGCAATAGGGGCGTAGAGCAAAACCAGGTGACATAGCGAACCCAAAAGGTGGGGCGATCGAAGATGATCCGGGTGCCCTGCCCCAATGCCATAGCCAAATATAATCCGCCTGCAATCAAGCAGATAAAAAAATTGAGGGTAAAAAGGATTTGCCAACGTTCGCTTTTAGCGTGATGTGCACCCAAGCCAAACACAAGGCTGCCAAGCGTCATCCCAGTAACACCAATCCAGAGCCAAGTTTGAACCATAAAATTGCTAAATAATTTCTAGATGAAGTATTTCTGGATAAATCAGTCAGCAGTAACAAGTAACCGAGTCAGTAGCCAAGACAGTTAATTTTTAGTGTTTCAATTGATCCGCAATTCGACATGTTTCTAAAGAATGATTTCGTTCGATAGAGCTGGAAATCCTGTTTCTCTATCATCGGTTCGACTTATTTCACTCTTTCAATAGACAATTATTTTGCTTTTTCTTTTTATGATTATCAGAGATTAGAACGCTTTCTACTCTTTTGCCACTTGTTTTGCTATTTACAGCGTCTTCTCTAATTCCTCAATCAGGATAATTTTTTTATGGTACGGCGTAATTCACCGTTTAACGATCTTGAACAATCTGTTCAAAATACTATTTCTCATCCCTGGTTTGAACGGTTAGCCCGGTTGGGTTACGCTGCAAAGGGATTAGTTTACTTTGTGGTTGGGTTGCTGGCACTGCAAGCTGCCATCGGTACTGGAGGTCAAACAACTGATACAAGTGGGGCGTTAGAGGCGATCGTTGCTCAACCCTTTGGAAAATCTCTTTTAGTGATTGTGGCGATCGGTTTGGTGGGATATGTGCTCTGGCGTGTTGTTCAAACGGTGTTAGATCCAGAAAGCTCTGGACAACACCTTGATGCTAAACATGTAGTTCAACGAATTGGATATGCGTTTAGTGCGATAGCGTATACGGGATTGGCTGCAACTGCAATCAAACTGATCTCTGGATCGGGTAGCAGTAGTTTGAGTGGCAGTGGTGGAGACACTACTCAAGATTGGACGGCTCGATTTTTGGCTCAACCGTTTGGTCAGTGGTTAGTTGGCATTGCAGGAGTGATTGCGATCGCCGTTGGTATTTCCTATCTTTATGAGGCTTATAAAGCAAAGTTTCGGCGTCATCTGAACCTCAGTACGTTGAATGCTAAACAACAAACCTGGGCAGTGCGATCGGGCAGATTTGGCATTGGGTCGCGTGGCATCGTATTTGGTATTATTGGCATCTTTTTTGTGCAAGCTGCAATCCGTTCTAACCCCAACGAGGCAAAAGGGCTAGGCACTGCATTAGCCGCTTTAGCACAACAGCCTTTTGGCCCCTGGTTGTTAGGGTTAGTGGCTTTAGGATTGATTGCCTACAGCATTTATTCTCTAATCGAAGCTCGTTATCGCAGCTTTAGTCCTTCTTAACAAAACAGATATTTAGGAGCACGCCGTTCAGACCTTAAATTCTCTCAAGCCTGGATGAGGATTTGGGTTTCGGCTTCGCTCAACCCTCCTCCAGGACAAATTTTGGACATTGAGCGGCTGATCCTGAGTAAGTTGGATGGGAAGCGAAATGCGTCTTGCAATTAATACTATTTCTAAAAATTTGGGCTACACATCAATCTCTTCATAGGAGTGTTTTGCGAAACGCCTTTCACAACCCATTTGGAATTATTGTCTATCTCTATTCAACATAGCTAACTTCTGATTTGAGAGCTTCTCAGGTGTGATGGTTTTGGGGTTGTATATTACGGGCCGTTAAACCAAACTTGCCTTCAACTAACTCAAACTTGACTAGAGTGCCAGCTTGTAGAGTGCGATAGCCCTCACCCGGAATGGCAGTGAAGTTAAAGAAGACCTCTGCTGCTTCAGGGGTCTGAGCAATCATGCCGTTGCCTGTTTTGAGATCAAACCACTGCACAATTCCTTTCGCTACAGGTAATCCGTTTGCCCCTAAAGGGGGTGCGCCGTTTAACCACTCCTGCTGAGGAATCCGAATTTGCTTTACTTCAGGTGTGTTGTAGGCTTCATAACAGTAATCAGAACGGGTTGCCATAATGGCTCGCAAATCATGCCGCAGTTCCTCAACGGTAGGGCGACCGACAAAAAACCATCCGTTGTAAATCTTGTGAATCGTCAAATCCGATCGCAGCACAAAAGTATAGGGTTGAGAGCGATAGGCATATTCGCCTTCAGTTTCATCCAGAATATTAATTTGTTGAATCAACCCTCGCTTTTCATCGCATAGAAACGGCCATTGTGCCCCTAATCCGGCTCGGAATGCAGCTTGCACTAATGGTGGGTCAACCCCAATCGTCGCTAATTTGCTATAGTTAACGGCTAATTCGGTTTGAAACTGCACTAGTTGAGATAGTTGTTGGAGATCGCGCGGACAGAAAAAACCTCGGTAGAACACTAGGATTAACGGATAGCCATCGGTAAATCCAAGATGCTGATCCATTAAGCCAGATTGGGTTAAGCCAGATAGTTTTGTCACCTTATTTTCATGATTGGGCAATTCAGCATCGGGAAAGCGATCGCCGATTTGCAGAGTTGTGGTCATGGGATTTAAAGAGATTGAAGAATATTTAGAACCTTTAACGTCTCCAGAAATTCGAGCAATGGTTAACCAACAAATCAGTGAGTAAGGCGATCGCCTAGATTTAGGGTGAACTCATACAACCCAATACAGCTTTTAGGCGATCGCCCGCTGATAAAACTGGGTCATTTCACCCAACCATTGTTGTCGAGAAGCTTCCCAGGTATAGAACATGTGCCCCCCTTGGAAATGTTGGATGGTTAAATTGGGACGAATCTCTGGATCGAGTTTCATCAAATCTGCAAGATGATTAGAGGAAAAATAGGGTGTGACCAAATCAAACAAACCGTGGGTGATATAAACCTGCATATAAGGATTGAGCGTCATTCCCACCCGGAGATCATCCACCGCACCGATAAAGCCTTGTTTTAGACCACCTTTGAATTCAAACTTCCAGGCTTTGAAGGTGTCGAAATTGAGCAGATGATAGGGCAAATTTGTTTCAACCCCCAAAGTACTACGTAAATGACTGTTAATTGCGCCGGTAAACAACCGATCCAGACCGTCTAAGGTTGGATCAGTGCCCTCATACAGGGGGCGATCGGGAAAGGGATCGATCGCTGTAATAGAGGCATCATACAACCCCACAATGCGCTGCTGGTCACGAAGCAGTTCTCTAGCAAATACCTCTATACCAATCCGTCCAGCGTGGCGGGCGATTAACGTCACGGGCAACCCAATCAACTCTGCATATTGTTGATAAGCCTGTTGCCGTTCCTCACTTGGCAGCGCATCTCCCATCGCCAAAAGCGGAATCAAGGTTTTGCGAGCAAACAATTCAGCGGCAGCGAGATGGGCTTGCAGGTCTTTGCCTGCCAGTTGTACACGATTGTGATGAGCCGCTGCACCAGCCATTGAAGGAAGCACCGTTGCCCAAGCTGTCAAGTTGTAATCAGTTCCTTCTAACAAACTGAACTCTAGAGCCGGTGAAATCAGAATGGCACCCGATAGCCCTACTCCAAAGTCTTGTTGCAGTTTACGTGCCAGTTTTGCAACTCGAAACCCACCATAACTTTCACCTGCAATAAAAATGGGAGATAGCCAACGATTGTGTTTTGAGAGGAAGGTCTGAATGAACTCTGCCAGAGCTTTTAAGTCTCGTTCTACTTCCCAAAATTCAGTCTCTTTTTCTTCTGGCTTTTCAGATTCCGACTTTTCAGATTTTGTCTTCTCATCGTCTTTTTCGGGTGACACGGCTCGACTAAACCCCGTTCCCACCGGATCGATAAATACCAAATCTGTGAAGCTCAACCCACTTTCTAAATTGTCTACTACTTTAACGGGGGGTTGAGGCAAGGTGCCTTGCACACCAAACGCGACCCGCTTTGGGCCTAATGCACCCATGTGCAAGTAAGCAGAAGCGGCACCTGGGCCACCATTAAACACAAAAGTGAGGGGACGGGGGGTAGCAGTTTGATGGTCTGCTAGGTACGCTACATGAAAGATTTCAGCAACTACTTTCTCACGCTCATACAGAGGTTGCCATGCGGTGATCGCAGTGTAATTAATGGCTCCACTGGGTAGAGGGAGAACGTGCTGGGTTGTGCTGGATTGACGAGTCGTAGATGGATTTGAATCAGACATGATCATGCTTTAAACGTCAGCCAATCTCTCAAGTATCTCAATCATGAATGGTAAGCCGTGAAATCAGTTGACCTGACGCTACCGCTCACAACGTAGGATCAATAGTACGATTTTTCTTTGGGTTATTCATGATTTTTCACATTACAACGCGATCGCACTGGCAACAGGCTCAATCTTTAGGTGAATATCGCGCCCCCAGTTTGGATACAGAAGGGTTTATCCATTGCTCTAAGGCCGATCAAGTCGTCTGGGTAGCGAACCAGTTTTATCAAAATAGTCCAGAGTTAGTGCTGCTATGCATTGATCCAAATCGGCTCACGGCTAAGCTGTGCTATGACGCGATCGAAACAGGTGACTACTTCCCGCATCTCTATGGAGCACTCAATCTAGATGCGGTGACTCAGGCGATCGCCTTTCCACCTCTTTCCGATGGCACCTTTGCACTGCCTACAGGTGTCTCTGATAGCCCTTAATGCTATTCAGCAAATCGTCTCAGGCAATCCTGATCGCACCTTAAATTGCCGAATCGTTGGTCAGGCTTGTTTGTGAAGGGAGTGGCGATCGCCTGGTATAGCTATCAAGGAGAATTGAGAAAACTGTTATGAACTCAATCAAGACATTATGGGTCAGTACTCACTTGATCACAAATGCCTGGGTAATTGAGCCATTTGGACTGGCAAGCGTTGCGATCGACCCCAGCACTCAAGTTGTAACTGCTACACCCTCACCCTAACACCCCTGCCCCGATCCGCTTCAGGACAAGCCGCTCAACGTTCGCAATCTCTCTGTCAGCAGGTTGAGCAGAGTCGAAACCCCAAACTCTTGAGCCACCAGATGACAGGCGATCGCTTCACCCCGGTTATCGCTTCACCACAGCCCATTGGGTGACAGGAGCCATTGCCTTCCAGCCCAAAAATTTGCCGATCGGTTCTGCTCGTTGAATGGCAATGCGGCTCAGTTCACCTCCCCATTGGTGTTGCCACTGAAACAGCATTGATTCACCTTCAACCGTGACCGCATTGGCAACCAGACGACCTCCTGGACAGAGTGCCTGCCAACAGGTTTCAAACAAATTAGGGGTGGTCAATCCGCCGCCAATAAAAACTGCATCGGGTTCTGGAAGCTCTTTGAGGGCGATCGGGGCTTCTCCTGCAACGATTTTGAGATGGGGAACGCCCAATGCAGTAGCATTATCGGCCATATATTGCAGGCGAGTAGGATGCGACTCTATGGCGATCGCCTCACATCTGCGGTGACTCCGCATCCACTCAATGCTGATGGAGCCACAACCCGCACCGACATCCCACAGTAGTTGTCCAGGGAGGGGGGCAAGGGCAGATAGGGTGACGGCACGAACCTCTCGCTTGGTGAGTTGGCCATCATGGTGATAAGCGGCGTCGGGGAGTCCGGGGGAGTGTGGGGAGTGTGGCTCGACTACACGTGCTAAACGAGGAGTCGCGATCGCGATCGTGTTGAGGTCGGCGAGATCAGTAACAGTCCAGGTGGCAGCAGTGCCTTGGATAATGCGTTCGTGCATACCGCCCAGGCGTTCTAAAACGATGATTTGACTGTCACCATAGCCCTGTTGAGTTAACAGTTGAGCGACCGTTGCAGGGGTGGAGCGATCGGCACTGAGGATCAGGATTTGGGCACCCGGATAAAGCACCGCCTTTAACAAAGCTGGATCACGCCCACACAAACTGAGGGTTTCTACTCTGGTGAGTGACCAACCGAGGCGAGCACAGGCAAGGCTAAAGGCGGAGGGAGCCGGAACAATGGTCATTTCTGTCATGGGTATGCGGCGGGTAAACGTAACCCCAATGCCATAACACATGGGATCACCACTGCCGAGGACACAAACCATCTGTCCGCGACGTTGAACAACTTGACTTAAGGATGCCTTGATGGGAGAAGTCCAAAGCAGTTTCTCTCGTGTATCGCCGGTTGGCAGCATGTCAAGATGGCGTTTTCCTCCGACTACGACGGTCGCTTGAGCCAGGAGCGATCGCCCCACTTCATTCAATCCCGCCAGTCCATCTTCTCCAATACCCACAATCGACAGCCACTTTTGCATTGCGCCATTCCTTAAAATTCCAACTGTTGGCAAACCAGATTGTGTAATCTACTGGTCGCTGGATTATCATAGTAAATTCGATCTATCTCTCTATTCTCAAGATACAAGGGTTTCCAGGGACTCCAGTTGCCTTTGCTGTGGGAGAGGGCTAGGGTGAGGGTCAGCCTTGGCGGGAGTTTCAGAAAAGTTGCACTGATCGATCTAAATAGAGTTATGGGTAGTCCTTACTCAAAAATCATTACTTTTAGAGGACTACCGAGTTATACCTTGACAGTGTGATACACTCCTTTGGCTTAGTCTTGGGAACGTTTAGGAGACGATAAAACTTGATACGTTGGGATACTCAAGCATGTTATGTACCTTGAAGTGTGGCGCAGACAACGTAGCTTGCAGAGCCTGTAGAAGCTAATGAGTTGCACATCGCGTTAATTTAAGAGATTCAATTCCAGAGCTATATCTGCTAAGAGAGTGGGTTCCAAGATAGTGAATCGGTTGCGTATACAGGTAACCTTTTTACAGAAGATGAGGGACAATCAACAGCTTTAAAACACAGTCCCATCTCTCACAAGTCAAAGTGCCTAAACTATGATCGACTACCTCCGCAACGGTGATGACATTTATCGCGCATCTTTTGCCATAATTCGAGCAGAAGCAGATCTGAGCCGTTTGCCTCATGACCTAATGCCAGTAGCAGTGCGGCTCATCCATGCCTGTGGTATGACCGATATTGTAGACGATTTAGCTGCTTCTCCGGATGCTGTGACCATAGGACGCAATGCCTTAGCTACAGGGGCCGCAATTTTGTGTGATTCGCAAATGGTGGCAAATGGGATTACGCGCCAGCGATTACCTGCTGAGAATGAGGTCATCTGCACTCTCAATCAACCTGAAGTTGTAAAAATTGCTCAACGCCTTCAGACAACTCGATCAGCGGCTGCCCTTGAGTTGTGGCGATCGCGCCTGGAAGGGTCGGTCGTAGCCATTGGCAATGCCCCCACTGCTTTATTTCATTTACTAGAACTGCTGGATGAAGGAGCCGCCAAACCTGCTCTGATCTTGGGTTTTCCAGTGGGGTTTGTAGGAGCCGCCGAATCGAAAGCTGAATTGGCAGCCAACAATCGCAGTGTCCCCTTTATCACCCTACAGGGGCGACGGGGTGGAAGTGCGATCGCTGCTGCTGCTGTCAATGCATTAGCCAGGGAGAGTGAATTATGACGACTGGAAAACTGTATGGTGTGGGTATTGGGCCTGGTGATCCCGAATTGCTGACGTTGAAGGCACACCGAATTTTGACCTCTGTTTCGGTGATTGCCTATCCCACTGGAGACAATGGCAAAAGTGTGGCACGGGCGATCGTGGCAGATTTTATTCGCCCGGATCAGGTTGAGATTCTAATGCCGATGCCATTTAGCGTAGAGCGATCGGCTCAGCCCTACTACGACACGGCTGCTGAACAAATTGCCGAGCATTTGAGTGCAGGTCGAGATGTTGCCGTGCTGTGTGAAGGAGAGCCAATGTTGTATGGCACGTTTATGTATTTGTTTCAACGTTTAGCAAAACAGTTCTCCACCGAAATCGTACCGGGAATCTCGTCTACACTGGCGAGTGCAGCTATGTTGGGTGCACCGTTGACCTTCCGCAATGATGTGCTGACTATCTTGCCTGCGACGTTAGATGCAGATACATTGCGCGATCGCCTCAGGGGGACTGATGCCGCTGTAATCATCAAATTGGGCAGACACTTTGACAAAGTTCATACTGTTTTAAATCAATTGGGGTTGCTAAATCGTGCTTTTTACGTCGAACGAGCCACGCAACCCAGTCAGCGAATTTTGCCCATGACTGAGGTTGATCCAGAAACAGTTCCCTATTGGTCACTCGTTCTGATTCCCAGCCAAACCCAACCCCAGTAACAAGACGCAAAACACCCTTACGAAGTCATGTGCAGCGAAGCCAATTCAAATTGGTATCATTGACGCGATGTGCAACTTAGAGGTTTAGATCCCCGGTTACTCGTTCAGCATCCTCAAAGGAGTCTGATTTGCGTCACAGCAACCGGGGATCTGGGAAAGTCGCACACGGGGTATCATTTATCAATTGTCGTGGGTTTATCAATTGTCATGACTTAAGGGCTAACAACCAGCGACTAATAACCAATCCAAAACACACACGTCTAAATAACACCCTTTTTATATTGAACGAATGGCAGTTGTAATTGCAGGTGAACGCAGTGGTGTTGGTAAAACTACCATCACGCTGGCACTGTTGGCCGCATTGGGTCAGCGTGAGTCAGTGCGAGTGCAATCCTTTAAAACCGGGCCTGACTACATCGATCCGATGTTCCATCAATTTGTTACTGGACGTGCCTGTCGTAATCTCGACCCCATTCTCACTTCAGAAGCATATGTCGCCCAATGCTTTCAACGGCATTGCCAATCTGCTGACTTTGCCCTTGTAGAGGGGGTTATGGGATTATTCGATGGAGTCACAGGCAAAGATGATTGGGCGAGTACAGCCCACATTGCACGACTTCTGGGATTGCCCATTATTTTGGTCATTAATTGCAGTAGCACCTCCCGTTCTATTGCCGCGATCGCCCACGGTTATACCACCTTTGACCCCCGATTGACCTTTGCCGGAGTCGTTTTAAATCGAGTTGGCAGCGATCGCCACTTAGAATTGCTTCAAGATGCCCTCAGACCCCTTAATCTGCCTATTCTGGGTGTGTTGCGACGGCAAGATGAGATTACTATTCCCGATCGCCACCTGGGGTTAATTCCCACCGACGAACTGCCTGAACTGAGGACAGTCATCGCTCACCTCGCTCACCTCGGCAAAACCTGCTTCAACTGGGATATCCTCTTACCCTTGATGAGATCCCCTTCTTTCCCCTCTCCCCTGGCCGATGAGTTGACCGAACCCCACTTCACACCCCATTCCCCTATTCGCCTTGCCATTGCCCGCGATCGCGCCTTCAACTTTTACTACGCTGATAATTTGGATCTGCTACAAACCGCAGGATTTGAGTTAGTCGAGTGGAGTCCAATGCACGATCGCACTCTTCCCGAAAACAGTCAGGGTCTTTATTTTGGCGGTGGCTTTCCAGAAGTGTTTGCGGCACTGTTGAGTGACAATCACGCCGCTCGTCAAGCTGTGAGAGCCGCGATCGCCGCAGGAATGCCCACCTACGCCGAATGTGGTGGACTGATGTATCTGTGCGATCGCATTGTTGACTTTGCCGGAAAGACCTATCCTATGCTCGGAATCGTGCCCACAGAAGCTCACATGGGAAAACGGCTAACCTTAGGCTATCGACAGGCGATCGCCCAACAATCAACCCCCTTATTGGCTAAAGGAGACATCCTTTGGGGGCACGAGTTTCACCGCTCTAGTCTGACCACTGAACCAGAACAACCGCTGTTTGCCTTGCAAAACTACGAAGGTACATTGCATCAACTGGAGGGATGGCAGCGATCGCAGGTGCATGCTTCCTATTTACATGTGCACTTTGGTGGTAAACCCCAGTTCATTGAGCGTTTTCGTCAACAATGTCAGCAATATCAAGGTCAATAAACTAGGTTTTGCAAGGCTTTGCAGGGGGCTTTCTAGGGGTTTGGTGTGAACCTCTCCAAAGCCTTAGCCCTAGCCGATCGCCCTTTAGTGAAGGGGCAGGGTGAGCGCAGTTACGATGCTCTGAACATCGAGAGGAGGGGTTGTATCCCCAAAATGCCCAATAAAGACCAATCGAGTTTGGCGAACTTCTGAGGGTTGCCAGGGGCGATCGTAGAAAGTATCAAAGCGATTGCCCACCCCTTGCACGACTAAACGCATCGCTTTGTTTGGAACGGCCACAAAGCCTTTAATTCGATAAATTTCGTGTTGTTGAACCAGAGATTGCAAGCGATCGATCAACTCTGTCGGGTCAAACATCTGGTCTAACGTCACGTGAATCGAGGTAATGTCGTCGTCATGCTCATGCTCTTCCTCGGTGTCATGGTGACTGGGACGAGACTCTAAATTGTCTTCAACGGCAGCGTTGAAGCCGAGCAGTAAGTCTGGGTTAACGTCTCCCTGTTTGCAGGGCACAATCTTAACGCCAATCGGGAGTTCTTGTTGCAACCATTGCTGAACTTTGTGTTGAGTTTTTAGATCAACCCGATCAATCTTCGTCAGCAACACCATATCGGCACACGCCAACTGATCTTCAAACAATTCTTCGATCGGGGTTTCATGCTCTAAGCTGTCATCCGCTTGTCTCTGAGCTTCAAGGGCATCTAAGTCACCCACAAATTGCCCATTGGCGAGAGCTTCACAATCTACCACCGTCACGACTCCGTCCACCGTTGCCCCTGTGCGAATTTCAGGCCAACGAAAAGCTTGTACCAGGGGTTTGGGTAGAGCCAAGCCAGAGGTCTCAATCAAAATGCAGTCGATGCGATCGCGCCGTTTCAGCAACTCTTGCATCGTAGGCAAAAATTCTTCCTGCACGGTGCAACACAAGCATCCGTTGGTCAGTTCAACAATATTGCTATCGGGTGTGTCATCATCACACACTTGACAAGAGCGCAGCAAGTCTCCGTCAATCCCCACTTCGCCAAACTCATTGACTAACACAGCAATGCGGCGACCTTGATTGTTTTGTAATAGATTACGAACCAGAGTTGTTTTTCCGGCTCCTAAAAAACCTGTCACTACGGTTACTGGAATTTTATGCATAATTTTTACCTGATAGATTGCAGTTGATAATATGGATATTTAACGGTCAATACCCAAGGCTGGAGCTGGATTGGGTATGGATGGCAACACAGCGTGGATCCCTTTTTTGACTGTCTCTGGACGCTCTTTATAAGGAACTTTGCCATCGGTACAGGCAATGTATTGCCTACTAAATTGCAACAATTCTGAAACAGAGTTTGTAGGGGAAAGTGCACTTAAAATAAACGTGAGTTTGCTAGGAGCCGCAAACGCTACTACACAGGAATGACTGCAAGCACCCATACAGCGCACGGGTTGCAAATGAATCGATTCACGCCAATCACACGATTCTAGTCCTTCACTTAATTGATTAAACAGAGATTGTCCTGCACTAGATTCCGTTTGACTCTGATCGAGTTCTGAAGGACGGCAAAGCACACACACAAACAAAGTATGTTGGGTCATAACAAGTACACAGTTTCAACAGGGATGTAGATCAGCAGGGATGTAGGTTTAGAAAAGAGCTAACAAATAAATGGCAACTAAATTAGTGGGCTCATGAGGGTCTCCTGGGGGTCGTTAAATCTGGTTGAAACTCTGTCCAGCGATGGTGCACCTGGTTGTAGCAGTCACCTGGAGAAATCGCCAGGTTTTGCAATAGGTTGAGATGGACACTTCCATTCCCTGTGACAAGTAGCACGATCGCCTGATCTGGGTCATAGGTGGCGATCGCCCCCAATAATGCAGTCACAGCCGTTTTCTCAAGTTCCAGTGCGGCCACATATTGAGCTACCTGTGCCTGTGGAATAAAGGTTTGATAAAAGGGAACGAGATCAATACTCCAATCAATGCCAGAGGTTACAGCATCAACCAAATCACAAACCACCATGCCTCGTCCCTCACGGGTATATCCCATCCAGGCGGTGTATCCGATGCCTAACAAATGGTGATGGATAAAATAGTTTTGCCAGTAGCCAGAATAGCCCTGCCAGAGTTCATTTCGCAGCCGCATTGACTTCCTCCCGCAATCCGTTTGTGGACTCTATCGGCTTTCGGACAGCACGAAACATGCCAAATCGACAAAGCCCAGTGCCAAACGCTAACCGCATCAACAACAGCGTCGGCACTTCTCGCAGCGATTTAATCAACCCTGATATCCCAAACCGCACCAATCCACTGGGTCGAGCCACACCCTGCCAAATAGAGTCGAGCCAAGAGGGTAAAGTTTGGACAGTCCAGTCTGCGGTGGTCACGGTTCCGGCAACAAGTCCGGTTGCGGCCAACAGTTCGGCAAAGCCCTCAATGCTAGCAAATTCAGGGTGTGCCCACTGATCGAGCAATTGCCGCATCACAAGTCTCTCCCAACCATTGAGCGGTTTTTTACGAGCATCTCTCTGGTTCCAATCAGCCACAACTAAAACACCACCAGGTTTCAACACCCGCATCAATTCTCTAGCAAAAACGGCTTTATCTGGCATATGAGGCCCCGCTTCAATCGACCAGACCACATCAAAACTGGCATCAGGAAACGATAGTGCCATCGCATCATCCACCTGAAAACGTACATTCAGTTCTTTAGGGGTTAGTTCTTGTGCTCTTCTAACCTGCTGGGGGCTAATCGTGATTCCAGTGACAACAAACCCATAATCTCGTGCCAGAATGCGGCTGCTGCCTCCAATACCACACCCCACATCTAACACAGAGTTGCCAGCAGGTAACGAGTCTAAGCCACCCCAACGCACCATCTCATGCACAAAATCTGATTTAGCCCCTAAAAAATCTTTGCGTCGAGGGGGAGAGCCATAATGACCCAGGTGAATATGATCCCCCCAATAAAACTCTAAAATGCCGTCATCTGTCCACTCATCATAGGAATTAGCCACCGAATCAGAGGATTGATAACGACGGGCAGTGAGTAGATAGAGAGCAATGCTAATCAGCAGAAACGCCAGAAAAATTCCAAGTGCTGTAATAAATAGAGTCATGCCGATTAAACCTCACCGCTTTTAACGATTGCATTTTCCATCGTCGGAGCCAGTTCTGGAGCCACGATGGATTGAGTTGCTTGAAAGCTAGCGATCGCCATTAAACGACTGGAGGCAGGATCCCACAAAATAAATTTGAAACAATCAGGAACATCCACCATTCTCAAAGTTCTAATGTGAGTCAGCAAATGAAGATTAGCCTTGTGGCAAGCTTCGAGATTGTAGTTAGGGATTCTTTCAGAAAGATGATGAATGTTGTGATAACCAATGTCTGCGGAAAACCATTTGAAGATTGTAGGTAACTCTAGATAACTGCTGCCCTCGATCGCCCCCAACAAATAATCCCATCCTTCTGTCTTATGAGCATAGGAACTATCAAAGTTATGTTGCACAAAAAAGACGCAGATAAAGATCGCCGCAGAACCCGTTAAGGTGATTGCGTAAACGCTAAAGAAGAAACCAAAACCAAGCCAATAACCAAGCAAAAGCCAACTGCTGACAACACAAATGTTATTAAAAAGTAGATCCCAAAACTCGCCTGCTGTATACCAATTTCTAGATTTATAGGAAGCAATAATTTTGGGAAGCCCCATACCTGGATTACGCTTTAAACAAGTGAATAAATGACCGATAAAATCATAGATTCCTTTAATTAAGGCAAGTCTTGGTTTAATAGCAAGATAGAAAAAACCACCTGGAAAAATCATCAATGGATGTCTCAGCCATTCATATCGGTGTTGGGCTGATGCACTCAGATTGGCGAATTCGTCAGTTGAGAGCAAGGCAGAGGGACCTCGATATCGCTGCCAATCGCCATTGGTTCTGTGGTGATAGGCATGTCCTCGTGACCAGGGATATTGGGGGATGGCGTTGATTACACCTAAAAAGAAGCCGACAACCCGATTAACCCGTCTTGAACGAAACAGGGAATAGTGTCCACAATCATGCATCAATGAAAAACAGCGGACTGAAAACAGTGTCATCAGAATCAGAATGGGTAGTAGCAGCCAAATTGAAATAGGGGCAATTTTGAAAGCTAAAACCCAACAAAGAATATAGGGAATCACTGTGTTGATAATTTGATATGTTGCTCGGAAGTCATTGCTCTTCATGTAGGGCGTGAGAACAAAATCCGACTTTTTAATCGTATTTTCCATTCAGTAAAGTCTCTTATAAAGAATCTCAACGTAATCACTCTTGCTTCTGTTTAATCTCCTATTAGAGGCTTTTAGCTAACTCAAATAAAGCTGCCTTGATGGAATGATTTACCTTGTCGCCAGTACAACTGACTAAACAAGGTAGAGGCTAAGTTCCGCAGGGGCGATGTTTGTTAACACCTTGATGTTTGTTAGCACCTTGATGTTTGTTAGCACCTTGGAAATAGTTCAACTTAGATCTCACTTAAAATCTTGCAAAATCAAACGTGAGGTTAAACTTTTCCACTTATTTGCTCACCTGTAGTTGCTCACCTATACTTGTTTACCTATAGATATTCGTCTATAGAGCATGGTTTTGGTAGACCATAAAAAGTTAGATAGCCGCACCATACCTCATCATACGCATTACCTCACGTAACCTTTTGCTTTACGTAATAATCAGGCTGCTGCGTAGAGGCTAATGACACGACCAGCGAAAATTGGGCGATTTTGAATCGGCGGGTGGTTTTGAATCGGGTACTCTTGCCACCCCTAGCTTGTCGTTAACCCACAAAAAACACTTAGACACAATCTGTACCTCGCAGATATTGAGTGAACATAGATTACGGTCGGCGGGCATCCTGACTTAGAAAGCAATAGCTCCCATTACAGTTGCGGGACAGTGCCGGATTTACACCAGACTTTCCCCCTTGCGTTTGATGGCTGCTCCCCATCAAAACCGATATCACCCTAAAGAATAGCACGGCATCACCCTAAACCTGTCATTTGTAGGTAGAAAAAGCGATCGCCCACTGCCTATCTTCCAATCTCTATCTTTTGTTTAGCCCCTCTTTAACTTATGAAAGATGTTAAACCGTTTGCACTTGCGTAACCTGAATTGAGCGTGAAAGTGATTGTCAAATAATAAAAAAAGGAAACGCGAATGCCAGATGATGCATTGAGAAAAAATTTACCAGAGATCGATCCAACAGAAATCGAAGACTCAAGAGTGGCGATCGCTGATAAGGATCGTTCTTTTTTGGAGAAAGTCATGGTCGAAGGGAGATTTGCTGATCCTTATGACGCCAGAGACTTTACAGAAGTTGTATTTCGGGTGATGCGAGACTTGATGAGCACTGAAGCAGCTGATCGAGTTGAAGGGGAACTGCATGAGGAAGCACTGCCCACTAAAGAAAAGGCTTTGCAAATGGAAGTGGCTGATTTGTGGAGAGACACCAATCCGCTGGTGAATTTTTTGAGCCGAGTGCGTCCACCCTGGCAAGGTCCTGGCATCTTTAAGATTGACTCCGATCGCTTCTTCTTTAGAGTGGCTAATGAAGGTGGACTTGAGCGAGGATTTGAGAACAAGGATGCCAAGCGTAAGCAAGCGGTTAGAGCCGTCTTTGCAGCTACCAAAAAGGAACTCTCTGCCGAGAGAATCCAGGAAATTGCCAGTTGGTTACCCGAAGGCGGAGTTCGAGAACTCTGGGATGAAGCCTAGTTCGACAAAAATCAAGGCTAGGAAACAACCCAAAACCTCTTATATAAGCAATCCGCTCATCTCACAACTGATTTAGGACGGCTTGATTTAGGACGGTTATTAGAATCAAAGGCAGAAGGTCAGCCAAGAGCTACTTCTGCCTTTATGTTTGCTCCTTACTCTTCAAAGAGGACAGTGGTTAAAAAAGATAGCCTCCTATGCCTTACACAACAATGGCTATTAGCGCGAAATGGCTCCAGCTTTCCGCAAATCTGGATAGGGTTTTTGTGGAGTGCGAGGCAATGGTGCAGCCAGTAACAAGATCTTCTCCATTAGCAGGGGCGCAATTCGATTGCACCAAACCGCTAAATGGCTTTGCCACCCCACCAAGATCTCATTTGATCCTCGTATTAACCCATTCATTAACGCCTGTGCCACCTGTTGAGAAGAAACAGGAATAATCCACCGAAACCACTGCAAATGCCGCACCATATCCGTATCGGTTAACGTTGGTAACAGCGTAATCACCTTGACATTATGAGCTGCCAGTTCACCTCGCAATGCTTGAGAAAATCCGAGAATTGCAAATTTAGTAGCGGAGTAAGTTGCCATCGTTGGAGCTGCTAATTTGCCCATTAAACTAGACACATTCACGATCGCCCCTTCTCGTTGAGCCACCATACGGCGAGCAATCAAACGAGTGATGGTGTACATACCGATCAAGTTTGTGGCGATCTCTTCTTGCACCTGAGGCAGACGAGTGTGTAAAAAAGTGGCTTGATGAGCAACTCCGGCACAATTGACCAAGATGTGAAAGGGGCCATGATCTCGCCAAGCTTGAGCAACCGCAATACTGACTTCGATCGGTTGACTGAGATCAATGGCTAACGTAACAGCTTCTACATTCAGCGATCTAATTTCATCAGCGACCTCTGTCAATCGCTGTTGATCACGAGCGACTAGCAGTAGCCGTTTGACTCCCTGTTGGGCAAATTCCAGGGCGATCGCCCGCCCGATTCCACGAGAAGCTCCAGTAATAAGAGCGGTCTTTCCTTGAATATCCATACATAACCTCCAGTTCTGAGGTCTCAATTCACAGTAGCCAGAGCCAGTGTAGATGGATGTTGCAAATCCAAATTCTGACCAAGATTCAAACAATAAAGATTAGGGGTTAGAGGCACTGGGTTGTTAGCGACGGAATTTCACCTTTGGCTAAATACTCCAGCAGGGTTATTGAAAGACTGGATGGCACTGCATGAGACAAAAAATTAACTCGACATGAGAACAACGATTAGAGTGGAGTCTTCACGCAAATAGTGTGGCTTAAAAGGTGGCGAATGAATTAGTTTCAGGCATTGTGAGTCAATTTTCAGAGTAATAGCAGACCGATTAGGGGCGAGATATGGACTAGCGAAAATCCATGCTACTGGGGGCAAATGCGTTGTGTCGCTATTAACGCATCTTGGATCTGAAATGACTGACTCAATGGGGTGATTCAACAAGACTCACTCGATTTTCGGATGGGTACTTTTGCTAGGGATGGTTGCATCATCCGATAGGAGGCTGAGCCTTAGCCAAGTGACAAAGGATTAGGAGCAATGTAAAGCATAAGTGGCACCTCCAAAGGCGTGACCCGAAACTCGTACTTCCACACCCTAGCAACGGGATCAAAGACCTGCAATATTTATTAGTGAAAAAAGCGAATTGTGATATTTAGAGATAAAATTCTCAGATTTCTTCAACAAGCATGTATCCATAATTTTGGCTAAAACCCTTTATTAAAGAGAAATATTAACATCTCAAATATTTGGCAAGGTAAGAGCAATTATGAGAAAATTTAAAAGATACACATTCTTTAGAGAGCCAATGTAACGAGATTTTTACAGAGTTCTAGATTTTTGCCCTCCCCGATTGGAGATTGTTAAACGCTCATTGCAACCGTGGCAATGGTCTCTCTCAGCCAAATATGGGTCGCATGATGACGAGTGCTGTGGTGCGATCGCATAAAAACAGCAAAGCCTTCTAGTGGCAAGGGACAGGGAAGAATTTTTAGATGTTGAGTTTTGGCAAACTCTGTTGCGACTCGTTTTGCCAGGGTAGCAACCAGGTTGCTGCGAGCCAGGATAAAGGGAGCAACCAAAAAGTGAGGAATCGACAGGGTAATGTGACGGCTCAGGTTCTGTTCGGCTAACAGCTTGTCTACCCGACCCACTCGATCTTCTTGGATCGACACTAACAAATGAGAAGCCCCAAGGTAATCTTGCAGAGAAAGAGACTCTCGAATGATGGGATGTTCAGAACGGCACACACACACAAACTCTTCTTGAAAGAGCAATTGTTCTTCATGCCATGCGATTTGCTCTGGAAACAAACCACAAATCAGATCAACATCTCCGCTATCGAGCAACGCCAGTAGATGGGGGCGATCGCCTGTACGGACTTGAATCTGCACATGGGGTGCGGTGGTTTCTAGTATTTCTAACAATCGGGGCAATACTACAAATTCAACGTAATCTGTCATACCAATGCTAAAAACGCGATCGCTGGTAGCCGGATCAAAATTTTGTTCTCGCAACAGTGCCGTTTGAATCTGAGCCAAGGCAGGTTGAATCTGTTGAGCTAGAGCGATCGCCACTGGAGTGGGACGCAATCCACCACTGCTTCTGACAAACAGTTCATCGTGAGTTAGGTGTCGCAATCGTGACAGAGCATTGCTGGTTGCAGGTTGACTTAACCCAATGCGTTCTCCGGCACGGGTGACGTGGCGTTCAGTCATTAAGGCATCAAAAACTACCAGCAAATTAAGATCAATCCCAGCAAGATTCATGAAGTGAATAAAGCCTATACAGAATATCCATTAGACAAATGAATGATATCTGATTCAGACTGGAAATGGGCTTAATTGCACAACCCCCCTTTGAAACGGAATGGGTTGAGTCAGCCTATTGGGTTTAGTGTTGCCAATCCATCAATCTCAACCCATTAAGGGTTCCCCTTTGGAGCTTGGGCATTCCGTCAAGGGGTGGCTTCATCAAGCCTTTGAGCACAGAGCAGCACCAAAATGTGGGATCAGCAACCGCACCATTCGTTTTAGGGTCGTCCTTACTCAAAAGTCATTACTTTTAGAAGACTACCAGTTTTAGAAGTACTAGGAGTTAAATCATGAAGATCGCATTTGTTGGTGTTGGCAATGTCGGGGCACCGTTAGCCGATCATCTACAACAAGTGGGGCACTCCGTCGCGATCGCGGCTCGTGATCCCCAATCTCAAACGGTACTAGAGGCTCTAGACCGCAATCCTGCTCTGGTTGTTCAATCTCCTATAGAAGCCGTTGAGTCAGCCGATGTGGTGTTTTTAGCAACCCCCTTTGCAGCGATCGAAGCCGCTCTCACACCTCTCATCTCTGCTCTCAAAGGCAAAGTTTTAGTAGATTGTACCAATCCAGTTGGGGCAAACCTGACTCATGGATTGCAAAGCCAACTTTCGGGCAGCGAAACGATTCAACAATTAGTACCTGATGCCCACGTGGTGAAATCGTTTACCATTTATGGCTATGAAAACTTTGAGAATAGTCATTATCCTGGCTATGGCGATCTGAAACCTGCGATGTTAATTGCAGGCGATGACGCTGCGGCTAAGGCCGTGGTTGCAGATATCTGCCAACAGCTTGGATGGGAGCCTGTAGATACGGGTGGCCTCTCAAGCAGCCTGCATCTGGAACACATGACATTGTTGTGGATTAAGATGGCTAGAGTTCAAGGACGAGGAGCAGACTTTGTTTGGGGACTGTTGCACCGATAACGGTATAACGATAAAGCTGTCACCATTTTTGTAACCATCTCTCTAGCCGCTCAGACACCTATTACGGTAGATAAAGTAAAGCAATTGATCGCTTTTTCTCCTGTGTTTGGTCAATCGTTATCGTTATGGTTATTTCTCCACAATCCACGTTTAAGGTCTCTCACGCTCAACCGTTATCTCGTCGGTTCCTCCTCATTCTTGCTGCGATCGCCCTACCAAGTGTGGGTCAGCCTGCGATCGCTGCTCCAGTTAATGCTCCGTCTCACGTCGTTGCTCAGGCATCCTCTCCAACAGGGACTCGACCGCTTCCTCAAATGGTGGTCAATCAAGTGTTGCTGGATGCGTCACAACGATTAAATGTAGCGCGAGATCAGTTGCAAATTGAAGACTATCGCCGCCAAACTTGGTCAGACAGTTGTTTGGGTTTAGGCGACATCAACGAGTCATGCGCTTTAGTAACCGTTCCTGGATGGCAAATCACCATCGCCTCTGGACAACAACGCTTGGTTTATCGCACCGATCTGGTCGGACGTATCTTTCGGCTATCGAGAGACTCACAAACTCTGCCCACTACTTTGCCTACTACTTTGCGCGATCGCCTCTTAGAGCATGTCTCAAACCAAACTGGAGTGGCTGCCTCTGAGTTAGAGGTTGTGAGTGCAGAACCGCAGTTTTGGGATGGCTGTTTAGGCATCTATGTCCCTAATCAAGCCTGTACGATGATTGGCATTTCAGGATGGCGGGCGATCGTTAGTAGCCCGACTCAAAGTTGGGTTTGGCACATGGACGGCACTGGGTCAAACATCCGCCTCAATGAAACAGCCAGCAGTGGTACCCTGATTCCCCAATTCATGGCGAGTGAAGCCCGTCCCTCTCTCAGTCCTGAAGTCGTGTTTCAGATGGTTCGTACGGGTGGCATCGCTGGACAAACAATGCAAGTCAGACTCCTGGCAGATGGGCAGATCGTTCAATCTCCACCTCAGATGACTGGATCTTCGGTGCCCTATTTGCCCAAACGACTGACACCCGAACAAATTCAGCAATTCATTGAGTCTCTTGATCAACACCAATTTCAAAATTTCAATGGGTTGAGTTATCCTGCCCCAACGGGTGCAGCAGACTACTTCACCATCACGCTCACCAGTCAATCTGGCACAACTCAATATGTGGACATGGTGCAGAGCCAATTGCCGCCTCAGTTACAAGACATTATTCAAACTTGGGATCAACTTCAGGATTGGCAATAACCGCATTTATCCCGTTTCGATGTGAGCCTGCATTCAATAAAACGCTGTGGGACAAGGGGGCTTAAGCCCTTTGTCCTAACGCTAGTGGTGTATACACAAGTCCTCTCAGTCCCCTCAATTCCCCATTCTGGAGGACTTTGAACCTCACCAAAGGTCTTGAAGCACCCGAACTTGGAACCGATGCGAAGCGCGCTTTTGGGTTAACCTAAACACCATCTGCTAGGGGGTTTGGGGGAGGCAGTGGCGTCCCCCAATGGGGGTTTGGGGGAAACTCCCCCAATGCCTGGTTCTCCAATAATTGGGAGAAGAGCAGAGATCTGTATACACCGTAGCCCTTGCCAACGGGAGGTTGGGAGGGGTCGCATTTGCACTGTTTTCAAATTAAATGGGTATCACTCTATCGCAAAACATCGCTCCCAAAAGATCGTGTGCTTTGAGCATACTGCATCGAGCCGAACAGAGCGATCGCCCCCTACCACTGTGGACAAGTACGGTGACGGCTTTAGAAAATTCTGATTGTGAACGCTAAACTCATAGCAAGAGTTTTGGCAGTAGAAAAATGCAGAAGCTGGTAGAGGTGCTGATCAAGTTTACGCCATCGGGATTCGGCATTGGGGTCACGGCTCATGCCTTGTTGCAGCACCAATGGACTCAAGCCGGGATCATGGCGTTTTTCACAGGCATTACATCGCTGTGGATCAAGTTTAGCAGCGAGTTTATGAAAGAGGCAGAAGCCGAAGCCGCCAAACTGGGAGGTGGATTTGCCAAATGGGTGTTTGCGCTGTTGAATAAAGCGATCGCGGCTCTGCAAACTCGTGCTGTTCAACTTTGGCAAGACATCACCTCTGACTTTGAGGGCAAATATTTTAAGCGACTGTCTTATATCTGCCGTGACTATGAAACGCAGGGGTTAGACCGGGGTCGAGGGCTAAAGCTGCAACAGGTATATGTTTCAGTCCGGTTGTCTCAACAAGATCTGGCGGCGATTTCGCCCAACTTGCTGAAGCAACTCAAAGGTGAGGAAGGGTTAAATCGCAGCTTTGAGATTGGAGACATGCTGGCATTAATGGCGCGTCAACCTGAAGACTTTCGGCGATTAGCCATTTTGGGCGCACCCGGATCAGGGAAAACGACCTTAATGCGTTACATCACTCTGAAGTACGTCACACGCCAACAGCGTCAACTCCATCCCAAAGCACCTCAACTCATTCCCGTGCTGCTCTATCTGCGTGAGATGTATCCGCAGATTTTGCAAACGCCCCAGCCCTCTCTGGCAGATCTGTTAACCCAATGGGTGCAGGGTTTACAGACCGAAAACCCCTTAAAGCCACCATCTAATTGGTTCAACAAACAACTCCAGCAGGGACGCTGTTTAGTGTTGATCGATGGCTTAGACGAAGTGCCCGACGAACACCAGCGTCAGCAGGTGAGCCAATGGGTCGATCGCCAAATGGCAAATTATTTGGAAACCCCACTTATTTTGACCTCCCGCAAAGCAGGCTATGAAAGTGCACAACTGCAAGAAAATGTGAGGGTTCTGGAGGTGCAACCCTTTACCTCAAAGCAGATTGATACGTTTGTGAAGAACTGGTATTTGCAAACCGAGGTAAACAGCCGTGGTGATGAGCTAGATGACGGAGTGCGAGACGCAGCAACGCAACAAGCGAATCACCTGTTGCAGGAAATTAAACGTCGCCCTGCTCTAAGGGAATTGGCATCCAATCCACTGCTGCTGACCATGATTGCCACGGTGCATCAACGCGGCAGTAGTCTACCGTTAAAGCGGGTAGACCTCTACAAAATGATCTGTGAAGTGCTATTAGAAAAGCGATCGCAGGCAAAGATTGCTCGTCGCATTTCAGGGATAAATAACTCCCCTTTACCCGAAAGACTTGCACTCACCGCCAGCCAAAAGCGGGTGATTTTGCAACCGCTGGCACTGGAGCTAACCCGTCGAGAAGTGCTGAAGTTTACGCTGAATGATGTATCGGCGTTGTTGCAGGAAAAATTGAATAGCCTGCCCGGAAAGCCGCTTTCCCCAGCCGAGTTCTTAAAACAACTGCGCGAAGTCGATGCGCTGATTGCCAAAGAACAGGAAGACCTCTACGAATTTGCCCATCGTAGTTTTCAGGAATATCTAGCATCCGCAGAAATCAAAGAAACTCATCAGGAAGTGTTGTTGCTTGACGCTCTGCAAACCTCCGATAAGTTGAAATGGTGGCAAGAAACCATGCTGTTTTATGCCGCTCAAGCCGACGCTTCCAATCTGATCGCAGCCATCTTGCAGCAACCCACCTTTGAAACAATGCAGCTTGTCTGTACCTTGTTGCAGGAGGGATTAACCATTCGGCAGGAAGTACAGGAAGCATTACTAGCTAAGTTACAGGACGTGCTGCAACCGCTTGACCCAGACACCCTCAAACTGGTCACGCAAAAACAACTGGAGCCGCGCTATTACAAACTGGGCTATTACTTGCAACAGCAACAGTGGCGAGAGGCAGACCAGGAAACCTGGCTCGTCATGATTGAAGTAGGCGATCGCACCTACAAACGCTATCTTGACCTAGACGATATCCAAAACTTTCCCTGCGACCACCTGCGGATTATCGATCGCCTCTGGGTCGCCTACAGCAAAACCCCCGATCACCCCAACGGCAAATGGGGCTTTAGTGTGCAAAAGACCATCTGGCAAGACTGTGGTAGCCCAATGGACTACAATGACGAGTGGGAAAAGTTTGGCGATCGTGTCGGTTGGCGCAAGGACGGGGTTTGGGTGATCTACAACGACCTCACATTTGACCTCGAAAAACCTTTAGAGGGAAAATTTCCGGTGATGATGGGGTATTGGGTGGGTTGGTTCTCTTCTCTCGCGCAGAGACTTGTAGAGTCTAGCACAAGCCAGCTCTAGAAATTTTTTAAGATTTGCAAATACAAGCTTTCTACACGATTTTCCGTCCTTTGCCGAATTCGTTACCTGG
Organism: Oculatellaceae cyanobacterium bins.114; assembly: GCA_033764315.1. Classification (GTDB taxonomy): domain Bacteria; phylum Cyanobacteriota; class Cyanobacteriia; order Elainellales; family Elainellaceae; genus FACHB-1407. The sequence goes on from JANRJA010000228.1 coordinate 39,340, forward strand.
CACCAAAGCTTTTTTAGCTCCCCGGCTGCTTTAAGCAGCCGGGGAGCTCTCATTCAAGGGATTGCAAACCTCAGTCCAGCTATGTTCGGATCAAAGCAATTTGCCAGCACAAACTTCTCTGCAACCTGACGAATTTCTTGAGCCGGGGCATTCCACTCATGCCAAAGCGACTGTTGTCCTGGACTGGTCTTCTTCTTGAGTTGGCTCTTTACTTTAATCTGTGCTAGCAGTTTCTTCCCCAATAATTTTTCTTCTCTGGCTTGGGTTGGGGTTTATACTTTTTGCAAAATTTGCGATACGCCGCTGCACAAATCTCCAGAGTTGCCCCCAACGCCAAAAACGCTGGGTGCCATTGAGTAATGCCATCATCGGTTAACCGATCATAGCTACCATAATTGCTGTAATCATAAAACCAGCCCTGCTGCATGTTGGCGGCTTTGGGGTTGGCGTGAATATACCGCAAAGTGTTCAAGGCTCTGAGTTTATCGCTGATCGGAAACCCAGTGCTGTGATATCGTTTTTCCCAAAAATGCCCTGTCCGATTCATCATCCGGTTAAAGCACATTGCCGTATACCAATTCAACCAGTGCATAATATCTGGCAGATCTTCTGGCTGGGCAGGTTCCAGTAAGTAATGCACATGGTTGCTCATGATGCACACGGCATAAAGCTTAAAGCCATATTTTTCCTGACATTTCTGAATTGCATAAAGCAATACCTCGCGGCATTCATCTCGAATTAAGCGAAATTCTCGATTGTTGCAGCGCAGGGTGATGTGATAGCAATATCCAGGTTTGAGTTCACGTTTTTGTCGAGGCATAGGACTTGCAGGTACAAAAATTTTCAACAAATGCCGTGCCCTTACACCCGATAAACACAAATTGAGTTAGAACCTGATTTGTCCATATAGAAGCGGTAGCAAACCAAGTTGAGAAATCTGATAGAGATATTGAATCGGTGAGGTATCTGTAATCACCTCAGGCATTAGTTAAATCCTCAGCTAATTCAGCTTCGGTCAGACGAAAGGTATCTATGCTGTAATCAGCAAGTTTGGTTAGGAAGACAGTTCGAGGAATACCTGCCAAATTTGCCGCAGCACCAGAAGATAGCCGACCTAGTTCATAAAGCTTAATGGCAACAACCAATAACATTTCCTGCCCCAAATCTTCAGGAGTGGTTTGCAACGCTTGCAGCGTTTCATCCGGAATGGTTAGGGTGACGGTGTGCATGGTGGTAACTCAGGAGAATGCCGTTTTCTACTTTCAGCATAACTAATTTACCGATATTGCAGTGAGTAACAGATCGCTGAAACTAACACCCTCATTCCTCAGGCTCTGCCTGGGAACGTATACCATTTCTAGAAATTTGGGCTAAACACCAATATCCTCGTAAGGGCGTTTCGCGAAACGCCCCTACCGCCGATCTGGGACTGCGATCGCTTACGGTTAAGAACCTCAACACAACATTTGGGAACTCAAACACAATATTCAAGTACTCCAACACGACTTTTGGAAACCTCAATACGATGTTGAGGTACTTCAACACAATATTCAAGTACTTCAACACGATATTCAAGTACTCAAACTCAATATTCAAGTACTCAAACACAACTTTTAGGAACCCAAACACAATATTCAAGTACTTCAACACAACTTTTAGGAACCCAAACACGATATTCAAGTACTCCAATAACATGAACAACACAATCGCTTTACAAAGTTTGGCGATCGCCTCAGTACAATCCAGCAAATTGTTTAATTTTGATAAGAGGTTATCTTAATTTTTACGAAATTTTGCCCAAGGAGATGAGCAGAGGCAACCGTTAGAGTACAAGCATAAATCCCAGAAATTTTTTCAGGAGATGCATCTGTGGCACGACTTAAACGCAATTCCGCTGTATTAGATAAAGCCCTGCTCCGAATGGCAGGAATGCGATCCATTCATGAAACGCTAGAGTTTGGAAACGGACTCAGTTTGGTGGAGTATGATACCCACATTCAAGCTCTTCAAACCCAATTATTGAGCTACAACACCATGCTCTCTACCCTGGATGAGATGGCGGGTCGTCTTGGGTTAATGGAACAAGAGTTGAGAAGTTATTCTGAAAAAATGTTGATGAGTGTGGCGACTCGTTATGGCAAAGACAGCTTGCAGTATATGCAGGCTGGAGGCAAAGCCCGGAAGCGTCTGACGCGATCGACATCTAGCTTGGCTGCATCCCCCGCAATGACTCCTACCGTAACAACCAGCACAACAACGAATGGCAATGGGGCATCTGTAGCGGTGAATTAGTCTTGAGAGTGATATCTGTAACAAGCTTGAATCAGGTGTGAACTGACACCTTGATAGAAGGAAGGGCTTAAGCCCCTTGTTTAGTGCAGCTCCATATTGAATTGGTATCAATTCTTTTGCAAGGTGGGTAGTGTTCACCCTATCCGGCTTTTTAAGCTAGACGCGCTACTATGATGTCTGGCTTATTCATAGAAAAAAGGCTGTAACTAACGTCAGTTCGGTTTAAGAGCCTAGCGAATAAATTCGCAGCTATCAGAGCGAAGTTCGCCTTCGCGAACTACGGAGAATCAAGGGTTGAGTGAACCGACGTAGGTCGGTTTCGCTCCTGTAGTTGCGGTTTCAACCGCCAAAATCCTTATCCCGAATTCACGTTAACTATGAAGCGATCGCACTTTACTTCTTAAAGAGTTGTCTAAGCTTGGGAGCACCGTTAGATATCTGGGTATATTTGGGTACCCAAGATCCTAAGTGGGTAATTTTAGAAGGAGTTCTTTGAATGGGTACGAACCTCAAATATCGCATTGGCGGCTACCAACCTGGCACTCGCCCCGATCATGCTAAATCTCATCAAGCGGGTCGGTTTGAGAAGCAACAATTGCCACATCGGGTTGATCTGCGAAAATTTATGACCGATGTAGAAGAGCAGGTTGGCAATAGTTGTGTCGCCAATGCCTTTGTGGGAGCCTATGAATATTTGGCTAAGCGCGAACTTGGTGAAGCGGGAGATGTCAGTCGTTTGTTTTTGTATTACAACGCTCGGGCGCGACATAACAGCCAGAATGAAGATAGCGGCACCATGATGTATTGCGCGATCGAGAGTTTGATGGAACATGGGGCTTGCTGCGAAGATTTGTGGCTCAATGATGAATCAATGATTTTTAATGAGCCTGACGCATCCGCTTATGAGAATGCAGCCAATTTCACAATTACTGAAGCTGAGGTTATTGAAACTGATTTAGATTTATGGCGACACACGTTAGCAGAAGGTCATCCCATCGCCTTTGCCCTCAATCTATTTGAATCCTTCAACACAGCGACTGAAAATCGAGGTCGTATTTCACTCCCCAAAAAATCTGAGAATGTACGAGAAACCCATGCGTGGCACGCCATGCTTTGCGTGGGATATTCTGACAAAGACCGAATGTTTATCGTGAGAAATTCCTGGGGACCAGAATGGGGCGATCGCGGCTATTGCTACATTCCCTATGACTACGTCATGCACCCAGACTATAACGGGCATGACTCCTGGATTATCAAATCGGTTAATGATCTAGATTTCACCTCTGAGGTTTGGGAAGACGATGAATCTTCCTTTTCGGATGAAAATTCCTTACTCCTATATGACTTCTATATCACCACAGAAGATCCTGAAGGATTTGCCGAAGCATTGGACGCTCTGTGTCTAGAGTATGTCGAGAGCGAAGAAGACTACTACTTTGACTATGACTACGAAGAAACCGACGAAGGCACAACTCACCTCAATATTCTCAACTTTGATCTGACGATAGAAGACTCTACTGAGTTTTTAGAGAACTTAGACGCGCTTTGTCAAGAATATGCCGTTGACGAAGATTATGACTATACGTTAGATGGAGAAATCAACGAAGAGGACTCTGAAGACGAAGAAGAGGAAGAAGAGTATGACGAAGAAGAGTTAGAGATTGAAGATAGCGACGAAGAAGACTTTGAAGAAGAGGAATATGACGAAGAAAGCTCTGAAGATGATGAAGAATATGATGAAGATGACGAATAGGGTTGTTACTGGTTTTGATCAGACTCATATCGCAGCTTAACTCCAAATTTTGACTCCAAAAACCCGACAGCAATGCCGGGTTTTTTCTGTTATGGCACCTGTCGAAATGGTTGACACGAAAGCGTCCACTCTTCCTGATTGGCTCTTCAGACCGATTTAAACGGATTTTTGGGCAGATCAAAGTTCAGGAGGGACTTGGCACTGCCAAACCCGTACCAGGATCTGTCGTATTTTCAATTCAAATTGGTATCAGTTGCTATTGGTAAAAGCAGAGGACAGGAGGCAGAGAGGATGCAAGATCCGCAAACTGTGGGCTATTTCTGTTAGAAATAGGACATGTTTTAAGTTGACGATCGCCCTATGATTCGTGTCAGAGCGCCTGAAATTCCCGCCCAGTTTGACTGGTTGAATGCAGAACAACCCGCTTTGTCATTAAAAGCGTTGCGAGGTTACGTCATTCTCCTGGAGTTTTGGACGTATGGCTGTATCAATTGTTTGCACGTCATTCCAGATCTGAAGTATTTAGAACAGAAATATGGCGATCGCCTCATTGTGATTGGGGTTCACACCGCTAAGTTTGACCACGAAAATCATCCTGATAGTATTCAGCAAGCCGTGTTGCGATATGGCATTTCCCATCCCGTAGTGATTGATCGCGATCGCCATCTTTGGGATCAGTATACGGTGAAGGCATATCCCACCGTGGTGGTCATTGACCCACAAGGATATATAGCCGGAACGATTGTTGGTGAAGGTCAACGACAGAGGTTAGAAACCCTGATTCAACAGGTATTACACGCCCATGATGGCAAGGAAATGCTTCCTGATGCTTCCCTGCAACTGACCCTACAACCTCCTCAAACGCCGCCTCTCTCGCCACTCGCGTTTCCCGGAAAAGTCATAACTGACGAAGAGAGCCATTTACTGTGTATTGCTGACACAGGGCATCATCGCCTGGTGATTACCACACTGGATGGGGCACTGAAAGCAGTAATCGGTACAGGTGAGGCGGGCAGGCTAGATGGAGCCTGGGCAGTGGCTCAATTTGCTGCACCGCAAGGGATGGCGTTCGATCGCCAGAAACAGGTGCTCTATGTGGCAGACACGGGTAATCATCAATTGCGATGTGTTGATTTATCCGCTCAGACTGTGAGTACGATCGCCGGTACTGGAAGCCAGAGCCAGTGGTTGTTTCCGCATGGGGGTAAAGCGTTAGATCTCGATCTCAACTCTCCCTGGGATGTGGTACAGCGTGAGGACAGACTATATGTGGCAATGGCAGGCTCTCACCAAATTTGGGTAATGGATTTGTTAGAACACACCCTTCAAACCTGGATGGGTACTGGGGCAGAGTTTTGTGTAGATGGTTCCCCTGAAGTTGCCGCTTTTGCTCAACCCAGTGGACTCGCTATGCACACAGATGAAATATTTGTGGCAGATAGTGAGGTCAGTTCAATTCGAGGGGTTGCTATTCAAAATGTGCCCGTTGCTCGAACAGTATGTGGGAGTGGTCAACTATTCGACTTTGGCGATCGCGATGGCATCGGTTCGGTCGTTCGGTTACAACACTGTTTGGGCATCGTTTATGCAGCAGGATTTTTGTGGGTTGCCGATACCTACAACCACAAAATCAAACAAATCAATCCAACAACTGGGGAATGTCTAACAATTGCAGGTAGCGGTATCTCTGATCTTCGGAATGGAACGGGGATTGACACAGCTTTTGCAGAACCCTCTGGAGTGACCTATGCCCGTCAACACCTATTTGTTGCAGACACCAATAACCATGCTGTTCGACAAATTCACCTCAAGTCGTTAGAAGTCAGTACGTTGGAAATACCAACTCTGTGTTCACCTTATGTCTGCCTGCCTGCGTGAGTCTAGCCAATCACGCGAAAAGTCAGGTTAATACGAGGAGTGATAGTCCGTTTCGTTTTAGAAATCTGGTGTTGCCAGCAATGTTGCGTCGTCCCTTGCATTAACAAAAAACTGCCAGACGTCAACTCCAACGAGTGTCTTAACTCTTTTTGAGATTTGTGTCGCAGCCCAAATCGGCGCGTTTCACCAAAACTGAGAGAGCCAATCACCGGATTTTGCCCCAACTCTGGTTCGTCGTCGCTGTGCCAACCCATGCTGTCGTTTCCGTTGCGATAGAGGTTGAGCAGCACGCTGTTAAAGGTGACACCTGACACCCCATCCACTTGAGCTTTGAGGGCAAGTAAACTCTCGGTCCACGGTTTTGGAGCCATCGTGATGCCAGAGTAGGTATAGCATTTACCGGGATCACCATACCAAGCCGTGAGTCGAGGCAGGGGCAGCGATCGCCCAAACATGGTGATCCAATCTTGTTGCCAGTCGATGGTCTGTGTTAACTCAGCTAACCAGCGATCGCTCTCCCTAGCCCCAAACAAGGTTGGATAGAGCACCAGATCTGCATCGGGTAGTGGTATAGGGATCGCCAAAGAACTTTTGGGGTGAGGGTGGCTTTTAACCATAAAGGTCGGGCAATAGAGGGTTGATATCATTTCTGGAAATTTAGGCTACACAGTAATATCCCCGTAAGGACGTTTCGCGCAACACTCTTACCGCTGATCCGTACCCGTTATAGGTTGAATTGGGTTGAGACATCGCTAAAATGAACTCATGCTGCAAATTTCTAACACAGTCACGATTCCAGAGCATGAAATTGAGATGAGTGCAGTGCGCTCTCAAGGTGCAGGTGGGCAAAACGTCAACAAGGTGGCGACTGCGATTCATCTGCGGTTTGACATTGGGGCTTCCTCGTTGCCAGAACACTATAAAGAGCGGTTGTTGAAGCTAAGTGACCAGCGCATAACCAAAGAAGGCGTTATCGTCATCAAAGCTCAAGAACATCGTAGTCAAGAGCAAAACCGGGAAGAGGCATTGCAGCGACTGCAAGAATTAATCAAGAGTGCGATCGCCCTTCCTAAACCACGTAAACCTAGCAAGCCAACTCGCAGTTCTCAACGAAAACGATTGGATAGCAAAACTAAACGGAGCCAAATTAAGGCAAACCGGGGAAAAGTGGTTGATGAATAACCATCATTCTGTTTGTACAGGGTCGATGCGACGGAGCTTAGGATATTTCTTTTGAAAATAGTGTTGGTGATCTTCAGTAGCTCGCCAATAGCTCGACGCAGGATGAATTTGAGTGACGATCGGTTTGTCATACTGACCAGAGTGGTCTAGCCGTTGCTTGGATGCTCTAGCCATGCTTGCTTGCTCTAAAGTGTGGTAAAAAATAACCGACCGATACTGTTCTCCCCGGTCGGCTCCCTGCCGATTTAGGCTGGTTGGGTCGTGAATCCGCCAAAACGTGTCGAGCAATTCGCCATAGCTAACCACAGCGGGATCGTAGTCCACCTGACAGACTTCAGCGTGACCTGTAATCCGAGATAGCACATCCAGATAGCTAGGCTCTGCAAAATGTCCACCCATATAGCCCACTGAGGTAGATACGACCCCCTTCACTGGCTCAAAAGCCGCTTCAACTCCCCAAAAACATCCAGCTCCAAACGTTGCTTTTTCCATCTCTCAGGTGTCCTTACCTTTCTTCCTTTATTATGACTAACCCTCTGGTACATGCCCAATGAGGACGACGATCGAGGATTACGGTGTATTGACTAACAGTTTGCAAGGTTGCATTTAGCGTTTAATCTGAGATCTGAAAAAAGTGAGTAGCATTCCCATGAATCCTAGCGATCGCCCTCTATCTGTATCTCCTGAAGACTTGTGGCAAGTAGTTGAAGATCACCTGATTCGCTATGGCGGCAGTTTTGCACCCATGCTGATTCAACAAGCGCGGGGAACCTATCTGTATGATCAGTCGGGTCGAGCAATTCTAGACTTTACCTCTGGGCAAATGTGTGCCACGTTAGGACATAATCACCCAGCCGTGGTCGAGGCCATTCACAAAGCGTGTGAAGGAGTGCTACACCTCTACAGTGGCATGTTGTCTCCCTCAGTTGCTCAACTGGCAGAACTGCTCTGTAGCCTCCTACCCCCGCAGTTGCAAAAAGTCTTGTTTGTCAACACAGGCAGTGAATCTAACGAAGCGGCCTTACGCATGGCAAAGCTTAAGACCGAGGGCTTTGAAGTGATTGGTTTGAGCAGTTCATGGCACGGCATGACAGCCGCCGCCAGTGCCAGCACCTATCTCACAGCTCGTAAAGGATATGGGCCATCCATGCCAGGGACGATGGCAATCCCATCTCCCAACTGCTATCGTTGTCCAATTCAGCATTGCCAAAATCAGTGTGATCTAACCTGTTTAGACGTCGGGTTTAACTTAGCCGATAGTCAATCCGTTGGTTCATATGCTGCCGCTGTCGTGGAACCCGTGCTCAGTGCTGGAGGGGTGATTGTTCCACCTGAGGGTTACTTTAAACGGCTCCAAACTTTGTGTCACGAACGTGGCATGTTACTGATTCTAGACGAGGCTCAAACCGCATTTGGACGATTGGGAAGTCTGTTTGCATTTGAGCAATTAGACATCGTCCCTGATATTTTGACTCTCTCTAAAACTCTGGGTGGTGGATTGCCGCTTGCCGCTACTGTGACGAGTGCTGAGATTGAAGCTGACTGTTATGACAAAGGGTTTGTCTTTTATACATCGCACGTCTCAGACCCCTTACCGGCTGAGGTGGGTTTGGCAGTCTTGAGGGTTTTGATCACTGAAAATTTGGCAGATCGAGCCGCGGAGATGGGTAACTACTTAAAAGCAGGGTTATTGGAACTGCAAAAACGGTATGAGGTGATTGGGGATGTGCGTGGACGAGGATTGTTGTTAGGAGTGGAGTTGGTCAAAGATCGAGAGAGTCGATCGCCTCACCCAGTTTTAGGAGCAGCCGTAACTCAACGGTGCATGGAATTGGGGTTGAGCATGAACATTGCCACCTTGCCAGGAATGGGCAGCGTCTGGCGAATTGCACCCCCTTTAACAGTGACAACAGATGAGCTAGATAAGGGATTGACCATTTTAGAACAAGCACTGGTTGAAAACATGGCTTAGGGTCTTGATTCCTATCACCACGCTTGATTTCTCAGCACGGTTTCTCAGTAAGGCGGCTTGAGGAACCTTCCCTCCACGGCGTGCATCTCATTTGGAAGGAAACAGAGATCTGTGTCCACGGTAGCCTTAAAAAGGAGAGGGATCGTACAGAGACTTGGCATCTCTAACAGAGATTTGTGTCCACGTTAGTCCTAGGGGCGGTTTTCAAAGGGGCGCGTTTATAGGCTCAGACGTGGTGAAAAGGGCATACAAGTAGCTCATTGCCTAGCATTTCAAGGAAGTTGGTCTGCGCTAGAGTCAAAGCAGGTTTAACCATCTGCTGAATTTGTAGTGGGATTTGCAATTGGCTTGGGTCAACCAACGGATTGACTCACTGTTTGCTGACCAATGATTAGCCCCAAAACCCTATTCTCTCAAGCAATAGTGTGGGGACACATTGCTATAGCACACCAGTAATAAATGTGAATTTTCGGTAAAACGGCTGATTTAGAAAATTACACAATTCATGTAATATCTATCTCAAGATAGATGTATTTCAAGCAGCCTATCTATTTGGAGCAATGAAGAGTAGTGCTTAAAAATGAGAACGCAATAAAATAAAGAGGTTCGCTAGAGGCAAGTTGTGCCAATCACTGTAGAAAAACCATCCGGCTAAATTTGCTCCTACAGACAGAATGGGAGATGGTATTGAATTTAGAATTTCTAATAATTCAGTCGAGCCCACCTTAGTTAACCCTTATGACCATGAGCTGATGGAAGACTATGCTGCTAACCGAGCAGACCCAACTGTTTTAGAAGACTTATTTGCAAGTGGTGGAGAAATGGGTGCTCAGATCCAAGCGTTTGATTGGGCATCAACTCCTATTGGTTCAATAGAAACCTGGTCTCGCAGCCTTCAGATCACCCTACAGATTTTGCTGCTGTCTAAGTTTCCAATGCAGATTCTCTGGGGTTCAGAGTACATTCAGTTTTATAACGACGCCTATATTCCGATCGCGGGCAACAAACATCCAACTGCATTAGGTCAACGAGGACAAGACTGCTGGAAGGAAGTGTGGGATTTTGCGGGGCCGCTGTTAGATCACGTGATGCAAACGGGGACAGCCACTTGGTCTGAAGATCAGCTTTTGATTTTGCATCGGCACGGATATGCTGAGGAGTGCTATTTCACCTTTTCCTACACGCCTATTTGGGAAGCCTCTGGCACAGTGGGTGGAATCTTTATTGCGGTTCATGAAACAACTCAAAAAATTTTGAGTGAGCGTCGTGAACGCGAATTGCGGGTCGAAGCACAGGCTGCAAAAGAGTCGGCAGAGAAAGCCAATCGGCTCAAGGATCAGTTTCTAGCGGTTCTCTCTCATGAGTTGAGATCGCCGCTGAATCCGATTGTGGGTTGGGCAAAGTTGCTGTTATCACGCGCCTTAGATGCAGACACGACCAAACAAGCTCTAGAGTCAATCGAACGGAATGCCAAATTACAGGCTCAAATGATTGATGACTTATTAGATGTCTCGCGTATCCTTCAAAATAAACTCGTTCTGGATACGGCTCCAATCCATCTTGTGCCAATTATTAAGGATGCATTAGAGACTGTACAATCTGCGGCGATCGCCAAAGCCATTCACCTCCAAGCTCAGTTAGACCCCACTCCGCTGCAAGTCCTGGGAGACTCTAATCGACTCAAACAAGTGATTTGGAACTTGCTCTCAAATGCGGTGAAGTTTACCCCTCAAGGGGGGCAAGTCAAGATCACATTAGACTACGTTGATGCATCAGCGCAGGTGCAAGTTATTGACACTGGCAAAGGAATTTCGGCTGACTTTCTGCCTCATGTTTTTGACCACTTTCAGCAAGCAGACAGCACAACGACCAGAGTTTTTGGAGGTTTGGGGCTAGGGTTGGCGATCGCCAAGCAAATTGTAGACATGCATGGAGGAGTGATTCAGGCGGCTAGCCCTGGTGAAGGACAGGGAGCCACTTTTACAGTCAGGTTCCCTCTTGTGGTTAATACACTACAACCTGTCCAGGATACTCCTCTCTCTATGACCGACGCAGACCTTAAAAACATTCATGTGTTAGTCGTTGAAGATGACGCAGACAATCGTGAGATGATTACTTTTACTCTAGAAATGTATGGTGCAAAAGTCACCGCTGTGTCATCCGCTTCATCCGCGATCGATACACTTTCGCAATGTCAGCCTGATATTCTCATTAGTGATATTGGCATGTCTGGAATGGATGGATATGCGCTGATGCAGCAGATTCGGAGAGTTACTCAAACGGGTCAAATTCCTGCGATCGCACTGACGGCCTATGTGAGTGAAGCAGATCAACAACAAGCGATCGCGGCTGGTTTTCAAGAACATCTCTCTAAGCCAATGGAGCCAACGCAGCTAGTGGCAACCATTTTAAAGGTTCTTCAAGATCATACGAGATGAGCCACTGCACTAAACTTTGCCATCAAACCGTTGCAGCCAGATGATATTAGCCAACGTCGTAATAACCAGAGCACTGCCTCCACCAACCCATGCCAGCGTTGGATTGTAACCACTATGGCCGAGGTTTACCATCCACAGATGGGTGAGGTCAGAAGACACTAAACGATCAGCAATCAAGGGAAAAAGATACATCAACGATGCACCCACAATGAGCCAGCCCACCATAGAGGCGAGCAGAAAAATAGTTTTGGCGACAGATTGGCTACCCATGAGCGATCGCAGTAAAGAACTACTGTTGAGATTACCACGGCTAATGTGTTCTATGGGCACGCTTAGACCAAGGGATTGGTCTTCCCTGGCTTGAGGGGCAACCAGGTTTGACTAGCCCCACTCATGATATGGTTTTGGTTTGTGTCACTCACCGTCTCCTGGTTCTGAGATGAAAGAAAACCTCGTTCAAAAGCCTGATACAAGCATGACCCATAATGCTTGAGAAGAACAAACAGACCTATGCCGCCTCTGGTATCGTTCACCATTACACTCAATTAAGTAGACTCCAACCCGCCGAACAAACCATTCTTGAGTTACTTCGAGAAGAATGGTCAAGCATGAAAATGTTGGATATCGGTGTAGGAGGAGGGCGCACCACACAACACTTTGCTCAGTTAGTGGTGGAATATACTGGCATTGATTATTCCGCAGAGATGATTGCCGCTTGCCAAAATCGCTTCTCAACCGCCTCTCAAACCACAACGTTTGAAGTCTGTGATGCCAGAGATATGAGCTGCTTTCAAGACAACTCGTTTGATTTTGTCTTATTTAGCTTTAATGGTATTGATTCGATTACTCACAGCGATCGCTTGAAGGTGTTTCAAGAAGTCAGACGGGTGGGCAAGCCAGGTGGGTATTTCTTCTTTTCAACCCACAACCTTCAAGGACTGGAACGAGAATTTAATTGGAAAACACATATTAGCCTCAACCCTATTACAAGCTACTCTAATTTGGTGATGCTGGCTCTACTCCGTTGTTTTAACCGTTCTATGACCCTTGCTCAACTCAATGCCTCTGCTCACACTATTATTAAAGATGAACCTCACAACTTTCGTTTAGAAAGCTATTATGTAAGACCTCAAAAACAGCTTAGGCAACTAGAAACTGACTTTGATAATGTAAAAATTTATTCCTGGAAAAGTGGATTAGAACTTGTCAGTGAAGCTGAGGTATGCAGTAATTTTGATATGTGGCTTTACTACTTATGCAGTATTAAATAAGCGATTCCACATTCAATAGATTTCTGCCATTAGTCCCAAGATTGATTTCAGGGCGAGAGAGCAACGAAGTAATACTCTTTTTATCCTTGTGTTGCGAAACCCAACCGAGGTAACGTTGTTGCGATTAAAAAGATAGATAACTGGGTTGCCACAATGCTCGGACCCGATGGCAAATTAAATCCGGCTGAGACCAGCATTCCTATCACTGCACTCAATGCGCCCAAACTTGCAGAAAGTAACACATAGTGGCTAAACGTGCGACTGAGTAACCGAGCCGCACAAGCAGGAATTACCACAAAGGCACTCACTAACAACACCCCGATCGCCTTAATTGAGATTCCCACCACTAACGATAACAACACAATAAATGCTGTGCGATGGGCTGACACCGACACACCCCGGGCGATCGCCAACGGTTCGTTGAGTGTCAACAACATTTGGGTTCGTAACGTTAGCCCAATGAACGCCATACAAACAACTAACAGTAGTCCACTAAAAACTAAATCATGTTCTCGAACTGCCAAAATATCACCAAACAACAGGTTATTAATGCCCCCTTTGTATTCCCCTACAAAGCTGAGAACGATGATAGAAATTGCCAGTGAAGAAGAATAAATGATGTTTAGTAATGCATCTGTCCACAATCGAGTTCGCTCTAACAGATATGTCACTCCCAATGCAAATAACACAGCAAACGGCAGCAACACTAACGATGGATTTAGCCCCAGTAATAAACCAAGGCTAATTCCTAACAAGGCTGAGTGCCCTAATGCGTCGCTAAAGAATGACAACTGGCGCAAAATCGTAAAACTGCCCAACATTCCACCCATTAAGCCAGTTAGCACTCCGCCGATCAGGGCACGTTGCATAAAAGGAAGCTGAAACAGTTCGACAATGCGAGTCAATTCGGCTTGAAGAGACATAACGGTTAGAGAGACATAACTAATGTTGATGGCGATATCTAACAAACTCAGACCCATAAGCAGACGAGAGGTTATCAGGAGAGAGGGTCACTTCTGGAATACCCTGACAGAGCAAGGTTTGATTTAGACACAAGACGCGATCGCAATGTCGTCGCACCATATCCAAATCGTGAGAAATTTGTAGAATTGCCCAACCTTGCTCATGTTTGAGTTGATACAACAGATGATAGAACTCAGATTCACCCTGCATATCTAATCCAGCAGGGGCTTCATCAAGAATCAGCAATCGACGCGGATAGACTAAACAATAGGCCAGCAACACCCGCTTGGTTTCCCCTCCCGAAAGACCACTAATCGGTTGGTGTTGAAGGTGAGCCGCATCAACCCGTGTCAGAGCCTCTCGAACGGCATGACGACGTTTTCTGTGATCTACCCAGGGCAACTGGAACTCCAAACGATCCCAGCCTAGTCCTACCAGTTCTTCCACCGTCATAGGCAGACGGCGATCGAACAAAAAGCTTTGGGGCAGGTAGGCAATCTGTTGGCGGATCGATTTAGGCAAAGAACCTGTCCGACTGAGCGGTTGACCCAGAATAAAGATATCCCCTGATTGTCGGGGTAAGATTCCCAGAATCGCTTGAACCAACGTGCTTTTGCCAGCACCATTAGGGCCAACGATCGCCGTATCCGTCCCCGCTTCCAGCGAGAACGACACATTCTGCACCGCCGCATAGGTTTCCCGATAAACGGTGAGTTGCTCAACTGCGAGCACGGTTTCTCTCAATCAATACCTCATCTATATGAATCAATATGGTTGCACAAGAGTTTGCATAAGTGAAGCAAGGGGTAAGGCAGGAGGTGCAATTAATTTATCGATAGCTGTAATGTGAGAGTCTCGCCCGCAGGCAAGAGGACTGTACTGCGTACATTTAATGAAGTCAACCTACTGAGGTAGACAATGTCAGGTGATCTACAGAAGGCCAATATTATTCAGTACTCAGTACTCTTTACCTCATAACCAACGATTAATGATCCTGTGTACGACGATTCCAGATCTCCGGTTTTTAGGATGTCACGAGGCACCTTTGAGTCACCTCCAACGAGAAACCGGGGATCTAAACCCTTAAATTGCACATCGCGTTAATGACCTATGACCAATCACTCTTTCCTCCCTCAAAGTGAACCACCAAAGGCGTTAACCAGGCTCTCAACATTCTGGCGCATGATTGTGATGTAATACTCTGGCTCTGTTGCCTCAGATCCGCCAGTCTCCATCGAATCAAATTCACTAATGGTGACATTCAAATCTTGTGCCAGTGCTGCGAGTGCCTCTTCTCCGGCTTGAGGCTCAGTGAGGATAGTTTTCAGGTTCGACGCTTTCACTTCATCTGAAATGCGTTTGACATCTTCTGGAGAAGGATTTTCTTCAGGAGCATCAACTAAAAATTCTGCTTTTAGTCTATAGCTTTGAGCAAAGTAGGGGGCAAAGTCATGAAATGCCACAAAGGTTTTTCCGGCATAGGGTTGCAGTGTAGATGTGATATCTGCATCCAAGGCTTGCAGTTGCTCAATATAAGCGGCAGCATTGGCGGTGTACTCAGGTTGCCCCTGGGGATCAGCCGCAATCAACCCATCTCGAATGTTCTCAACCTGTTCAATGGCGCGTTTTGGGTCAAGCCAGACATGCGGATTTAACTCCCCATGCTGATGTCCGTCCCCGGCGTGTTCATGCTCTTCGGCTTCATTATGCCCTGCAATCTCTTCAGTTGAGATTGTGGCGATCCCTTCGCTGGAGTTAACAATCGTTAGATCTGGGTTGTCAGCATTAGCAACCAAATCTTCTAAAAACTCCTCTAGCTCTAGCCCATTTTGCACCAATACATCTGCTTGCGCTAATCGCTGCACATCGTCTGGCTTTGCCTGGTAGTCATGTGGGCCTACATTGGGCGGCAACAGTTGCGTCACTTCGGCGCGATCGCCCGCCACTGCTTTGGTAAATTGAGTGATCGGTAGAAACGTCGTCACCACCTGCAATTCAGCCGTTTCAGTAGGAGACGCATCAGGTTGAGACGCCTCAGGTTGAGACGCCTCAGAACTAGAGACTGGGGTAGTTGGAGCACAACTGCTTGAGCTAACCGCGATCGCTGACGCCACAATCACTGACAGCCAACGCGGCCTCCTAGAGAATTGGATAGAAGACATGGAAAGACAACGATAATGATTATCATTTCTATGATATATCAATCGCCATAAAAATTGATCCTGATGAATATAGCCGTAGTTATTCAGGTTAGAACGGGGTGCAGGGGTGGAACCCCTGGCTGGGGGCACCGCCCCCACACCCCCTTTGTCCTAGATTAGCTGGCTACAGCTATATAGCCCTGCACATCAGCGTTGGGCAGGGAGAAGCCTCAGCACCCCGTCCTGACCTAAACTCGGATTGCTTTTCTAATTACCTCTTGAGCAACGTGGCGATCGCTCTGACGAGGGCGGTGGGTTCAATAGGTTTGGCAAGATGTTGTTGAAATCCGGCGGCTATGGCCTGCTGTTGATCTAGCTCTCCGGCATAAGCGGTAAGGGCGATCGCCGGAATCTGTCCACCTTGTTCTGGGGGCAAGCGTCGCACCCGACGAATGAGTTCATATCCATCCATTTCTGGCATCCCAACATCGCTGATCAGAATATCGGGCTTCAATTGAGCCACTGCATCTAATGCCTCGACGCCAGAAGCGACAACCGTGGCCTCTGCTCCAGCTTGTTTCAAAATGGTGAATGTCAGTTCCCGCATATCGGCTTCATCGTCTACCACTAAAATTTGTAGGGTTGCCAGAGGACTGTCAGCCTTGGGACTAAAAACCTGACTCTGATCAGACGTTTGGCTCCTCTTATGATTTGAGACTGGCAGTAAAACAGTAAAGGTAGCACCTAATCCTTCTCCAGGGCTTTCTGCCTTCACCATGCCGCCATGCAACTCAGTTAAATATCGAACGATCGCCAGACCTAAGCCCAATCCACCAAACTGTCGAGTTGTTGTGCCATCTTCTTGGCGAAAATACTCAAACACATAGGGAAGAAACTCTGACGTGATCCCTTTGCCACTATCTTTGACTTGAATTTGAGCGTAATCAGTCTGTTTTTTATCAGTTGTTACCTGTTCTTCGACAAATGGTGCCTGACGAGTCACGCATGACAGCTCAATTTCAATCTTTCCTCCCCCCGGTGTGAACTTGACCGCATTAGACAACAAATTCCACAGAACCTGTTGCAGGCGACTCGCATCTCCTGAGATTAGCCCAATTTCATTTGTTATGATTTTTTGAATCTCAATGTTCTTGGCCTCGGCTGATAGACCCACTGTTTCGATCGCTGCATCGATCACGGTTGCTAAATTAATGTCAGACACATTCAACATCATCTTGCCGCGCAAGATCCGTGAGATATCCAGCAAATCGTCAATCAACCGAGTTTGCAATTTTGCATTCCGCTCGATCGTCTCTAAGGCTCGCTTTGTACCTGCCTCGTCAAATTGGGTTGTTTGTAGGAGTCTTGCCCAGCCCAAAATGGGGTTGAGGGGCGATCGCAACTCATGTGACAACACGGCCAAAAACTCATCTTTGATCCGGTTGGCTTGTTCGGCTTCTCTGCGAGCAGCTTGTTCCCGTTCTAAAAACTTCTTGCGTTCTTGTTCGGCTTGTCTCCGCTCAGTAATATCTTCGGCAAAGATAATAATGCCGCCAATCTCACCCCCACTGGCATACCAGGGAAGAATCTCCCAGTGCAGCCATTGGATTGAACCGTCTGCCCGCAGGTAATGATCCTCTTCACATCGCTCTGTTGCCCCTGCCAGACAGCGTTGATGCACCTGTCGCCAGCGATCGGGAATATCTGTCATGACATCGTAATGGAATAGACCCTTGAGGTCTGTGTAGTCTGGGGCATATTTAAGCATCCAACGCTGACTAGCAAAGAGATAGCGCATATCTCGATCGAACATAGCGACCGTAACGGGAGTATGTTCAATGAATCGTTGCAGTGTTTCGTTAGCTGATTGCTCTCGCGCCAACAGTTGTTCTCGTTCTACCTCAGCGCGTTTGCGATCGGTGATGTTGAGGGCAATTCCGGTCATCCGAATGGGTTGACCCTGAGGGTTATAAAACGTTTGCCCGATCGCCATCAACCAGCAAAGCCCATTGGTGGGATGCAGCACCCGAAACTCTACATTGAGATTGGTGCGATGGTTTAACGCGGCGCGAGAGATCTGGTCTACCCGCTCTCGATCGGGTTCCCAAATAGATGCCAGCCAATTGTCATAAGACGGTGAAATAGATTCATCCAGACCGTAAAGCCGATAGTATTCCTCTGACCAGGTAACCTGGTTGGCAAGGATATCCCAATCCCACAGCCCTGCACCCGCCGCCCGCTGAGCCAGTCTCAACTGCTCTTCACTCTGGCGCACAGCTTCCTCTGCTTGTTTGCGATCGCTAATGTCAAACAAAACCCCAATCGAGCGCACGGCTTCATTCATCTGGTTATAGGTAAAGCTACCCAACGCTGCCAACCAGGAAATTTGACCGTTGTCGGCTCGAATGATGCGATATTCAGCTCGATAAGATCGGTGCTCTTGTCGCGACTGCTGCCACTCCTGAGCCACCCGGTCTTGATCATCAGGATGAATGCGGTCATACCACAGAGCTTCAGAGGCTTCACCCGTCTCAGCAGGGTCATACCCCAACATCGTGAAGTGATAATCTGACCAGATGGCTTTCCCAGTAATCAAATCGACATCCCAGGTGCCCATCTGCGCTCCTTCCATTGCCAGTCTCAGGCGTTCTTCTCCTTGACGCAATGCCTCTTCAGTTTGTTTGCGATCGTGAATGTCGGTTGTCGTTCCAATCCATCGAACCGGTTTTCCTGCCTCATCTTTAATCGGCACAGCTCGACCCATAAACCAGCGATATTCCCCATCTTTGCGTCGATAGCGAAACTCTGCTTCAAACGATTCTCCCTTTTGCTTAGCGATTTCCCACTCCTCCATCAATCGTGGCAAGTCGTCAGGATGGTTAACCTGGGCAAATCCGCCAACATTCAATTCTTCAAGGGTTAGTCCGGTATATTCGACCCAACGTGGATTGACAAAATCAGCTTGACCGTTCTCGTCGCAAGACCAAATAAAATCGGGAACCGCTTCGCTTAAGGTGCGATAGAGAGTTTCGCTAGCCCGTACTGCTTGTTCAATGCGCTTGCGTTCCGTGATGTCTTGAATCAGTACAACCGCTGAGGTGATTTGTCCTTGACTGTCAAAAATGGGAGAGGAGTTGGCATCTATAATGATCTGGGTGCCGTCCAAATAACGAATTTCCATCTCCTC
This sequence comes from Oculatellaceae cyanobacterium bins.114, assembly GCA_033764315.1. Classification (GTDB taxonomy): domain Bacteria; phylum Cyanobacteriota; class Cyanobacteriia; order Elainellales; family Elainellaceae; genus FACHB-1407. Next base: position 58,417 of record JANRJA010000228.1, read on the forward strand.
GTGGGTAACAACTTCACCCGTTCGCAGCGATCGCACGAGTGGATACTCATCCGGTGCATAAACCCGTCCGTCGGGATGATAGGCATAGAACGGCACTTTTTGGTCATATTCTTCCAGCTCAAAATTTAACTCAAATGTGTGCTGAAGAATCTGGCCTGCACGCTCATTCGCCAGGATCAAATTCTCCGAGGCTGCATCTGCAATGAGTACCCCTTCGGGCATTTGGCGTAAAACGGCTTCAAACTGTGCTCGTTCGGCAGTAAGTTGTTGCAGGAGACATTCTCGTTCGGCTTCTGCCTGCTGATGTTCATCTTCAATGCGTTTGCGATCGCTCGTGTCACTGATCAGACTAAAATAGCCCAAAACCTCGCCCTGACGGTTGATGTGGGGCACATAATCGGCTCTGATAGAACGGGTTCCACCCTCACGATACGGGATCTGGCTTTCAAAGCTGACCCGTTGCCCAGAGAGTGCCTGCTCTATATAAGGAAGAACAGCTTCGTAAGCGGTATCTCCCAAGACGCTTCGCACAGACTGACCCGTAAAACTCTCGGCAGGTTGTTGAAACCACGTTTCATAGGTTTGATTATTAAAGCGGTAGTAATGGTGTTTGTCTACGTAAGCAATCAACACTGGGAGGGCGTTTGTCACCAAACGCAACTCTTCCTCACGTTGTCGTAGCCATTCCTCAGTGTGTTGACGCTCTGTAATATCAATGGCAACTCCACCTAGTAGCCTCTCTTCAGAGGCTTGAGCGATCGGAAACTTATAGACCAAAAAATATCCGACAGTGCCATCGGGTCGGGGGGCCGTCTCAACCGTTTCCATCATTTGCCCTGTTTGAAAAACACGGCGGTTATTTTCTAGAAACTGCTGAGCAAATTCCTCGCTATAGACATCATGAATCTGCTTTCCCACCGCATCTTGGCAAGGCAACTGAAACATTTGCCCATAGGTTGGGCTGAGATAGAGTAAACGCCCTGTTGAGTCAGCCATCCAGGCAGCTGTGGGGCTATGATTCATAAACGCTTGAAACCGAGCTTCACTGGCTTGTAGTGCTGCTTCTGCCTTCTTGCGCTCGGTGATATCGATAATGGAGCCAATGTAGCCTAGATACGTTCCTGTGTTGTCAACCCAGGGAACGGCTGTATCAAACACCCAGCGATATTCCCCGTCATGTCGTCGCAGCCGATATTCTAGCTCCACTGGCTGATGATTTCGATGCGCTTCTAAATAGGTGCTCTCAATTGACTGAGCATCTTCTGGGTGGAGTGCTGCCAACCAGCCACTTCCCAAGGCTGCTTCTACGGTTTGCCCGGTAAATTGACACCACTGCTGGTTAAACCACACACCAGCCCCGTCAGGAGCCGAAACCCAAATCATCAGGGGTGAGTAGTCAGCAATGCTCTGAAACCGAGCTTCGCGGCTGAGTGAGTTTGATTCAATATTTGACGGCTGAGTAGCTGTCTCTAACCAAGAGCGATGCGGGCTTTGGGAGTGGGAAATCTGGGATGGGGAGATCTGGCATCCTGTCGTAAAGACTCCAGCGATTTGCCCGGTTTCATTCCAAACGGCACTATAAGACCAGGTGTAAAGCTGAGCATTGTCGCTTTGCTCATGACCACTTTGCTCCATCAAGCAGAGGCTTTTCTGACGCTTTAAAGCCTGTCCTGTGGTTAATACCTGAGCTATATCTGCCTGCATATTGCGCCAGTTTTTAGCCCAGCGATCGCTCCCCAAACTCACCTCAACCCGTGGCTGAGCCTCTTTGAGCAGAGCGTCATAGGCATCGTTGTAGACCAAAACAAGTTCGCCAGAGCCACTCTGGATGCGATCGCACCCCCAAACCAAACACAGGGGACAACTAGAGTTTAATAAGATGTCAAAGGCACTTTTTAAGCCAAAAGACCACGTTTCAACAGCCCCCAGGGGTGTTTGTAACCCATCGACCACAGTCTGTGCGCTGGCAAAAAAAACAACTGGCTCACCGTCACCAGCAAACAAACCCTCTCCACTTGGTTTCCCCATCTTCACTGCCTACCCTTGCATGTCGGCATACAACGCAAGAAGCGTGTTTTCCTGGTTATGAATCAGTTGAGAAGTGGATTGGCTAAGCCTTTTAGTAAAAGCATGAGCTGGACGCCGTGCCAATTTAAAGGGTTGAATTTGACCTGCCTGCCAACGGCTGACTGCGACACCACTCGTACCAGTAGCGGCAGCAAATTGCTCTTGAGTGATGTTGGTTAGACCTCGCAATTCACGAATCAGATCACCCAACATGGGTTGTTTCAGTTGAGTGACTTGTGTAAGTGACACTGGGTGGGTCATGAACGGCATGCAATGCATCATCTAAGGTTAGATAAAGACATTCTCAGCCTAACGGCAGGATCCAGTCTCTATCTTTTGAGAGATTTATTTTTTGCCTCCTTTATCCAAAAAATAGAGGGAAAGCACGCATGGTGTTAAATCATAGCTTTGGTCATAAAGCTCAGGAGATTTCTGCTAAAAAAAATACCTGAATTGCCGTGTTTCGACTTCGCTCAACGCTCTGAACTTGTGGGCTGAACGAACTCAAAGCCTAAACCCTCAGTTATACCAATTTAATTTTTGATTGTGACAGATTATTGGGTAGGGGCGTTTCGCAAAACGCCCTTATGGAATCATGTGCAGCGAAGCCAATTCAAATTGGCATTAGATTCATTCCTGGAAATCTCTTTAGGACAAAGGCAGTGGCTCAAATACTGATTCTGGGGAGCTTTCTGACTTGCCTCCACCTCATCAAATGCGGCTGCGGCTATAACAACGTTGTTGGAGTCTGATGAACGAGTTTAACAGGCAACTCTCCGTTGTTGCTCCCGTTTGCCAACCTACACCAATCAGGTTGCTATACCTCATTTTGCGTTAACGGTTCTAAATCGAAAACAGTTCCTGGATAGCCCTTTTTCAAGTCACTTAAGCAGGGTGGTTTCATTTAGGTGGAGGAAAACCTTGGGTGAGGATCGTGTAAACCTGTTTGAGTTGGTTGGTGAGGGCACGCACTCCTTGAGGAATGGTGCGGAAGGCAAGCTGGCGGACAATGGAGATGAGAAAACAATT
>JANRJA010000008.1:0-26980 GCA_033764315.1 Oculatellaceae cyanobacterium bins.114
ACAGTTCATGGCTCCTTATGCTGAAATCGTTACCCAATTACTTCAACTCTCACCCCACAAGTGGCAGTATTATCGCAAGGGTATGAGGGCGATGAAGCTTGTCCAGTCTGCTTTGTAGCTACTCTTGTCACCCCGTCAGCAAGTCAGGTCAAAAACGCCTGCGTAAATGCGGTTTGCCAGTTTGAGTTGACCCGCTTGATTCTCCACTAACCCCAGCTTGAGTAAAAACCGCAGTTCGGCACTGTCATCGGCAATCACGTCCTCTTGTTGCAAAATTTGTCGGTAAAGTTGCAAGATGCTGATACATCTCTCATCCTCTAAAATTGCCTCCCGAATGGTTTTGAAGTGGTCTGTCGCAACGTGATGCTCCCAATCTTGAATCAGATGGGTTTGCACCAACTGTTCGACTTGAGTTGCCTCTTCTGCCGTTGGGATGGGTGCTCCTGCAACCAGCAACCGACAGAGATGCTCAGTTAAGGTGGGCTGTGAGCCAGTCCAGGCTTGCACTTCCTGAATTAACACTGAGGGGTCGCTAGAGATGCGCTCTAACTCTGGCATAAAGCGTTTTAGAATGGTAGCCGCTTCTGTTTTGGCCAATTTTGCCAGTTGCTCTGAAATTTCGCGGGTAATGCGATCGGCAACATCTTGACTACTGTGCAAAAAGCTCTGATCTTGCTTGGTTAGATGCTTTCCCTCTGCCCATGCCAGTGCATCTAACAGAGCACGCCCCCGCAACAACCGCGATTCATCATGACACTCTGAGGCAAACCAGGCATCCATTGCCTCTTTATAGGGACGCAGTTCTGCCAGGGCTTCCTGCACCCATTGCTCGTTAAACACCTCCCGATAGATCGTGTTGTAGACGGTTAACACTCCATTGCGCTTGACGACCAACCCCGATAGCCGCAGTTCTACTTGTTCTGGGCTGTCATCTGCAGGAATCTCGCCACGTTGCAAAATTTGTTGGTAGATGCCCAATAATCGTCCCGTGTTTTCTGGCTTACGAAAGAGGCGATCGCGGATAGTGCGTAAATGTTCTGGTTCATCCTGACTTTCCCAATTGGTGATACAGCGCGATCGCACAAATTGTTCAATGGCTACTGCTTCAGTCCCAGTGGCAATCTGCATTTCCTGCTTGAGAATCCAGCGGCACAATTTTTGTGTTAAAAACGGTTGCCCCCCAGTCCATTGCAATAGTTCTGCTAACACAGCTTGTGGATTCTCGACCTGGTCTTCTAATCCCTTGGCGAGTGGTTGCACTTCAGCAAGCTGAAACCCATGTAGCTCAATTGCTCGCCCCAGGTTAAATGGGGTGCGTTCTTTATCAGCAATCAGGGCTGAGGGAGTCGCCACCCCAATTAACACAAAGGTCAGCCGTTGATAAGCGGGTTTGTCGTTGCGCTGGTTATAGCAGGCGCGAATAAAGGCAAAAAAATCATCTGTAGGAAATTCTAGACTGAGAACGCTATCAATTTCATCGATAACGATAACGATATTTTGATCAATTTGGGTGAGTAAAACGGACTCAATGAATTCTCCAAATCGAGCCAGGGGTGTGAGAAGACGGCGATCGTGCCACCATGACAATAGGTCAAAGTGCAGGTTGAGGCTATCGGCTAGACTGTTAATCAAGGTGGCATACCACTCGTCAGCAGTGACTTGTTGAATGCCGACTTTAGTCAAGTCAATTAGCGCACAAGCGAATCCTTCAGCTTCTAGTCGTTTGCGTGCCCTCACTTCTAGACTCGATTTGCCCATTTGACGAGAGTTCAAAATGTAGCAAAACTCTTTTGCCTGGAGTCCTTCGTACAGGTCTTTATCAGCTTGTCGCACGACGTAACTGGGTGCTTCAGGGGGTAGGGTGGCTCCGACCCGATATTCATAAGGTTGTTCATGATTCATGGTTAGTTGCGGTTCCCCTTCAGTTGCCAAAAACTTGTTGAAAATATTTGCGATACAGTAAACACCGAGGTTGGGCAAGGTTCCCTTCTAGTTTGATCAATCCCATGCTCTGAAGTTTAAATGCCTGTATCGATTTGAGTTCCAGGGCTTGCTCTGTGAGCACAAGTGTTTTGAAGAGTGTCATCATCTCAGGAGATTGCGCTAAGTCGGTTAAGAGTTGGCGCAGTGAACTGCTATAGATTCCGGCTTCAGTATGAGCCGTTTTCAATAATTCCTCTAATGGCACTTGTTGTCGTTTGGCGGCATTTATTGCCAACTGAATCAAATGAGGATGCCCTTCTACCCAACTCATCAGGCGATCGACCTCAGTGTGGCTCCAGGTTAAGTCGTATCGCTGTGCCAGATGCAAGACCTGATCGGCATTGAGGTCGGGTAGCTCAACAATCATTCCCACACCTGCCAAAGGGGATGTGTTGAGTTCAAGTGAGCTGTAAACCTCGGTGGAATGGGCAATAACCAACCGCAGATTTTGCCAAACTCGGCTGTGGCGTGCCCCTCGCATGGCCTGATCGTGCCAGTTGCGCAGGAGGTTGCAAAAATCACTGGCGATTTCAGCATGTTCAAATACCCGATCGGTGTTGTCTAACACCAGCACGAGAGGATGATTGAGGGTTGGCAATAGGTAATTTTGTAGATAAGCAGTAGTGTTGTAATTGCACGATAAAAGATCTTTCCAAACACTATCAACTTGATTGGACAGTCCCAATTCTTCGCTTAACACAGCACAAAACCATTTGAGAAATCGATCGAGATCTGCAAAAACGGCGCGATCAGCGAGTTGAAAACTTAAGTGTATGCTGTCGTATTGAAGCTGGGTCGCCTGGTGCAAGATTTTAGCGATGAGAGAAGTTTTACCCATTTGACGAGGGGCTTTGATGCGAATCAGCATTCCCGGTTGAGCGATCGCCTTATAACAGTCAGCTTCGATGGGAGGGCGATCGACATACAACGCTCCTTCTACATCCTTCCATGTCTCTCGTGGTACACGTGACAGCAATGGGGTGTGCAACTGATTCAGAGGTTCTACCAGTCGAGTAGGTTCTAAAACGGTGATTTCTGAAACTGACCCAGAATGAATGGATGCTTCTAAATCAGCGATTTCTTGCCAATTCAGATGTAATTCTGAGCAAATTTCCTCAAACACCCAAAAATCCACTGGTTTACCATTCAAAAACTTATCAACCGTTGCTTTGGCGCGTCTTAAGTGGATTGCGAAGGAAGTTTGACTCGGAAAGCCATTTCGCTTGACGGCCAACTTCACCTGCTCAATGCATCCATTCCGAATTTTTAATGATCGTGCCATATCTTTCCCTGCTTTGGTTCACAGTATCCAGGTGATCTATGAAACCCAAATACATTTCGTATCAGGGTAATTGTTTGGGGTGCATCTGACGCTCATGCCAATTTAAAAATTCTTGCAACATATCATTTTCTGTAAGGGTTTGGATTGCCAACTCCTTGTTAAAAATTTGTAGCTACTATTTTTTAAATGGGTATTAGCAGTGTTACATATAAACTAAAATTTCTGCTTTTTGATTGAGTTCAGAGTAACCAGAATTAAGCGAGTCTTCACAAACTAAAAAGAGGATTCCGGAGGAATTAATCTTCGACTTTAACCTCTGTCTAGCGTCTATTTAGACCCCACCTTGATATATCTCTGAAGTGCAGACACCGATGCAGTAACTTAGGGCAGGCGATGAAAGACAGTCTCATGTCAGGCATAATGCAGGCTTTCTTAGTTTGAATCACAGGCAACGAGAGGTTTTGATAAAGCTATCGAAGTTCTAACAGGATTTGCTCACCCATCGATTGCCAAAAAAATCTCAGTTAACCTTATGTGCGACTATTCCAGATCCCTGGTTTCTAAGGATATAACGAGGCACCTTTGAGTTAACTCTAACGAGAAACCGAGCATCTAAACCCCTAAATTGCACATCGCGTTAGTTATTGACATTAAAACGTGGCATTGTTTCCCGGTTAAACGGTTAGAGCTTACTGACGACCTGATTTGTGCGTACTTATCTTTTAGAAAGGAAGACACTATGGCTCAAATTAATCCATTGACCGATCATTCAGACGACAATTACATTCCTCCACTCCACCAGAGTCACGAGTTACAGACTCGACCTCAGGTTACAGAGTCTGTCAGCCAAGTCACATTGCAAGACTATTTTCGTCAACATCAGCATGAACTCGATCAAGTTGAGTTGTCTTGCATTGCAGTCAGGAATACAACCTTGGCTCAGCAATTGTATGAGCAGATGCAACAGGGAGCTTCCTTTGATGATCTGGCTCATCTGTATGCTTGTCCTCACTCATGGACTGCTACACAGCTCGATGGGCCGCTTGCACAGCACGAAACGCAACGGCTCAATTGGTGGGCATTACGAGATGAATTGAAAGAAGCGATCGCCTCTACGCCACCGGGCACTGTTATGCAGCCGATCGCGATTAATCAACGCTGGTATTTGATTCGAGTAGAGGCATTTTTACCCGCCATTCTGGAGGGAGAACTAGAACAACAACTGCGACTAGAACTGTTTGAACAGTGGCTCGTTGAAACAACTGAAACCCTCCCGGCTCAAGCGACCGACAAAAATTTCACGGCCTGGACGTAACCTTTAGCAGCGGTTCTCTCAGCTATAGCAACTGTATGGAACCAAATGTTATTTCCGTACCTCACGCATTAACCCCATTAGACATTTTTTATTCTGGAGGCGATCGCCATCATGACAGATTTAGCAACCGTTCAAGAACTGATTGAGCAAAACGAAGCTGCGGCTCAAACCCTGACAGGTGAAGTCGAGCGAGCGATTGAGCACATCGGTCAAATCGAACAAGTGACCACTACACTGAATACGACTTTCACAGCCTCGCATCAGGAGTTTCAAACCCAGTTTGAACAATTCAAACATTTTTTAGAAACCCTGGAACAAAGCCTGACCGAAGAACTAGAACAGTCACAAACGAGTCTCGACCATCTGCAACAACAAGCGAGTGAAATCGAAAGCCAAGTACAAACTCTGGCAGAAGAAATCACCAACCAACTGAGTCAGGTGAAAACTCAAGCTGAGGAAACGCTGACTCAGCTCGAAGCCGAAGCCGAATCAATCAAAACAAACCTAAATGAGTTAGCTCAAACGGCTCAAGAGGGTGAAACCGAGATGGGCGATCGCGGTGAAGAGAGTCAACAAAACCTCGACGATTATCGTCACCAGGTGGAGCAGGCAAAGGCTGAAATCCAGACCCAAAAGGATTCTCTGCTTGAAGAATTGAACTCTTTAGAGTCATCCATTAAAGCCAAATTACAGGAACTGACAGAGGAGTTTGATGCTTTAAACGAAGCAGGCACCACCCAACAAACGGAATTAGAAACGGCTGCCGATGATGTGCTAGAGCAAGCTAACGAAGCCCTGGTGGATCGACTGGGAGACTCGTTTATTGCTGACATGATGCAAACCGTGGATGCGATCAACGATGGCTTATCTGAATTGGGTGATGTTACAGACTCCATTGAGGAACTCATGGAGGGTCCAATTGGCGACATTTTGGATACTGCCGGAGATATCACTGAGGCGATCGAACCCATTCTCAATGTCATTGAAATCGCTGAAGATGCACTGACCTGAAAACTATTTTGACTCAGAAATCTGTGACTCAAAAATCTGTGACTCAAAAATCATTATCGACCGACTTACTTTACAGGAGAGCACATCATGTCTATTGCCCAAGAATTTGGTCAGTCGCTTCAAGAAGCAGCAGAACACTTGAATCAACTTCTTCAGGTGTTGGAACAAACCCATGAACAGCTAGAAACAACAGATGCAGAGATTGCATCAAGCAGTGAAGCCTTTCAGCAATCTACAGATGCCCTGGATACAGCACTTCAAGCCCTGGGAGATACCCTGCAATCGAGCGAAGATTCTTTGCAAGGAGGAGAGGAAATCTCGACTGCCTTGGATCAGTGGCAACAATCTACAGATCAAGCAGGACAACACTTACAGGAGTTAACCCAGTCGATCGACTCGTTGCACCACCAATTTGAGACGCACCTTGCCGAAAACCTGGCGGAGTTTGAACAACCCCTCACCGAAGTGATTGAGGCTGTGGGAGCGATCGCCGATGAGATTGAGAGTTTAGAAGCGACGCTGAGCCAAAACCGTGAAGCAACTCAGCAAGAATTTGAAACCTTCTTGCAATCTCTAGGAGAACTGCAACAGCAACTCGAAACCCTGGAATCTGAAGTTGGAACTGACCTGAAGGAATTCAACACAGAGTTACGAGAAACAATCACTGAAGTCGAGAGTATGTTTGAGCAGTTCAGCCAGCAATTGAGTCAACAGCAAAGTGATATGGTTGCTGAATGTGATGATCTCGAAACAGCTTTGAGAGATTTGTACGACCAACTCAAGCAGGAAATCGAAACTGTCGCAGATGAGTTAGAACACAAGATCTCTGAGATTTCTGAAAAGACAATTCAAGAGCTGTATGAGAAATGTACTGATCCATTGAGAGCCAGAATCCTTGCATTTAGCACTGAGATTTTGGTGATGGTTGTGGATGAACTGACGGAACGAGGTGTGCGGATTGGCGTTGGTGTAACAGTGACAGGTATTCTCGGTGGTCTTATCCCCTGGTTAGTCGCTGCCAAATTAACCACATTTGCCCTGGAAAAAATATTTAACTGATGTCAACGTGCACCGTGTTTTACGGATGTGCATCCAGATATTAACTGAGATCCAGAAAACTAACCGTTTTCTAAATTGTGCCCATAGACTTACGTAAGGACATTGAGTCATGAATGATGTGTTTAATTCGCTCGCCCAAATCGCAACGACAGCCCCTCAACAGTTAGCGGCGATCGCTCAAGAAGTTGTAGCAGTACAGGAAATCGCCACCCAGCTAGAAACCAGTTTGGAGGAAAAACAAACTGAGATTGAGGCGTTGATTCAACAATTGGAAACCGCGTTTCAAACCTTTCAACAAGAAATCACAGAACAGCAGAGTGAGACGGAAGACCTCGTATCAGAGCTACAAGCAGGAGTAGAGTCATTAGAGGGCACGATGACTGAGGCTCAAGACCAGTTGAGCCGTGAATTGCAAACCACTCAAGAGGCGATCGCCACTCTTAAAAATCAGTTAGAAGAACAAAAAACGACGTTGAATACTGCCAGTGAAGAAACAGAAACAGCATTAACTGAGATCCAAGAAACCCTGCAAACCAGCCAGGAGCAACTGACAACAGCCCAAGATGCGTTGAGCCAAAGTGCCGATGAACTCCAGGAAAAGATTGCTAATTCCAAAGCAACTGTAAGCGATGGAACTGAGCAACTCAATCAAGCATTCCAGGATGCAGAGCAAGACTTAACGACCTTAATGGAAGATCTGGCAAATCGCTTTATGGAACTGCAACAAACCGTTGAAATGGATCACAAAGAGATTAAAGAACTCATGCAAGAGCAGGCACAGGAACTGGAAGAATCAGCGGAGCAGGTGAGCAAAGACATCATAGAAATCGCAGAAGCTGTTGTTCAACTGCTGATGATGGCACTTGACCACTGGATTGACACATTTTTGGAGAAAAATGATGAATCAAAATCACTCGGTGTAGAAATTACTCCGCTGATTGAAGGGTTGCAGGAACTGGTCAGAGCACTCCCCGAACAGTTAGAGAAGGTTGAAGAGGTTGCTCAAGAAGTGGGAGTTTTGGCGTAAGTAAAAGGCTGGAGGATGAGCAATGAAGGATTTAGGATTCATGTCACTCTCTAGCCTTCATCCTTGGTTCAATCCCTTCACAAGAGCAATCACCATTCTATTGATTCACCCCCTTACAGGAGATTTATCATGGCTGATTTTGTCAACGTTGCCAACGAAACACTAACTCAACTCACCGCATTACTGGAACATGCTGAACATACTCAAACCGCTTTAAGCGAATCACACAACCATCTATCTCAGACCACAGACCAAATTGAATCTGACTGGGATTCAGTGACAAGCCATGCACAGAGCCTATTAGACCACATCACCAGTAGCCAGGAAACCCTTAGCAGTAAGCACCAAACCACCACCGATGTCTTAACGCAACTCAAGAGTCAACTGGAGGAACTGCAAACACAGATCGATCAGGAAGTGGCAGACACTCAGGCTGCGATCGCCCACCTCAACGAGCGTACCGAAGCCCTCGGCTCTGAATTAGACCAAACGTTTCAAGAGGCAGAAGATGCCTACACTGCATTCAAAGACAAAACTGAAGAAACACGCTCAACGCTGGAGGAGAGTGTTTCCCAAACCGAATCAGACATTCAAGATAATGTCATACCTGAGTTGCAATCTTATAGTGCTGAGATTGAGCAACACACTGAGCAGGTAGAGAGCACGTTAGAGGAAAGTCGTACTGATATCGCCACTCATGTTCAAGAATCTGAGCAGCACTTTCAGGAGGTAGAAGAGGCGATCGTCACCAAAGTAACTGAGGTTGGTGAGTTGTTTAAAACGTCTCTAACTGAAGCTCTGGCTGAACTAACTCAGGAGATGAACGAAAGCTTTGATATCACTATCAAGAATGTCATGGATATTCATCAAATGTTCGAGAGATATAAGGAAGTGATGGATGAAGGAACACAAAATACGGAGCAAATCTTTGGTCTAGTCGGCATTGGTGAACGGCGTGCCATCTTTGGACTCACTCTGGTCATTGGCATTATTACCGATGTGCTCAAAATTTTGAGCGGTGAAGAGTGAGGTTAGAGCTTGTGGGTAAATGGTAGCTCATTGTAAAGGTTTGGCAATGACAAACCCCTAACCACAAACGGCTTTACAACTGGGATCTGTTTTGTTTGCAGATCCCTTACTACCCTTAATCGCCTTTCAAGAGATGAAGCAGAATCTCTCTCATTCAAAGAGATCTTGAGACAAACCTATCCATTCCTTTAATTGTTCAGGGAATCCCATCATGGTACTTGTACAACCATCCAATCCTGCCACCACAATTTCACCCCAATCGCTATCACCCGATCACCTTTGGCAGGAACGATATCAAATCATCAAGCCCTTGGGTCAAGGAGGATTTGGTGCAACTTATCTGGCAATTGATACGCACCATGCCGACCAAGCTCAGTGTGTGATTAAACAGCTCAAACCCTTCACTGAGAGTGGGTTTAGCAGCGCAGACGAGACTCAACGACGATTTCAGCGGGAAGTGAATGCTCTGAAACAACTTGGACACCACGACCAGATTCCGCAATTGCTTGATCATGTGGAAGTCAACGGTGAACTGTATTTGGTGCAGGAGTTTATTGCAGGGCGATCGCTGGAGCAAGAACTGACCTTAAACACCGACAACACTGACCCGTCTTGTTGGAGTGAACCGCAGGTCATTCAACTGCTGCAAGACGTGTCGCAGGTCTTGGCATTTGTTCACAGCCAGGGCATGATTCACCGCGATATCAAGCCCAGCAATTTGATGCGTCGCCAACTCGACCATCGGTTTGTTCTGATTGATTTTGGGGCGATCGCGCCCATTCACCCTAGTGCAGATCTGGCACCCGACCAACCCAGTGTGACTCTGGCAATTCACACGGAGGGCTATACCCCCATCGAGCAGTTGCGCGGCAAACCCTGCCCCGCCAGTGACTTCTACGCGTTGGGAATGGTAGCCATTCAAGCGTTGACCGGGTTGCATCCTAGAGAGTTTGAAGAAACTCTGTCACTCAAAGACATCACCTGGTTTCAAACCGCACAAGTCAGTGCTGGACTGATTGCCGTTCTGGTGACGATGACTCGCCGCTGTTGGAGCGATCGCTATCAAACAGCTGAAAAGGTTTTGCAAGACCTTCAGGATTTAGTCGGTTGTTCCCTCGCTGGAGTCCCTGATTCGCTATCTCTGCTAACTCAGCAGGCTACACCGACAACACATGCAGGAGCAGCGATTGAATATACCCCCACCCAAGTCACGACTCCTACCCCTGCCGAAACTCCCCCCTCTGCCTCTCCACTGCCCTCTCCGCTGCCCCCCACTGACTTCCATTTGACTGGCACTCACAGTCGAAGCCCCGTACCCCCTGCCGACTCCCCTCCTTCCCCACTTCTTCTCGCTAAAAACCGTTGGAAGCGGTTATTTACTCCTCGGCTGTGTTCTCTGTTAATGGGCGTTGGACTGATCTCAATGGGTGCCTGCATCTTGGTTGGGTTAATTGCAGGATGGCAGGTAGGAGAAGGGCGATCGCCGCAAGAATCTGTAGAAGCCAGCCCCCTGCCGATCAAGTTTTTACTCACCACCCTGACGGCAAAGGCGGCTGTTCGATCGATCGCTTTTGATGCGGCTGATCAGACACTGGTAGGTGGATTAGCAGACCATACAACCGTTCGCTGGGACATCGCTCTGGCACAACCGATTCAGACTTTTACCAGTCACTTTAGTCCAGTCACAGTGGTAGTAGTTAGCCCAGAGGGGCAACTGCTGGCGACGGGAGGTGAAGACACCAACATTACGTTGTGGAATCTTCAGACGGGTGAACTGTTGCACACCTTAAGGGGACATTGCTGGTCGATCTTATCTCTGGCCTTGAGTCCGGATGCGCACACGTTAGTCAGCAGTAGCGACGACCATACAGTGCGGTTTTGGGATGTCACGACCGGAAAGTTACTACACACCCTGACAGACTTTCAGGAACCGTTTCTGTCGATGGATATCAGTCTGGATGGCTCAATGTTGGTGGGAGGTAGTGCCAACAATACGATTACGGTTTGGAATGCTCATACCCAAGCGGTATTACGAACGTTGAGAGGGCATTCTGACCAGGTGAACTCGGTTGCCATTAGTGCTAATGGGGCGGTGTTGGTAAGCGGTAGTGCAGACCATACTGTGAAAGTTTGGAACCTCTACACCGGGGAGATGCTACACAGCCTGACCGGGCATCGCGATACCGTTAACGCGGTTGCTATTAGCCCGAATGGTCGTTTTTTGGTCAGTGGGAGTGCCGATCAAACGATCAAAATTTGGGATCTCTACAGCGGAGAGTTGATCGACACATTACGCGATCGCACCACTGAAATTTCTGCGATCGCCATCAGTCCTGACGGCAAAACGCTGGCCAGCGCAGGGTTAGATGGCACTGTCAAAATTTGGCAAATGCCCAACTCAGAGGTATAAATCATGGTTGTCAAAGCCGATAAACTAGCACAAACGATCGCTGAACTCCAGTCCACTATTACCGCTCATTCCCAAACTGACGCTCGATTTCAACCCATTGGGCGATCGCTTGAAACGACTGCAACCATTCTCAAAACAGGAAAGTTATCGCTTCACATCATCAGCCACTATGCTGAGGCCGCCCAGATCTTGTTGCGGTTTCTGCGAGCGTCTCAAACCCTCACTGAGAAGTACTACATCACGGTGGCAGCAGTTCCCCAGGAATGGTCTGTCCCCGTTGAATCAGACCTTACTAACATCTTGCTGCTTCCCATCTCAGCCGATCAGCAACATGAGTTTCACCTGACCGCCACTCAGCCTTTGGCGATCGGGCGGCATCCTAAATGTCAGGTCTTTATTCCTGACCCCTACCTGCTGGTGTCTGGTCATCATGCCGATCTGCAACCGACCTCTGACGCAGTCACTCCAGGCTGGCAAATCTGCGATCGCAGTCGCAATGGCACCTTTGTCAATGGACACCGAATCGAAGATTGGCAGACCTTAGAAGATGGCGATCAGATTACATTGGGGAGTCCGTTTCCGACAGAGACATGCCCAACTTTGATCTTTGAATCCCACCGCATGGAAGCAGAATATCCTTCCTCTCATGCAGTGCTGGACTGTGATGTTGTGTGTTTTGTCTTTGATGCAGAGCGATCGCTTTCCAACGATGAAAAAAACCTCTTAGAACAAGCCAGTCAGGTTCCTCTAATTAAATGGATGGCGATCGCAATGAACGGCGATGCTCCTATCTCCAATGAAGCGGATTGGGTTATCCCAATCGGTGTCACTGATCTGCGATCGCGCCTGCATCCGTCAACGCACCCCCTCTCGGTAGAGGAATGGTCGCTGTCTTTACAGACCGATCCAGTGGCGGCACACAGCAAGCCAGACCAAAGTAAATTAGAGGTTGCAAAGCGACATCCAGACAAGCAATTAGAGAAGTTAATTAAATCACTCGAATCACTTGTCAGACGCAAGCCCGAAGATCTATTAGCCAAACGCTTGGCTCTTCAAGTGGCACACCAGTCAGAGGCGATCGAGGCTCTCCTCAAGGGTCAGGCAAAACGACTGCACATTGAGCAAACTTGGGATCAATTGAGGCTTAACTCGTCTCACGCCGATGCACCTCAAACTATTCTAGAGACTCGCTTAAAACCCATTGAGGATGATTTGCTATCGCTCTTTAAACAGATGAGAGAGCGGTTGCCCCAGGCCAAAAGTCGATTGCTCGATGATTATTTAGAATCCAGCATTCTTAACCGGATTCAACAGTTTGTGCACCGCCTTCAAGCCTGTGTGGTACAGCAGCACGGCAAGAAACTGCTGCAACTCAAACCACCCGCATCTACAGCAATGTCTGCCATGCCTAAACGAGCCAAAATTAGGCGCAGAAAATCTCGGCTGGTTGTCTTTCAAACTAGGTCTCAAGTTCAAAGAGAGATGGCTGCCCCCCCGCCTGACAACGATGCCAATACGGCATTAATCTGCTTTTGTCGGAACGAGTTAACTCAGTGGGCAGATCAGGAGTGGAGAGAGTTTCTGATGGGCAATGACATAAAGAACACAAAGGGAGCCGTAGACCTGCTAGAAGATCTCCGAGCCGTCTTAACTTCTCACGGAGAATCTCTGGACGATCTCTCGTTGCAAATTACCTCACCTGACTACACTCCTGTCTTTGACGAAATATTCACCAAACCACTCGATAGTACGCGCTATCAAGAACCTCATCCATTTTTTCACATCCTTAAAAAAGTCAGAAACCAGTGGATGCAATTTCTCTTTATGTTCAGTTTTCTCAGCGTTTTGGGTATTGCAGGACGTAAGCAAATCATGCAACATTTGACTGCCCCAATCGCAGTAGCCTTTCATGCTGCTCCCTGGATAGCTAGTGTAGTCACAGGTGGGGTACTGTTGTTTGTGATCAAGCTGTTGATGCAGTGGTATCGCGACGATCGCGACACCGAACGTGAGGAGGAAGCGAAAAAGCTACGACAGGGACTAACCACGCATTACCAAGCTTTGGTTAAAAACCGCCTGACAGACAAAATTGTTCAGCGGCTGATCGTTGCTTTAGACACCGAAGAACAAAAGCTAAGGGAACTGCTTCAGTCTCTCAAACCCACCCCAAAAGGTTCTGTGGCAAAAATAGGTCAAGGGCAAGGTGGGAAAATCTTTAACTCTTAGATCTGGCTTTTCTCTGTCTATGCCATGTCCGTTTAAATGGCAGCAGTCCTCATAGCAGAGCAATGTACTCAATCAAGTTAGCTACCAAAGGTAGAGGGGTTTCCTGCCTAAAGGTAGACCCATGTTTAGCAGATAAGGATTATGTTAAAAGCATTGATTTAAACAGCACCGCAAAAACTCAACAAATAGTGGTCTGTTGGTCAAAACATTAAGCCTTGAGTTAGATTAACTCAGGGCTTTAGGTATCTCAGGGGCGATCGTGTTGCGGCAATCCGGTGTTATTCCCTATCGATTTCATAACGAACAAATAGAGGTTCTGTTGGTGACATCGTCACGCAGTCAGCAATGGACAATTCCCAAAGGGTGGATTGAGGTGGGCATGTCTGCGGATCAGTCTGCGGCTAAAGAAGCTTGGGAAGAGGCTGGAGTAGTTGGAAGAGTGACGGTTCCAGCGATCGGCTCTTACAAAGTTCGCAAGTTAGGCGTTACCTGTGTAGTCCAGGTTTTTTTGATGCTGGTTCAGACTGAGCAAGTCGATTACCCTGAGGCAAAGCAACGGCAACGGCAATGGGTGAGTGTTGCGGAGGCAATTCATCAGGTACATCGAGGCAAGCTAAAGCAATTGCTGAAACAGGTGCAACGGCAAGAACAGGACTTAGGCATTTTCTAATAACAAAATCGCCCGCTGGCTTCGACTTCGCTCAGCTAGCTTGTACCTTAGTACAACTCGTCGTAAATAGGGGTGGGAATTTGGGGTGCAGGGGTGAAACCCCTGGCTGGGGCCACACCCCCTTGGTTTTATTTCCGAACCCTATCTGTGAAAAGCAGTACTTAGGACAGGGATAACGTGATTTGGTTGTCAATGAGATGCGGGTTGCCTGCCGTATCAATGGCACTAAAGGCTCTTAAATAACGGCGAACAGGGTCTGGAAAGTGTGAAAAATCAAATAAAGCATCGCCACCGGCAATATCTGCCCAAAAATATCGCAAATCGGGAGCAAGACTCTCAGCCTCTATGAGGGGCAGGTTTAATGGCGGTTGGCTCAAGAGCTTAAACATGAAGTGAAAAGAGCGATCGCCCATCCATTCTCGTGAGAGGTGTTGCAAGTCTGGAAAGTCGGGCAGTGTCAAGACGCGATCAGACTCGACTTGAAGCCACCGTTTGCCGTCATCATCCTGGTAAAAGTGCAAGATGCGGTAGGGATGCGGATAGCTCACCAGAGAACCTGTTGTAATCTCATAAATGCCCTGAGCATAGGCAATATCTTGCACATGCAAGTGCCCCGTAAAAATCAGAGGAACGTGGGCTGACCGCAATATATGCAGGAGTTTGTCAGCATTGCTGAGCATATACCGTTGCCCCATGCTGTGGCTTGACTGCCCCGGCAAATGCTCTAACACGTTGTGATGAATCATCACCACAATCAATTCTTCTTGAGCAGTGGCTAGGGTCTGCTCTAGCCAGATCAACTGTTCAATATCGAGATAGCCTGTCCCCAGTTGTTTGCCATCGGCATCAAAGGCGTTGGAGTTCAACCCAATCAACCGCACTCCTGGCACAAGCTCATGGCTGTAATAGATCTGACGGGGATTGTCATAGCCCATTTTGGTGTAATAACTTGTAAAGTCACCTACCCCAATAGAGCGATCGCTAGGATGCTGCGCGACCACATCATGATTACCGGGCACCACATAAACCGGGTAAGGCAGTTGAGCTAACCGATGGGCTAGCCACGCATGGTTATCAGGTTCACCGTGCTGAGTTAGATCTCCTGGCAACAGCAAAAAATCTAGATCTAGCGACTCCAGTTGGGCTAAGACTTGCTCCAATGCAGGAATGCTGACCTCGACCAGATGAAACCGCGTGGGATGATCCCAGATGGTATGAGGCAGAGCGATGTGAGGATCACTAATGATGGCGAAACGGAAGTCCAAGCGCATAGGCTGCGTTGAGTGAGTATACCTTCTATATTGTTTTCTATATTGTTATAGTTACAGGTTCGTTGTTTGATTGGGGAAAGTAGTTTTGGCGATCGTTCGTGTCCGTCAGCATGTCAATCCACTCAGCCGGAAATATCAGCAACCAGCGGATCCCCCGGACTGGCAGAAGGTCTATGCTAACTCAAACCAGCCGTTACATCTCGATATTGGCTGCGGGCGAGGCATATTTTTGTTGGAAATGGCGCAGCAACAGCCCCAATGGAATTTTTTGGGCCTAGAAATTAGAGAACCATTGGTCGATCAAGCAAATCTTTGGCGCAACGAGTCAGGGCTAACCAACCTGCACTACATTTTTTGCAATGTCAACAACTCCTTGCCCTCGCTCTTAGGATCACTCAAACCAGGGCAGTTGCGGTATGTCTCAATTCAGTTTCCAGACCCCTGGTTTAAAAAGCGACAACACAAGCGACGAGTGGTGCAGCCAGAAATGGTGGATTGTTTAGCACAATATTTAGCCCCAGGTGGGACGGTGCTCTTGCAGTCAGATGTCAAAGAGGTAGCTGTCGAAATGCGCGATCGCTTCCTGGCTCACTCAGCGTTTATCAAACAAGGTACAGAGGAATGGTTAGACGTCAATCCCTTGCCTGTTGCCACTGAACGAGAACAATCAACGCTCTCACGAGGAGAACCGGTCTATCGAGTCATGTTTGTAAGATATGTGTCTTAAACCCAGGTAGGAAACCACATTCGCAACTGAAACTGAGTCGGAGATAATGGCAGCCCCAAATAAATAGGTAGCCAAAACAAAAATGCTGCCACAACTAAAAAAATTAAAGTAATGCTGGTGCCCTGTTTCCATCGTTGCGGTTGATGTAACCACCGATCGCACAAAAACGCGATCGCTAACAATGCAAACATCGATGATGCCATGTAGTGATAAATAAAGGTGCAACGACTAATCTTGATCCACGGCAAGAGATTAGCTGCCCAACTAAGCACCCAATAGAACATCAGCCAAGTAGTTGCATCTGGGGTAAAAAGAGGGCGATGATCGTGTGGAGAAGCCGACTGCACATTGCTCTTAGCAGCTCGATTTGCCACGATTACTCTGCCCCAACTCCAAACTTGCTGAATGGTGACTCCAACCATCAACAATATAGCGGTGCTCGAAAACCACCACAAAAATGGGTTGCCCATAGCATGCACGTCATATATGACAGCGACTTGAGCCTGAGGCAAGGTAGTCGCGGTTAGGGGAACTGGGTCATAGATGCTGCGAGCCGTTTGATAAAAGTAGGCAACTGGACGCACCATATATAGCCAGCTATACCAGGGAGAGCAATAGGGATGGGCATCCATGCCTCCCACTCGCGAGTGATAGTCAATGATCTGAAGCTGCCATTGCCAAAAACTGGTGCTGGGGTCGATTTGAATGTAGGGAATCCAACTGACGTAGTAAGTGACAGCCGGAACTAGAGCCAACCCAAACAAAATGTGCCCAATGTGCAGTTGGGTCAAGTTCTCTAAGGGGTTAGAGGAGTTGCGTAGCACATCCCCACGGGAGGATCGCCCTTGGGGGCTTGCCCGTTGTACCCCCCGCAACAACCACGCCAAACCCCAGATCAAATAAAACCCTAATAAGAAGCCCAAACCATTCCACTTAATGCCAACCGATGCCCCAAACCCAACCCCTGCTAACGTCAGGTAGATCATCACCCAGAGGGAATCTGAACGACTTCTGGCGAGTGTTTGCTGAAGGGGCGATCGCGCTTTGTGGTTAACGGCCATCAACACAAACAAATGCCCCAATAGCCCGAACAGCAACAAATAAACATTGTTGAGAGCATAGCGAGATTCTACTAGGATCATGCCTTCTAACGTGGCAAAGAGTCCAGCAATGAGGGTAAAACTGCGACGATGGGTAAGTTGATAGGCGATCGCCGCTATCACCAGAGGAATGAAGGCTCCAACAAAGGCATTCATCCAGCGATAACTAAACGTTGTCAGCATCATGCCTGCCAGGTCATTGCTGTCGGCAGGGTTGCCCCAGCCAAAGCGTTGAGCGATCGCGATGCTAGCAGCAATGATGTAATCACTGAGGGGTGGATGTCCGCCAAACTCTTGTCGATGTTGCAAAAAAGCGGTTGCAAATTTGGCGTAATACACCTCATCAAACACCAGGGTATTAAAACGACTTAACCCCCAAAACCGCAGGGCGATCGCCACCAAAAACAGGACTGCTATGCTGACCCAAAACCAAGGAGTCAGGCGACTATCGTGCTTGGGATAAAGGCTCATGAAGCAGAAGACACAAACTGAATCCTTTCTACCCTAGTGCATCTCGTCCCAAAATCTGCACCTGTTTTGGGGACAAATTGTTGGTCAGCCGCCACACCGCTTAGAGCACTCGGCTTGAAGGGATGTGAACATAGCAGCCACCCCTCTATCATTTCCATTTCCTAATCTGGCTGATCTCTACGGAGACATAGATCTGTGGGAGGGGCGATCGCCCAACCGGGAGAGGAACCCTGCTGCTCAGGGAGGGTGAGTCTCAACTTGCGATAGAGGGTGAGGAGCCGGATTGTACGCTAACTTTGCGTATAAGTAAATGATGTGTTGCGAAAATACATAATTTATTTTGCTCCTATATCTTTACACTCATCAACCCCTCTGGATGGTCCATGTTCATTGATCTGCTAGAAAGAAAAAATACAGACAGAAAAAATAATCAACTTTTAGAAGCAACTGTCGTTGTCAATAAGCTGAGAAATAGCATTTGGTTTTTTGGGATTCCATCTTGGGTATATGGCATTACTGACCGAGGCTTTGCCGCACTCGCCGATGGTTATTTATCCGTGGTTGAGTTAATTCACCTGTTAATAGTCTCCCTCTTCTTCATGGGATGGCTATTGCTAAAACCGGACTACGACTCAGAAAACGAACCATTACTACCAACTTATGATCCACAGTCTGTTTCTCATCAAGGCTATTTAGAGGCAACTCGTGCTCGAATTGACGAAATGGAGCGACATCATATGATTCGGCAGGAGTACGTTTTGCCATTTCCCTATCTATGTCAGATCTACCATCTCCTGAACCTAAAGCATTTAGAAGAAGTTCATAGCTTTAGCCTTAACAATCTAAGAATAGTAAAAGTGAGTGAGTTTCAACCTACATCTGTAGGTGGGGTCATAAAATTTCAAACGGTTTTGGACTCTCCAATCAATGCCTTGAGGATTTGGAGGCAACCCATTGTTGAAGTAGAGTTAATTTTGCATACTCCTTACACCGTAGAGTTGAGCATTCCAGTCTATCAAAACAGGCGTATTATTGTGCTGTTTAATGCTGTGCCTTTAGACAATACAAATGAACACAAGCTTTTCATTGATATTTACAGTGATTTAGGTTGGTTTAAACCCCTTTTGCAAGCTCTATTACACGCTGCTTCTTGTCTCACTCTGTTTGAAGATTTGCCTTACCTGCACACCCTGGCAAACCGAAACGTCCAGCGTTTGGTTAATTTAGGTCGCGTCTCAAACCACGAGACGATGCAATTGTTTAAGCGATTTGTTGATCTTTACGGTGCAAGCTTAGACGTCTCTAAGCCTACTAACTTATTAGCTGAGGCAGGTGCAGAAGCTTAAAGAACGAGTTCAGATTCCACTTTTTTGACTCCCTAAGGCACAAGCCCCATTGGGCAAGGGCAGACAAAACTGTGAACAGCGAAAGGAACCGATTGATTTTATAGGGGTAGATGCAGAACTACAACGCAAAGGCGTAACGTTTGTGTTTGCTAAATTTATAGGGTGTTAACGTTTCTAACAACATCATACAACCACGATGTGTACCAGAGCTTCATCATAGCCAAGCGATACAGCAGAACGCTTCCACTATACTTGCCCATTAGGGAATATGAAGCGATCGCCGCTTGGGATGACACTCCTCAGATTATTTCAGTAGACTGACTACATGTTTCCCTTGTCGTCGCCACGCAAAGGCTAGAAGTGCATGTCTAGGCAGAGAGCCTTGAAGCGTCTATTAGCAGGCTAGCGGAGGCAAGTCTTGAGCATCCTGAATGGGAATTCTCGTTCAAACCCTTTCCAAGTTGTATCGGACGCAGAGTTTTTAGAAACTTGTAGCAACCATACCCGTCAACGCGAGACAGCCCAACTTCAGCAAACATCATCAGCTCAGGAAGCCCGACAAAATTATGGGGAGTTGCTCAATCTCCTGCATGGCTATTTGGCAGAGGTTGAGATTTATATGTTGAGTTTCTAAGTACCGGACAAAAGCTTGCAAAGTGTGAGTAGGAGAGAGTTTCATGAGAATTACTACATTCGTTCAAGAAACCCTCATGAATCAGGTTACTCTTACAGGTGCCTCGTGAAAATCATCCCGCTCTGGTATCTGACTTGATCGAAGAATTTCGGGCATTTGTAGTCGATTCACTGGTACTCTATTTGACAAATTCTGCAATTTTGAATCTAGAGGATTTCACACCACCAGATGAACGGGGAGGAGTTTATCTGCACCCGGATGCCTTGAAGCGATTTTTAAAGCATTGGGAGGATAAGCTTCAAACTGAGATTGTTCATCCTCACTCAGGGCATAAAGTGAACTATCGACGCTGTATGGAGCTACAGGTTTGGGAATATATCGCTTGTTTGATTGGCGATCGCGAGATTTATCGCCCCATGAGATGGGAAATTTAGACGTCTGGAAGGAGAATCAATGTTCTTCAACCACCAGAATTGTGTAGAGTAGATAGTAAAAGACTGGATGGTTGGACAGATCTTAATCATCCAGTCTTTTATAAATAGGTAGTTTCATCTCTATTCTATTTCTTTGTCTTCTGAAATAGAAAATAAATGTAAAGTTTCTTGTGAACCATAGAGAAGATGCTAACCTATAGGGGTATCAGTGAACCTTGAAAACTGCATAACTTCGTTGACCTGTATAGGTCATAGATATATCAAAGGTTTCAGCCATTTTTGCGAAGCCTTTATTGAGAATCAAGCTGGCTTATTGACGATAGTTTTGACCCCTATGGATTGAGGGGGTTGAGAACCTTATTCCGTAAGGGTTTCAAAATGCCAGGGTTCATCAACCCATTACCCCGCAAGGGAACGGAAACAAGCAGAGCAACAGAGCCTAGACTGGACGCGGCAAAAGTTCATCAATCCATTACCCCGCAAGGGGACGGAAACTCTCTTAGCGTAGCAAGCCGATCAGGATCATAACCGTTCATCAATCCATTACCCCGCAAGGGGACGGAAACTGAGGTTGGGGTGTTGGCTCTGGTTGCAGGTTATCTGGTTCATCAATCCATTACCCCGCAAGGGGACGGAAACACCAAATTGAGAAAAAGGGAAAACAGGATAACCACAGACAGTTCATCAATCCATTACCCCGCAAGGGGACGGAAACCTTCTGTCCAGGCGTATGTCTTCTTGCCTGAACTTTGAGGTTCATCAATCCATTACCCCGCAAGGGGACGGAAACTCTCTTGGCGATCCACCGTAAAGGTTTGTGCGCCGTTGAGTTCATCAATCCATTACCCCGCAAGGGGACGGAAACAAAATTCCGTCCCGATGTTGCCCACGCCGAGGTTCATCAATCCATTACCCCGCAAGGGAACCTACTGTGTACACAGATCTCGGGTTGAGAGTTCAAGACCTGGCTCGATCCCCCTCAATCCCCCTTGAAAAGGACTTTGACTTCGATCCCCTCCTTTTTAAGGAGGGTTAGGGAGGATCAAACCCAGCCCAGGCTAGCTCATGACAAAAACTGTTTGGATTGGTCAGACGCCCTCTCCTCTTATTCGTTGCCTATCCACCACACTACCAATCCCCCATCTGTTGCTAACCGACCTCTTACTGGTGAATCAGTTAGCAACAGGTAGGCGATCGCTCTCATCACTTCATGTTTTGCGATCGACAAACTGACCTAATGGGAATTAACGGATTTTGTGAAGAGAAGTTAAAATCTCCGTAGTTTCCGCATGAGCGACGTTATCTCAGGGACAATTGCTTGGACTATGAAAAAAAACAATAAGCTGTTGTATTTCCAAATTTATAGCTTGCTGAGCGTCTTACTAACACTTCGCTTAACTTCATGGTTCAAGATCAATTAAATCCACTAGATCTTCAAAAATACACGCTGATTGCGATCGCTTGGTGCCTTGCTTGGGGAGATCAGCAAGAGCCTAAATTTGGTCTGTCTGTATTAAAAACAATGCGACTAGCAATGCTGTATTGACTCCTGACCCCACAATTGCGGTCAGTATCCATCGAGCCGATGTAGCGGATCTAGTGTGTCGGTGTTTATTTTCTAGTCAGGCAGATTACAAAGTTTTATCGGCAGTCGATCGACAGATAACCTATGGGCAAACCGATTTTGAAGTGTTGCCTCTGCCAAGTTGCCCAATTAAAGGGATGCAACCTCAGGGTTAGTGTAAAGCTTTGCTCTTGTTGGCGCGATCGCCCCAGAGATCGCGATACCCGTTATTCTCAAAAGAGACCTATGATGAAACGCTCGTGTTTCTCTGTCTGTTTAACGGATGACACAATCTGATTCTGAACATCTTCAAAACCGTTGGTTTCAGCGGTTTGTCTTGGCAGTGTTCCTGGGTGGGCAAGTTTTGGTGCGCTTAGTACGAGGCAAGCTATATTCCCAAAACCTGATGGAACATTTGATTGCGGTTGGTCCAGACTCTCTTAACTCAGTGCTGTTGACCAACTTTTTTGCAGGCATGATCTTCACAATTCAAACGGCTCGTTCCCTTGAGGATTACGGAGCTGTTAATGCGGTTGGTGGAGCCTTTGGCATCGCCTTTTGTCGAGAACTAGCCCCAATTCTGACGGCTTGCGTCATCACTGGGCAAGTTGGCTCTGCTTTTGCGGCTGAACTTGGCAGCATGCGAGTCACTGAACAGATTGATGCGCTGCAAATGCTGCGAACTGACCCCATCGACTATTTAGTGTTACCCCGTGTTATTGCCTGTTGCTTGATGTTGCCTGTAATGACAGTTTTGGGTTTGGTGATAGGGCTAGGTGGAGGAGTCTTAGTCGCCTATCAGTTTTATCAACTGCCACCCACAGAATTTTTAAACTCGTTACAGACTGTTCTCAATTTGACCGATTTGTTGAATGTGGTGCTCAAAAGTTTTATCTTTGGCGCACTGCTCGCAATTATTGGTTGTAGTTGGGGCCTAACTACCACAGGCGGTGTCAAAGGAGTCGGACGCTCTGCCACAGCCGCAGTAGTTACAGGGTGGGTGTCAATTTTTGTTGTCAACTTTTGTCTCTCTGTGGCAATGCTTTTGTATTAAAGGAGCAATTCGCCTAAACCGATGCTGTACACGCTGGGCACTGCCAAAGCTTTTTCTAAATTTTGGTGTTCCCAGAAATCGGTATCATATTCAAACCGTCTGCCTCATCCGTTTCAGGAACAATGCATGGCTGTTCTAATTTGTCCTGGAGTTCATCTGCCAGAGTTAACCGATTGTTTTTTAGCCCACTTAAATGTGGATCTATACGATTACAGAGTGTTTCCTATTGATCGCTTCCCAGCTTATTCAGGGCTGCATATTTTGAAGTTTATTTGGCATGAATTTGTCTCAACTCCAAATGATGCAACTCCACCCCGTTTAGAGGTTCCTTTGCTGTTTGTTAGCTTTAGTGCTGGCGTAGTGGGGGCGATCGCGGCAGCTAAGGTATGGCAAACACTGGGGGGCACTATCAAAGCCTTTATTGCGGTAGATGGCTGGGGAGTGCCGTTATATGGCGATTTTCCTATTTATCGGGTGAGCCACGATCACTTCACTCATTGGAGTTCAGCTTTACTGGGTGGCGGACAAACCAGCTTTTATACCGATCCGCCAGTGGAACATTTGGAGTTGTGGCGATCGCCCCACACGGCAATGGGTTACATCGTAAATGTTGCACAACCTCCATCTGCAACAAAAACAATTGCGGCTAACTTCATCGCATCATTGTTGGTGGACTATGGGGAGGGGAGGGGACGCGATTAATCGCGTCCCCTCCCTTGCATTGATTAATCGCGTCCCCCCTTTCATTACCTTACCGTGTCAGCAAGCCCCACAGATAATTCCAGAAGCGGCTGAGATAGCTCCACAATTCACCCGGCCCGATGCCAAAAGCAAGCTGAAACAGCAGCAATAGAATGGCGATCGCCAAAGCAGCTCTAACCGTGACACGCATGACGCGAACGAGTACTGTGAAAACGGCGATCGTGATTACAATAGCCGCTATCAGAATCAATAACTCCATTACTCCACCCCTTCAATTGGTGCAAAGCCCTGACGCTGCACGTTTTCACTAATATGGCGAGGCTCCAAGAATTGCAGCAGATAGTCGGGGCCACCCGCCTTAGAACCTACCCCCGACAGCTTAAAGCCACCAAACGGTTGACGTGCCACAACTGCCCCTGTAATGCCGCGATTGATATAGAGGTTGCCTACCTCAAACTCTGCCTGAGCGCGTTCAATGTGGGACGGAGTGCGAGAATATAAGCCACCCGTGAGGGCAAAGGGCGTGCCATTGGCGATCGCCAATGCCTCATCAAAATCCGTTGCTCGCATCACCGCTAACACAGGCCCAAAGATTTCTTCCTGGGCAATCTTAGCCGTGGGGGCAACGTCAGTAAAGATCGTAGGACCGACGAAGTAGCCTGTATCAGGGGCTTCCATCTCCAGGGCAACGGTGGATTCCTCTTTGCCCTTCTCAATGTAGGCTTTGATGCGGTTTTGTGCGGCTGCGTCGATCACAGGTCCCACTTGCGTACTGGGAATTTCCGCTGCACCGATATTGAGCGATCGCGTAGCTTCTACCAGACGATTCAAGAATGTCTCGTAGATCGGTTCCAACACCACCACTCGTGAACAGGCAGAGCACTTTTGACCGCTGTAGCCAAAGGCAGAATAAACTATACCCTGCACCGCTTGATCCAGATCTGCACTCTCATCCACAATAATCGCGTTTTTGCCGCCCATCTCCGCAATCACCCGCTTCAAATGCTTTTGCCCCGGTTGTAAAACGGCAGCTTCAGCATAGATGCGGCAACCGACTTCTTGCGATCCAGTAAAGGTAATCATGTGCACGTCAGGATGCTTGACCATGTGAGCCCCCACCGTCGAACCTCGGCACGGCACATATTGAAACACCCCTTTGGGAATGCCCGCTTCAATCAAAATCTCTGCCAGTTTCGCCGCAATCACGGAGGACACCTCAGCCGGTTTTAACAACGTGCAGTTCCCAGCTACGAGAGAGGCAACCGTCATCCCCGTGGGAATCGCCAGAGGAAAGTTCCAGGGGGAGATGATTAGGGAAATGCCACGCGGTTGATAGTGATAGCGGTTGGTCTCCCCGGGCACATCGTAGTGAGTCCCCTGCTCTAGCCGCTCCATTTCGTCGGCATAAAAGCGGCAGAAGTCGATCGCCTCTGAAACTTCGGGATCTGCCTGTCCCAGGGCTTTCCCCGTTTCCAGAACCATCCAGGCACACAACTCATCGCGACGAGCTTCCATCAGATCAGCGGCTCTCCGCAAAATTGCAGCCCGTTCCTTTGCGGGAGTGTTGCGCCATTGAGGAAATGCGGCTTTGGCAGCGGCGATCGCCTGGTCTGCCTGTTCTAGGCTGAGCAAGCCGATTTGCCCCACTACTTCAGCGGGATTCGAGGGATTAACGGAATCCACTTGTTCTAAGGTATTCATCCGGTCGCCATTTACCAGTGGCAGATAAGATCTGCCCAACTGTTGCCGCACCGTTTGCAGCATCGCCAAGGCGCGATCGCGCTTTTCGACCACCGCATAATCCGTATCCGCTGAGTTGTGAAATCCAGGAGTGGATTTGACCACAGGCACCTCCGGTTCGTTGATCTGAGGAATCGCCAGCAACTCCTCACTGGGGCGATCTTCCAGGTTTTGCCGCAAAAAGGAAGAGTTTGCTGTGTTTTCCAACAACCGACGAATCAGGTAAGACATCCCCGGAATCAGTTCGCCAAAGGGACAGTAAACCCGCACCCGATACCCCTGATCGACCAAGGCTTTTGCCAGTTTATCTGCCATGCCATAGAGCACCTGCACCTCAAACCGTCGTCGAGGAACCTTCAGTTCTTGAGCGATCGCGATCGCCAGGGCTTGAGAGCGGACGTTGTGACTACCGATCGCCGCATACAAAAACTCGTGATTCTCTAACAACAGACGGGTCAACTGCTCAAAGTTAGCATCGGTGGATGCTTTGTTTTGAAAGACAGGAATCTCCCAATCTTTTTGAGCCGCTTTGATGGTTTCCTGATCCCAATAGGCTCCTTTGACTAGGCGAATCGTGATCGGATAGCCACGTTGTTTTGCCCACTCAATCAGCCCCTTCAAGTCGCGTTCCGTATCTTTAAGATAGGCTTGCAGTGTCACCCCAATGTCAGTGCGGGTGCGAAACTCGTCTTCCATCAAGATTTGCTTGAGAATGGCGATCGTCAGGTCTTTATAGGCGTATTGCTCCATGTCAAAGTGAATTGCTGCGCCTAACTCCTGTGCTCGTCGCAGCAACAACCGGACGCGATCGCTCACCCGTTCCTGACTGCCCTCAGCATCTAGGGGGTCAAACTGCGAGTAAAATGCCGTCAGCTTCACCGACACCTGCACCTTGGGCAAGGGTTCGCCATCCGCTTCATCAATTTGCGATACTTTTGACCAGTTTTTGGATGCTGTGGTGAGTTGCTCAATCAGGTCAAGACAACGATTTAGATAAGACTGTGCCTCACTTTCGGTAATCACGGCTTCACCCAACAGATCCACAGTAAAAGCCATTTTGTCACGTCGAAGTTGCTCCAGGGTTTTGACGATTTGCTTAATCGTTTCTCCAGCAATGTATTTGTGCGCTAATGTCTCCACCGCCGTAGAGACGGTCGTTGCCGCCACCTGACCCGGCAAAGAGTCAGCATTAGCAAAGTTGAGCATTCCCTTGAGGGCAGCGGGCAACTCCACCGAGGCATCGCCCAAATATTCCTGTAAGTGGCGAGCAATCTCGGCTTTGCTCCGCAGGGCAGGCAAACAATCAATAAACCGAAACAACTGCACCCGCAGACCGGGGTTGCTCATTGCCCACCCCAATAACTTGTCATCCCACCGCATCTGGTCGCGCATCTGGGCAAGAAAGGAGCGGTTTTCCTTTGTCGCAGCTAAGAGTTGACGGGCGATCGCTTGGGTCTTGATTTCATAGGGACTTGCAACTTGGGTAACCACAGGTTTCCACTCCAATTCAAACAACAGTGAGGATAGATCATGCAACCCTCTATTCTCCATTGTTTCGATTTAGAACTCAAATGGGGTTTAAGCTTTGTTATCAGTGAACGTTTTGGGAAGAGAGAAACGAGAAGAGAGAAGAGAGAAAAAGTAATTTCCTGGTTCTTAGCCTCCGGCTGGGAATCTGGATTTGGAGGCTCTGCCTCCTATCTCCCTAGCTTTGGCTACGGTATATACACAAATCTCTTGACTGACGTTTAAGCTTTCTTAGCCCCCTTGAGTCCTCCAATTCTGCAGGGTGGTTTCATTTATGGGGATAAAAATCAAAATGGATTGAGGTGCATTGGCTTCAACCATGACTCAACCTCAAACCCTCAATCTCATCGAACACCTCAAACAAATTCCAGACTACCGCAAAGGCAAAGGCAAACGAC
>JANRJA010000012.1:0-1891 GCA_033764315.1 Oculatellaceae cyanobacterium bins.114
CTAACAACCGCCCTGCAAGGGACTGCCGGAAGCTGCTGGTGCTGAGTTTGAGTTCTATGGCAGCCCCTGAGGGCGATCGTTAGCCCGTCTGCCTTTGGTGGTGGCGGTTCTGGCAGTTTTGGGATGAGTGTTGGAGTCGCTTTGGGTCAACGGTTGAGGCAGGTGGGAGTCCAGGTTTTCAGAGCATTGGTCTGCGCTGCGATCGCCCCTCAGTTCTGTTTCTGTGTTGAGAGGCTGGGTTCAGATTGGCGATCGCTCCGAGTGATTGCACCCGCAAGACGTTGAGGAGTCAACGGGGTTGATGGTTGGGGAAGGGAGGTTGAGTTCTGGGAGATTTGGGCTGCGCTGCGATCGCCCGCGAGATTAATTTTCTCAGTGAGAGGTTGAGTGCTGAGAGATTTTGGGGTAGATTGTGAGCGTGGTCGAGTCCTTGGAGGGCGATCGGGGTTTGGACTGCGATGCGGTCTAACAATCCCAATGCACGCCGACCGCTGAGAGGTTATCTGTGAGTATTCGAGATTATCTACGGCGGGTGATTGGGAACGACTATGAAGCCGTGGGGATGTCAAGCGGGTGTGGGGATTTATGGGTGAGGGAGTTCTGCAATTTAGTCGAATGAAACCAGTCATCCAAGTTGCTGGATGAGATGAGTCTTTATAGTGAACTTCCAAAAATGTGACAGATTGATTTCTAAACGACTATCCGAGGTGTCAATGCAGTTTGCATTTCTAACTCTAGAATTACAACTGAAGCATTGTCTCAATTATCTCTGCAAAATTACTTGTCTTATTCGTTAGATCAACAGTGTTTCATGTTAGTTCCGGGCTTCAAGATCAAGTAACACAAACTTATCTAATCACATCCAAGTTAGTTCACTGTTTCATTTGATGAGATTTTGTAGCTTGTCTTATTCGTTAGAGCAATGTTGTTTCATATTAGTTCCCAGGTTCAAGATCAAGCTTGGCAGAAGTTATCAGCTGGGCGATGTTGAGGCACTCAATAGAGGTGTACTATCTTGCCAGGGCTGTTTGTGCCTCAACATCGCCCAGCAACGCACTAACAGCTTTCGCGCTACGGCAATAATGGCGATTTTCTTGCGAGTCTTCTGTCCCCCACAAATCCGCTGATAAAGACTCTCTGCCCACGGGTTGTAACGCAACATCACCCATGCCACCTCCACTAATGCACTGCGAAGAATGCGAGAGCCTCGACATGTTATTCTGCCCAGTCGATTGGTTTGCCCCGATTGTCTCTGGTCTGGAACTAGTCCTGCATATGCAGATACCTGACGAGCATTTTTAAAGCGGTGGGGATTATCCAATGCTGCAACAATCACCTCAGCCGTTCTCCGTCCTACCCCTGGAATGGTTTGCAACAGTTGCACCTGTTCATCTTGCTTGGCTACTTTTTCAAGCTGGTCATCCACTTGTTGCAATTGTTGCCAGAGGGCATCCAGGCTCTGCAACTCCAGGTCAAGTTCGCCTCGCCAGAATTCGTTCAGTTGGCACTCTGCCAACGGTTTACGGTGTTGACTTAAGGTTTCAATGCCTGCGGCAGTCCAAGCTTTATGTCCACTAGGAATGCTGATGCCCTGATGGTCAAATAACGCACGAATGTGATTCTGGATGCGGTTGATACGATTAACTAGGGTTTTTCGATACTTCACCCCTAAGCGATATTGACGACGCTCAGCCACCGGGACGTGAACCGCTGACACTTGCTCAAGCGCAGTCAGTTTCGCTAATTTCAGAGCATCATCTTTATCCGTCTTGCGTTTTACATTTTTCCATCGCCATGCCTCTGCGCTGGGGTTGGCAACTAAAACCGGATACCCCAGGCTTTGACAAAAGTCATGCACCCAACCTGTAATGGAACTGGTCTCAATCACGAC
>JANRJA010000047.1:0-11455 GCA_033764315.1 Oculatellaceae cyanobacterium bins.114
AGCAAGCGCTCAAATTCTGCTTGAGTCAGTCCTGTCAAGCTTCTGAGCACTTGAGGTTTGCTTTGAATTTTGGCGTACGATAGCATTGCCGGTTCCGAAATTATTTACTTTCTAGGCTAACCTATTTCCGATTAAGTCTAGTGCATACTCGGAGCACAACCGGATGTTAAACTACGCCAAAGTTCAAGGTAAACCCTACATTCTGCAAAGTCTGACTGGACTCAAGCCAGCAGAGTTTGAGCAATTGCTGACCAGCTTTGATGGGGCATGGCAGGAGTACATCGAGCGGGAGTATGTGCAACGACCGCGGGCGCGCCGGTATGGTGGGGGACGTCATGCGGAACTAAGCAGCAGTGCCGATAAGTTGCTATTCATCCTGGTGTACTTCCGGTTGTATCCGACTCAAGTGGTGCAAGGCTTTCTGTTTGGCTTGGGGCAAACACAAGCGTGTGAGTGGATTCACAAATTAAGTGGGATCCTCAATCAAGCCTTGGGCTACGAGAAACAACTGCCAGAGCGTTCACCTGCCCGGTTGGAGCAGGTGTTGAGTGAGTGTCCGAGTTTAGAATTTTTGATGGACGGGACTCATCGACCCATAAATCGTCCGAAAGACCGGGACCAGCAGCAGGACTACTACAGTGGTAAGAAGAAGCGTCACACGGTAAATAACGTGGTGATTAGCGAACGGGGTGGCAAGGTGAAGTTTTTGAGCGACACTTATTGCGGTCGGGTGCATGACAAGGCGATTTGCGACGGGGAGGACTATCAGTTTCCACCGGGGAGCACCGTTTGCCAAGACCTGGGATTTCAAGGATTTGCCCCACCAGGAGTGAGGATTAAGCAACCGAAGAAGAAACCCCGTAACCAGGAGTTAAGTGAGAGCGATCAACAACACAATCAGGAGATTTCGAGCGAGCGGGTTGAGATTGAACATCACATGAGTGGCATCAAGCGCTGCAACATTGTGGTGCACAAGTTTCGCAACCGGATGAAAGACTATGTGGATGAGGTGATGGAAACGGCGTGTGGGCTGCACAACTTCCGCCTCACCCATCGTCAACTCAAAGTTGCTTAAGTCCGAATGCTGATGCACCCTACCTTCAACTGTTTTGAATGTTACCCTATTTCCGATAATGTCTATTGAAGATCATGATTATCAAGATCATATAATTCAGTCTTGCTTAAGATGTCTTCAAGCTTATCAAGATCAGATCCTGAAGGAATCACAATTATAGTGCTATCAAATGAATAAGCCTCACGACAAAAATCGCGAAATATTTCAACATTTTGAGGCTCGATAATTCTAATATTTCGCTCCCGCATTTGTTTACTACCATCGCCATCAACGGCACTGGTCTCTAAAGAGGTGATAAAACCTGTAAGGTTCGTCTTGCAAGGGTTCTAGCCGATTTTCTGCAAGTAGCCTGAAATCTTTATTGACTTTGGCTTTTAGAGGTTCATCACCTATTAACAGTCCAGTGCCGGCAAAATTGACCTTTGTAGGTTGAATTTGATTTAGTGTACTTAATTAGTAATGGTAAGATATATCCAAGCTCATTAGCTAGATTATTTGCACTTTGCTATGAAAGTCTTCGCTAATAAAAGTACGCAATCCAAATATATTTTTTATGCGTTAGGGTTCTTAGGCACATGAAAATGGAAGCGTTTTCCTGAATCTTGCCAAACGTCATAATTGGCAAGGATTAGGCGTTCCTTCACAGTTGCGGGCTCAAGCTTAAGCGTCTTCGCTAGCCAAAGTCGAAATTCGTCAGCTTTTTCCTTGCTAACAGTAATGACCTGACTCTCTTTGAAGAACTCTCTGATCTTGACCAGTGTTGCTTTGTATTTTGATTGAGTTGTTTTAGCCAGGTCAGGTAATTTTGCTTCAAAGAATCGTTTGAATAGGTCAGCAACTTTCACCTGTTCCCGACGTTGTGCAGTTGTCGAGGATTTGTATTTCTCAAGGGTGGGGTCGAAGTTTCCAGTCGCCATATCCCCTTCGATAATCCGAGCTTTTCCCTCTCCAACCGTCCGGTTCAGTTTAGTGTCGGGCAAACCAGTGTAGTGATAGTAGCGTTTATACTGCCAAGTCCACACAAGCCTTAGTCTTTCTGTGAAGGATTGAACAACGACGGTTCCCTTCAAGGCTTTCTTCCGCTTCTCTGACATATTGGTAAAAGGGCGATTTTAGCTAGAACGGCACATCAATCCGCACATCAATAATCAAAGAACTGTAGTGAAAATGGTGAATTTTGAGCAGGTGTACTCACTCTCGAAAAGCTCGAAACACCTATCTAGAAACGTTAAAACCCTCTGTGAAAGGGTTTTAGAAAAAGCCCGTGACGAGGATTGAACTCGTGACCTCACCCTTACCAAGAGTGTATCAGATCTACATAAAGCTTCTTCAGAGAGGCAATTTCAGCCATTCTCAATAAGACCGTCTACCAATCTTCTACCAAAGCATAGTTCATTTTTCTCTATCTCCTGAGCTTTTATAAGGATATTTTCCTTGAAGCAGCAAGTCTATCTACCGAACTAATAACTTGTTTTGGGCGTTCGCCTGTTGAATCACAAAGCTGTTGCTGGTAAAAACTTGGATACCTGGAACGATAGCGTAGTCCATATCATCGGTAATAATTCTGACTTGTCCTGATCCTGCTTTGCTAATAGCTTCGAGAATCAGTAGGTCATAACCATCCAAGGCTTGAGTTTGGAAGCGTGCCAGAGCCGCGCTCGTTGTGTCATCATCAATGGTCAACCTAACAGGTACCGCGATCGCCTCTACTTGAGTCCAAGCAGACCGAACTTGAGACACAACATTTAGTCTCTCTGCTGGAAGATTGTGGCGGTATTCTTTTGGTCTTATAAATCCATTAGCTTGAATATAAATTTCTCGCTCAGTTTTCTCAATGATATGAGCGAGTTCAGCAAGGATCAGTCCAAGATAGGTCAGAGTCGATCCTTGAGAAAGGGCTGACGACAGGTAGCTAGAATACTCGCTGATTTTTGCGGGAGCGGTGGGATGTGAAACACTAGCGTTACTGTAGGTCTGCCAGAACCAAACGTTAGTATCGACCAAGAAGATGTCATCCTGTTGAGGAGTATCGTTTCTAATATCAATGACATCGGCTTGAACGCTGAGATTGACTGGCATACCTAGAAGCTAGAGGCGTATTCTTCCAACACCGTATCGACCGCTCTCTGGTACTGCGGGTCAGTGTA
Source organism: Oculatellaceae cyanobacterium bins.114 (assembly GCA_033764315.1). Taxonomy (GTDB): domain Bacteria; phylum Cyanobacteriota; class Cyanobacteriia; order Elainellales; family Elainellaceae; genus FACHB-1407. The sequence continues at coordinate 3,223 of JANRJA010000047.1, forward strand.
GTAACGCTTTGCGCTAGTAATTACCTGCCTTAAAACAGTTTGCCCATTAGTATTGAGGTTTGTAAAGCTCAGTAAACAATTTAGGTTTTCTACTGAAATGTCTTTTAGAAGCTGCCCGACAGCATTGTTGAAGAAGGGGGAGGCAAAAATTTTCACTCCAGCAAAATCTAACTCAATCGGGGTTTCTGCTATCAAAGCTGGATGAATTAAGTCATAAACTTTCTGCCCACTATCAGCGGCAATTGCATACTCGCCAGCAATTTCATATATCCTATAGAGCATTCTTTTTTCTCCCTCTAGAACCACGGCTTCTCAAAATCAGAGATTTCTGAGGCTAGACAGTAGTAAGACTCATCACACCCAAATGCGATATTGACAAGTGCCCCAGAGAAATTAGTACATTTGTCCTCGCATCTCATTCCATTATCGTCGATCGTGACACAACCATCATTACTGAAAATCATGAGGTTTCCATGATTTTTCGTAACAAATTCTTGAAGCAAGCTTAATCCACTCCCACCACAGATGTCATCTTGCTTTGTGGTGTTTCCAGGTAAAAAAGCCCAGGTTAATGCCTCTGTGGCAGACTTTGTTGAATTCATCGGTAAAGAACGGACACTATTAGGGATACCGATACCAAAGTCAATGACGGTTAACTGAAGAACACCCATGTAGGGGTAGTGCTGCCCACAACTGAATACTCCAATCTCAGAACGGCTGTGCTCGAAGGCGTTTAAGTAAATTTCTGAGGTTTGCCCAGTAATCGCCTCCTGAAGGGCAGGACTGATATTGACCCAACCCTTCCCTAACCACTTGTAACGGAGATAGTCTGCGATCGCGTTTGGTTCATGCTGGAGATCGCAGCGGTAAGGGATTGAATTGCCATCCCAAGGATTGAGGTTACAACCAAAGTCGCAGAGAAAACCGTTTTGAGCCAAATTCATGTGAATTTTGCGAGGCAAACTTTCCCAATCGAACGTTACTCGACCACCGCGGAATTCAATCAAGCGAATCAAGCCGCCCAAGAAAGCAACACCGTTATGCCCCAGGAATTCGCAGTAGTGAAAGTCAATAGCAATGTCTAGCTGACTTTCAGGTAAGTGCTGGATGTCGTGCCATAAGGCAAAAAGTTTATCGAAGTAGCGAGGGTCATCGTAAATCGTGGGGACATACAGGATGGGATGAGGTAGGGATGGGAGGTTTAACAGCACACCACATTAGAGAGTATTGAGGCAGTTTTTCCATTCATAGCACTGCTTGATTGTAGAGGGACAGGCAAAAATTGTTAATCCGTTCCTTAGTACATAATTTAGACAAGTTGAGGGAATGGGATTTTGGTTCTACTGACTGTCACTCAGCACAAAAATCAGTTCAACCTTCGCCCGTGTCAAAGCCACATAGTTTAGGTTCATTTCCTGCTTTAATTCCCAGGGCTGCTGATTCTCCCATATTAGAGGCAACTTGTCAGGGTAAAGGATGAACACTCGATCTTCCTCCAAACCCTTTGCACGATGGACAGTAGAGAGAATCACCGACGGACGATCGTCGCTAAATAGTCCCTCAATCTCCATACAGAAAACCTCCAGGGTTTTGCAGTTGAAGGCTTCGTAGCAGGCTTTTACCCCATTCACGCGATCGCTAAAGCTCTCAATCTGCGATTCTGAATTTGACCGTTGCTTCAGCTTGGCGATCCGGTTGGTTCGATACTTGTCCAGAAACTCGTCAAACTGACAGAAGTTGAAACTGGGAAGTTGTGCCACCTCACGGGCGATCGCCGTTAACATTCTTCCAATATCTCGCCCGCGAACTCGTGCTGGAATGCGTTGAGTAATCAAGTCAATGCAAAGGCTGATCAGTGGAGCCGTTAAGCGACAGAGAATTAGATCCCCTTCCTTGACGACTTCCGGCAGTTTCGATTCTTTGATCGTTTCCACTTTGCCATCAGGTGCGCCTGGTGCTGCTTCAATTTGGGGCACAATCTTTTTTGCCAGTTCCAGCACATTCACCGGGCAACGGTAACAGATGGAAAGGGGTAGTTCTTGGGCTTGTAATGTCTCTTTGATCCGGTTGAACGATTCACAATCAGCCCCCGCAAATCCGTAAATGGCTTGCAGTGGATCACCGACTAACAGCATCCGCCCACCCCTCGCCCGCGCTTTGAGGATCAGATGCAGTTGTGCGGCTGAAAGATCCTGCGCTTCATCGACAAACACCCATTCAAACGTCTGCGGCTTCAGCTCCCAGACATAGGGTAAGTAGAGCATATCGGAGTAGTCGATGATTTTGTCATGCCGCGCCAGGTCTTGCCCCTGTTCGAGGATGGTCACGATCGCTGGGATGATCACACTTGAATAAGGCACCTCCAAACCAAAGTGATTCGCCATGTCCAGAATAGCGATCGCACTACCTGGATCGGTCAAGGTGCATTGAGTGAAGTGAACCAGTTGCGCGATCGTACCCTGCAAGTCTTCCTGTTTTGGGATAGATTCCGGTTCATGCTCCGGATCTGCTCCTGCCCTTGCCCACTCCTGCAACTGCCGCGTATAGTGAGCCGTTAACTGTGAATGCAGCCCGATCACCACATCCCGACATAGGTTTCGATATTTGTTGTCATCCAACACAGTTCGCCCTAGATAGCGAGACACACAGCGATTGCCGAGACTGTGAATGGTGCGACAGGTCATGGAGGGAATGCGATCACTCAAAGTTTTGGCAATGTGGGTATTGAATGCTGCAAACAATGCGCGGGAAGTTTTGAGTCGTTCTGAAGCTTGGATGAGTGTTGTGGTTTTACCGGAGCCTGCCACGGCATTTACGATCGCATCTCCGCGACCGTTGATAATCCAATCGAAGATAGCTTGTTGATAGTGAGACGGTGTGAAATTCGGCATGGGTCGGCTAGGATGAAAGTGTGATTTTTGTTTGTGAAGGGGCTTGGTGTGATGCCTGCCCCTCTTTTATTGGGGCTGCCAAAGCTTGCGACAATTCATCACCCTGGCATTGTTCTTCCAACGTTTGTACTTCGCTTCGAGCCGTCGTGCGTCCTGGCTAGTGGGCACCTCCAACAAGCGACAGAGATGATAAGGGATGCCCTGCTCACCCGCCACTTTCAGCATCTTTGCCCCGCGACCTGAATTGTGTTCGCGCATCCGTTGGTTGATGTCGATGCAACTGCCCAGATAGAGCGAGGCTTGATGCTGTGAGGTTCCAAGTGGACGGGACAGCTTCACCATGTAGAGGTAAGCCATCACATAGCCTCAAAACTCGTCCATCCAGGCGGTTTCGGCTTCAAACTCTGCCAGTAGTTTCCTTACTCGTTCTAAAACAATTCGGCAACCATCGGCGTAACCTTGCAAGTATTCCAAACTACCTCGGTGCTTGGGTGGAGTGCCATCGGTGCCATCAGTTACACCGTCGTCGTACATTTCCTTTGCCAGTTGTTGAGATTCGATCGCATAGCGTTCATAGGGTTCGCAGTTGATGATCATGGCGTGATTTTTGTGGGTGAAGAGGAACAGAAAGTTAGTACTCAGAGGAGTGCATCAGGGTGAGGACTCGTCGAGTGGCGTTGGGACTGGCAGGATCAATGGAATGAGCTTGCAGGGTGGGATCGGGATAGTCGATTTTCCAGAAGTAGCGTTCGCCATCGAGTTCAACGATGCCAAAGTCGTGTTCTCCGTGGGGGTCGTTCTCCGACGTGAAGTTGTTGAACTCCTGCACTTGTTGGATCAAGGCTGCTTTTTTGTCACCTGGTAAAGAGCTAACTCGCATGGTTAACACCCATTTACCAAGGCGTTGATCTCCCCGACGGAATTGGTCGTTAAGTTGGGCGATCGCGTTCATGATGTGATTGTTGTTTGTGAAAGGGCATGAAGGGCAGTTTTAGGACATACCCAGGTCGAAAAGTGTTAGTCAATGGAAATGTGACCACAGCTTCCGGTGTAGGGTTTACCCGTGGTGCGTTCGTGAAACTGCGCTAAGGTTTCTGGTCGAGCGCGATGCAGGTTTACCGTCAGATATTCCAAATCCCGTGGATCTAACCCAGCCCGGACATGAGCAGTCATGCTGCCAAGTGGAGTCTGAACAAAGGGATTGATGAAGATGACAGCGGTTGTGTTTTTCATGGTGTGATTTTGTTTGTGAAAGGGTGAACTGCTGAGAGAATCTGCTTCCGGGGCTTTACCCACCTTGCGGCTTGTGCTGTAGCCGTTTCGTATCTCTATAGTTAATATATTAGCTGATTCGGCTAATTAAATCAATTTATCAGCTAATATAATTACCCTTTCGACTTCTCTGTTAATTGAACCCATAAAAAAGAACCCCACCAGACGCATCTAGCAGGGGCATAAATCAAGTTGACATGAGCAACCCGATCAGGGGTCTGGTTGCTCCTCTTCGTAGCGTAGAAGCTCTCCCGGCTGGCACTTCAACACTCGGCACAATTTCTCTAATGTCTCTCGATCCAGTCGGGGCGGCATTTCAAATGTATTTTTCAACTTGTTCACAGTGACATGGTGCAGTCCAGCGGCTTCTGCCACTTGGCGGTAGGACATTTCTCGGTCTGCCATTACAGCGGCAAGTCGCCATTTAATTGGCATCTGCTTACTCATTAGTTGCTTCATCTTTCACCTTAGCCTTTTCAACTAAATTAGTCGATACTACTGTCGCTTTAAGCATAACGGAGAAATAACAGCCGAATCATTGATTATCTTAGCCGAATCAGCTAAGATAATAGTTGTAAAGGCTAAACTCCTTCACAAACAAAACCACAAAGGATGGACATCATGAGTCGGACATTGATTGATATTTCTCAGGATTTGCTGGAACTGGAAGCGGATTTGGAGAATCTGGAAGGGTTGCCCCAGGAGCAGGTGGAGGAATTGAAACTCTGGTTTGAAGAGTTGCAGGAGGAGCATCGGGAGGCACGCGATCGCAAGCTGGACAATTATGCTGCTTTGATCGCTGATCTGAGTGCCCGTGCTGAAGCTCGTCGGAATGAGGCGAAACGGTTGATGAGTCGTGCCCAAACCGATGAGGGTAAGGTGCGATCGCTCAAGTCGATGCTGCAATGGTTCTTTGCTCAACATGGCTATACGACAATCGAAACGGATCGTTATCGGTTAACGCTGGCAAATAGCGGCGGTAAGGCTCCTCTGTTGCTAGATGAGATGCCGATTGATGACTTTCCGCCGCAGTTTGTGAAGGTGCTTCGGGAACCAGATAAGGACGCGATCCGCGAGGCGTTGGAAACGGGACAAGAGTTGGACTTTGCTCGATTGGGTGAGCGGCAGCAGTCCATCCGGATCAAGTAATTCAACGGGTAGGGGGGCTAACCCCTTACCTCCTCTGATCCTTTACCTCTTTTATCGTCCATCATGAACCAAGCTACTTTAGCCCAACCAAGTTCTGAGCCAGCGATCGAGAAGCCATTATTCAAACCCTTTAAACGAGCGATCGTGGATATTCTGGCTGACCTTGCCAAACCTGTTCCCGATCGCTTCCTCGATACTCGCCAGCAAGGCGGCGCAACCCTGACTTATATTCCCTGGTACACTGTAGCGAAGTTGCTCGATTACTATGCTCCTGGTTGGGAAGGGATGGTGACAGGGATGCACACGACGGGCGATCGACTCTTTGTTACTTACCGCATTTCGATCCATGCTGAAGAGGGCACCTTTACCCGTGAGGCAACGGGAACGGAGTTGCTGAAGGAAGACAAACCGATTAAGCAAAACGGCAAAGTCTTAAAAGATGAACACGGCAACTCAATCACGAAACGAGTTGAACTTGCTTATGGCGATCCCTCTTCCAATGCTGAGAGTATGGCGTTTCGTAGAGCAGCCGCTAAGTTTGGGTTAGGGTTGCATCTGTATGAGAAGGACGATCGTTAACTTTATTCATCTACAGATTTTGCCTGTACCTCCTACCACTAACACTCATATCAAAATAACAAAGACGGTATGGGATCATTGGTGATCGCTTGAATCCCAGGATAGAGGTTTTGAAAATAGGGACGTTGAGCAAATAAAGCTTCTAGTTGCTTGCTGGTTAAGCACAAAATTTCAACACCACTAACCGTTTGGAATGATGCACCACACTCCAATGGAAAGCGTGACCAGCCAATTTGGGAATTACGCGCTAACTCCAACCTCTCCTTAAATGACATCGCTTTTACAGCCTGCCGCATTGCATCATACTCAGGCATTGGAATTGACGTTTGGGTGCCAAATCGGTTTTCAGTCACCACCTCATACATGCTTGGATTGTGCATAAGCCGTTCTCCAAACAATGGAATTAAGAGCACTTCAATCCCGTTGCAGCGGGTGCGCCAAAAAGCTTCTGACGGACCTCGAACAACCTCCACCCATCTAATCAAACTGTTTGGTTTTCGGTTGATGGCTTGCAAGCTTTTCCGAACTACACCTGTGACAGCCCGCGTCTCTGTAGAAGCAGACAAATACCCTAAAACAACCTTCTTCAACTGCTGCTCATTCGACGGGCAAATCCCAAAGCCAATTACTCGTTCGTTTAACTTTGTCAGGGACACCTTAAACATTTGAAAGCTCGGTATAAGCTTTCGTTTTGGAATTTTGGTTTGATTGAGAGCAGGGCAATAATAGTCAATGTATTGGCGTTCTAAATCATTCAGTTGGTTTTGGTTGCAACTGAGCCAAAACAATTTCACTTCATACCGTCGATTGATTGCTTCAAGTTGAGGTAGGCGATGGTGGTTGCCCTGCCATCGATTTCTTAGATTTGTAGCTTGCCCCACGTAGAGAACATAATCACGGGCGATCGCAAAGTAAATTGCTGAACATTCTGGCAATTGGGATCTCTGTGTCAGTGTTAGAAATGGAAATGTACTAAATTCCTGCATTACCTTCTCAAGCAGCTTTATCATCGACACGCAATTGTCGCTTCTGTCGTCGCCCCTGCCAATTCCACTACTGCCCAGGACGAAAATTACGGGTAAAGTTCATCCATTGGTCTACTTTAGTTCCAGTAATATTCAGGATTGGAATTCCACCTGTTCTCCTACTTGAGTTTCCGCCTTCCTCACTGCTGAAGGAAATTGTGGTATTTTCCATCTTGCCTAACCCGTAAGCAGAAGCTATGTCTGCTGCAAGACGGCAAGAAATCTGAAATCGACCCATTGGAATGCTCCCATTCCCAGCCCTGTAGCTCCAGGTCGTTCCTCCACTAATTCGCCCCATTTCACACATGTGGTGAGTCACTTCAAACATCTTGGCAACATGCACATCGTAGATTCGCAATTTGCCACCATAAGCTGGGCGAGTCGTGTTTGGATCAGGCACCGTTAGGCTATACATTTCCTCAGCCGTCGAAATAGTCATTGGTAAAGCAGTATTTTGGGCAGATGTAGGCGAAACTGCTGCCAGTGCAGAAACCAATGCCGTACCAAACAGCAACCCGAACTGACGACACAAACTCATGCTGAATGCCTCAAGTGGTGAAACTATGTCTAGAATTCCCTACTCAAGAAGTATTCGCACAATTTCCACTCTGAAAGTGCTGAGCGTTGACAATTTCTTACCCCGACATTTCATCGCGCTTGAAGCTAGTTGGAGCAGGCATTCCCAGTTCATCCAACTTGAATTTATCTGTTAGCCCAAAGCCATATTTGTGGACAATGGCGATCGCAGCATTCAGATCACTGCCCCACAATTCCGATGATTGTCTTCCTAATGCCACCGCTAACTGAGTCATCGCCGCCGCATCCCGAAAACCCCACTTAGCAGGCTTAATTACCGTCCTCCCATCTTCAGATACTTCTTTGGTCGTCAGAGGAAACTGCAACATCTTTTCTGCCTTTGCCATGAGTGCCTGACTCATCTCCCATTGCTTCTCGCGCATCTGTCGCCGCCGCTCCTGCCAAACTAAATCTTCCTGGTCGCGCTGGTGCTGATCCCAGCTATTCGCCCTTTCCTTCCATTGCCATTTATTTGATGCTTCTCGCCATGCACCTGACAAAGATTGACTGAGCTTTTTTGAGCCTTTTTGAGCTTCTTCCTGGTTGAGGCAGCCTAAAAGCGATCGTCCACTCCCCATCAGTAAGTAGCGATGAAATCGCCCATACCAGCGATCCGGTTCCTCCGGTTGTTGCACCCAAGTCGGTTCAATCATGAATCAATCCCTCAGCAGTTAGGGCATTGTGAACCACCGTTCTTAACCAGTCTGACCGATTTGGCAGCGATCGCACGACTTCATCATC
>JANRJA010000050.1:0-5479 GCA_033764315.1 Oculatellaceae cyanobacterium bins.114
ATCGTTACCCAATTACTTCAACTCTCACCCCACAAGTGGCAGTATTATCGCAAGGGTATGAGGGCGATGAAGCTTGTCCAGTCTGCTTTGTAGCTACTCTTGTCACCCCGTCAGGTCTTTCACTCAAATTCTATAACTTACGTTGAGGATCGAGGCTTGCGATTCATCACACCTGCCATGCTAATACCGGTGACGATTAAGCCAATCAAGCCAACACCATTCAAAATTGGATAAATCCCTTCGAGGTGAAAAATTTCACCCGTATGAATTTTGAGCAACAAGCCAGACGATAGCCCAAGACTCAGCCCCCACTCGCGCACAATGGTTGCAGCGACTCCTGTCAAGACGGTGAGCAAAATGGGTAGAGCAATAATTAAGGCAATCGAGCGATGATATTTGCGAAATGCCCGTTTCATACAATCTTTTCCTTTTAGTAGAATTTTTTGCGATCGGGTTAGACCTGAGCATGGGCTTGGCATGCCAAGCCCATCAATCCTTTTAACTGGGGTTAGGGAATGCTTTTGATGTGGTCACTGAGTGCTTGCAGCGAGGAGGTTGCTTGATCTGCTTTAGAGGAGCGCAAAGCAGAAGTAATTTGATCCATATCTCCCTCAATTGCATCGTAGCTTTCAGATGATTTTTCCTTGATGCCGTCTTCGACCTGGCTCCAAACGCCTTCAAACTGGTCAAATTCGTCCTGCGCTTTGGCAAAATCGTTGGCTTCAACGGCTGCTTGAGTTTTTGTAACTACATCAAGCAATTCTGGATATTGATCTTGTGCTGCTGTACTTGGAGAGGTTGCTGGACTGGCGGCAGTAGTGGATATTGGGCTAGGTTCGCTGGTATTGGAAGCGGTAGAAGTAGGAGCCTGACCACACCCTACTAATGAAACCAGACCGATCGTGCAGAGCAGCATTGTCAAGTTGAATCGCATTTGTTTCTCCTTCGTTGAAATCAGGGGTTGCTGAACTGTATCAACGATAGAAAATCACGGGTAAAGAACTCGGAAAGACCGAGCACCCATTTTAGATCGTTCTAAATAACGTCAGTTGGATTAAGGATCTTGCGAATGGATTTGCGGCTATGGCGAGGATCTGATAACGATCAATCGATGGGTAACATGACCTGAAAACAACTCCCCTGACCAAGTTGGCTGCGAACGGTGATTAGTCCTTCATGTTGATGGGCGATCGCCAAAGCAATGGACAGACCCAATCCAGATCCCCCCTCACGCCAGCCTCGCGCTTGGTCAGCTCGCCAAAATCGATCAAATATAAAGGGCAACTGCTCTGACACAATGCCAATCCCTGTATCCGTTACCTGAATGATCACCTCATGATCTTCAACCTCAGAAGACAACGTCACAGTGCCTCCCTCTGGGGTGTAGTGCAATGCATTGGTGATGAGGTTGCCAAACAGCCGTTTAAGCCGAGACGGATCGCCCAACACAGTGGCATCAGTTTGGATAGTTGCTTTGAGCATAATGTTTTTGCGCTCTGCTTGGGGCAAATATTGATCTAACACTTCCTCTAAGAGGTCTGCTATGGGAATCACACAACGTGAACTAGATGAACCAGAGAGGCGATCGGTACGGGCGAGCCACAATAAGTCATCTACCAGTTGGCTCATCTGATTAGTAGCACTGGCGATCGCTTCTAACTTCTTTAAATCAGAGGCATGAAACCGTTCTTCATGGTTTTGCATCACCTCAACCGAAGCCTTAATAGCAGTCAAAGGATTGCGGAGTTCATGAGATGCATCGGCTGTAAACTGTTTGAGTTGACGAATACTGCGATCGATGGGTTGGAGTGATTGCTGAGTCAGCCACCAACTTCCAATTCCTGACAAGATCAACGCCAACAAACTGCCCCATCGCAATCCTGAGCGCACCCGTTCTAGCTCTTCTGAAACAGCTTCAATCGATTCGCTAACACGCACATATCCTTGTAGCTTGGCCCTCTCAGTAGGGTCTTCTAGATAAACTGGAACTGTCAACCGATGAATCTCAATACTTTCACCATCTTTTCCATCTATGTTTTGATGAGTTTCATAAGGTAGGTCAGGGTTGAGTATCAACGGAGTTGAGGGAAAAAGATGGCCTGCCTGCCCCACCAATTGCCCTTTCTCATCAAACCATTCCACACTTTGTTGATCTTGTCGCAAATCTTGCCAGGGAATATCTAAATCTCCATCATGGTCAATCACTCTAGACGGGGTGATATTGGTCAAACCTTGATTAGTAATAATCTCTGGCAGGCTGTGAGCAGCCGCATCCGCTAAAACGTTGAGTTGGCGATCAGACTTTTGCTCCAAGCTTTGAGCCACAATCTGATATACGACCACAATAAATGCCACGAGGGTGCAACCAATAATTCCCAGTGACGACAGTAATAATCGCCAACGCAGCAGCCTTAACTGAGAATTAACCGTAAAGTCAGACTTAGACATGATTTCAGTCTCACTAGGGTTGTTTGAGGCGATACCCCAGACCATAAACCGTTTCAATTAAATCGCTTGCACCAGCCGCCGCTAACTTTTGGCGCAAACTGCGAATATGAACTTTGACCGTTTCTTCGCCCGGTGGTTCTTCAGAACTCCACAAGGCTTCTAAAATGGCACTGCGGTTTAAGGTGCGCTGGCTGTGACGAAGAAATAACTCCAACAATTGGTATTCCTTAGGCGTTAAGCTGAGCAACTGAGAGCCATACAACACTTCAGTGCTACCCGGATCTAAACGGAGTTTGCCCCACTCTAAAACAGGAGGTAGGGTTGTGGTGCCTCGCCGTAATAAGGCTCGAATGCGTGCCATTAACTCTTGTAAGTCAAACGGTTTGACCACATAATCATCGGCTCCAGCATCTAACCCAACGACCTTATCCGTGCTAGTGTCTTTTGCCGTCAATAACAACACAGGGTTATGCAGATTGTGTTGGCGGATGCGTTGGCAGAGTTGAATCCCGTCTAGTTTAGGGAGCATCCAATCTAACAAAATCAGACTATAGTCGTAGGTATTAATATAGTCCCAGCCTTCTTCACCATCGCTGGCAATGTCTACTGCATAGTTTTGATCGCTCAGTGCTTCTGCTAATGCTGCGGCGATGCGTTCATCATCTTCGACTAACAAGATTTTCATGTGGGTTGCCGCTGTGCTTAACTCCAGTTCAAGGCAAGTCGCTTACGATTGACTCATGATTATTTTGACCTCTAATAATTGACGATTAACGATTAACTGCTAACGATTAGCATAGGTTAACAATGATGGAGTTTGGGTTGGGCTATGGCAATCGATGAAACCTCAGTAAGAATCCATCTCCCTCAACATTTGTTAGAGCGGGTAAGAGCCTATCAAATTGAGCATGGAATTAGCAGTTTTTCTGTGGCGGTCATTCAAGTGCTAGAACAGTTTTTTGCACCCCCGCTCGATTCGCCAACTTATGCTCCGCTCGATCGCCTCGAAGCGTTAGAAAAAGAGGTTGCCAGCCTGACCTATCAACTCGTCCAGTTGAGTCAGTCTCTAATCGCTCAACCGTTAAGCCAACCGCAGTTGTTTAGTCAGCCAACCACTTCTGAGTCACCGACCAGTCTTTATCGCATGGCTCAACCCACCAGCTATGAAGACGTTGAGGATGAGCCAGACGAGATTTTGTGGGATTTTATGCCTCCTGAGGGCCCGCCTTAGCAAGCAACAGGGAACGTTGTTTTGGTCTTTATCTATGCATTGGGTCAACTTTACGTCATGCTAGATCGCGGTTGTAAATCTGTGGAGATATAGCAATGACAGCAGGCGTTGATCCAGTGAAGTTGATGAAGCAGCAAGTCGGCAAAGCGGCTGCAGAACGGGTGCAATCGGGTTCTATTGTTGGGTTGGGCACCGGATCAACGACCGCGTTTGCCATTCAATATTTAGGTGAGCGGCTCCAGTCGGGCAACCTACAAGATATCAAGGGGATTCCCACCTCGTTTCAGGCGATCGTGTTGGCGCGGCAATATGGCATTCCGCTGGTGACGCTTGACGAGGTTGAAGGGATTGACATTGCCATTGATGGAGCCGATGAGGTTGACCCGCACAAAAATTTGATCAAAGGGGGCGGTGCGGCACATACTCAAGAAAAGATTGTGGATTCCCTGGCGGATCAGTTCATTGTGGTGGTGGATAGCTCAAAGCTAGTAGACAAGCTCGGTTCTACCTTTTTGTTGCCCGTGGAAGTGTTGCCAATGGCGGTGACTCCTGTGATGCGGGCGATCGCCAAACTGGGCGGCAAGCCAGAACTGCGAATGGGCGTCAAAAAGGCAGGTCCAGTGGTGACTGATCAGGGCAATCTGGTGGTTGATGTCAAATTTGACCAGATTGATAACCCTGCTGAACTGGAGAAAACGCTCAACAACATTCCTGGGGTGCTAGAGAATGGACTGTTTGTGGGAGTCGCTACTCTAGTCCTCGTGGGTGAGGTAAAAGACGGCCAGGCAAGCGTGAGGGAATTTTAGGAAATTCTAGAGACACGATTAATTCTGGTAGATTTGGCGGGGACGCGATTAATCGCGTCCCCGCGCAAGACCCTTTCTACTAGGCTGGTTTTGAATAACTACCTAAATGACGGGCTAACAATTTTGTTTTAAGCCCATATTCGATCGCCTCTAAGACTCGAATCACACCAGTCGTATTGATCATCTCTGGACTTTTGCCACACCGTTGAGCGGCTTGCATAGCTTTATCAGTCAGTTTGTGGCTGGTGTAACCCGTGATGATCAAGATCAAATCAGCCGTAGAAATATGGCTTTCGGCTTGCTCAGCGATTTGAGGGCCAGATTGGGCAGTGCACCAAACTAACGTCACGCTGGAATCGCGCAGCCGATTGCGAATGGCAGTTTCAAGGCGATCGTGCCCACCAAAAATTACCACTTTGCCCTCTAAGTTGACGTAGGGATTAGGGCGTTTTTCAGAGGTGCGGTGTCGCACTTTGGGTTGCACCTCGTTGCTGCGTTCAACCCGTGCCCGATTTTCGAGGGCTTTGTTGTAAATAAAGATCAAGGTTTGCTCGTGGGTGCCCCGCAGACGAGCGACAGGTCCCTCTTCGCTGTTGGAGTTAATCTGGTTGATCAAAGCCTCAACCACCTCTTCAAGCGCACCGATCGCCTTGAGGTCATTCATATATCCCCGAACAGCGATCGCCGCATCAGTGGCACTAAAAAAGTCGGTTTGCTCAGCGACCATATCTAACAAGTCTTGTCTGAGTGCCCGTCGCCAGCGATTGGCTTGCTCTAGCAACCGTTCATCTAATAATCGTTCTTCATTTAAAATCAACTGGCGATCGACCTGTTGAGCGGCTAACAACGGTGCATCTGCCAAACGCTGTCGTAGATCGGCTGCTTTTTCTTCTAATTTACGGCGCGTAATACTTTCTACAAAATCTTCAGTTGTCAGTGCTCCTAGCATTTGCTCAATTTCGTGCAACAGCGGTTCTAGCCGTTGTTGAATCTC
>JANRJA010000056.1:0-81514 GCA_033764315.1 Oculatellaceae cyanobacterium bins.114
ATCGTGTCAAATAATCCCCGTTTTTTCAACGGTTCTGGCTCTCTTGGGTGATTTAGATGTCCTTACAATACCGACATTTCAGAAGATTGAACAGCTCTTCGCCATAATGAGAATTGCTGTGATTCGGCGCGATTAGCTCCGCAACAGCCGAAGGCACCGCCTGCCTGTTCAACATGCCCTAGTTCAAGGGGCACCTGACTGGATGATAGAAATTCTCTCGGTTGATCAAAGCACCACCAAGTTGATTGCCAAGATCCAGAGTTGTCTCTTAGAGGGAACTCAACTGGGTTGGTTGATTGACCCAGAAGAACAACTCGTTATGATATTCCGCCAGGATTTGCACTTGGAATTGCTGAGTGATGAATCAGTTTTGCCTGTGCTACCAGAAATTTCCTTAAATCTCACTGTTCAGCACGTTTTTGATTGGTTAAAACGAAGCTGATTTGTTTCCCTTAAGGCGATCGCGGGCACCTTAAAGAAGTAAAAAGCGGTTAAGGGTGCCATGCTTGCTAGAGTTTGGAGTGCGTCCCTAGTTGGGATTGATGCCATTAAAGTTGGGGTGGAAGTCGATGTAGCAGGCGGATTGCCGGGAATTGTCGTCGTAGGATTGCCTGACACCGCCGTTCAAGAATCGAGAGAAAGAGTCAAAGCGGCACTCAAGAATGCAGGTTATGCCGTTCCGATGCGAAAGATCGTCATTAATCTGACTCCAGCAGACCTGCGAAAGGAGGGACCCAGTTTCGATTTGCCTATCAGCATTGGCATTTTAGCCGCCACCGAACAGGTTAATTCCCAAGGATTAGAGGATTACCTGTTCTTAGGCGAGGTGTCATTGGATGGGGCATTACGCCCTGTCACCGGAGTATTGGCGATCGCGGCTGCCGCTCAGCGGATGGGGGTCAAAGGATTGGTCGTTCCCGCTGATAATGCCCGTGAAGCAGCGGTCGTTAAAGAGTTAGAGGTCTATGGCTTTCAGCACCTCTCAGAAACGGCTGATTTTTTAAATCACCCAGAGCGATATCAGCCATTGCAGCTGGATGGAATACAAGAGCTAGTGCGATCGCAGTTTCAAGGGCTTGATCTAAAAGATGTCAAAGGACAGGCTCATGCTCGACGGGCACTCGAAATTGCCGCAGCCGGAGGTCATAATCTGATTTTTGTGGGTCCACCAGGAAGTGGCAAAACCATGCTGGCTCGACGGTTGCCGTCCATATTGCCCCCGCTCAACTTTGAAGAAGCACTAGAAGTCACTCAAATTCATTCGGTTGCTGGATTGCTACGAAACAAAGGAGCACTGGTAGGCGATCGCCCCTTTCGCAGTCCCCACCACTCCGCATCGGGGCCATCGCTGGTGGGGGGAGGCAGCTTTCCACGTCCGGGTGAGATCTCGCTGGCACACAGAGGAATTCTCTTCCTTGACGAATTAACTGAGTTCAAACGGGATGTTCTCGAATTTCTGCGGCAACCCCTCGAAGACGGTTATGTAACGATCGCCCGAACTCGGCAATCTGTCATGTTTCCAGCCCAATTTACTCTGGTCGCCAGTACCAATCCCTGTCCCTGTGGATATTTTGGCGATACGATTCAGCCCTGCACTTGCAAACCACGCAACCGGGAGCAATATTGGGCGCGGTTGTCAGGCCCCCTGATGGATCGGATTGATCTGCAAGTAGCAGTAAATCGACTAAAACCCGAAGAAATGACCCAGCAAGCGATGGGAGAAGCCTCAAATTTTGTGCGAGACCGAGTTCAGCAAGCCCGCGATCGCGCCCGTACTCGCTTTCAAAACGAGACACTGCGGTGTAACGCTGAGATGCAAAGTCGCCATCTGCGGCGGTGGTGTCAGTTGAGTGATGCCACTCGTACCCTGTTAGAATCTGCCATTCGCAAATTAGGGCTGTCTGCCAGAGCCACCGATCGCATCCTCAAAGTCGCCCGCACGATCGCTGACTTAGCCGGGGACGACGATCTACAAACCCATCATGTGGCAGAGGCGATTCAATATCGCACGATCGATCGAATGCAATAAAAAGAAAAAAGAGAGAAAAAAGAAGAGGGAGGAAGAAACGACACACAATCGAGTCATACCGAATTAAATTGAGATTGTTGCAGATACCTGTGGGAATAGGTTTGAGCTTAAAAACTCTGGTAAGACCCATGAGCCACCTGTAAAACCCATGATTTGCCTCCCCGTTCTCCCGTATCTGTGTTGAGACCTCTATTAAATTGGGATGGAATGGTTAATAGTAAAGCAGTTCCACAAGCCAGCAAGCCCGTCTATTTACCATTTAGTACGGGGAAATGGCAGTTAAAACCGGGACTTAAACCGCTGCGGTTGGAGGACTGGATTCAAATCGACGAAGAATATTTGCCCTATTTGCAGCGCAAAGCAGAATTGCGGGCAGAACGCTGCAACGACGTGTTTGCTAGTCTTCCAGGAACAGAGTCAGCCCAACAAGAGATATTGGATGTGTTGGTTGAGCACCTGCTGCGATATTTTCCAAACCAGTTTGAGCGATCGCCCACATCCATCACCAACCATCTGACTCAGGAAACCTGGCAATTTGCCGACTTTGCTACCACACCCCTTGATCTGGCAGGGCGATTAGTCCAAGAGGATTTATGTCTGATGATGCCAAACGAGAATGGCTACATCCTGGGAGCCGCATCGCTGAGTTTTCCGTCTTACTGGCGGTTGCACGACAAACTAGGACGGGCGATCGCCCCAATTCACGATCCAGTTCCAGGCTATGCTCAAAAACTTCAGCATCCAGTCAACACCTACTTCGATCGCCTCCAACCCGACAACCCAGGCTATCGGCTCAATTGGAGCATCAATGACACTCCAGAATTATTTTTAGGACACGCTCACGCTCAGCGCATTGATCAACCTGATATCACCGCTGAGAATGCAGGTGACAAACTGTGGATACGGATTGAACGGCAAACCCTGCGACGCCTTCCTAAAACCCAGGTGATCTTGTTCACTATTCGCATCTATACCTATCCACTCTCTCTGCTAGAGCAACATCCCATTGCTGCGGCTGGACTCCATTCCATGCTCCATCAAATCCCAGATGACATGCAACGTTATAAAAGTCTGATTCCCATTCGATCAGCCTTGCAAGAATATCTGGCAATCAAGGTAAAAGAACAGGAGAGCCGCAATTAATTGCGTCTGTACGGTGGAGGAGTGCTGAGTGCCTCATATCGTTTCCAGGCCGCATCCAAATGGGGATCTAGAGAATTTGGAGTGATTAGCGTTGAGGGGAGGCATACGGCTGGAAGCTCATCGACACTGGAATAGATTCCAACGCCCAGACCTGCCAACAGAGCGGCACCCAGAGCAGACGCAGCGGGAATATCCACCGGACGTAGAGAAGTTTGTAACACATCTGCTAACAGCTGTCGCCACAAGGGTTCTACAGTGCCACCTCCCGCTAGTCGGATGGTGGAAGGATGTAAAGGCATCACGTCCAAACCCTGTCGAATCGAGAAAGCGACTCCCTCCAGAGCGGCTCGCATCAGATGGACTCTGGTGTGGTGCAGCCCTAACCCAATCCAGGCTCCACGGGCATTTGGATCAAGATGAGGGGTGCGATCGCCCGTGAGATAGGGCAAAAACGTCAGTCCCTCGCATCCCGGTGAGATGGCAAATGCCTGATCATAGACCTCTGCCCAACTCAATCCTAAAATTTGCCGCACCCATTCCAGGGCTAACCCAGCATTTTGAATAGCTGCCAGGGCATACCACTGGTTTGGCAGGGCTGACCGAAACAAGTGGGTGCGTCGATGAGAGTCAGGCTGGGGCTGAGTTTGGAGGGTGATTAATTGAGCACCCGATCCGACTGTCAGTTGCATCACGCCCGGAGCAAGCAAGCCACTTCCCAAAGCAGCAGCGGCAGTGTCAGCGGCTCCAGCAATAATGGGGATGTCACTAGGCAAGCCTAAATGGTCAGCTGCATCAGGGATAAGGTTTCCAGCAATCGCCCGAGAGGGAATCACCTCTGGCAACCAATCCGATCGCAGGTGCAATGCCTCCATTACCGCCCACGCCCACTCATCTGCAATCACGTCATAAAGCAACGTTCCAGAGGCATCTGAGGGTTCTGTGGCGATCGCCCCTGTCATCTGAAACCGCAACCAGTCTTTAGGTTGCAATGCCCATCGTGCCGTTCGATAAACGTCAGGTTCATCATGTCGTAGCCAGAGCAATGAGCAGCCTGCCATTCCCGTCGCGATCGGATTAGCTAATGGCTGCTGCAACTCTGATGTCAGAGCGTGATAGTTGTGCAACACCTCACTGGAACGGGTATCTGCCCACAAAATCGCTGGACGCAACGGATTTCCCGATGCATCCGTAAGCACGACCCCATGCATTTGCCCCGATAACCCGATCGCCTGAACCGAGTCAGCAAAGTTGTGTGTAACGGCGCGAACTGCGATCGCCACTGCATCCCACCAATGTGCTGGATCTGACTCTGCCCAACCGGGTTGCGGCGCATGAACTGGATAGGGATGGCTTGCCTCGGCAACCATTTGACCTTTTGTGTCAAGGGCGATCGCTTTAACCGAGCTGGTTCCTAAGTCAATTCCAACTAACACATCTGCGTCCTTAGCTCAGACTGACTCTGTTATTCTCCTCGGCGTGAAGCGTTTATTCCAACAGTCTGTCTTACCGATAATGGCGGTTATCCAGCCATTCCAACACTTCTGACTCAGAAGAAAACCAGGCAGCACCCCCAGTCATCGGATCATACACATACCACCATTGACCTGATGCATCAGAGGTTTGATAAACCTGAGGCTCAGACCCTAAAGCAAAAAATGAAACCAATGTCTCCCACCCCATTTGAAGCGTTGATATTAGCCGCAAAATGTGAAATTGCATCTGGGGTTGTGGATTGGTAATCAGTTCTAATCTCTCGTAATTTAGTTGCTGCTCATAGGTTCTCACTTGAGCCACCTCCTCTCTCGCTAATCAAGGTTTGCCTTCCTCTACTTGGAGTCACCGCACTCCTTCTAGCTTATGAGAGAGACTCTTCACACCACCTCACCTATTAGAGTCATCCAATCAGGTGGTTTTGTAGCTTTTGTTACTTTTTCCGGATCACTGACTTAACGCAAGTGGGCAATGTCCTTTTTCAGAAGTTCTATCTTTGCCCCGTTTTCAGTCATTAGAGTTAGTTTGATCCAGATAGATGCGATCGCCACCCCCAAGATGGGCACTCTAAAGTCAGCGCATCATTTTGGACACCTCCCGGTAGTTTCTACCGGGTTTTTTTCTTCAAAAAAATCAATTCTTAGAATTGCCAGATATCCCATCCTGATTCCTACTGGTTATCTTGAATACCTTGATTAGAGGGAAACCTTTCTTGGACTCACGCTTGACCAAAGCAACACAAACCCTATGGCGAATCAGGAGTACCTCGCTCTCTTAGAACGAGGGGTAGAGGATTGGAATGAATGGCGGCAGATGCAATCTGTTAAACCAGACTTGAGTGGTGCCAACCTCAGCAAAATAGATTTAGAGCTAATTGATTTCACCCGAACCGATCTCAACGGGGCAAATTTAAGTCAAGCATCTCTCAGAGGGGCTTATCTGCGCGATGCTGACCTCAGTAATACCTTGTTATTAGAAATCGACTTACAAGATGCTGACCTGAGAAACGCCTTACTCTACAATGCCGATCTAACCAAAGCAAAACTCATTCGGGCTCAACTCTTAAATGCCAATTTGACCGGAGCCATCTTAAGAGATGCCAACTTGTGCGATGCAAACCTGAGTTGGGCTGACTTAACAAACGTTGACCTTCGAGGAGCAAATCTGACCGGGGTTGATTTCAGTCGAGCCAAACTGCAAGCCGCTAACTTTAATTTGGTCGATCTGTGTGCCACTAATTTAATCGAAGCCGACTTTAGACAGGCCAATCTGGTTGGAGTTGACTTTAGTGGAGCCAATTTGAGTCGAGCTAACTTGAGTGGAGCCGACCTGCGAGAGGCCTATCTATTTGATGTCAAACTTGCAGGAGCCGACTTAACGGGCTGCAATCTCAAGGGAGCCTGCCTTCATGCAATTGACCTACGCGAGGTCAAACTAGAAGGGGCTAATCTCAGTGGCACCGATTTAGAAGGCGCAATTTTGCCTGTTAATAAACGAGCCGTAGGCAACCAAGACGACATTACCTTGGGCTATTAGCCTGAATGCTCTGTAACCTGGTTGCTCTGTCCAGCCCAGATCTCAAATGAGTCAAGTTCACGGTTAATCCATTGGTGCTCAAACCAATCTGAAATGAACGGGCGAACCACAAACTTAGGAGGACGCCCCTCTTTTACATCAATCCGAATAAATGAATAAGGGCGATGTTTTTGAGAACCGCTGCCTTTGCGTCCTACATAGAGCATAGATTTTGCAACCGGGCGTTCTGACGCTGTTTCCTCCATCAAATTGTCACCATTGCCCATGAACTCGGTTAATTCGGGGCCTTCTTCCCGTTGTCGCCGCAAACTATAGCCACTGCCACCACAGATAACCCAATCAGTATGAGCATCGGCATGTCCGGTGTCTAGCGTGCGTAGATGTTCTAAGCAGTGCGCGTGTCCATTTAAGACTAAATCAACAATGGAACGCCCCTCAGCCAAAGACCCGATCGCCTTAGCCACATCATCCAACACGCGCCGTAACCGTCGCCGCACTGCCAACGTTTGAGATTGATGCCACTTAGTTGCTTCAGTGACATAGGGAGGATGGTGAAAATAAATCACCCGTCCACGCGCCTCTGGATCATGCCACGACTCAATCAGGCCCCGTTCTAGCCAATTTAACTGCTCGCTATCTATCACCGTCATTTCATTAGAGGCCAACTGTTTAAGAATGTCTCGTTGCACCTCATCTAACTGTTGCAGCTTGGCTTGCAGGTCATCGATCTGTTGTGACTCTTCAGACAGATCAGGGTTTAATTGGGCTGAGGCTTCAGTCACCTCTATTTTGTCTCGCTCAATTTTCTCAAGTTGCTGTTCGAGGATGCGCCGATAGGTATCTCCTTCTTGGCTATTGGGCAAGGGAGAGGGGGCATTAAAGGTATTGGAGTCAAGTGCAAAAAAATCAATGCCTCCCATCCGAAAAGTGTAGTAGCGATTGGGCAGGCGAGTGAACTGACCAGGTTGATAGCGAAGACAAAGCCCAGTCTTAGTTTTGGCCGTATAGTGTTGGTTGAGATGGGGTTCTAAAGTACCGGGCAAACAGTCTTTTAAGCAATCTAAAAAGGCACGGGCATAGGCTTTGCCCTGATAAGAACCGTGCCACCCAACATCTAAATCAATATGAGATTGCAGGAGTTGGCGGATAGGCGACATGATTTGGGCTGCCAACCCATAAAACAGAGCCAGGTCATAGTAGTCATGATTGCCTGGGACAGGCAGAATGGGGAATGTAAAAACCATCTGGTCGTAAGCGATCGCCTTTGACGTTTCACCCCCTAGCAAAAACTCTCGATAGGGTTCAATAAAATTTTTAGGATAAAACTCGCTGGAACCGACCAGATAAATCACATCCCCTGTGTGCAAGACAAAGCGACACTCATCCCGGTGTTTGAGCATCTGTTCAGCAATTTGGCGTTGAGGGTTGTGCCCCCGATGTGGTCCAGATCCACTATCCCCAATTACCATAAACGAAAACTCTGGGCTATCCGGTTTTCCATCGTCAACCACAAGACGGGTCTGGTCAATTCCCCGACCTACAATAGCCGGATCACGCCAGCGTACCCGTTCTGCCATTTTGCGAATCTTGGTCTCAATTCGTGGTTCAGAGATAAATCCCATAGGTTTTCAAATGCTTTACTACATTGGGGGCGAAGTAGATGGGAGCTTAAGCCAGCGTAAGGTCGAATATATTAGAACTGGCTACGTTATTTATAACTGTGCTGAGTATCTACTAGATTTTGAGAATCTGCATCTACCGTTGAGTAATGACTATAAACCACTGACTCAACCCCTCAGTGACTTGACCTATAAGCTGTTAGCAGCTCAAGTTAGCTTAGTATCAAACGCCACAATCAGGGGCTTGGGAAGCCTTTAATGTGAAGTGAGATGGAACTTAATTAGAATCAGGCTCGATCTACCAAATTAGGGGTAATTATCTGGCGCGATCGCAACTGTGGGTGGTCTACTGTGGGTGGTCTTAATAGCGAGAGTTAGAAGTTACTGCGCTTTGAATGTAACCCATGCCATGACTCGTTGTTAAATCAAAATTTAGGGATTGATGGACGAACCTGCTTTTAATTATTGTCGTTGTCATGAATGCAGACAATAAAAGCGTCATATTGGCGGAATCTTCAAGGTTAATTGGGCAAATTGGCAACAATCTTGTCCTCAATCTGCATATCCGAATTCGCGAGATTGAGGCACTGACCCGAACTATTGGAGCACTTGTCGAAGGCTTACCCAAATCAGAAGACTTATTTCAACAGATCTTGCCAACTCTAATCAATTTTCAAGGCGATATTGGAGTTGCAGGGGGTGGAGTTTGGCCTGAGCCCTATGCATTTTCGTCAGAGCGTGAAAGGAGAAGCTTTTTTTGGGGTCGCAATCAGGATGGGGAGTTTCAATATTTTGATCATTACAATCAACTAGCCCCTGGATATCACCAAGAAGCCTGGTATGTTGTGGGGCGTTATGCTAGACCGGGGCAGTGTGTCTGGAGCAAATCCTATATGGATCGGTACTCGTGTCAACCAATGGTGACTTGCACCAGTCCTACATTTGAGCAAGGACAATTTACAGGTGTTGTAACTATTGATTTAAAGTTAGAGAATTTACAAAACACAGCTGAAAGCTGGCGTAAAAGAACAGGTGGCTACGTTTTCATTCTCGATCAATTGAATAAATTCATCACATTTCCTCAACCCTCTCTCGTTAAAAAGGCACCTGAAGAAAGAGGAAACTGTCAAACTGAAGATTTGATGTTAATTAATGAATTTGTTCAAAAAGAACCTTTGTTTGAGCCGATCGCCGCTGCTGTTGACGAAATGAGTCAGGCTATCATTCGACAAGCCAAAGAGATGCCGCATTTCAAATTAGAAACGGCTGCTGAAATTGAGCGATCGGGACATCACATTAACCCGTCAGAAGCAGAGCTAATAGCAGCTGTTATGATGAGTCCTTTTAAGGAAGTCGATCGCACAACCTATCTCTATAAAACTATTAGTATTGAAAACGACTTTTTATTAAAAGAAGTATGTACTGTTTTTCTATTTCATGTGCCCCGTGCTTATTGGAAAATTGTAGTAGTCAAACCATTTTCAGAAGCGGCAATTGAAACCTACAGCGTAATTCAGTCTGAAAAGAGATCGAGTTTAGGGCAGTTGGTTGCGGGTGTAGCACATGAAATTAACAATCCTATTAACTACATTTATGGCAACATCGACTATGCCAATGCTTACATTAAAGATTTACTAGAGTTAATCGATCTCTATCAACAACACTATCCTGATGCCAACCCCGATATTCAACAGTATTTAGAAACCAAAGATTATCAGTTTCTTATTCTCGATCTACCTAAAATCTTGAGTTCAATGCGAGTGGGTGCCGATCGCATTCGTCAAATTGTGTTGTCACTCCGTAACTTTGCTCAGCTCGATGAAACCGCTGTCAAAGCTATTGATTTGCACGAAAATATCGACAATACTTTGCTTTTGCTTGAGCCTCGACTCAAGGCAAAGGGTCGTTATCCAGGTGTTGAAGTGATCCGAAATTATGACAATTTACCCTTAGTAGAGTGTTATCCATCTCCCCTTAATCAGGTGTTTATGAACATTTTGATTAATGCGTTAGATGCCCTAGAAGAAGAATTTAAAGCCCACCAAGCTATGATTGCTAGCACTCAGTTAGAACTCTCTAAAACATTAGGTTCAACTGTTCTACCAGAAGCAATTGATGCATATTCAAAAGCACCGTTTTTACAAATTAAGACTGAAATTGTCAATGGCTCTCACGTGGCGATTCATATCATTGATAATGGCCCTGGCATTCCAGACCTATTACAAAAGCATTTGTTTGATCCATTTTTCACGACGAAACCTGCTGGTAAAGGAACAGGATTAGGGTTAGCGATCTGTCACCAAATTGTGACTGAAAAACATGCAGGTAATCTACGGTGCTTCTCAACCGTTGGGCAAGGGACAGAGTTTTTGATTGAAATTCCCATTCGAGTGCGTTAGATGTTTGGCATCTTAGTTTTTGATTAAGGTGCGTTGACTAGAGCGATACCAAAGCTGAGAATGACTGGGAATGCAAATTTGGCTAACAAGAATGCTTTGGCGTAACGGATTGGGTTGGCAAAACGTGCTCCCGCGAATGGCTCATCTGCTCAAGACACTATCACTTGTCTTGATGTTTGGTGCTTGTCTCATGGTTTTGACCGCTTGTCAACCAAACAGGGGCGATCGCCCTTCCTCTGTTGCTTCAGCGGTGACTCACCTGACGTTGTGGCACGGCATCAATCCTCCTCCTAATCGCGATGTATTTCAGAAGTTGGTGGATCAGTTCAACCAGACCCATCCTCAGATTCAAGTCGAGTCGCTTTATGTGGGGCAATCTGATCAGCAGATGCCCAAGATTTTGGCCGCCGTTGTGGGCAATGCCTCTCCCAACATGCTGTGGTATCCACCCATGCTCACGGGGGAGTTAGTGGAATTGCAGGCCATTCGACCGATTGAAGACTGGTTAACGACAAATCCGATTCAGGCTGAGATTGACCCGGTGTTATTTGAATCTATGCAGTTTGAGAACCACCTCTGGTCAGTACCATTTGGAGTGAATAATGTTGGAATTTTTTATCGCCCCAGTCTATTTGAAGCCGCAGGAATTACTCAACTGCCAAAAACGTGGGATGAATTGAGACAAACCGCCAAAGCCTTGACTCATCATGGTCCTGGTCAAGACCAATATGGCATGGTGTTGCCGTTGGGCAAAGGGGAATGGACAGTGTTTACCTGGCTCCCGTTTATGTGGAGTGGAGGTGGGGAGTTAACGCCACCTGAGTCACCAGGAGTTGAGGTAGAGAATTCAGGGGCGATCGCCGCTTTGCATTTGTGGCAAGACTTATTAAAAGATGGCTCTGCCATTTTGTCTCAACCGGAACGGGGCTTTGAGTTAGATGGGTTCCTCAAAGGGCGAGTGGCGATGCAACTGACGGGTCCCTGGACGTTGGGGCAACTGGCAGGCACCGATGTTGACTTTGGGGTCATGCCTATTCCTGCTGATGTCAAATCCGCAACGGTTGTGGGTGGCGAGAACCTATTTATTTTCAAAACCACTCCCCAAGAAGAACAGGCTGCTTTAACCTTTGCCGAGTATGTGTTGAGTGAACCCTTTCAAACTCAATGGGCGATCGGTACAGGGTATTTACCTGTCAATTTGCGATCGCGCCAAAGCCAAGCATATCAAGCATTTATTGCTCAACAACCCGCTGTGCAAGTGTTTCTAGACCAGGCAGACCATGGGCGATCACGTCCCATTGCACCGGGCTACAACCGGATTTCAGAAAGCTTAGGACGGGCGATCGAGGCTACGTTGTTAGACAAAAGCACTCCCGAAGCCGCCCTAAACACCGCACAACAGAGGCTAGATCTGATCTTTGGCACGAGACAATAGCCTTTCACCCCCTCACAGTTTCTCTCCCACTCATCTCTTCACTCTCCTGAGCAGGTTGCCGCATTGTCTGGAGGAGCATAGGGAGTCGCATGGCTTGCTTGAGCTATCAACATCACGTTGCCATCGGCACCCATTGCCCATCCTTGGGCTTCTACAATCGGCTCAGAGGGACGGGTCGTTGCTGCTGTTGAAAACACTGTATGCGTTGAATCAGTCATCTCCTCAGCAAGCGGGCTCTCCCAATCGACAATAATGGCTTCCCCGATCAACGGATCGGTTGGACTAGGTGGCAATCCACCTCGCCCGGTGATCAAAAATTCGCCTCTGTTACGGGCAACTGCGGTGCCTCTAGCGGAGCAATCTTGAGCAATTTGTCGAGAAACATCTACTATGCCAGTCGGCAACTCAACCAGTCCTCGATTAGGGTCAACGTCTAGCGTTGTAATCTCAATTTCCCCATCAACCCCGATCTGAGAACTCGCATTAATCTCACTGCGAAATGTATCCTGGTCATTCTCAATTAACCCAAAGATTCCTTGAGTGCTGATATTGATATTGCCGCCTCGACCCTGAAATGCATTGGCAATAATATCGCTATCTTCATTGGGAACCGCAACGACATAGCCTCCACCTGCATCAATTTCAATGTTACCTCCGTTGCCGTCACTAAAGGCACGGGTCGAAATTTGGCTACCGTTACGCAAGATTAAGAAATTTAGTCCCCTGAGTTGAATGTTGGCTTGATTAGCTCCTGTAGCGGCAGTTTCTGCATCTAAGGCTCCTCGATCCAGGCGAATTTGGTCTGCTGCAACGACCAAGTTACCTGCTTGCCCCCGTCGCCCACTCACGGTCACACTGGCTCCATCGTTGACCCTCAACCGTCCGGTGCGGATGCGTAAGTCTCCAGCAATGCCATTGTTTCCGGTTGCTTCTACCGCTAGTTCCCCAGTGCCGTTAAGTTGTACGGTATCAGCTGCATCCACGGTCAAGCTGCCTGCTCGTCCGGTTTGGGTCGACGCAGTGATTTGGCTGTTGTTGACGGTCAATGTCTCTAAGCCGTGCAACCGAATGTTGCCAAAGTTGCGAGCAGTACTAGCTGTGGGTAAAAAGGAGCGATTGGCTGCCGAGATGCGGGCTCCATTTTGCAAGGTTAACTGTTGAGCATTCACTTCAATATTGCCTGCTGAGCCAGTTTCAGTAGCTTCTACAAACAAGCCACCCGTTCCGTTGAGTAGGATCTCTCCACCGGTTGCCCCAATGTCTAGCGAACCACCGCGTCCGGTTTGAGTTGAGGCAGATATCCGGCTATTTGTCAGGTTTAGCCCTTCTATTCCTTGGAGGGTGATGTCTCCTCCTAACCCAAAAACAGATGATGCAAAGATTCCGGTTGGGTTTGAGCTTTCAGGCACGTCATCTAAAACCAGTTGTCGAACAGCGATCGCTGCACTTCCAGCATCACCAGTGTCAGTGGCTGTAACCGATAAGCGACTGCCCCCACTCAAACGAATCAAGTTAGTTGGTTCTATAGTTGTCTGTTGTTGGCCAATGCCTCTAGCATCAATGGTGAGGTTGCCGCCACTGCCTGACACCGTTGATGCCGAGATCTGACTCCCTCGGGTCAATTGCAGCGAATTGCGGATGCCGAGATGGATGTTGCCCCCTCGGCCGGTGTTGGTTTCTGCTGTGAGTCTTGCTTGATTATCTAATACAACATCACGAGAAATCACTCGCAAGTCACCTGCTATGCCACTTGGTCCACCGCTCACACTAATCGTCCCACCGTCAACAACCGTTAAACGAGCCGTGTTGACAATTAAATCCCCGGCTTCTCCACCACGAGTTGTATTGGCTAACAATCCAGTATTGCTATCTCCGTCACCTCGAATATCAATCGACTCCCTTGCGTTGACCATCAGAGTACCGCCGCGCCCAGTGCCTAAAATGTTTGACCCAATTGAGCCACCCTGTCTTAACAAGATGCGATCGGCATTGACAGT
Organism: Oculatellaceae cyanobacterium bins.114; assembly: GCA_033764315.1. Classification (GTDB taxonomy): domain Bacteria; phylum Cyanobacteriota; class Cyanobacteriia; order Elainellales; family Elainellaceae; genus FACHB-1407. The sequence goes on from JANRJA010000056.1 coordinate 13,650, forward strand.
CAAATCCCCTGCTGGTCCTGTCGTTATTGAGCTAGAGGTGATCACGCTTCGCACGACACCTGTTGAGTTAGCCCCTCTCACTTCTACTTCTCTAGCATTAATCGTCGTTTGTCCTCCGCGCGCCCCTATGAATGTATTGGAAGTAATCACACCCCCTCGATCAACCAGCAACCGATCAGTATTGATGACAATGTTGCCTGCATCACCTTCTAGAGATAGAGCAGCAGCGATTGTTGATAAAGAGCTGATTCCATTTAGCTCTACTCCTAATCGTCCTGGTAGAAGTGGATTGGATCCATTTCCCTCAACCGTAACTCCGCCACTAACCTCAACATAATCTGAAGCATTAACGGTCAAAGTTGCACCATCTCCCGTCGCCGTGAAAGTACTACCAGAGCTAATCCTCCCCCCGTCACTCGCAATCAGACGTCGGGTGGTGATGTTGATAGGGCCAGCATCACCTGCCCCTAATGTGCTGGAATTAATCACGCTGCGGTAAGGGACTCGAATATCAAACGGTAGGAGAGCCGTTTCATACACACCTGGTCGATTGGTCGCTCCCAGAACTTGTAACGACTCATCGGCGTCAATGATAATTGGGCTTCCTGGTAAGGCACCCAGAGTATTGGAGTTAATCCCCGCGCCTCCCGTGAGAATAACGTTGCGCCCTTGAACTCGAATCTCACCGCCGCCTACCCCACTAGTGTTAACCTCGGCTAGATCGGTTAAGCGAATGTCTCCAAACGCAGTGCCGTTTGGATAGCCCAACTGAAAGCTAGAGCCAAACGGAATCAGGTTGACCTGGCTATTGGCTCCAACGCTGCCCAACTCAATCTGTCCACCAGCGGCAGTCAGGTCGCCCCCATCTAACAAAATGTCGCCACCAATCAATGAAAGGGTTTGCCCAGCAGCAACTTGTAACCCCGTGCGAGTTGGCCCTTGAAATCCAGGTGAGGTAATTTGTGATTGATTGACAATGCTGCCGGGGTTAGCACCAAATCCCAAGCCGATGGGAACGCTAATTGTCAATAGGGGTGATGTTTGGGGTTCAGACGCGCTAAATGAGGTGCCATCCGAGAAGAGAAGGCGATCGCCCGTGCTGGCAAAAAAAGAGCCCCCTATATTGAGAGCTGCATTGGGTCCAAACAAAATGCCGTTGGGGTTGAGCAAAAACAAATTAGCCGTCCCATTGGCTTGAATTGTTCCATCAATGTTGGAGATGGATCGCCCTGTGACACGACTAAAGATGTTTTGAATATTGGTCGCGTTGTTAAAGTGGGCTGTAGTCCCTGTGGTGAGCGAAAACTGATCAAAGCTATGGAAGAGATTGCTACCTGCGGTTGTGCCATCGTCGATCTGAATAATGTTGCCGTTTTGATTAACCCTGGAATTTGTGGGTAGGGTGCGATCGGGAATAACTTGGGCGATCGCCTCCGATGAACCAACAACAGACGACAAAAAAACGAATAGAACAAAACGGGCGGCAACAGGCAAACCAAAAAAAAATCTCTTCACAGTGAATACAGCTAGGGGGTCAGGATAATCCCTATATTTAAACTATCTGTTTTGATGCGCTTGTTCCCACTTCTGATACACCGCTTCAAACAAATTCTCGATTTTTTCCCTGGTTTCTACTGAGATGCACTGCTTCTGAATCTGGTGATCAAGCCATGTCTGCACTTGAGGATCATAGTCCTGTCGTACGTCATAGGTAGTTGGGGTAGGCGATGGGCTGGGCGATCGCGGTGGGAGCCAAGTAGTATGCAACGTAAAACCAAGATGCAACTGAGGATGACTGAGCCGACAGAGCGGTTCTCCCCCTAGATTATCCTTCTCAGCATCAAAAATCCAGATCTCGCTGTTGTTTTGTCGGGGTTGCTCATCAAGGGGGCAATCACAATCGCTTGGCGTAATCACGACACAAACGATATAACCTTGTCTGGAACCTGTTGAATTTGCCTTGGGAATAAATTGAGCAGATGTGCCTAAATATCCTTTTGGAAACTGATAAGAATCCATCAGTTGAATACCAACGGGTAAACCCTCTACATCTCGTTCAATATGTACTCGGCAAAGATTAGAAGGAATACCCTTTAGAGCAATTTCAAATAGGGTTTTATCAGTACTCCTAGATATTTCAGAAAGAGGTTGTTCAACACCTCCATCCACCAAATCATCAGAGTTTTTAACTGGAATCTGCCGATCTTCATAATCTTTATACAAACTCAAAATATGTTGTGAAAGTGTGTCAGTCCAACAACCCCAACTATTCCAATAAATGTCATCAAATCGGGCTGAATGTTGTTCATTTCGACAGGCATAAAATGCAGTAGCCCATGTTTTCTCAACATCATACTTAGTGTAAGGAATCACTTTCTGATTGTCTACATCAATAACATAACATCCCACTCGATTGACATCGGTTGGGCCACAAATTGAGCCAGCTAATTGTCTCAAACTACGAGTAATTCCTAAATCTTTGTAGATTGACAAATCGCTAATTCTCAATGTTTCTGATGGGTCAGTCGCACAAATATGAGCCGCATGAAGCACAATTTTACCATCAGGGTTCTCATAATCAACGATGTAATGAGTCATCGGATATTCAAGTTTGAAGTGCTGTGCCTTGACTCGCTTTTTACTGGGAACCAGATCCGCTCGACGAACAATGTAGAGATTCGTTTCAGGATAAGCCGCATAGTCGAACAAATACATGATTAACAGCAAAACCTGATTTGCAATGTCATCATGTAAAAAAGGAATAACTTCACTTAAATCAAACTTGAATGCCGTGTCAGTCAAGATTACAAAATCTCTTGTTAACGCCATTTGGTGTAACGTCTGGTGAATTTTGATGGGATATCCCTTTGAGTTAACAACCTTCCATTGATCCAGTGTCTTTGTTTTTTCGGAGGCAAATGGCTTACCATCCCACCGCAACAAATAAACAGCATCCCCTTTACCAAAGAACAAATTGATGAAGAAGTGAAAGATATCATCAATCGCCAAAAAAATGTTAAGAGACACAGCGATCGCTCTCAGTCTTCGCTTCAATGGAGATGCCTTTACACTCTCTAATAATTTTTCAAGGCGAAGCTTAAGCGATCGTGATAGCCACAAAATTGTGGAGATTGACTTGCTGACATTAACAGTAAAAAACTCACCATTTTGTTTCTCTCCACCTTGCGGATCGAAACAAGGGTGAGATGTGGACATCACTTGCGAAAAAGGCAGATTGCCCGTGAGAGATGTAGTAGCATTCCATTCATCATTCCAACCGATCGGAGCAACCAATTCGAGTGTGTCAGGATCAATTTCAAAATGACGACCTGTATCCCATGTGATTAACAACCTCTCTTGATCATTAGTTGAAAACTTAAAGGGAACAAAAGCGGTATTGAGTTGATTACGAATTCCTAAACTAACAAAAGTATCTTTAACAAATGAGAGCCGTCCATACCCAAAGTTCTTAAATTTAAGGTCTTGAAACTGTTCCTCAGTCTGCGTCAATTCATCCGCATAATAACAGGGCGGTTTAACGATTCGGGTTTTGACAGTGGCTTTTCCCTCCACAAAATCAACTCGATAAACCATGCCATCCCCGTTAAATAACGGAGTCAAACCATCAGCAGCAGGTAATGCAATATGTTCATTTTTTTCTGGGTCAGGGCGATAGGAATCTAGCGTGCCTGCTGGGGCAGTCAAAAAGAAATGACCTTCTAAATCAGGGGGTAAAGTTGTATCTTTGATGCCACAGGCTCTCTTGACATTGAGTTGGAGATGGTCAATCTCTTTACGGCTGACTGAAAGAATAGCCTTTGGAAAAAATTGATACTCTGTATAGCTCATAGGGATTACGAGTTAGTAGATGACAAATCCAGATATCTCAGCTTACCTTTTAAGACTAAATGCCTTAGAAGTGTATTAACTTAATACATCTTTCTTGAAAGGCTGAAATTTTGAGTTTTCAAAACCATATTGTTAGTCCAGCTTACTTCTATGAGCGTCTTCCCATCTTTCATACATTTCCTCAAACATTTTCTCAATTGTTTTTGCAATGTCGAGTGAAATCGCGCCGTTCTCCAGTTCTTTGGTCAGCCACGTCTTAACTCGCTCCCGATAATCTTGACGGATATTGTAGGAATTAGAAATAGGAAGAGTATGCTGAGATGGTACAAAACCGTTCATCTTATGAGATGACTTTGATGCCATCCAAGTTGTGTGTAAAGTGAATCCCAAACTCAACTCAGGATGAGTTAAACGGCAAATTGGCTCACCACCTAAATTATCTTTTTCGGCATCAAAAATCCAAATTTCGCTATTGTTTGAAGCAAACTCATGGGACTTAAGGACAATGCAAACAAGATAACCAGCCCTATTCCCAGTAGTGTTCGCTTTGGGCACAAACTGAATAGATGTACCTAAACATCCCTCCGGAAATTGATAAAAATCCTTCAGTTCAAGACTAACGGGTAGTCCATCGTCTCCTCGGTTTAGATGAACTCTACAAATAGAAGAAGGAACTCCCTTAGCAGTCAAACCGAGCAAAGTGGAGCAATCACTAGATTTGTTCTCAGCAAAGGTGTTTAGGTCACCTAAGGGTACAATGCGCTGTTCATAATCTTTATATAAATCGAAGATGTGCTTCGACAAAATATCTGCCCAACATCCCCAGCTATTCCAATAGATATCGTCAAAGTGGCTATTTTGTTGCTCGTTGCGATAGGCATAAAAAGCGGTTGCCCAAGTGTAATCAATATCATGGGCAAAATAAGAGGTAATTTTGTTCTTCTCAACATCAATGATGTGACAACCTAAACGGCTAACATCTGTAGGACCAACTACACTTCCAGCCAACCCTTGCAAATTCAACGTCAATTCTAAGTCAGTGTAGATTGATTGGTCATTCTTATGAAGTGTTTCAGCCGGATCAGTAGCACAGTTATGAGCCGCATGAAGAACAAGTTTACCGTCTGGACTGTCATAATCTACTAGGTAATGTGCCATTGGAGCATCAATGCGAAAATGGCGTGCTTTGACCGATTTTTTATAAGGCTTTAAATCAGCCCGACGAATTACATAAATATCCGTGTAGGGTAATTGCGGATAGTTGAATAAATCAGTACTTAGTGTCTCAATGTGACCAGTAGCAACTTCTTGAATAAAGGGTAAAACTTCACCAAAATCTATCTTAAATGCTGTATCTGCTAGAACAATATAATCTTTCGTAATCCCCATCTGATGCAAGGTTTGATGAAGTTTGATAGGAAAACCCCACTTGTTCAAAACCTTCCAACGGCTGGAAGCTATTGCTAAATCAGATTGACAATTTGGAGCTTTGCCAAGCCAACGCATGAGATAAATAACATCATCTGAAAAGCCATCGATAGCTAAAAACGCATCAATAAACGCTTTGAAAACTCTAAATCGGCGTTTAAAGGGAGATGGCTTAAGTAGTTTTAAGGCTTCTTCAAGGTGAGGTCTGAGTGAACGAGCTAAGCTCATCATGGTTGAGACTGATTTACTCACATTCACCGTGAAAAATTCGCCATTTTGCTGATTGCCTCGTGGATCAAAGCAGGGATGGGCGGTAGTAAGAAATTGAGTAAATGGAGCACCTTCTACTAGCGGCAACATTGCGCTCCATTCATCATTACTTCCTAAAGGAGCAATTACTTCAAGGGTATCAGGATCAATTTCAAAGGGACGTCCGGTATCTGAGGTAAGCAACAACCGCTCTTGAGGGTCTGTAGCAAATTGAAAGGGAACGAAGGCTGTATTGGGTTGATTACGAACCCCTAAAATAGCAAGCGTACCCTTTACAAAGGAGAATCGTCCAAAGCCACCGTTGATAAATCTCAAATCGCTAAATTCAGATTTCTCATAACTAATTCGGTCAGCATAATAGCAAGGTGGTTTAGCAATTCTCGTAGTTAAAGTGACGGCATCAGTTGAAAAATCGATCCGATAAACCATGCCATCACCATTAAATAGTGGAGTCGAACCATCGGCGGATGGCAATACAACGGGAGAACTACTGTCAGGTTGATAGGAGTCGAATGTTCCAACCGGAGAAACTAAAAAGAAATGACCTTGTAAATCAGCAGGTAAGGTTGTTTCCTCAGAAGTTAAGCCCTTATACGTTGTTAACTTGAGTGAGGTAAGCTCTTGTCGGCTGACCGAAAGAATCGCTTTAGGGAAGAATTGATAAGTAGTTTGACTCATAAGGGGGCGTGAGTTGTAGAAGAAAGTAGAAAATCTAGAAACCCCAGCTTTTCAAGAAAACTGGGGATTCCTTTATTGGTCAACGCAAACTACAGTTCTGGATTCTTGAAAGCCTGAGCGGTCTGTAGTGTTATCTACCTTTAGGGTTAGCTTATTTAGATTATGCAAAAAATAAAGAGATCAGTCTGGTGTTATGGGTTACAGCTTTGTCTGAAGCTAGCCCTTGCTAAAAGCATATGGATAGATGTCTGTAGTTGCTTATTCAAGATTATGCGGACAATAGCTACCTTAAGCTGGTATCCTAGCCGACTGTTTGTCGTGGTTTAACCCCTGAAAAGCGATCGCGAATTCGGTCTAATTCCAGTTCCATGAGATAATCAACGGCCCAATTTGCCTGACGTTGCATCATGTGAAACGGGTAAGTGTTTGCCACACCAACAACTTGGATGCCAGCTCGTTTTGCGGCTTCGATTCCAGCAAAGGTGTCTTCGATCGCCAGACATTCATTCGGTTGTAACAGCAAGTCAGGAAACTGCTGATTGAGGCGTTTAACGGCCAACAGATATCCTTCAGGTTCTGGTTTGCTCTGAGTAATTTCATCTCCTGCCACAATCACTGAAAAGTGTTGAGCAAGCTGCGATCGCTCTAACACCAATTCGATTTCAGCTCGTACCGCACCGCTAACGACTGCCATCTTAATCTGGGATGACCGTAACTGAAAGATTAAATCAGTTAAACCAGGATAAATCGGCAGCTTGTCGATCGCCTGGAGTTGTTGCTGATAGGCGCGTGATTTACGAGCAATCAGGTCGTTTAGATATTTGTCAGTCACAACCCGACCCCGTTGAGTCAACAGATCGGTTAAACAGGCGCGATCGCTCCGGCCCACACAAGTCTGCCAATATTCCTCTGGTTTGGGGCGCAGATTTTCTTCGATTAGCAATTGGTCAATCAGTTTTTGGTGCAATGGCTCATCGTTGATGATGATGCCATTAAAGTCAAATAAGACGGCTTTTAGCATGGTTCACCAACTATCCCATCGCCCACTGTTCTTCGCCTGTTGCTTCATATCTTACCCACTCTGGCGATCGCCCTGGCAATGGTTTAACACCTCGTGTCGTTTGATGAATGCCCCAAACGGTTTCAGTTTGCACCGCCGCAAACCCGGCACTACCCATCCAAGCATCCACACTGCCTGCGGCAAAATCTTGAATATAAGGTTCCTCAAAAATTTCCATCAACCAGGGTGTGTGCCTCAACATTCCTTGGTTGCCGTCTAACACCACCACCTCACCCCCAACGGTTAGCAGGCGAAATGCCTCTCGCAAAATCTGTTTTGAGATGTCAGGAGGGGTTTCATGAAACAGCAGGGATGCCGTAACCAGATCAAAGCTGGCATCAGGGAAACCTGTTTTTTCTGCGTTGCCATGCCGAAACTGAATAGGCAGTTTAGCCACTTGAGCTTTATCCTCAGCAACCACCAGCATGTAGGGCGACAGATCAACCCCTATGACCTCTGCTTCTGGAAAGGTCGTCTTTAATAAGCGGGTAGTGGTACCCGTGCCACAGCCTAAATCAAGAATGCGCCGAGGTTGCCCTTGAATGCAATCGATTAAACTTTGTCGTACCCATTCCTCTTTAGGTGGCAGCGCATATTGGGTGATGGGGTCATAGGAAACGGCGGCACTGATGGTGAGATAGCCCCCCTCAATGCTATGGAAGTTTTGAGAACGGTAGTAATCGGGGTAAACAACGGTGGAATCTGTCAGGCGATCGCACTCTTGTTGCCAATCTTTGCTCTCGTAATAGCGTTGTAACGCATCCCGGTCGATCAAAAAGTTTTTGACAATGGGAGCCAGAAACCGTTCAAAAATGGTATCTTTCCGAACCGCCATAGAAATACCTGGGGTGAATGGTTGTCTTTATAGAGGTCTTTACAGAGGTATTTACAAAGTGTAATAAATTCTTCGCCATTAGAACATCATGCAACTGACACAGCCGCAATAGCTATAAGACGAGGGTTGCGATCGCCCCTGAGCTGGGTCGGCTCTCGTCATCGGAGTGAGCTGACTTAGTAAAGCAGGCATCGTCAGTAAAGCAGGCATCGTACGAGCAGACACCTGACGCACACCGTCATTGAGCACCGGATTTTGTACAGCCCCGTTGTAGTTAACGGTGTAGCCAATGTCATCTAAAACTAGCAGATCAACAACGTTGGGCAGCCGCCGCTCTCCTCGCGCAAATTGGGGAGCCATCACCGCTTCTCCTGACGTTCCCAAGCGATAGGCACTCTGAACATGCCCGCGATCGCTAGACAGCGCAATTCCCGCACTCCCCGCAAAAAACCGAGTGGCCTCTCCAATAAAGTTAAATCCACTAACTTTGGCATCAAACGCATTACTGGTGCCAAACCCCAAGACGTGCCCAATCTCGTGAGTCGCAACAGATAAAAAGTCGATGCGATCGCTTGGAATGTCACTGCTTGTGCTTGGGGTGGCATCAAAGAACCAGTTTGTTGTCAGATCAAATGCCATCGTGCCAATCCACGGTTCAAAATTAGTGGTGCCATATCGAGGAGTTCCAGAGGTGTCAAGAGCTGGTCCTGACAAAGCCAGGGTTGTACCTGCACTTCCCCCTAACTCTCTAGCACCGACAAAAATCAATACATCATCAATCACACTGCTGTTGCTGAAATTATCTACATTCAGTCCAGTCTCCGGGTTCGTAAAGCGACGCACCTCCGTGGCGATTGGAGTATCTGCAAACTCATCCTGAATCAAGTTCTCCCAAACAGTTGCGACTGATTCTAATGCCTGTCGCTTCTCAGGTGTAAACCAACCCCTCGTGTCAAAGCGATAGTCAAATTGAATGTTAAACGGTCGAGATGGAGTGTTGGCAGGAGAGTTAGAAGGTGGATCGATCGTCGGACTCGGCAAAGGGGCAGAATTTAGCGATGCTGCCAATCTGAGCACATAACCAGTATTGTCTAGCTCAGTGCGGGGCGTAACTTGCACGTAATAAACGCCAATCGCTAAGGCTCTCCGAATCGCTTCCGATCGCCTGCCACTGCGTGCCGATCGCGCCAACACTTTGCCTCGGTTATTCAATAGAGCCAGGTCGGTGTTTGCCCCTAATGGAGTTAGCGCGATATTGACCGTACTTGAACCGTTAAGTCGAAAACGGTAGAAGTCAACGCGATCGCCACGATTGACTAAATCTCTCAACACCACAGCCTTTGAGAGTAAACCGAGATTTCTAGATAACCGAAGTGTATTCCCTGCTCGATCGGCAACCATGATGCATTTTCAAAACTCAACTGTATAGCGAGAAAGAGAGGGCGATCGCTACAATAACTTGCATCCAGGCTCTAGCAGGCTTAATCAACAAACTCAATCAGCAGGCTGAATTAAACAGAGACATTAGAACAGCTAAGCTTGGGCAAATGGAGGTATCAAAAGGTCATCAACAACGGCATTTCGCCCGATGTGATGTCTTCATTCTTGCAATAGCGGGGGCTATCCGACTCCTATTATCTTACTTTCTACATCTACAATGCAGCGATATCAGAATTCAAAGGGCACAACAGGGGTGAAACTTAAAAGCCCAAATTCCCCGACTTTTTAGAGAAATCGGGGATTGGGTAGCCATGATTAAATTCATTTATCCGATGTAACGCTTAATAGTTGTAACGTTCATCGATCCACACTCTGACTTCTGTTTCAGAGTGAAAGACAGACGTCTGATGAGTACTGGGGTCATACACATTCCAAAGAATGTCACCCGCCTGATCTTGAGTCTGCCAAATCTGAGGTTCTGACGTACCAGAGAGGTGGGCAACAAAATTGCTTACAGTTTGGCTGACAGAGGCGGCCAAACCAGACTTCACAAATGGTTTTTGAGCTGATAAGGTAGAATTTGAATCAGTGTGTTGGCTACCCAAGAGGTATGCATCTGCTCTCATTTCATTGACTCCCGTTAGATTGGTTTGAAGTAGACAGTGATTTAAGGCTTGCCGTCTACATCTATCACTCTATTCACTTCCCAACAGATAATCAAAAGGAAGTATGAATGGAATTCATGAACAAAATTGATGGATGACCATCGATCGAGTATCAATTCGCAGTACGGGACGATCAGATTCATTCTGAGGTGAGGGTAGATGAGAGAAGTCAACCGGGATGGCGTTAAATTGTCTCAATTGCGTGCTTTGGTAACTGTTGCAGAGCATGGGAATTTTAGCGAGGCAGCACTGCACTTAGCGGTGTCTCAATCTGCGATTAGTCATGCGATCGCCAGCTTAGAACAAGAGTTGGGCGTTATCTTGTTATCGCGAGGTCGTCATGGTGCTCGGTTAACTCCGGTTGGTGAGCGCATCACGCAGCACGCTCAGGAAATGCTGCAATTGCTCGACACCATCGGCAAAGAAGCCAATCGCTCGAAGGGGTTGCAAGGGGGTGAAGTGCGCATCTCCTGCTTCCGTAGTGTGGCAACTCACGTGCTACCCGAAATCATGGCAGAGTTTCGTAGTGCTTACCCAGCGATCGCCATTACCCTCAACGAATATCGCGGCAACGAAGGGGGGTATGATGGCATCGAGCAATCTTTGCGAGAAGGAAAAGCCGATATTGGGTTTACCTGTCTCCCACCGTCTCCTGAGTTTGATACCCAGGAATTGATGCGCGATGAATATGTCGTGCTTTGTCCGCCTCAGTGGGCTATTCCTCATTCCCTCTGTTGGGACGATATCCGCAACTATCCCATCATCTTGCCCCCTGATGATGACTATTGCTCTGTCCTAATTCGCAATCACTTTAACAAGCTCATTCAACCCCTCAATGCTCTGTACAAGATCAAAGAAGATTCGACGATCGTCAGCATGGTGTCTCAAGGGTTGGGGATCACCGTTATGGCACGCTTGGCCGCAGAACCTCTGCCTCCCGAAATTCAGGTGCGGCGTTTGCCCGTGCCTCTAGACCGGATCATTAATGTTGTGACGTTAACCGATGCGCTCCATCCTCCAGCGGTCTATGCTTTTCTAGAAACGCTTAAACGAGTCAATCGCTCACCTCACCACCCTCCTCAAGTCTCAATGAGCGATCGCCTCAAAACAGCATAAAAATAGCAGAGGGTGGCGGCGGTTGAAACCGCCAAAATTTTGATCTCAACCTCACGCTATACGCGAGGGCTGTCAGGCATTTCAGAATGACTGGCTTGAATGATGGGTTTAATTTCGTTGTAAAACGCTTCCCAGTTCGCCACGGCTGAGGGGTTGGGTTCTGCACCCCACTGCAATAATGCAGCCCCATCTTGAAAATCAATGAGTTGATATCGAGAGGTTTCAGTGATGCGTGTGAGGCGATCGCTCAAAAATTTCAAGAAGTTTAAATCGTTGAAAAACGCGGGTTGATATTGCAACGGGTACCACAAATCCATCACGATGTACTCGACCCGTGAGTCTTTGCGATCGTCTCCTCGAATCCGCAATTCTGGAAAGCGTACCACTTCGCGTCGGTTAGACAGGTGTGACACGATATGCCCTGTAGCTGACACACTGGCCTCAGCAGGGATTTGCCCTAGTAGTTGACGAATGGCCTGAGAATGGTGCAGTTGACGCCCCGCAGTAATGTAAACCCACGGTCGAAACGAATCTGGAAAAACGACTGAAAACGCCCGATTGGGATTAGACGTTAGGGTAAACAACAGTGCCAATCCCAAGCACCCCACCCAAAATCGACGAAACCAGGGCTTAAAGTGCAACGGATGTTTAGACCACCACAAAATCGTGCCGTAAAACAAGCCAGGAATAACCGCCAAGGCATAGCGCAACTGGAGTGACAAAGCATCTGGATCGTTTTGAATCAAGATATTGAATAGGGGTACCCCCGCTAACACCCAGGCACTGATTGAGATAGAAGGGATAAATGCCAAAGGAACCCAATATCCCAAAAAATAATTTAGCGTGCGATTGAACGGCATCACCACTTCTCGCACAGTGCGCACTGGGTCTTGCAGAATACCTTTCAGCACATCCAGGGTCGAAGGATTATCAACCCCCTGCACAAACTGACCATACTGCTCAACCATAAATCGTCGCCCAATATCGTTGGCAAACGACGGCATGACAACATTGGTCACAGTGACAACATAGACCACACTGACGGCACACAAGCCCAAACCAATGCGCGGAAACCGACGGCTCACCATCAGATAGATACCAATGCCAAACAGCACAATGCCTGCGTCTTCACGAACTGCAAGGGTTAATGCGGCTAGCGTGACAAACAACCACCACCAGCGTTTTTCTAACGCTAATAGCAATCCAAAAATATAGAGCGGCACTTGAGAAAAGTCGTGAAAATTAGCGACCGTAGGGCCAATGACCGCATTGCCACAGTAGTAACTGATGGTGATCAGAGCAGAGAGGTGAGGGGGGTGATAATGTCGTGCCAGAGCATATAACACAAACCCTGCCAGCGTGATGAGCGTTACTTGAAGGATCGAAAGCCCTGCCGGAGATTGAAACAAGGCGTAAACGGGCAGCCATAGCAGCAGGCTTGGGGTGAAGTGTTGAGCTAGCCGTTGATAGACTACATCAGGCACGGCTCCGTCATACAGTACGGCACTCGACTCAGTGGACGAAAGAGAGCTTTGAAAGAAACGACCGTGCAGGCTGTTCCAAAACACCTGATTAAAGATGCCCTGGTCAAACGACACATCCGACGGGAAAAAATTATAAAACCGCCATAGCACTAGCCCAGTGCAGATGACCCAAAAGAGAGCCGCCGCGATCGCCACCGACCGCAACCCCGGGTTTTTCTGCCAAATCTTCATCGAGTCACTCCTCAAATCCACTCACTACCCTCTCATGTCTCTGGTGATTACTCAAGATACTTGGCTGGAGGTGCAAGCGTGAATTAATTCAGAGACAATAGACAATGTTCTCTCGATCAAAACGAAACAGGCATGGATCAGGAATTGATTCAGCTTTTAGTGAATGGAGTTGCCGTTGGCAGCATTTTAGCGTTGTCAGCCGTGGGGCTAACCCTGACCTATGGCATTTTGCGGTTAGCTAACTTTGCCCACGGTGATTTCATGACCTTAGGCGCGTTTCTGACCTTGATGGTCAACCGATTTGGGGTCAATATCTGGCTGTCAGTTGCATCAGGAGCCTTACTCACCATTGCAGTTGCCCTGCTGACCGAAAAACTCATCTGGCTTCCCATGCGCGATCGCCGTGCATCTCCCACGACCTTAATCATCATCTCAATCGGTCTGGCTTTGTTTCTTCGCAATGGCATTATTCTGCTGTGGGGTGCAGACAACCAGAAATATGACCTGCCCGTTTTGAGTACCATTGATCTGTTTAGTATCAAAATCTCTCAAAGCCGTCTAATCGTGGTTGCACTGGCATTCCTGGTGATTTTGGGGTTGCATTTCTTACTGCAAAACACCAAGATTGGCAAAGCGATGCGAGCGGTCGCAGATAACGTTGACCTGGCTCGTGTCTCTGGCATTAATGTCGAGCGCATTGTGATCTGGACTTGGGTTCTAGCCGCAGGGCTAACTGCTATTGGGGGTGGCATGTATGGGTTAATTACGGCAGTCCGCCCCAACATGGGTTGGTTTCTAATTCTGCCCATGTTTGCATCCGTGATCTTAGGAGGCATTGGCAATCCCTATGGGGCGATCGCCGGAGCTTACGTCATCGGCATCACTCAGGAAATCAGCACTTATTTTATTCCTTCAGAATATAAGCTAGGAGTTGCCCTGATCCTCATGGTGGTGGTATTGCTGGTTCGCCCTCAAGGGCTATTTAGAGGAACCTTTTGAGGACTAAATAAAGGGTAAAAGTTGGGGCAAAGCGTTGGGACAAAGATAATCTGACTAGGGCAGATTTGTTCACCCCAATGCTTCACCCCTGCTCCTTATTTGAGGATGCCGAAATAATAAGCAGCCACAACAAAGTTGACCACGAGCAACAAAAGTGCCCAAGCGGTGCGGAAGGTATAAGGAGGTTTTGCCTTTGAGGTCATAGAGATTCAGTTCCTAATTATTGAATTGGTTATGAACTCATCACCGCCCATTATTGAATAATCTGTAGCACACCAAAGCATTTGTTGAAAAAACTCAATATTCTGTCAAGACAGTTGATACAAGGGGGCATGGGGCTTCACCCCAAACCAAAGGGCTAAGCTCCCGACGAAGCCCCTGTACTCCATCTAAAAAGATAGAAATTGTAAGTCTCATTCAGATTCTCGATTTTCCAGTGCCCTTTCTCCTCAACCTGCTTTCCCAGCGTGGTAAGAACTCCGAACCAAAGGCCCCGATCGCACATGGCTAAAGCCCATTTCACGAGCGATCGCCCCCAATCGTTCAAACTCCTCAGGAGTCCAATACCGTTGCACAGGCAAATGATCGAGTGACGGTCGCATATATTGACCCAGCGTGAGGCGATCGCACTTTACCTGGCGCAAATCCTGCATGGCCTCAATGACCTCTGCCTCAGTTTCACCATGCCCTAACATCAAGCCCGACTTTGTAGGAATGGTTGCATCCAGTTCCTTAACGATCTGGAGAACCTGCAGCGATCGCTCATATTTTGCTCCCCGTCGCACCGGCCCCTGAAGCCGTCTGACCGTCTCAATATTATGGTTATAACAAGCAGGCTGAGCGGCAACAACGGTCGCAATGTGTCTGCGTTGAGCAACATCCCCCTCTAGACCAGCCCAAAAATCAGGAGTCAACACTTCAATCTGAGTATCTGGATTGACCCCTCGAATCGCATTCATCGTTTGAGCAAACCACCCCGACCCTTGATCAGGCAAATCATCTCGCGCAACAGACGTTAGCACCACATACCGTAGCCCCAGTAATCGCACCGACTCCGCCACTTTTTGGGGTTCCGCTGGATCAAGAGGCATTGGGGCATGTCCCTTATCCACCTGACAAAACCCACAAGCCCGCGTGCAGGTGGGCCCCATTAGCAAAAATGTTGCTGTCTGGTTGGCATAACACTCCCCTCGATTGGGACATCGCCCCTCTTCGCAGATCGTATGAATCTGACGTTGCTTAACGATTTGCTGAACCGTCGAAATCTCACTCGCCTTACCGATGGGACGACGCAACCAGGCAGGCAAAGTTTCGTGAGGCAGTTCACGATTGGGCGATCGCTTCATAGATGGGGCAGAGTGTTCAGTTTCAAACGACATAGAGTTCAAAGATCTGGACGATTACGCTTAGGGAAGATGCCTCACATCGCATTCACAATCAGCATTCCACTCTCAAAAGATTGTCAGCTAACCTTGAAATTGACCATTAATTCAGACAAAACCAGTCTCAATTGTAAAGCAACCTCCATTAAAAGTTCTGCCTCTCGGTTTAGAGGCGCAAGCAGGTATGAAAAGCAAGTAGGAGCTAGAGTATCTGAATCTTTTGCTACTTCAGCGATGCCTCTCGCTGCAAAATCAACAGGCAAGCCCCTCGCCATAACCGCATTTATTGAAGAATGTGTAAACATCGCATATAACAGGGCTATCTTGCGACGGATGCCATTTAAAGTTATTGATAAGGAGAGTTCCAACCCCTCCTAAGTCATACTTACCAGTCATACTTACCCAAATTCTAGCCTCGTCCGTCGAAGTACAACTTTAATCAACACCTTAAAAAATTAATTAGTCATTGACTTATTTAGCTTTTGTGCATGAAACGCTAATATTTGGGATATCTAAGAACATAAAGCGCAACTTGGTTTAAAAGCAAAATTGATACCGCCTGAAATGAGAGCTATTCTGCCATTGAGCAGTTACACTAGTTCATGCTGACATATGTAGGGTTTGCAACTTACGGTGAGAATAGCTTTGACTGACTTGGAGCGAATGTCATATTACCAATCTCCGCTTTCTCTATACCAAAGTTGAGTCCCATTGTCAGGATGAAAAGAGGCGATGTCACCGAAGCCTGACCTTTCATTTGTTCCTTCAGTCACCACCAGAGGAGTCCGTCGTGGCAAGTCACAAGATTCTGGTCATTGATGACAGCAGAGTCATCCGTAATATGGTTCGGGATATGTTACCAAAAGGTAATTTTGAGGTCCTAGAAGCCAAAGATGGTGTTGAGGGTCTTAACACCATTCATCAAGAGCGTCCAAATTTAATCATGTTGGATTTTCTTCTACCCCGGATGAGTGGGTGGGAAGTGTTTCAGCAGATTCAAGCGCAACCTGACCTGAGAGCACCCTTAGTGCTAATGTCTGGACGCAAAGAAGAGGTGACTGAGAAAATTCCAGAACCCTTTGAGTATTTTGAATTTATTGAAAAGCCATTTGAGCAACGCGAATTAGTCGATGCCATCAAATCGGCAATGGCAAAGTTTAAGAAATGGCCTCAGCCAACGATGTCAGCCGCAGCAACCGCCGCTGCCGCCGCTGCCGCTGCAAGCGATGCATCTGGTTCAGCTGAGATCGAGGCATTAAAACAAAAGGTTGATAAGATGCAGACTGAAATTGATCTGTTGAAAAAGCAACTGGCGCAGATTTTGACCTTTGTAAAACAAAAGCTCAAGTAAGGTAGCCTCACAGGACAAAAATGAGTTGGGAACCAGGAAATCCAAAAGGTTGGGGTGATCCAGCACCCATTGTCCTTGCGATCTTGTTGCTGGTCATTGCAGGAGCAGCCGTTGATAATTTTAATAACGTCTCTGCGGAACGCGATCGCTGTGAAGAGTTGTTGAACGGTTCACAGGTCAGATAGGAGTGGCGAACTGTGGACAACTGGGGGCCCCAAAAACTGGGGGTCTAAACCCCAAAAGTTGCACATCGCATTTAGATCTCTAACAAATTAGATTCTTTTGATTGAGGGAGTGCCTACAAATCACGCACTCCTCTCAATCTGACAGAGGTCTATGACACAAACTGGGTTGATTGAGCACTACACCTCTTCGTTGGGCAATGGATTAGCGAGATCTGGGATCACTACATTAGGTGAAAAAGGTTGCAATGGGGCAGAGTTAACCACCGTTGGATTGGCTCGCTGCAAAGCATCTGCCCAGTTCTTGGCTAACAACATGAAATCGGAGGGCATCATCAAGATCGTTGTGGTGTTATTTTCTGCGCCAATTTCAGTCAACATTTGCAGTCGTCGTAACTCTAAAGCAACTGGATTCTCCACAATTTTCTGCGACGCTTCTGCCAGTTTGATTGAGGCTTCTTGTTCAGCTGCTGCCTTGATTAGCCGCGCCCGTTTTTCGCGAATGGCTTCCGCTTCTTTTGCCATTGCTCGTTGCATACTCGTGGGAATTTCTACATCCTTCATTTCGACTCGCTCAATCACAATTCCCCAGGGTTCTGTAATTTCGTCTACAATCTCCTGCACTCGAACATTAATCTTGTCGCGGTTTTGCAACACATCATCCAAAATATTTTGTCCAACCACGTTACGTAAAGTTGTCAAGGCAATTTGATAAACAGCCATCTGATAATTCTCAACCCGGTTAATCGCCTTGTTGGGATCAAGAATGCGGTAATACAACACGGCGTTCACTTTGACCGTGACGCTGTCGGCCGTAACTGTTTCTTGAGCCTGAATGTCAACCGTGCGAGTACGGATATCAATTTGCACTTTTTGATCAACCCAGGGAACCACCCAATATAGACCCGGGCCTCTCACGCTTTGCAACCGCCCTAAACGATAAATCACACCCCGTTGATATTCTCGATCGAGCTTAAGACCTCCTGCGATCGCCCCCATAGTAAAAATAGCGAGCACTCCAACTAATGCTGCTCCCATCGTTTTACAACTCCGCTTAAATATATCTATTCTAGAGGAGAATTTTGTCGTGTCGAGGAATCTAAACAAAACCATCTATGATCATCTCGACCATCTTTTGAGGGCTAATTCTTAACCTCTTTATCTACAAATTAGCTATTTTGATATTAAATAATCAGCACCCTAAAAATAGTTTCAGCGAGGTTATCTCTCTTAATTTAAAGATGATCTCTTAATAGAGAAAGTACCTAAATCTACTTTTTCAAAAATCTAGAAACTCAGGACATTTAATCACTCATCCATTCATTAAGGTGGCTTTATTTCATCCAAAAACTATGGTGTTGTTTGAGTCGTTGAATGAGTTTTATAAAATGATTATCGATGGTAGTCTAAAACTAGATAATTCACGATATCCCTCTAATTCTTTTGGGGCAATGGTTATCTCACAGCCGATTCACCAGATCTGTTGAATCGTTGCAAAACACCTGCAAAACAAATTTGCTAGCCTACAATAGAAGTAGTACAAAAGTATTTATTAGCCCTATGGTTCAATATACATTGACTCAAAACTCAGACATTGTTTTAACCGTTCCTGGCAAAGACTCGCCTCAGGCTCGCAGTAAAGCGATGGATCAGTTAATCAAACTGGTAGAAGACGGTAAAATTCCTGCTAATCTTTCCAAAGGATTTAGTCCTCAACAGTTTGTTGAAGTAGAAGAGCCAACTCCCATGACCGCTGATGCCAACGTACCTGATTCACTCAATTCTGAAGACGCGCTTAACCAAGCCGTGCAAGTGCTTAATAATTTCGCTACTCTAAAACTCAAAGTTCAGGCATCTAAAACAGAAGCCATGAAGGTGCGTGCTCAAGTGGATAGTTTATTTACTGATGAGCCAGTCGATGAAGCAGAAATAGAACGATTAAAAGAAGGGTTCAAAGTTCTCAAGACCTTTGCTCAAGCCAATATGCGCTATTCGGAAGCTCGTCCTCAAGCTGAGCAAGCCCGAATGGTGCTCGATCAAGCTTTGTCCTTAGACTCGACCTCAAGCTCACCCAAATCAGCTCGATAGTCTATTAATAGCGTCACCTGAGTGTCAGCAATTTTGTCATCGTTGTATAAATTTATATTGAAGGGGGGAATCACCCCCTTCACAAAATGCAAAATACCGGGACAATATAGGGGGTCGCTTCTAGCGTGAGGGGGCTTACTGCTAGAAGCGACCTCTTTAAAAATTGGCGATCGCCCCACCCTCCGTGCAATATTCGCTAATTGCACGAAAAAACCCAGCATCTCTGCTGGGCAATGACCATAGCACTCGAACCAAACCCCTGATCTGCATGCGCATTGCTGACGTAGGAGCGACAACCGCCATCGCGATCGAAATTTAATTCTTTGTTACTAACAAAATACTGATGGTCAACCTCTGATCACTTCATCCGACTGTGTCACCTGGTTGGATGATTTTTCAAAAATGCCAGAAGAGATGCGATTAGTCACATCTCTTCTTGACTTTAGACCAACTCGATTGCTCGTTTTGCGATCGCCTCTGGGGTAATGCCATTAAACGCCATCAACTCATTGGCGGTGGCAGTGGTTTCCCCCCGTCTCCAGGCAAAGGTATCTCGCTTTGCAGTGCTGCGCAGCATAACGGGTTCCAACATACCGCTGGCTCCTCCCGTAACGCCGATCAGAGCGTCGCCCCCAAACAAAGCCTCAAAGCCAGCATCACTGAGAAAGGCACCATCGGGTTCAGAGCACGTATCCCAGGCCACATCATGGGGACGATACAACCGACGAGGATTGACGACCGACACAATGCGACTGCCAATGCCCTGAGCTTCTAGCTGCTTAGCGGCTTCCATCACTGGATTGAGCACCATATCTCCAACGACTGCAAAAACAACCGTTTTAGTACCAGAGGTCTCACTTAAGGCGATCGCCCCATCCTGCAATGCCTGGCGAGTCTGGTCAAACGTAGTGCGAATCGGCAGCGGAGATTTGCTAGCGGTAATCACAATCCCTTTATTAAGGGTCGTGAGTGCCCAGTCGTAGCACACCTGAATGCTGTTGGCATCGGGTGGAAACAGCGGGAAGATGTTGCCATTGCGCATCATGGCAGCGAAGTATGCCTCAATTTCAGGGCGTTGATGTGTCCAGCCGTTGCGTCCTTGCTCCAGTGCTCCTGCGGTAAACAGCGTAATGGTGGATGGCGTAGGGCGACGCAACTCTGTCATGGCCTGAGTCACCGTTTGCCAAATGGGTAAGCCATTGATCGCAAAGGATTCATAGGAACACCAGAGAGTGCGTGATCCCATGAGAGACAGCCCCGCTGCCAAGCCAGCACAGGCATCTTCACTCAAGGGTTCATACACTTGCCCACCGGGTTGTTGAAAGTAAAGAGCATCTTCAACCGGGTGATTGATTTTGAGTGCCTGGTTAATATTGCCAATTCCAGAGGCTTCGTTGCCATCGGCATTAGTGACAACAAAGGCGCGATCGCCCTCCCCCACCTTTGCCACTAATCGACCCATTGTCGTGGTTGATACCTTCGGCTCGCCCCCCACCGGATATTCCTCTAACGGCAGGTTAGTGGCAGGCAGATGCAACTCCGAAAATTCTGTCACAACGGTTTTAGCCGCAGGGCCGCCACCTGCCCGTTCACAATTTGTCCGCACCAGTTCCCAGGCATCAGCAGATAGCGATCGGGTCTTCAGTGCCTCCATAATATGAGGACTATCTAACGTATCTTTGGGGTAAAGGTTGTGGGATTTGGCACCTCTCGCATGTACTCCTGCGCCTTTGAGTTGTTTGATGATAAAGGCAGTCAGCTTGCCACTGAGAGCAGATTTTGCAGCCTTATCAATGCCAGCCAACACCGCTTGAGTAAATGCCAATCGCTGCTCAAACGAGAAGATCGTGCTATCGATGTAGTCACCCGGTTGATTTTGGTCATCAAACTCTTTAGCATCCACCAACACGACTTCTTCAAACCCATTGCCATGCCAGTAGGCCAGCATGCTCTCGTTGGTCTTGGTTGACACCATACTGTGGTGTTCTTGCGAGAACCCGTTCCACACTAAGATTGGCAGAAAGTTGGTGGCGTGAGGATAGGCCGTGTTGAAGTGGGCGATCGCACTCATAATATAAGGCTCACCCAGACCCCCATCGCCCACGGTAAAGGGAAACAGCTTGTCTTTGTGGAGTAACGCAGCAGCCAACGCAAAGTGCTGTCCTTGCCCTAAAGGACCTGCTGGAGCCAATAATCCGGGGATAAAGCCAGAGAGGTGCCCCAGCAACCCATGCCGTTCTCGGAAGCGATCGCGCAACTGTTGCACGCTTTGGATGCCCATCTCTTCTAACGAGCGATCTAAAAACATGGCACTGTAAAAGCCTGGAGCGTGGTGCCCCACCTCAGTGATGATGTTTTTATAGCCCAACATAACCAGGGCAGCATAGGCTTCTGCTTGACTGGCAAACCCACCGGGATGCCCAGATGCCTTGCTACCAGTCACTTGCAGAGTCAGATACCGCAAAGCATCCGCATATAACAAGGTTTGATAAACCGCTGCGGCATCAGTCGGATCAGCAATAGCTACCTGACCGGGGGCGATCGCAGGCTCTTTCCCTAGGGTCTCAAAGTGAGGCAGCGTTGCCCCAAAATACTGAATTCCCTCACAGAAAGTAGGAATAGGGGTTACAGCCGTCATGAATTTAGATACCTCTTAGGAAATGCGCGATGAATCGTATCGGTTTCAAACCTTAATATTTGATCGTATAGCCTGACGTGTTCAGAAGAAAACTAATGAGTTTTTATAGTTTCTATAAGCCCCAGTTAGACCGTAAATTCCTTTAAAGAAATGGTTCACACAACCGATTGTAAGCTATGCTCTCAGAGAGACTTTGAATTCGGCGGTCAGTTTAGTTTGTATTCTATTGACAGACAGCTCTCCGAAATTTGGATCTCTTCACTATATAATTTGAGCTTGGTTTTGGAGTAGCTTATGTCGATTTATGTAGGAAACCTGCCCTACAGTGTAACTGAGGAAAGCCTTAGTTCAATCTTCACTGAATTTGGCACCGTAAAGCGTGTCCAAACTCCCCTTGATCGTGAAACAGGGCGTCCCAGAGGATTCGCATTTGTTGAAATGTCAACAGAAGCTGAAGAAGCCGCCGCAATTGAGGCGCTCGACGGTGCGGAGTGGATGGGGCGTGACTTAAAAGTCAACAAAGCTAAACCCAGAGAAGAACGAGGCTCATCCTCACGGGGCGGCGGCGGTGGTTGGGGTAACAATAACCGTAGTGGCGGTGGCGGCGGTCGTCGTCCGTATTGATTAAATAGGCATTACAATGCCTCTAAAACAGCAATACATTACTCCAGTCTCTGGCAGATAAAGAGAGCTGCTTGATTCTGCCAGAGGCTTTTTGCTCATTTTTGCTAAGAACGGTTGATCTAGAATTTGTTGTCGATGAATTAGGAGGAATATCACAACGTGACTCAAATTATTTTGGGCGAAAACGAGGGCATTGATTCAGCACTACGTCGATTTAAGCGGCAAGTTTCCAGAGCTGGTATTTTGCAAGATGTGAGAAAAAATCGGCACTTTGAAACTCCCTTAGAGAAGGCAAAGCGCAAAGCCATCGCTCGCAGACGGCAACGTCGGTTTAACTCTCGCCCTAAAGGCTAAATTGCAACTCTGACACAGTGGTAATCCATCCAATGGCTGGCAGTCGGTTCACAATGCTCAACGTTGTGTTTACCGATGTTGTCCTAAGAACATCGCTTCAAAATGTGGATGGTTTATCCTGTTGTCCGTTGCACTTGATCGTTAGCGATCGCCTGCCTCACCAGTGCACAGTGTAATCATTCCAAGGATTAACCTATGCTTGCGCGATTGCTTTTGTTGTATTGCGGCTGGTTTTATATCCTGATTACCCTCCTCTGGCTAATTTTGCGGGCGATCGTGTTTGACCGCATCTGGTGGGTAGCAATTGCCAATTCTTACATCCTCTATTTCTTAGCCTTGCTGCCTCTATTGCTGATTGCTGCTGTCTGGGGGCGATGTTGGCGTTTGTTATTGGGGTTAAGCGTTCCAGTACTGGCGTTTTTAGGGCTATATGGAGCTTTGTTTGTTCCGGCGATCGCCAATTTAGCGTCTGGCAACGGTTCTGCCGTCACAGTTATGACGTTCAACGTTTTGCTCGGCAACGTAGACGCTGCTCCGTTAATGACTGTTATTCGTGAGCATCATCCAGATATTCTTGGATTGCAGGAACTCACCCCCGAACTCGCAGATGCGTTGATCCCACAACTGATAAAAGACTATCCTTACACTACTGTTGAACTGCCCTTACAAAGCAAGTCAGAAGTTGTTGGCGTTGTCAGTCGTTTTCCCATTCAAGCTAAAACTACGTTTCCCTTGGGAGGAGTGCGCTACGGCATCAACGTCAACACCCAAGAAGAATTCATCTTGCCAGGTCCGCGTCTGGGTACAAGAGCAACTGTGTTAATCGACCAGCAACCTGTTGAAGTAGCCGTCGTTGATTTGATGCATAATCCTTTGTTTTCAACCCCGTTAAACCAGTGGGGTGCAGCAGCAAGTGAATATTATCGCCAAAAAAAGTTTGAAATCGATCGCCTCAAGCAAGAGCTACAGCAAGAAAACCACCCTTTTTTACTGTTGTGTGATTGCAATTTTCAAGACACCTCTGAATCCTATGCCCAACTGTCTCGCGTTGCACAGGATAGTTTTTATGAAAAGGGATGGGGGTTAGGAAGGACAGCCGTCTTTAACTTGGGCTTGCCCACTCAACGGTTAGACTACATCTGGTACTCCAAAGAATTTAGACCCCTTGAGGCGATCGCGGGTCAAGATCGAAGCAGTTCTGATCACTTTCCTGTGATCGCCAAACTTCAGTTGCGCTAATGCTTGACTCCGTCATTTTCAAATCCATTCGTAGTGCTCACACACTCACATTTTCTAACCCCAAACCACCCCATTGTCAGCACCCAGTCTCAACCTTTACAGCAACTTTGAGAGATAGAGACTGGGTTGTATCTACAGTGGTTTATCTGTATGAGCCAACTCACTTAGCTCATTTTTTTGAAGCGTTAGCTACCGATTGGCAGGGCTGGAATGAGCCAAAACAGTGGATCTCGATTGAGAGCCACATCACATTGCGCTGTGTATTTGAAGGATCCTCTGATTTATCTCCTGTTGTTGAAATGTCGGTTTCTTTAACTCCTGATCCTGATCAACCTGAGAAGACAGTACAAGGAATGATCTACCTCAAAGCAACTGAATTAGGGGCGATCGCCTTTCAACTCAAAAAATTCTTACATCTCTGACAGAACTGACTGACATTAACCCCTTCCGTTAGCCGAATAGCTCTCTTACAAATTGGTTTTTTGGAATGGAGGTTTAATAGTATAAAGGTCAAAGTTCTTTAAGAGCTTTGACCTTTGAGCGGCACTTAAATTAAAGAATTTCAGATTTTTCCAGCCTCACTAAACTCCTCACAATGACCGTCCGCACAAGATCCCATTAGGATGAACAGTGCCTTACTTAATTCTCCTAAAGTAATATCAACACGACAAAAATCCCTGTTACTAAAAGTAGCCAAGTAGGTAATTGTCCAGCAACAGGTTCTGATACATCTCTACGAAAAGAGCAATTCAAGCAAGTGTAAATGCTACTGCCTTCTTGAACAATAGCTCGTTTACCACACTGTGGACATTCCATTGGGTGAGAATGTTCTGGAATTTGAATGATCATAATCTTCTCCTGACTTGGGTCAACAAACGAGAAAAATTCATTTCTCGTTCTATCTATTTTCTATCAATAAATTCTTGATTTATCAAGCAATTAAATGAAGATTTTTCAACCAAAAAGCTTACCAGAAAACCTTTGTAGAATTTAGAAATATTAGGATTAAATCCAAATTTTCTCATCTATTTTAATATTCTTGAACTCATTTCAAAGATATAAAAAACCTTTTGATTCATGCTGACTTTCCAAAGACAAACCCATCTTAATAACTACTACTTAAAAACAATCAACTCAAACTGAACTGCAAACAGAAGATATGGAATTGACATACTAAATGAACTACTGTCTGAGGACTAACAGTTGAAATCAGATTGGATTTAGACTCAATTGTTAAAAGTAGTTAACTTTAGCCAGAACTGGATTGAACTGGACAAGATAGAAAAAATTAGGACAAAATCGGACGTATTTAAGAAAGTCAGTATAAAATTATTTCGTGGGTGTATTTAGTAGAACTCAGCATGGTACAGACAGGTTCGTCAGAGTTTTGGCAAGAAATTATCAATCGCTTCGTTGAGTTATCAGACCCTACAAAGGTGGTTTATGCCAGAGCTTTGTTGGCTTCGTTGGGAGACTATGCATTAGATGAGAATGTTGAGCGACAATTGATACCTACTACGACTAACAGCATTCTGACGCCATATGACATTGAGGAAAGATATGGCATTAATCTTAAAGATCAAGATGCCTATGGCATTTCTTTAAGGAAACGCAAAGTTATTGAGTTTTTGAAAGAGCAAGGTCGTTCTGTAAATCCCAAAACAGATCTAAAGGAAAGCAAATATCAAGTCTTAGGATCTAAGCCAGCGATTCTCGGCAATGCATCTATATTCACTTACGCTGAAGCTTTATATATGACAAGTCATCGACGTCCGATTGCTGTCCCTCAGGTTTTAAAGGATTATTTGAATGAATCTTTATGATCCAGCAAACCGTATTACCTGAATTTTTAGCAGATGCTCTTTACATCAAGTGATTACCGATCGTTTGAGTAACAAGCCTTTGGCAATTCTTCCTGCTCTCCACTACCGACTCCTCATTCCCTCACTACCCACTCCCCTTATGATCTAGAGATAGAGGTTTAGAGCGCACGACATCATGCCTGTTATTTGGGAGATAGATTTTTACTCACGCCCAGTGTTGGACGACCAGCAAAAAAAACTGTGGGAAGTGCTGATTTGTGAGAGTCCATTAGAGATCAATACCCGCTTAGACTCTCTATTTCACTATTCTCAATTTTGCTCTAACACCGAAGTTAACTCGGTTGTGTTATCTAAAGCCATTCAAGAAGCGATCGCCCAGGCACCTAAACCACCCGACAAAATTCGGTTTTTTCGCCGTCAAATGACCAATATGATTGCCAGAGGGTGTCAAGAAGCAGGCGTTCCAAGCTATGCCAGTCGCCGGACGTTAGCCTTAAATGCCTGGATTCAAGAAAGAATGGAGACGGTCTATCCCGCGATGCCAAATTATCAGGCGGGAACCAATCCCTCGGTCAATGCTCCCCTCAACCCACCTCAGCCTCTGCCCGATGCTTTGATTGGACAACAGTGGGCATTTGTGACACTTGAGGCAGGGGCATTTGCGGATATGCCAGAATGGAAAATCGATTTTGGTGAAGCATTTCCGCTAGAGCTAGCCAAAATTGACCCAAAAGCTTTGATTCCCGGCATTATTGTCTTTTCACCCCGAGCCTTGCCGCTAGCCGCCTGGATGTCAGGCTTAGAACTTGCCTCATTACACCTCAGCGACGAAGCTCCTGCAAGACTGTTACTTGAGACTGGCATTAGCGATACCTGGATTCTTGCTAATCTGCCCAAACCTCAATTGAAACAAGAAGCTGAAGCCTTTGAAGTCGCCAAAAAAGAGGCTAATGGGGTTCATTTTCTGGCTGTGCAGGCTAATCCCCAGGCTGAGGAATTCACAGGTTTTTGGTTAATGCGAGAGGTTGACTTAACATAACCCCGACTACTGAGGTATGGCTGACGGATGCGCACCTTAACCCAAATTTTGGGTTGCACTCCAGATTTCAATGAAGATAACCCTAGCGCAATGTACCCTAATCCCTGAAGATGATTTAAGGATGTCTGACCTCTAACCTAGGAATTATGGCTTCTGACAATTCGCAACAAGCAGCACTGGCAGAGCAACTGTTGGAATTAGCTATGCAGTCAGGGGCAGAGGCAGCGGAGGTTTTTCAATCGCAGTCTTTGTCACGACCTGTTTTTTTTGAAGCCAATCGGCTGAAGCAACTAGAGAGTTCTCAAGCAGAGGGAATTGCCTTGCGGCTCTGGCGCGAGGGTCGCCCAGGGCTGGCAGTCGCTTATGGCCCTGTTGCTCCCCAAGCTCTCGTCGAAAGAGCGATCGCCCTCAGCCATCTCAACGATGCTGAAACGATCGAACTCACCGCCTCTACTAAAGCGGTCTATCCTGACTTAGGAGAAGCTGTCTCAGTCGAGCAACTAGTCGAGTGGGGCAAAGAGGCGATCGCCTTGGTGCGCCAGTCCTACCCCGAAACCCTGTGCTCGGCAGAATGGGAATGTGACGTCGAGACCACACGCCTGATTAACTCTAAGGGGCTGGACTGTGGGTATACCGACACTACCCTGAGTTGTTTTTTGGCGGCTGAGTGGGTGCGCGGCGATGACTTTTTGAGTGTCTCCGATGGGCAAACTCAACGAGGTCAGCTTGACCCAGTCGCCCTGGCGCAACAAATTTTGCAACGGCTCCGTTGGGCCGAGACTAATACGGCTCCCGCCACGGGCAGAGTGCCTGTGATCTTTACCGCTAAGGCAGCCGACATGTTGTGGGGCACGGTGCAAGCCGCTTTGAATGGCAAACAAGTCATTGAGCGAGCATCTCCCTGGAGCGATCGCCTGGGTGAACCCGTCACAGCAGCGGCTCTAACCATCTCGCAACAGCCTGATGCTGGCCCCTTTAGTTGCCCCTTTGATGATGAAGGCTCTCCCACCCAACCCATCACGTTTATCAAAGATGGCGTATTGCAATTGTTTTATACCGATCACACGATTGGCAAAGCATTGGGCAGTGG
This sequence comes from Oculatellaceae cyanobacterium bins.114, assembly GCA_033764315.1. Lineage (GTDB taxonomy): Bacteria > Cyanobacteriota > Cyanobacteriia > Elainellales > Elainellaceae > FACHB-1407. The sequence continues at coordinate 41,515 of JANRJA010000056.1, forward strand.
CACGACAGGCAACGGGTTTCGTCCTGGTCTTGGCAGCTACCCCACTCCAGGCTTATTCAATTTACTGATTCAACCTGGGTTTAAATCTCTCACCGAGCTGATCGGCTCTCTCAAACAGGGCATTGTAGTTGATCAAATGCTAGGTGGAAGTGCCAGCATTTCTGGAGAATTTTCAATCAATGTGGATTTGGGGTATCGAGTCCACAATGGCGAAGTGATTGGACGGGTAAAAGATACAATGGTCGCGGGTAATGTCTACACTGCCCTTAAAAACTTGATAGAACTGGGTGAAGATGCAGATTGGAATGGCTCTTGCTTTACCCCATCAGTGATTGTGGAAGGATTATCAACCACAGGTAGAGCCTGAGCTGTCACAATAGAGGCAAGGGTGCAAAACCGAACCTTGCCCCAGACAGCATCTACCTAATCTTAAAGATTAAACTACAGTGCTAGTTAATTTGAAGGTATTCAGCGAGAACAGGGCAACCTCTCCTTAGAAGCACTTCATCTTGTCAGAAATGACGTAGGAAGTCAGAGATTATTAAGCAAAAACAATGAAGCAAAATAATCAGGTAGAGATTAATCTAAGCAATAGAGTATAAAACCAGCTTGCAAGAATTTTAACCTTCGTATTTAAGGTGGTGTAACTACGACTTCTGCTTGTACTTATGCAGCCACCCAAAAGCTAGTATGAGTGACGTTCAAACCATTGAGCAAACCTATAACCTGTTAGACTACTTGCCGATTGGGGCTTTTATCCTGCGGCAAGATTTTACGGTTGCTTTTTGGAATCAGTGTTTACAAAAATGGACGACTATCACCAAACGGCGCATTGAAGGCAAAGATATTCGCGCTTATTTCACCCATTTCCAGTTTCCTGACTATGAAACCGCACTACAGCAGGTATTTAATGAGGGAACCTCAATCACCTTTGCTGGAGAACCTTATCAGCATTTGATTCCTGCCATTTTGCCAGATGGCAACCAGCGAAAACAGCACACCACTGTGACAGCCATCCCTGCTCCAGTCGGCATGGGGTTCTACGCCCTGTTTTCAATTCAAGATGTGACTGAGATTGGGTCAGACGAGCCAGGTGATAGAGAAAAGAGTAATGCCCAATTATTAGAGGGGATGCGTCAACAGGTTGAAGAGACGCTGCAAACCCCAGAAGAACCCTTTCGATCGCTAGTTCAAAATGCCTCTGACATTATTACGATTTTGGCAGCAGATGCCACTGTCTTATATCAAAGCCCTTCTACAGAACGAATTTTAGGTTATTCCTCTGATCTGTTTATCGGTCGTTGTGCTTTTGATTGGATGCATCCTGACGATGTTGCTAATGCTCAAACCGCATTTGAGACGTTAACTCAAACTATAGGTGCCTCCATTTGCATTGAATATCGCTGGCGACATGCCGATGGCTCCTGGGTCTATTTAGAGTCAATTGGCAGCAATCAACTCGACAATCCCCATGTCACTGGCATCGTAGTCAATACTCGTGATATCAGCGATCGCAAAAAAATTGAAGCGGCTCTGCGGCAAAACCGCGAACAACTCAACAGCATTTTAAACTCTCTAGCGGATGTGGTGTGGTCTGTGTCTGCCGAAACGGGGGAAATTTTCTATTACAGCCCCAATGCTGAACTGCTTTATGGTCGTCCCATCTCCGAGTTCTTTGCTGACCCCAATCTGTGGCTCAAGCTAGTCCATCCAGACGATCGCCAACAAGTAGTGCTAGCTTGCCACACACTCAGACAAACCAGAGGTCACGATGTGGAATATCGCATCCTCAGACCCGATGGAGATGTTCGTTGGGTGCGCGATCGCGCCCGTTTAATTAGCGACGACGAAGGTAATGCCATTCGCATTGACACCATCATCACTGACTTTACAGAACGCATTCAAATCGAAGCCGCTCTGCGCCAGAGTGAAGAACGATTTCGATCGCTGGTTTCCAACCTTCCTGGAGCGGTGTTTCGCCATACCTATGACCCCAATGCTGAGCCAGTCGGAGTAGCCAAGTTTGTCAGTGATGCGATCGAACAAATTTGTGGTTATCCGGCTTCTGATTTTATCAATAACCAGGTGCGCTCCTTTTTTGACATTGAGCACCCCGAAGATATCAGCAAGCTCGATCATGCTATTGAACAAAGCCTGATTGACCGACAACCCTATGCGCTGGAATATCGCATCATTCATGCGGATGGCAGTGTGCGTTGGGTCTATGAAAAGGGGCGTTGTATCTTGGATGAGCATGGATCGCTGTTATGGCTGGATGGTGTGATTTTTGATATTAGCGATCGCAAACAGGCAGAAGCCGCGCTAGAGCAGCAACGAGAAGAATTAACCCTGAAAAACATTGCCCTAGAGCAAGCCCGTGGCGAGGCAGAGGCGGCAAACCGTGCCAAGAGTGACTTTTTGGCAACCATGAGTCATGAAATCCGCACTCCCATGAATGGGGTCATTGGCATGACCAGTCTGTTGGCGGAGACAGACCTGACCCTGCAACAGCGCGATTTTGTTGAAACTATCCGTGGCAGTGGTGAAACGTTGTTGACCATCATCAATGACATTCTTGATTTTTCAAAGATTGAAGCAGGCAAGCTTGAGTTAGAAACCAATCCCTTTGATCTACGAGCCTGTGTAGAAGGGGCGATCGATTTGCTTGCTTCAAAAGCATTAGAAAAAGGGTTAGAACTGGCTTATGTGATCGAGCCAACTGTTCCCCAAACCATCGTGGGAGATATCACCCGCTTACAACAGATTTTGGTGAATTTGTTAAGCAACGCCATCAAGTTTACCCATGCTGGAGAAGTGACTATTTCTGTTGTGGCTCGTCTCCTGCGACAGCAGTCTAAACAACACCAACCCAATATCTACGCCATTCGGTTTACGGTTCAAGATACAGGCGTCGGCATTCCCTCTGATCGCCTCGATCGCCTGTTTCAACCTTTCTCACAAATTGACTCCTCCATTAGCCGCACCTACGGAGGCACCGGATTAGGATTGGTGATTAGCCAACGCCTGACCGAGATGATGGGTGGTCGAGTCTGGGTCGAGAGTGAAGTGGGGCAAGGGTCTACCTTCCATTTCTCAATTGTGGGAGAGGCTATCCAACGGAGTGCCGATATCTCTGCCGCATTAGACCCTGGCTCTGGGGTCACCTCATTTCAAGGAAAACGGTTGCTCATCGTGGATGATAACGCCATTAGTCTGCGCAATTTGGCATTTCAAGCTCAACTGTGGGGAATCACCGTCTGCATGGCAGCTTCTGGACAAGAGGCCCTGCAACAGTGGCAACAACAACCCCCGTTTGATGCAGCTCTGATTGACAGCCAACTGCCTGACATGCAAGGAACCACTCTAATCGCGGCTATTCGTGAGCAGTCTCCCCACCACTCAATTCCTCTGGTGTTAATGACTCACCTCTATCCAACAGGAAGTGATCAACCTCACCCTGCTGGAGTCAGTTCTTTAACCAAGCCAATTCGCCAATCTCAGTTTTACACCGCTCTAATTGAGCTTTTTGGGACATCGGCTCACTCAACCGAAGCTGTGCTGCTCAAGAGCACCAAACCCAATCTTAATCTGGCCGATCAGTCACCATTGCGCATCTTAATTGCAGAAGACAATGCGGTTAACCAAAAAGTATTGATGCGATTATTGCAACGTATTGGCTATCAGGCAGACATTGTCAACAATGGCTTAGAGGTGCTAGATGCGTTATCAACCCAGCGTTATGATGTGGTGTTAATGGATGTTCAGATGCCTGAAATGGATGGTTTAACAGCCACTCAGCAGATTCATCAGCGATGGAAGCCCCATGAGCGTCCTTATATTATCGCGGTGACAGCAAACGCTATGCGGGGCGATCGCGAAGAATGCCTGCAATCAGGGATGGACGACTATTTGAGCAAGCCCATTCGACCTGACAAGCTGACCCATGCTCTCAAGCAATGTTATCAACAGGTATCTCAAAAACAGGGGGCGATCGCAGCCGTAGAAAGCTCAGCTAATGTAACCGATCAAATCATTGATCAAAGTATTTTGATCTCCTTTGGCAAAGAAATGGGGGGAGTAACCCGTGAGATCTTAGGAGAGCTAATCAACTGTTATTTAGAAGAAACCCCTAAGTTGATTAAAAGATTGAAATTAGCCAATCAACAGAGGAATATGGCTACTCTAAAAAGCGTTGCTCACACCCTTAAATCAAGTAGTGCGACCCTTGGAGCCATGCAACTAGCACGATTGTGTGAAAAGTTAGAACAGAGTCCTATCAGTGTCGTCAATCAAGATATTACTCAATTACTAACAGAGTATGAAAACGTCAAATTAGCCTTACAAAAGCAGCTGATTCAGCTAACTTAACCCTGTGCGACTTTCCCCAGATCCCCGGTTGCTGTAACGCAAATCAGGCTACTTTGAGGATGCTGAACGAGCAACCGGGGATCTAAACCTCTAAGTTGCACATCGCGTTACTTATCTCATACCAATTGAAACAGTCTTTACGACAGATCATCGCCCCGAACTGATCCCCCTCAGTCCCCCTTTTCAAGGGGGATGCCGGAGGCAGAGGGATCTGATGTGTCGCATTCATAACTCAAATTGGTATCACAACCGATTTAGGATTGCTATAGGGCAACAAGGCTTTGGCAAACTTCAACCAAAAGGTATTGGTTGAAAGTTGGCATTTTCGGGGAACATAGAACGAGCATTTCGTCTATTTCTGTATGATGTCTCTAGTTGGTCAATCTCTTCAAAACGGGAAATACACTGTTGATAAAGAACTAGGGCGAGGTGGCTTTGGGATCACGTACAAAGCTGTGAATACCGCCTTAGATCAAACGGTCGTGATTAAAGCCATCAACAACTCGCTGCGCCAAGACCCCAATTTTGACTACTTTCAACATCAGTTTCAGAATGAGGCCAAGCGTTTAGCTCGATTTTCACACCCTAATATTGTACGGGTGAGTGATTTTTTTACTGAAGATGGTTTGCCCTACATTGTGATGGATTACGTTCCAGGCTTAACGTTAAGTCAGGTCGTGCTGAAGCTCCCCTTGCCAGAGGCAACTGCAATTCATTACATCCGACAAATTGGGGCCGCGCTCGAAGTCGTCCATCAAAACGGGTTGTTGCATCGAGATGTGAAGCCCCAGAATATTATTTTGAGGGATGATACCAAACAAGCTATCTTAATTGACTTTGGGATTGCCAGAGAATTTACATTAGGAGTGACCCAAACTCACACAGGCATAGTATCAGCAGGCTATGCACCGATTGAGCAATATTTGCTGCACGAAAAACGCACTCCGGCAACCGATGTTTATGGTTTAGCCGCCACACTCTATACCCTGTTGACAGCCCAGACTCCTGTGCCCTCTACTTTGCGCGATCGCTGTCCATTGCGATCGCCGCGTGAGTTATGTCCTGAGTTGAGTGAGAGAGTCAATCAAGCTGTTTTATCGGGGATGGAGATGGAACAACACAATCGCCCTGTGAGTGTAAGAGCCTGGTTGGCATTGTTACCGTCTCTGCCAGCCACCGATCTCGATCAGGGGTTACCCTTAGCAACCCTGCCGCTGACCGAAAGCTCTGGTAACGATACGACTGTTGTTGCCGCGCCCAACAACCAAACTCAAGCCCGATCGCCCATTGTCTCATCTCAAGCGGCTACGATCGCTCAAGTTCCCCCATCTCCTGGGTCTAGCGATGGAGATAGAAAAAGGTATGGCTCTTGGGCAGCAATGGCACTAGTGGCGATCGCCGTTTTAGGCATTGGCATCCCCTTATGGCGATCGCTCACATCGACTTTCAATCCTCAACCCAGCCCGGTCGTATCACCTGCATCTCCGTCTCCTGCGTCGGTTGCCACACCGCAACCCACCTCAACGCCCGATGTAATGGGGCAGCCGTCACCCAACACAACCACTCGTCCCGCTAACTCCTCGCCAACGACTCCACCAACTCAGCCACGCCCTCGTGCTACCTCTACCCCTGTGGTGCCTGTCAGTGCGCCTGCTAATGCTCCCAGTCGCACAGTGCCAAGAACAGTTGAAGCCCCACAACCTACCCAACCTGCTCGTCAGCAAGCCCAACCTACTGATAACTCACAGGAACGAGTTAGAAACCCACGACGAGAGCAAAATAATGGGAATGGCAATGGGAATGGCAATGGGAATGGCAACGGCAACGGCAGAGGTCGAAGCAAATAGCTCAGTTGCTGAAAGATTAGGATGACACCTCAACCGGACAACCAGGTTGACGCCGAGCATTGAGATATTCCGTCATAATCTCGTGATATCGAGTCTGCCCAAAGACCCGATAATGCCCTGGATAAACCGTTTCCACAGGTAATGTTTGCAGCCGTTCATAGGTTTGGATGTAAGTGGGAATGTGGCTGCAATGCAATTCATCCAACAATTCACCGTCATAAACGACATCGCCTGAAAACAAGTCTTGGGTCTTGGGGTCATAGAGCGCAATGCAACCAGGGGAGTGCCCCGGTAAATGCAACACCTCAAAAGCGCGATCGCCCAGATCTAACACATCTCCCTCATTTAAAACTTGAGTCGGTTCTGTGGCGTGCAGTTTATATTCAGTGACGGTAAACCCTTCATAGGGCAACTGCTCAAAGTGTTCTTCGAGCACCCATCCTTGCTCAGGTGTACACACTGCTTCGTAGTTATCGCCCGATCGCAGTGCCTCGGCCTCAGCAGTGTGAATGGCACGATGGTCAAACTCGTGCATGCCTCCAGAGTGGTCGAAGTGAATATGGGAAGCGATCGCCAGTAAGGGTTTGTCAATCAATGCGGCGATGTGATGTCGTAGGCTAGACACCCCCAATCCGGTATCGATCAACAGATCCTGGTTTTGACCTTTAATTAGCCACAAATTGGCTCGATTAAACCAATAATAGTGGGGTTCTGTAATCAGATATAAGCCGTCACTGATCCGTTCAGTCGTGAACCAGCGATCGCACACTTGAATACTCACGTTGCTTGGGCTGCCTTGACGAAAGTTGGATCAATCAATGCCTTTAAACTATCAGCCGTTGGAGCCTCAGGAATTTGATTTTGCGCTTTTAAGAACTGACCCAATGACTCCATGTGATCAACCAGATAGATATCACTGGTGGGGTCATCCAACATCTTAAGGTTGTCTTCTGCGCTGGTTAACCCAACCCCTGTTAACTCTTGCTCAACTTCTTCTGGTTTGAGTTGCAACATCTTACCCACGATCGCCAACGCTTCATCTTTATTTGTCTTTAAAAACTCGTGCGCTTTAAAGATACCTTTCACAAAAGCTTCTGTTGCTTGCGGATTTTCTTGCACAAATTGAGTACTGAAAATATAAACATCCACGATCGCCGTTGGCATTTTTGAGGTGTCGTAGATAATGCGCCCATCACTTTGAGCATTATTGGCCTGCTTTAAAAAAGGAGAATAGGTTACAGCGATATCGACATTTCCTGAGGTGTAAGCTGCCGCTGCCGCATCTGGAGTGACATTGGTAATCTCGACGTCGTCTCCGGTCAAACCTGCCTCTTGTAACACTTGGAGTAAAAAGAAATGACTCACGCTGCCAATCTCAACAGCAACTCGCCGCCCTTTAAAGTCAGCGATATCGGCAACACTACTCCGTGCCAAAATGCCATCTCCTCCCAGTGAGGTATCTGCCACTTGCACAATCCGAAAGTCTTGCCCTTTGGCGGCAAAGGCAACGGTTTCAGAGGTAACGTTGTTAATGCTTTGAATGCGTCCTGCTGCCAATGCTGCATTCCCTTCGCCTGTAGAGCTAAACACTTTGTGCTCCAGATCCAGCCCACCTTCTTTAAAGAAGCCCTTCTCAATGGCGATATACAGTGGAGAGTAGCCAATCCAGAGCGTGCTGCCATTGGCGGCTTTAACGGGTTCGCTTGGAGATGCCTCAGCCGAAGCAGATGGAGCGGAGCCTTCAGGAGATTGCGTACAAGCATGAAGGGTTAAACCGCCTGCCACTCCCCCCATTAAATACAGTGCACGGCGACGGGTTAACCCTGGAATAATTTGACTCATACTCACCTACTCCTACCCCTCATATAGCGAAATCTTTCGTTATCATTGATGATTCCGCTGCATGGAAATGTCAATTGAGATACATATTGTGGGTGGAGATGGCAGGAGACAAAAGGGTGTATGTGACCCGTCATCTTTGGGCAAAACGTGGCGCAGCCTCATGATTATCTTTGATGAATTCAAAGGCTTAAGCGATCTGATGTTCCATCCAGTCAAAGATGCGATCGAGTTGAGCTAGGGTAATCAGCCCATATTGCCAGAGGATCATCGGTAACACATTAAAGTTGCTCTCTGGATGTCGCAGTGCCAATCGAATAGAGGCAGGGGGAAGGGCCAGTTCGTGTCGCAGGAACCGAATGAGTTGAATTAATTTGGTTGCTTCCATAACCCACCCCCTCAGGAATTGCTTGAGTGATATTCAGAGTAGAGGGAAAATCTGAGGAAGCTGTGAAGTAAAACTGAGAATTCTCGAAGAAAATGATGGTTTATTCTGCTGCTTTTAGGGTGAGCCGTTTTGTGGTGTTCCCGGCAGTGAGGTTAGAGTCATACCGATTTAAATTGGGTAGATCAAAGTTCAGGAGGGGGTTGGCAGTGCCGAGCCCGTGCCAGGATCTGTCGTGTTTTCAATTCAAATTGGTATCAATATTTCGATTTTAAGGTGTTGGCACAAAGAATCCCGGATGCTGCCACGGCTGGAACACCAATCCCCGGGAGGGTGCTGTCGCCTACCCGATATAACCCTTGAATGGGGGTGTAACAACTGGGAAACATGCCTTGATCTGCGGCAATCGCTGGCCCGTAGGTGCCCTGATGTCGCCGCAGGTAGTGAGCATGGGTGAGGGGTGTGCCGATCAATTCCAGGGTAATGCGCGATCGCACATCGGGAATCACTCGCTCCAGTGCACGAAACAAGAATTGGGCGCGATCGCGTTTGCGGTGCTCATAGGTGTCGTCTCGTTGCCACCCCTCATAGGGTTCTAGTGTGTAAGCGTGAACAACGTGATGCTCTGGAGGAGCCAAATTTGCATCCCACACTGAGGGAATGGAAATCATGCAGGTATTTCCGGGTACGGTGATGTCTTGAGTGGCATCATGCACGACCACATGATGTCCGGTTAAGTCCTCTAAACCTTCAGCGCGAATGCCCAAGTGGAGGTGCATAAAACTGTCGATCGCTGGAGTTTGTAAAGCAGATTGGCGATCGGCAACAGCTATATCTCTTGACTGTAGTAATTGGGTGTAGGTATCCCAAACGGTTGCATTAGAGATGACCACAGGAGCCTTTAAAATTTCACCTTGACGGAGTTGCACACCCGTTGCTTTACCCTGCTCAACCAAAATCTGATCAACATGGGCATTCAGTCGCAGTGTGCCGCCCCAGCGTTGTAAGCCCCGCACCAATGCCTGGACGATCGCCCCACTGCCACCAACCGGGTAATCAATCGTGGAATGCGATCGCTCTCCCATCATAAATGCCACTTCAGGGGCGATCGTGCCATGTGCTTTTAATCCCGATAGCAAGAAGCACTCTAGATCAATCAAGCGTCGTACCCAGCGATCGCTTACATATTGATCAACCAGTGCCCCAACTGACGATTGAATTACGCCGAGATGGGGCAGCAACTTCAACAGTTCCAACGGATAGCGACTGAGCAACGTGGGAATCAGCGACCAATCGGCTCGCAAGGCGATCGTGGGAATGCCCCGCAATGCCTCATACAACTGCATCAATCGCTGTTCAAATTGGGCAAATTCCTCTGCTCCCGTGGGAGTCACCTGAGCGATCGCCTGACGATAGCGATCGGCATTGCCATACACCGCAAAGGTGCCTTCGGGGAAGTGGTAGTGTCCCAACGGATCGTACGCCACGGCTGAGAGGGATTCCCCTATCTCGTGCAACACCTGACACAGGGGATTGAGCGATCGCGGGTCACTTAACCCACAGTAAAATGACGGCCCTGAGTCAAAGTGAAAGCCCTGCCGCACAAAGCTGTGTGCCGCACCTCCGGCGATCGCATGGCTCTCACACACAATCACTTGCCAGCCATAACGAGCTAACAGAGCAGCGGTGACTAATCCCCCAATGCCACTGCCAATCACGATCGCATCAGCATTTTGTGGCGTTTTATTTCGCATGTCTGAATAGGTTAGTCATGGGGTTGAGCGTTAATTTTTAATTTTTAGTTTTTAATTGCTAAGTACAACTCGTCGTAAATAGGGGTGGGAATTTGGGGTGCAGGGGTGAAACCCCTGGCCGGGGGCGCAGCCCCCACACCCCCTTGGTTTTATGTCCGAACCCTATCTGTGAAAAGCAGTACTAAGGAATGAGAATTAAATAACATCGGCTTTGTGTAGGATGTGTTAGGCGTTAGCCGTAACGCATCAATCCCTCAAACCCCATGGGTTACGCTGCGCCAACCCATCCTCCGCAAGAATTTGGAGTGATTAAATTCACGATCCTTAGTCGCTAAAGCTGATTGTAGACGAGAGTTCCAACATCCCTTAAATCCTCCTCCAAGATGAATCGGCAGAGCCGCTACCCGGCATTCCCACGCTCGTGCCCTCTGCCCTCTGCCTTTCATTCTTTCAGTACAGACGTGATTTATCGCGTCTCTGGGTGCCCTCTGCCATTTAACACGGCTTCCCTCCAACCATGAAATTTAGATAAAGGTTGAGGTTCTTAAAGACAGCTTCATACATTCTTCATCAAAGCTTGAGTTAGCCACCGTAGATTCACTGATGGAAGTTGTTTGACCCCTGCGATCGCGTCAGAAACCAAGATCTTTATCCATCAGCATTGAGGACACTGTGAGCACTAATTCTATTCGTTTTGCCCAGTTCAACGCTTCCCTAAACCGGGGTAGCGCAGGTCAACTGGTGACAGATTTATCTACTCCAAGCAACGCCCAAGCTAGAACCGTTGCTGAAATCATTCAACGCAACAATCCTGATGTTCTGCTGATTAATGAATTTGATTATGTCGAAGCCGATCCACTGGCTCCCGTTCGCCTGTTTCAACAAAATTACTTATCGGTAAGCCAAAACGGTGCACCAACGGTCGAATATCCTTACGTTTATATTGCTCCATCCAACACAGGCGTCCCATCTGGGTTAGATCTAGACAATAATGGTTCGGTGGGAGGCCCCAACGATGCCTTTGGATTCGGCTTCTTCCCCGGTCAGTTTGGCATGGTGCTGTTTTCTAAGTACCCAATCGACACGGCCAACGTCCGCACCTTTCAGGAATTTTTGTGGCGCGATATGCCAGGAGCACTGCTACCTGACGATCCAACCACCCCTGTTCCCCAAGATTGGTACTCGCCTACGGAACTAGAGGCGTTTCGCTTATCCTCTAAAAGCCACTGGGATGTACCGATTCAGGTCAATGGTGAAACGATTCATGCGCTGGTCAGCCACCCTACACCACCTGTGTTTGATGGTCCTGAAGATCGCAACGGCACGCGCAACCACGACGAGATTCGGTTTTGGGCAGATTATGTAACGCCAGGGCAGGGCAGTTACATTTATGACGACAACGGCAACCAGGGTGGATTGGCAACTGGGTCGAGCTTTGTGATTATGGGCGACCAGAACGCCGATCCCTTGGATGGCGACAGCACCGCCGATGCCATTCTGCAATTGCTCGATAACCCTTACATCAACACGAGTGTCACCCCTGAAAACCAGGGTGGGCCTGAACAGGCTACGTTGGATGGCGGCAATAATCTGTTGCACGACGGCAACCCCCGGTTTGATACGGCTGACTTTGGGGATACTGGAGCAGGCGGTCCTGGCAACCTGCGGGCAGATTATGTGTTGCCTTCTGCCAATCTAGAGATTGCCGATGCAGAAGTATTTTGGCCTCTGACCACAGACCCCCTGTTTCGCTTGGTGGGCGATCGCCAAAACCCTGCCACGACTCCTTCCTCTGACCATAGCCTGGTCTGGGTCGATGTGGTAGTGCCCACTCGGCAAACGGTGGCGGATGTGGATTTCCTGGGAGAAGTGACATTCCCCACCAGCACCACCTTTAACGGCACACAAGTGGGTGGCTTATCGGGCATCACCTACGATGCAGCGACCAATCGTTATTACAGCATTGCCGACGATCGCAGCCAGATTAACCCAGCTCGCTTTTACACCCTGTCGATTGACTTGAGCGATGGTGAGCTTGACACTGGCGACGTTGATTTTGAGACAGTGACGACCCTGCTGAATGGCAGTGGTGTTCCATTCCCGGCGTTGAGCCTTGACCCTGAAGGCATTGGTTTGAGTACTGACGGCACCCTCTACATTTCCTCTGAGGGAGATGCTAACGCGGGGGTTGCTCCCTTCGTCAATGAATTTTCGTTGACCGGACAGCAACTCAGCACCTTACCCATTCCCAATCGCTATCTGCCCACTGCCACCAACGGTATCCGCAATAACCTGGCGTTTGAGAGCCTGACGATTTCCCCGGATGGTCGCTATCTCTACACCGCTACGGAAAATGCGCTGAAACAGGATGGCCCCGCTGCCGGATTAGACCAGGAGAGCCTGTCTCGGATTTTGAAGTATGACCTGACCACGGGGGCGTTGGTGCAGGAATATGTTTACGTCACTGAACCCGTCGCCGATCAGCCTGTTCCGGCGGGGAGTTTTAGCACCAACGGGTTGGTAGACCTGCTGGCGATCGACACCAGCGGCACGTTATTGGCACTGGAGCGATCGTTCTCCAATGGCGTCGGCAACACGGTCAAGTTATTTGAGATCCGCACCCAGGGTGCGCTGGATGTCAGCAGCCTAGACGACCTGTTTTTTGAAGAGGGTGGAATTCCCTTTGAGATTGACCCAGCGGTCAGCAAGCGCGAATTGTTGGACTTTGCCGATCTTGGTTTGACTCCCGACAACTTGGAAGGGATTACCTTTGGGCCTCGCTTAGCGGATGGGCGACAGTCTTTAATTGTGGTCAGTGATAATAACTTTGCGAGCACGCAGACCACCCAATTCATTGCTCTCGCACTCGATTTGGATAGCACCCCGGTTGTGTTACCAGAGGTGGAAACAGCCCCCATTTTAGATACCGATGAAGCTATCCCTCCTGGGGCGATCGCTGGTGATGGAGATGATCCGGCTATTTGGGTACATCCCACTGACCCCAGCAAAAGTTTGGTGATCACTGCCCTCAAAGATGGCGGTTTAGCTGTGTTTGATCTGGATGGAGACCTGATCCAATCCATTCTGCCTGCGGATTATGGCGATATTCGCTATAACAACGTGGATTTGACCTACGGCTTCCGAGTCGGCAGCCAATCGGTGGATCTGGCGATCGCCTCTGACCGTGAAAACGACACTCTAGCGATTTATCAGATTGACTCCACGACTCGCCAACTTAGCGACATCACCTCTAGCAGCATTCCTGCCTCGATTTTTGGGCTTGATGATGGCGAGCAAACCGCTTATGGTCTGGCAACTTACACCAGTCCAGTGACGGGCAAATCCTATGTCTTTGTCACCCAACGCGAGGGCGATCGCATTGCTCAATTAGAACTGACCGATGACGGCACAGGCAAAGTCAGTGCTACTGTAGTGCGCACCTTAACCGTTCCGATTCCCAGCGGTGGTGAATTGGAAGATGCTCAAACCGAGGGCATGGTGGTCGATCGGGAACTGGGCTTCCTGTATGTCGCTCAAGAAAATGTAGGCATCTGGAAGTTCTCGGCTGAACCCACCGCCAGCACTCGGGGTCGGTTGATCGATCGCGTTAGACCTGATGGCGATCGCCTCGAAGCCGATGCCGAAGGACTCACCATTTACTACGGAGCTAACGGCACGGGCTATTTGTTGGCATCCAGCCAGGGAGATAGCCGCTTTGCAGCCTATACCCGTGAAGGCAACAACGACTACATTGGTGATTTTGCGGTTGGGGCTAGCAATGGCATTGACAGTGTCGAAGAGTCTGACGGAGCCGATGTGATCAACGTGCCATTGGGTCCCAACTATCCCTTTGGTTTGTTAGTGGTTCACGATGGAGCCAACGATCCACAAGTCGTTGCTGCCGATGACGAAGAACTCGAAAACATCAGCACCAACTTTAAGTTTGTGCCCTGGCAGAATGTCGCAACCGCTTTCCCAGAAGCTCTCGATATCGACCCCATCAGCTACAATCCGCGCAATCCCGTTCCCAGCACCTTGCCCAACGGCGTTGCCAGCGGCGACACGACCCAGACTTCGACCGTATTGTGGACTCGCAGCACCGTTCTCGGCAGAGTTACGTTTGAATATTCCACCGACCCCAACTTTAGACGCATCGCAGGCAGACGGACGGCAACTGTAACCGATCCACTGAACCCGGTGAAAGTAACCTTGCAAGGGCTAACTCCGGGCACTGATTACTACTACCGTGTCACCGATGCCGCTGGTGTGAGCTTTAGTGGCGACTTTACCACCTCGGCTCGATTGGGCACTCAAACCGGTTTCCGCTTTGGGGTGTCGGGCGACTGGCGTGGTGAACTGGCTCCCTATCCTGCCATCTCTAACGCTGACGATCGCGACTTAGAGTTGTTTGTGATGCATGGTGACACCATCTACTCAGATTACGAATCACCTGTATTGCCTGGGGTAGACCAAGCCAGAACGTTAGAGGAATACCGCCTCAAACACAGTGAAGTCTACGGCAATCGGTTGGGTGAAAATACCTTTGCCGAGTTGCGGCGCACCACCTCCATTTTGGCAACGATTGATGACCACGAAGTGATCAACGACTTTGCCGGAGGTGCACCCGCTGCCTCTGATCCGCGCTTTGGCGAAACCAGCGGTCTGGTCAACGACACCCAGTTGTATGAAAACGGGCTGCAAGCCTTCCAGGACTACAACCCCGTGCGAAACGAGTTTTATGGCGCAACCGGAGATGCTCGTACATCTGGAGAACGCCGATTATATCGTTACAACACATACGGCAGTGATGCGGCAACCTTCATTCTAGATGCTCGTTCCTTTAGAGATGCAGAATTGCCTGGTGTCGCAAATCCGACGGATCCGGCTCAAGTGGGGGCATTTTTGGCGGGTTCCTATAACCCCAGTCGCACGATGTTAGGGCGGCAACAAGTGGCTGACCTCAAGCGCGATCTGCTGGATGCAGAGGCAGATGGTGTCACCTGGAAATTCATCATGGTGCCAGAACCCATTCAAAACCTGGGCATTGTAGGAGCGGGCGATCGCTTTGAGGGCTACGCGGCTGAGCGTACCGAAATTTTGCGGTTTATCAATGAAAACAACATCAGCAACGTGGTGTTTGTTGCCGCCGATATTCACGGCACGTTGGTCAACAATCTGACCTATCAAGAGTCACCCCTGGGGTCTCAAATTGCCACCAATGCCTTTGAGATTTCAACAGGTTCCGTCGCCTTTGATGCTCCCTTTGGACAAACGGTGAGTCAACTGGCTGCCGATTTGGGCTTACTCAGTCCAGCGCAAAAGGCGTTCTACGACAGCCTCCCGATCGCCCCTGATGCCGATGCACTGCCCAACGATCGCGATGACTTTGTGCAGCAGTTGGTCAATCAACAACTATCCGCCTTTGGGTACGATCCTCTGGGTTTAAACAACAACCTGGCGATCGCCAATGGTCGAATTGACGCCACCTTGTTGCAAGGAGATTACGTCGCCTCTCACACCTACGGGTGGACAGAGTTTGACATTAACCCCACCACGCAAAAGCTCATCGTCACAACCTACGGCATTCCTGCTTACAGTGCCGCTGATTTAGCGGCTGATCCGGGTGCTGTGCTGAGCCGAGTGCCCACGATCGTCAGTCAGTTTGAGGTCGATCCGGCTGAGGCTGCCAATACGATCACAGGCACCAATGCTGGAGAAACCTTGAGAGGAACCGCAGGCAGCGATCGCATCTATGCTTTAGGTGGGTTCGACACGGTTGTCGGCGGCTTAGGCAACGACCTGATCTTTGGGGGCAAGGGCAAGGACGAGATTCAGGGCGATCGCAACAGCACCGCAGGTGGAGATGACATTATCTATGGTGGCTCTAATGTCGATCGTATCAGCGGTGGTGGCGGCAACGACCGTCTGTTTGGTGAAGGCAGCAACGACATCTTGTGGGGTGAAGTGGGAGACGATCTGCTGCGAGGTGGGGCAGGCAACGACACCCTGACAGGAGACACCTCCGCCAGCGTCAACGGCATCGACACTTTTGTCCTGGCACCCGGAGAAGGCACCGACACGATTCGCGATTTCCAAATTGGCGAAGACCGAATTGGGTTAGCGGGGGGCTTAACGTTTGCTCAATTGGCGATCGCCCAACAAGGCAGTCGCACCGTCATTCGAGCTAACGATCAATCTCTAGCCGTGCTTTTAGGAGTCAATGCGGCTGACTTAATCGCCAGTGCAGCGACTTCCTTTACAGCGATCGGATAAAGCATGAACGTGCAAGGCCAATCCCAATTCAACCGATAACGATCACAGATCATTGGCCGATCTTCCGAACTGGGTAGAATTTCCAGGACTCTTACAAAATCATCAATGGGCTACAAAATTGGGGTGACTCCCAGTTGTAGCCCATTTTTTTAAAGCCGTATAAGTAACATCGCTGAACAGAGCGATCGTCTCAAATTGCGGTCTATAAATCAGTTAAAACCACTCGCAACTTTGGCTCACACCGCCAGAACTCACTATTTACAAGGGTTAGCGGATAGCAGTGGCACTGCTTATATCAGGGATACAGACTCTTTTTATGGGTAAAAAGATGCCTCGTACATTAGAACTTTATAAAACCCTCATTTAATTAAAAGATTGGACAAACATAGGCAATTACACTACCCGTATTCCTATTGAGGCTTCTATATTGGCTGAAGAAAGGTCACTCGACCTCAACTAACCTCAGGCTAAACACTCTAAAGGAGTCAAGGACCGTGATAGTCACCTCTCAACCCCCATCCTCCTTGTTAAATCAATCCTCTATGTTGGTTCCTCTCTCTCCCGTTGCTAGCGCTGAAAAAGAGGTTCATCCTTCAGTCAGCAGCAAACTAAAACGGCTGATTGACATCGTGGGTGCCTTAGTTGGGTTAATGCTTACTGGATTGATTTTGCTACCGATTGCGATCTCCATCCAACTCGACAATCCAGGTCCCCTCTTCTATAGCCAGGTTCGCTGTGGCTTAAATGGGCAAACTTTCCGCATCTGGAAGTTCCGCTCTATGATTTCTGATGCCGATCGCCTCATGCACTTGGTTCACAATGAGGCAAAAGGTAACATCTTCAAAAATCGCAACGATCCTCGTGTTACGAAAGTAGGTCGGTTTCTCCGCAAGTCAAGCTTAGATGAACTGCCTCAATTTTGGAATGTGTTGAAGGGTGACATGAGCCTTGTAGGTACTCGTCCTCCTACAGTTGGAGAAGTAATGAAGTATGAGCGTCACCACTACCAACGGTTACTCGTTAAGCCCGGTATCACAGGTGAATGGCAAGTAAACGGACGCTCTAAAGTAGAGAATTTTGAAGACATTGTCAAAATGGATGTTGCTTATCAAGAGAAGTGGTCCATTCTCTATGACCTGCAACTGATTGTGAAAACCGTTCTGGTTGTTGTCAATAGGAACGGTGCTTACTAAAAGTTTCGACTCCTGGGGTTATTGGGATACGGGGCAGCATTCAGAGTTCTGATGCCGCCCCGTTTTTTTATTGAAATATTCTGTACTGCTTTGTAATACCAATTCCTTAAAGTAGTCCTACAGATGTCCCCTTCGACTACGCTCAGGGGACGCTGACTGAGCGCAGTCGAAGGCAGCCTGATCAGTAGCTCGAATTTGGAAAAGGGGTATAACCGGACAAAATTCATAGCCCAATTTGATAGGAGGATGTCTCTAATTCACCCCTGACTGTCGCCGTCTCCCTTAGCAAGCTACCGTGTATACGGATCCTTTCAGATTAGGTGCAGGGTTGTTGTAAGCAGGTGAAAACCAGGCATTGGGGGAGACTCCCCCAAACCCCCTTTGGGGGACGCCACTGCCTCCCCCAAACCCCCTAGCAGACAGTGTTTCAGTTAACCCAAAGACGCGCTTCGCATCGGTTCTAAGTCCGGGTGTTTCAGGTGGGGGTAAGACCTTTGACAAATGCTCAAAATCCCCAAACTTAGGAGATTTAGAGGGCTAAGAGGACTTGTGTATACACAGTAGCGGACTAGAAGGGGTCGTTGATTTAGCGCAGCTTCACATTTAATCGGTATTAGCTACTCCAATAGTTGATTTAAGACAGAGCGAATCTCACTAACCGTTGTTGTCGCCGTGCCAAACTGCCGAATTACCAAGCTGGCTGCCACATTGCCTAAAATCGCCGCCTCTCCAGGTGAGGCTCCGGCGATCAACGCCAACGTCAGTGCAGCGACAACCGTATCACCTGCCCCGGTTACGTCAAAGACATCCGTGCGATTAAACGCAGGAATGGTTTGTTCAGAACCGTCTCGTCCAAACAAACTCATGCCCTCTTCACCACGCGTAATCAAGATGTATTGTGCCTGAGTCAGATTAAGTAAGTGTTGTCCTGCTCGGCGCAAATCTGAAGGAGTGGCGATCGCATATCCCACTGCTTTTTCTGCCTCTGGCAGATTTGGGGTAAACACTGTTGCGCCTTGATAGCGGTGCAGTTCTTTTTGAGTATCCACAATCACCCGCGGATGCTTTAAGGCAGCCTCAATAACGGGTTGAGTCAACACGCCATCCCCATAGTCCGAGCAAACGACCGCATCCACTGAATCCAACTGTTGCCGAATATAGTCGGCTAATTGCAGTTGCAACTCAACTTCTGGGAAAGCATCCGATTTGCGATCGACCCGAACAATTTGTTGCGTCACAGATTGCCGTGCATGTCCAGAAATGCGGGTTTTAGTAACCGTAGGTCGTATGGGGTCTACTAAAATACCATCGGTATCAATGTTGGCATCTGCAAAAATTTGTCGGAGTGCCCGTCCCTGCTCATCTTGACCAACCAGCCCAACTGATTTTACCTGTGCACCCAGCTTTGCCAAGTTATAAACAGCGTTTGCGCCTCCTCCAGGAATTTGCCGCGTGGTTTCGTGCCGCAAAATTAGCACCGGAGCCTCCCGCGAGATGCGCTCGACCTGCCCCGTCAAAAATTCGTCAACCGTGATATCTCCCACCACCAACACTCGTGCCTGAGAGAACTGGTCTAAATAGTGATGTAACTGAGGAGCGATCGCTCTTAGCCCAGCGACAAAACCAGGATTGAGAGTCACGATCATTACCCCTGGCTGGATGGAGCCGCACCCGACGGAGCTGCACCGGGTGACGGGCAGTTGGGTTGGGCAAATTTTACTTCGACGTAATAAATTCGATAACCTTCTTGAATCACAAAATCTGGTTTGTCGTTCGCAGAGTCTTGAGTAAAGTCATACTGGGCGATCGCGGCTAGAGCCTGCTGATCAAAAGCCTCATACCCAGAACTCCGCAACTTAGTGGGCTGACCAGCAAAACTTCCTTCACCATCTAGCACAACCCCAAACCAGGCTTCTCCTGGTGCTTGAGGTGCACGAAACAAGCAAGCTCCACGAGGCGGGGCAATCTCAAGTTCGTGACGAGGAACTCGGTCTAAATCTTCAGGAGATTGACGCAAAGCATCCGTAAACCATCGTCCAGACGATTCCACTCCATACCCAGTGCCCGTCCCCGTACCGTTAAAGCGATACAGTTCTCGTAACTGCTGCTGTTCTTGCTGCAATCGTGCAATTCGGTCAGACGGTGCTGTTGGAGGCGTTCCTGATGGAGCAGGAGTGGGGTTTGATGGATTGGGTTGACCAGAGTTTGTATTCGGATTTAGCCCCTCTGCCCCAGGAGGCGCAGAGGGAGTTGCAGAGGGCGTCACAGAGGGCGTCACAGAGGGCGTAGGAGAAGGCCCAGTGGCTTCAGGTGGGGGGTCTGGAGGAATGACAATTCCAGTCCGCCGCTGGAACAAGGGATTGGGTCTACGATAGCTGTATTGAGGTGGAGGTGGCAGTTGTGGCAAGACGATGGGTGGAAACGTCTGATAGTTAGGGCTAGAAGGCTGAGTCGGAGCGGGTGAATAGGGGTTGGGCAGGGGCGTCAATGAATAAAAATCAGACTCTTCGGGCACCGGAGGCACTGTGACCTGAGGAGTAGAGAAATCAGGCAACCGACCTTGTTCGGCAGGGGTCAACTCCAACAACGCCACCGAACGGCGAATCTCAGGCTCTTCTGCCTGAGACGATTGCACTGGCAGCAGGGGCAACACCACCCACATCAACCCATGCACACCGACCGATGCAATGATCGCCAGAGAAGTTGGCTCTCGTAGCATAGGCCCTAGAGTCTTGGGGAGGGACTTAATCCACAAACGGTAGGACATAACGCCTGAATAGGGGGATGAAGAACTGCGATCAACGTTGTATGGCAATAGCCCTGTTAGCTAAGACGGGGATGGAGGCTTTGACGTAAGCGATCAGAACCCTTGGAGAGGGACTGTTTTTTTACACCCCCTTTCAAGTCCAATATCTTAACGCTTTGGGCAACAGCTATAACGACAATAGCAAACGACACCAATAACCGCTCAAAAGTTGCAATCAGCGTTCATTGTCTCATTCTCCGTCCATCACTCCACCCATCAGGATAGAGTGTTCTCAAATCGGATGTGGAAATCTTTTAATCAGCAATGGTTGTGGAGTCAGGATGTACTACACGGTACATCGCCCATCCTGACTCAGTGAAGACGCCCCAATGTAACGTCAATTTGGGTTCAGTCCCTGGCAGATAGCGATCGCCCCATTTAGGGCAACCCATTTAGGGTGAAACGATGTAAGGCGACGGAATCGGATCTGCCTGTCCTGCTCTTACAAGTGCTTGATAGATAAATGCAGCAACCTCTCCACGAGTGGCTTCTCGATTAGGATTTAAGCGATTTGCCACAGGGTAATTGACAATGATGTTTTGTCGAGTTGCTGCGGCGATCGCCCCCACGGCCCAATCTGGAATCTGGTTAGCATCTTGATAACGGTTAATCGTCCCAATTTCATTAGTGCTGAGTTCTAAGCCACTGGCTAACGACACCACCACCTGCACTCTGAGAATGCGTTGCTCGGGTTGAAAGAGCTGCCCCGGATAGCCGCTCATAAACTGCCCCTGATAAGCCGATTGAATCGCATCACGCCCCCAAAAATCACTGCGAACATCTACAAAATTGACTCCCGATCGCTTGGGGCTAGGCGTAAAAGCTTTGTTGATAATGGCAGCAAATTGAGCACGCGTCACCGGGGCATCTGGACGAAACGTGCCATCTGGGAAGCCACCAATAATGCCACGGGTTGCTAACGCATCAATATAAGCCTGCGCCCAGTGACCCCGCACATCAGTAAAGACAGATGGAGGCGTATTGCTGGCAACAAACTCCACTAAACCGGAAATGCGACTGGTATCAATGTCGTTGCCAATCGAGAAGAGGGTATTGCTGCGAGTCGCGTTGTAGAGGTCATAGCGGCCATTATTACGAATGACATTGCTCCCGGAATCGTCAGCCGTTCCCAGGTTAGGCAGGGCATTGGCGATCGCCACTATCCCATCTCGAACATTGCCCTCAATCACGTTGTTACGCAAAGTTGGACGAGCCGAGTTAGAGACAACGACCCCATCTACATTGCTTGAAATTTGGTTGTTAGCAATCACCGGAGCCGCATTATCACCCACAGCAATGCCAAAGCCTGTATTTTGAAAAACATTACTCCGAATCTCGCCCCGACTCTCGCGGACAATGGCAATGCCGTTGCCATCATTTTGAATGAAAAGATTATCCTCAATCTGCGGGGCACCTGTACCCGACACAAAAACGCCATCTCGCAGGCTGTTAGAAAAGGTGTTATGGCGCAAGACTGGGTCGGTCGATTCTACCCAAACTCCGGTTCCCCGCGTATTAGGATTGGTGACAGTCACCCCCATTAGTTCACTGTCTTCGAGTGCCCGAATCGTCACATTTTGTCGGGCAAAGGTAGGGCTGACATATTCACCACTGCCAATAATCAAAACCGTTTGTCCCTGGTTGGCCACATCGCCACGAACACTCACCCGCGCAGGCACCACCAGCGGAAAAATCTCGCCTGTATCACGGGTGTAACTGCCTGGAGCCAGTTGGATCACCGTGTTAGAGCCAGCCCGTTGCAAAGCATAGGTAATCGTTCGCAGAGGAGCAGCCGTTGACTCACCATAAGTAGGGTTATCTTGCCCTAAGACAGGGTTGACATAGAGCACTGTGGCACTTGAAGTTACCTGAGCAGTGAAGGGGTTAGCAGGCTGATAAGAATCAGCAACGGCAGGAGCAATTGCCCCAGTACACATTAGTAGAGTCGCTAAACCAAGTCGTACAGAAAAGTGTGTCATTGTTGTGAGAGCTTATCGATGAGGAAGCCAATGCTAAGGCATGGGGATTAAATACATTGAAATTGTGTGAGATGGCATCGTTTGACTCAGTTCACGTAACTCAGTTCACGCTGAAGTTTTACCCGTCGGGGTGGATGGGAACATCTACCGCACAATTAATTCCGTCCATCAGCCTACGTCAATAATGAGGGTGGCATCAAAATGCTGGCTTCTTAAATACGCCATATTACACGGAGAAAGCTACGAGTATCAATGATTAATCGAATACCTGTGCTTCATAGAGTGTATTGGATCTTTACTCTCTAAAAAGGGAATTCAACCCGCCAAAACTTTCATCTTAGTTGGTCGAATACTGAGTCTTAAAGTCTCAATCTAGACACCGAAGTAGGTCAACTCAATGTAAATGCAAGATATAGGCCGTTGAGTTAAAACGTGAAACCCACTACCCGCAGAGGTTACACTGCGCTAACCTAGCTTACAAATGATCGAGTCTAAGTCCTTAATTTAGGGTGCTTAGTTTATTGTCTCAGGTATTGCTGGAGTTAGCGATCGCCCAATCGGTCAAAGCTTAAAGAGGATCAGTATCCAGCTAGCCTGAGTGATTTTATTGAACAATTGACTCTCCAGAAAAACTCCCAGTTCCTAAACCCACCTGAATTTCTAGAACAGTCCTAAATCATTTGTGAGATGGGCAGGCACACCCCTCACAACTCATTTGGGATTGCGATATAACAACTTATAATCAGTCAACGGATGGTTGAAACGGCAACTTCTTTTACACTATGGTCGTCTCAGTAATACAGATGAGACAGCATTAAGGACTTCATGCATTCACGAGCTTGGATCAGACGTTGGGGATGGGTTATTAGTTTTATCAGCGTGTGGCTGATGTCAACAGAGGCGATCGCAGCTGAACGGGTCGTGTGGCGATATCGCCTCTTACAAGGTTCGCTGTCGGTTGATGAGTTAACCACTCTGGCTGAAACAGGAGAAGTCTCACCTGCTTTGCGTGCCTATTTTAGATTGGCAAGACGCAACCCCCGACAAATCCGCCGAGTCTTAAACCAAGAAGTTACGGTCAATCCGCGTTTGTTAGATCGCGTTCTCAACAGTCCCCTGGGCAATGGGGCGATCGATCAGGTCAGTGAGGCCATTCATACTCCCTCACGCCAAGCCGATCGACAGGCCATGCGCTCTGCACTGGTGTTGTCAGCCAGTGATGACAGCCGCATTACACTGATTGAGGTGATGCAAAACTATCCCACAGAAGAAATTTATGTTGATGGCGATCGCCTTGCAGATGCTTATCGCCAAATCGAAGGGCTACAAAATCGATTGGGAGAGCTGTTGAACGGAGGCGGGCTTTTTTAAGCTTCAAAATTGATTGCAGTCAACCCTCAGCTAACTCAAGACTTCTAGTAAGCCAACGTTTCTAAGGTTTCACGCAAATAGCGTCGCACCAATTGATCAAGGCTAAAGTCTTGCAGTTGGGGGTCGTTATTGTGCTCTAATTGCCAACGCTGAAACCCAGAACTGTTGGCGATCGCTTGCTTTAAACTATCCCAAATGGTGCGATCGTCTGAAAATTGATCGATAGGCGTTGAAAGAGAGGTCATAAATCTTCCTAATACTGAGGTTCTAGCAACGGATGTCATTAGTAACGAGCCAGTGTAACCCAATCTCACTGTCTTCAGATTAACGTAGTTCAAAAATTTCGTTGTGTTGTTAAACACGATTACGGGTCAAGGCCAGGGGACATAGGGAGTCATAACGTAGTCGCTCTAGAAGGCAAAGTGAGGGATGCTTCACGCTGCACACAGCTTTAGGGACTGTGATCCAAAGGGGGTTGGGGGCAAAGCCTCTGCACCCCGTCGTAACCAACGCTTCAGTTGTTCTAGAACCCAGAGTCAAGGGTTAATCATCCTTTGTCGCCTCTGGGGTGGTTGAGTCAGCGATCGCCTCATCATTTGCCTCATCATTGAGAGAACCATCTGGTGTCACCTCTGCCGCAATGACATCAATTGGGGGGCTGTCGAGGGAGATCTCATTCACCAGGGGTTCTAGTTCGACATTAGCAATAACCTCTACAGTAGTTGCACTCACAGCGATTTCATCGTCAAACTCATCTGTCACCCCTTCATCTGTCACCAACTTATCCGACTGTTCATCTGCGACCCCTTCGTCAAGCACAGGGTCAGAACCAGTAGCGTCAGCCGAGGCAGTGACATTACTGTCAAGACGGTCACGTACCTCATCCACTCCACCTTCAACAGCACTATCCCCAGCCCTGGTGTCTAACGGAGCCAAAGAGACTGGTTCTGGAGTGACAATTTCCTCAGCATCGGTGTCGTCGCTGGCAATGTCGTTGCTGGTAATGTCGTCGCTGGCGATATCATCATCTGCAAAATCGTCGTCATCCGGGATTTCGACTGAGACAGCAGAGGTTTGCTCTTGATCCAACGAGGGTGTGACAACAGGCAAGGATTCTACCTGGGCAATAAGCGGAGATTGACTGGTCGGGGCTGGGGTAGTCACTGGTTTAGGTGCATCAACCCGAAATTCAGGAAGAATCCGTTTGACCTTTAACCCCAACAGGGTAAAGTTTTGGGGAATTTGTTCTAACGGGTAAGGCTCGGTTGCGGCAAAGGTAGTTTCACGAGTCAACAAAACGGAGGCAACACTAAGCGGCACTTGCAAAAACAGATTACAAGCCAGAAAGGCGATCGCCGCAATCAATAGCCCCAACCCGCGTGGCCCGTTTTGCCAAGGTGTCACCTCTGAGGCGATCGGCGCATAGCGATAGAGTTGCGATAACACCCATAACAACGCCACACTTCCCCCAATCACCCACACTCGGTTGCTTTGTGCCTTAAATAACCGCAGTAATTTGCGTTGATCGGGGGTGAGTTGTTCTGGTTTAAGTGCGATCGCCACCAAACTAAAGATATAAAAGGGACGCTGCCATTGCATCCAAACAATGGGCGTGATGCCCACTACAGCAATTAACAGCAGTTCTAACCCGATCGGCAAAATTGGATCGCCAACCGCTAATCCTAAAAAACAGATTTCTAGAAAGATGGGCAGTGCGGCACTGCCTGCCAGATGAATCCACAAATAGGGATCCGACCAAAAAGAACGCATAACCACGTCAAAACAACGGCATTGAAGCCATCTTAATACTGCGGCGGTAACACGAGGGGAGTGTTGAGTTTTATGAGGGTTGAGTTTTATATCTACCTAAAATCTGCTTGGATATCTCACCAGGCAGATGGGTTACGCATGAATCTTGCCATCCGGCATAATGGTGCCTTTGAGAATGGCCCCCGTTAATTTGACCATGACCCGGTCTGTCACACCCACACGAGCATCTCGCAGATCTGCCCCACTTAAATCTGCCCCACTTAAATCTGCCCCAATTAAATTGGCTTCTCGCAGGTTTGCGTTCTTTAAGTTGGCTTGCAGCAAATTAGCCCGAAACAGATTGGCTTTATGCAAGTTGGCACTAGCCAAATTAATCTTGTGCAAAAATGCATCGCTCAAGTTGGCATTACTCAAATTTGCATTGCTCAAGTTTCTGCCAGACAAATCTCGTTCTCGCAAATTTGCTCCACTCAGATCAGCTCCACTGAGATCTGGGTTTTGTGGCTTGGTTTGCTGAGTGCTGGTTTGCTGAGTGTTAGTTTGTTGAGTGTTGGTTTGTTGGCTGTTAGTTTGTTGAGGATTGGTCTCGTGAGCCTTTGAAGTAGGCTGAGTGGGTTGAGGCGGCTCTTTATAGGTCTGATGAGAAGCTGACTGGCGATAATCAGACGCTGGCTGAGAAGCAGCCTGCTGAGTCGTAGATTGCCCATTTGTAGAGCTTTTAGGCGCAGCCTGCTGAGTCGATGAGTCAGACGCTGATTGCTTGTGATAATTGGGGTTGAAATTTGACTGGCTGTAGTAGCGGTAATATTTGGACTGGCTCTGTTGGCTAGGGGGCGATTGACTGGATGAGGATTGCCCTGATCCAGCGTTGTTAGAGGCAGTCTGCCCAGACGAAGTATGCCCAGACGAAGTGTGACCGGATGTAGTATGCCCAGACGAAGCATGCCCAGACGAAGTGTATCCAGAGGTTTGGTGAGAAGATTGCCGACTCGTGTGCGCTTGAGGGTTTCCCTGGCTCGCAGAATAATATCTGTAGCTAGAGCCAGATGGAGGATGATAGCCCCCACGCGATGAGGTGGTTTGCGAAGAGGGTTTGGGTTGGCTTTTGGCTTGAGCCGCCTGAGAACCGTTGCTGCGTTGATGAGAACGCAGGCGATCGCGAGCTTCGTTTAACTCTTTGAGCTTTTCCTGGGCTTTTTGCTGCAACCGGGGATTGTCTCTAGGAATGCGATCGGGATGCCAAATAAAGACCAAGTCTTTATAAGCCTGGTTAACCTCTTCCATTGAGGCTCCAGGCTCCAATTCCAGCGATCTGTAGCAACGTTCTAAATCGTTCATCCTGATCAAGATACCATCAATTGAGGCTCTGCTAGAGCGAACCAGAACCTAGCGTGCTTTATCTTCGGTGCGATCGCCACGCATTACTCCCCTATGCTATCCCTTCAACTCAAACTCTAGAAACAATGCACTAAATATTTTGGGAATTGGGCCCCAAGCAGACCCTCAGATTAATAAATGCGTCACATTTCTGTTCAGAGTTTGCTAAATTCTGCTAATATAACGATTCTGTGGCTAAATAACAGTCACCTCGCCTCACGCGAGATCCCCCTTGGAGAGATGGCCGAGTGGTTGAAGGCGCAGCACTGGAAATGCTGTTTAGGGGTAACTCTAACCAGGGTTCGAATCCCTGTCTCTCCGTTTCAATCTGCTTCTCGCTCTGCGGTTAACGCAAACACAGGGACAGAAGAAGATTTGCCTTTGAGAGCAACCTCTCCTAACGTTTCACAGTCATAGCGATCGCCAATGTATTCATACACGTCTTTAGTCAGCAAGATCTGATTGGGTGTTGCATAGGTCATCAGACGTGCAGCTGTATTAACCGGATCTCCCAAAATATTAAATTCTCGTCTACCCCTTGCCTCACCAATCTCAGCGGCAAACACCGAACCCAACGTAAATCCCATTCGGCAGGTCACTTCTAAGGGGCGGTTATTCACAATGGGTGGCTCTAACTTCGACACAATGTCGCGAATCGCCAGAGCCGTATCCGCTGCCCGCATCACATCATTCGCATGACGACCCAAAACTCCAAAATAAATCAGGAAATCAGACCCAACAGAGTGATAAGTGACTTTTTGCAAAATCCCTCCCCGGCTCTGCACCGCTGCATCAATCGCAGCAAAGGCTCGCGAAAAACTGGCAACAACCCCCTCTGTCTCTTGGTGTGAAGCCCCATCTACCGCCTCTGGCAATCCCTTTAAGTTAATAAACACCACAGCTGGCGTTGGAAAATCAGGTGGAATGCGTCGTTGAGCAGCGTTTTCAACCAGTAAATTGAGAATTGAGCCAGGGAAATAGCTTGCCAGTGGTTCGACTCGCTTTAAGACTTCCCCAATTTCTGACACTAGCCCTGCCACACTGCGATCGAGCAAAAAAGCACTGGCATGACGACGACGAGTCAGAGTAATGTCATATTCTCCAAGCTGTTCAGCCGTAAAATCATCTTTAACCAGTACATAACTTTGATCCAGCGACTCTAACCGAAAGTCTTCATTCAAAAAACGAGTTGTTGTGCCCCCAATCGCGTGTTCGCCTGTTTCCATAGTCAAACAAACCCGACCTACTTGTCCTGCTGCCTCTGCCCGCTTTGCCCGTCGCACCGATCGCCCTAGTAAAACGTGAACCATCCGAATTGGGGTGCCAATATCGGCAGTCAAAAATCGCCCTGCATGAATGCCAACCCGCATCCCTAATGAGAAGTTGCCTTGCGGTGTTTCAATGTTGGCAAAATTGCTCATTGCTCGTTGCATCCGTAATCCGGCTCTCACCGCTTGTGCCAGATCACCCCGTGAAGCATCTGCCAAAAACTGAACTAGCATGGCATCACCTGTAAATTCCAACAAATCTCCGCCTGATTTGCTGATAATTTCAATCATTTCTGAAAAGTACCCGTTCAGCACATTCAGCAAAACGGTTGCGCCGTGTTGACCGACTGCCGCATTGGCTTCTAAAAGCGGTGTAAAGCCTGCCAGATCAGTAAAGAGCAGGGTACCTTCTTGCCAGCGATAGCTAATCTTTCCAGGACAAGGGGGATCATCTGACACTTGGCGAGGAGTGTAATCTTGCAAGATGCGTTGCAAGGTTCGCAAGTGTTCAAACACTTTCATGAGGTTGTGGGGTTCAGGTTCGACCCAGACTGCTGCATAGAGATCGGCTGGCAATAGGGAACGAAGCTTCAGTTCTAAAGTGGCTAAAGACAAAGCTGGATCAGACACAATTTAGCCTTGCTGGGGAAAAAACAACTAAAACATTTGTCCGTAGCTTAAACCAAGCAGCCGTACAACTCACCCTGAAAAAGCACAATAATTAATTACATTAGAGGAAATCATCGCCATTGCAAGAAAATTCCTCAGGTTTATTCTGACAATCCCACGCGATGTGCAACTTAAAGGTTTAGATCCCCGGTTGCCCGTTCAGCATCCTCACAGTAGTCTGATTTGCGTAGTCTGATTTGCGTCACAGCAACCGAGGATCTGGGGAAAGTCGCACACGGGGTTAATCCCATTCTTTATTGATCACAACTGAAGAATTGGTTAGGACGGGTTCACCCCTGACTGAGGCAAAGCCCACACACCTCACACACCTCCTTGCATCGTCTGTCTAAGCTTATCTAAACAGGGGCTAAATGGATTCTGATGCCCATTCGTGAGGAGGTCGTCATTAGAAACCCAGCATTTCTCACAAGCATTACAGTTTATTTACCTGATTTCCTAAAAGGGTTGCAGAGCCAATGCACCTACCCACCTCAACCAAAAACTGGATTGACAAGAGAGCTAATGATTGTCAAATGAATAAACTAGGAGGTATGCTTAAAAACTGGAGTGGGCGACAGGATCGCTACTCTATTTTTTCTCGCGGATGTGGCGGAATTGGTATACGCGCACGTTTGAGGGGCGTGTGGCTTTGCCTTGCGAGTTCGAGTCTCGCCATCCGCATATTTTTTACCAAGTTACGCCAGTTACCAGTTGCCAGTCATGGAGCCGTGCGATCGCGCTCTTGGCAAATTATGCTGACCTGCATGAGGCTAACCTGACTGCCTGACAAATCTCTAGTTCGCGCAGATTAGGCTGCGATCGGGTCAGCGCAAATTTTATTCACCAGTCACAGCAGGGAACATTAAGAGTCTTAGAACTTTTGTCAGTTAGCCGGGATGCTGACTCACAATTCTTCCTTGCGACAGAAGATAAACAAGAAATATAACGATCGCGCGATCGTGATCCCCATCTTCTTTTAAACTAAACCGCAGCTTAGATCCTTTAACCTCATTGAAATCTGCGGTTTAACGATGGCTCACGTTTCTCATCCCTTCAATACTCCCTTTGCAATCCTGGCGGATCGTTGGAATACCTGGAAAGCCGCTTACGATCGCGCCAAAAACAATTACTACAACCAATGTATTGAGATCAATCCAGTTGGTGAAGCACGGCACTACTGGCAACGACTAAAGCATCCCCAATCGAGCGTCAAGGTAGACGAAATCACCGATGCTAAGCTGAGCCGCTTGATGGACTCGATGATTGAGCAGGGCATTTCTAAATTTGCGGTGGATTGCTTTATTTTGGAACTACGCCGTTTGGTGCGTAATGCTACCACTGTCACTCAATAGCGATCGCGTTAGGATGAGATGCCTCAAGGGGTCTCTAGCAGAAAAATTACCCGCTGGCTTCGACTTCGCTCAACCCGCTCATACCCTGATCGATGTCAAAGGGTACAATCTTTTTGAGAAAGTGGCTAAATTCGATTCTCCGGCCTCTCGATTCTCCGACCTCATGTTGTATCCGATCACACCTATCCGCTTTACCTTGAGCTAAACCTAATTGAGATACCCCTTTGGGTTCAGCCGTGTAAGGAGATGGACGAATGGCAGAGTTAATTGGAGACAACTTTAATAACGTGCTGCGAGGCACCCTCGATCGAGATTCTCTATTTGATCTGGGGGGGAACGATCGCCTCTTTGGATTTCAACAAAATGACACGCTAGCAGGGGGTGATGGCAACGACACCCTTAATGGCGGCGTTGGGGGCGATCGCATGATAGGGGGCAACGGCAACGATGTCTACTTTGTTGATAATCGGCGCGATCGCATTTCAGAAGGAGCCAATCAGGGTAGCGATATCGTCCGCACCTTCATTACCTTCACTCTGCCCAATCACGTTGAACGGCTCATTTTATCCGGCACTCGCGCCATCAACGGCACCGGCAACCGAGATGACAACGTGTTGTCGGGTAACCGTGCTAACAACGTGCTGTCGGGGTTAGGAGGGAATGACACTCTGGGTGGAGGGGGCGGCAACGACACCCTCAATGGCGGTATTGGGGACGATCGCCTGCTAGGAAGCGATGGCAATGACACGGCTTCGGGTGATGCTGGAGACGACACGATCGATGGGGGCACTGGTAATGACTTGCTCAATGGCAATGCAGGACGAGATGAATTGCTTGGAGGGTTGGGAGACGACACTCTTAACGGGGGCGAGGGAGACGATACGCTAAACGGGGGGACAACCGTTCGTGATAGCGATCGCTTGACCGGAGGCATCGGCAACGACACCTATGTGATTAACTCCACAACTGATGTGATTGTGGAACTAGCAGGCGAGGGCATTGACTCCGTGTTGCTGGTTGCCGATGTTTATGAAGAGTCTTCATTTACCCTAAGTGCTGAATTGGAGGATTTAGAGATTCAGGGCACGCGCAACTTTGATGGCTTTGGCAACGCTGTGGGCAACGTCCTTAAAGGCAATGCAGGCAATAACACCCTGAATGGCTATGCCGGAAACGACTTTTTGACCGGCAACAATGGCAGCGATCGCTTTGTCTTTAGTGCCCCAAATCCTTTTACCACAAGTGCTATAGGCATAGATACGATCACCGATTTTGTCTCTGGCACCGACAAGATTGTGCTCTCAAAAGCCACGTTTACCGGGTTAACGAGTGTGATCGGTACAGGCTTTAGCGTGGCTTCTGAGTTTGCAGATGTGGCAACTGATGCCGTAGCTGAAACCAGCGAAGCGGTATTTGTCTTTAGTCGCGATTCTGAAAAGCTCTTCTATAACCCCAATGGCACAGCAACTGGCTTTGGTGCAACAGATAGCAGTGGAGCGATCGCCATTCTCTTTAACATCAACACCGTCGTTGCAACCGATTTTGAGCTAGTGGCGTAATTTACACCAATTTGAAAACCGCCACAGCTGAAGACAAGATTCCCAAAAATGTTGCGAAACTTACATCTAGTAATCAGCGTCACATTAGTTGCATAGAACAACACTAGAGATAACCGTTCTGAATGAATGAGTTGGCGACCCCCCAACAGTGCCCAACTCACGACACATCCGTTATCGACACTCAATCCGCAAAGCAACTCTGCGAGATAGGTCTACATCTATTTTGTTCTGGCGAACTATTGAAATCTTTTTTGATGAGGAGACATCAATGGCAATTATTCGAGGAAAATCCATTAAAGATCGACTTAGAGGCACCCGCGAAAGCGACACAATTCTAGGTTTAGGCGGAGATGATGTCCTTTTTGGTCTGGCAGGCAACGACAACCTCAGAGGTGGGGTTGGCAACGACGTCATGAATGGTGGCCTGGGCAACGATCGCATGCTCGGTGGCTTTGGTGATGACATTTACGTGGTCAACAGTGTGGGCGATCGCACCATCGAAGGAGCCAATCAGGGAACGGATACCGTCCAATCCAGCATTAGTTGGACTTTGAGTGCCAATATTGAAAACCTCACTCTATTAGGGAGAGCGGCGATCGATGGCATTGGTAACAACCTGGACAACGTCATCATCGGCAACCTGGGCGACAACGACCTTCAGGGTCGTGATGGCAACGACACACTCAATGGCAGACAGGGCAATGACTCCTTGCTAGGTGGCAACGGCAACGACACCCTGATTGGGGGTGAGGGCGGTGATACCTTAGCAGGCGAAGCAGGCAACGACACCCTAATTGGCGGATTAGACATTCGCACCACAGGCACAGACATTGCCGACCTGACCCAAGATGTGGATCAACTCATTGGTGGATTGGGTGATGACACCTACTACGTCAATCAAGCTGATGACAGCGTGGTTGAAGATAGCAACGCTGGAACGGACAAAGTTTTTGTATTTTCTACCGGGTTTGTCGGCACCAGCTATACTCTGCGGGATAACGTCGAAAACCTAGAAATCCTTGGTAGCAAAGGTATTGGAGTTGTTGGCAATAGCCTTGACAACACCATTGTGGGCAATGCCGGAGCCAACAACTTAGAAGGAGGAGAAGGTAGCGACACACTCAACGGGGGCGATGGAACTGACACGCTGTTAGGAGGCATCGGCAACGACTTCCTCACAGGTGGTGCAGGAGATGACCAATTTCTTTACACCACCAATGTGTCAGCCGGACGTGACACCATTACTGACTTTAGCCGCGATAACGACAAGATTGTTTTATCTCGCACTATCTTTGGTCTCACTAGCCTCGCAGGTAACGGCTTTAGCGTTGCAACCGAATTTGACACAGTTGACACCGATGCCGCTACTGAGACCAGTGCTGCTCGCATTGTCTTTAGCCGTCAAAGCAACACTCTGTTCTCTAACCAAAACGGCACTAGCGCAGGGTTTGGAGATGAGGGGGTTGTGCGGGGTGCGTTTGCAACGATCGCCAATGTCACCACACTGTCTGGGTCTAATTTTGTGATCACAGTGTAATTTCACAGTGTAATTGACAAGTAGCAAGGGGAGAGTGGGAATCGGGAGTGAAGAATCGGAAATTGATGATAAGTCAATGGCAAAATCTGCTCCTCCACCTCCCCTCTACTCTTGTACGTCTTCTCCCCTTTGCTACTCCCTACTCCCTTGCTAACGCTTCGGCATGAAAGCGAATGTGGTCTTCAATAAACGTAGAGATGAAGTAATAACCGTGATCATAGTCGGCTTGCCGCCGCAAGGTTAATGGCTGACCCACCTTGGCGCAGGCTTGCTCAAAGCGTTCAGGCATGAGCTGTTTCTCTAAAAACGGATCAGCCATGCCTTGATCAATCAAAATAGGGCGATCGCGTTGGGTGGTTAACACCAGTTCACTGGCATCATAAGCACGCCACTGCTCTATATCGCTGCCCAAATAATTGCGAAAGGCTTTTTGTCCCCAGGGACACTGCATGGGCGCAGCAATCGGGGCAAAAGCTGACACCGATTGATACTGATCTGGGTTCTTGAGCGCACAAATGAGGGCTCCATGACCTCCCATTGAGTGACCCAAAATGCCCTGGCAATCGCTCTGCACCGCAAAGTTAGCAGCAATTAGTGCAGGCAATTCCTGCGTGACATAGCTATACATCCGGTAATACTGATTCCAGGGAGCTTCGGTCGCATCCACATAGAACCCCGCACCTGTACCAAAATCCCAGTCATCCTCCTCACCGGGAATGCCCCGACCACGAGGACTCGTATCAGGTGCCACCAGCATGACACCATATTTGGCGGCAAACTGTTGTGCCCCCGCTTTGAC
Source organism: Oculatellaceae cyanobacterium bins.114 (assembly GCA_033764315.1). Taxonomy (GTDB): domain Bacteria; phylum Cyanobacteriota; class Cyanobacteriia; order Elainellales; family Elainellaceae; genus FACHB-1407. Next base: position 75,661 of record JANRJA010000056.1, read on the forward strand.
CATAAAGTTTTCTTCAGTGCAGGTTAACCCTGACAAAAAATAGAGCACCGGAACTGGGTGCGATCGCGCCTGTGGGGGTTGATAGACCGAAAACTTCATGTCGCTGTTGCAAGCACTGGAGACATGGCTATAAAACTCAACCGTGCCCCCAAAACAGGCATGTCGATTAATCAGATTTAGAGCAGTAGACATGGGTAGGAAAGGAGAAGAGAGAAAAAAGAAAAAAGAAAAAAGGCAGAGGGCAAAAGGGCACTACCTGATTTTTGAGTCAGGACTACCACGTTTCAGGTCTTTGAATTGAATCTCTAAAAAGTTAAGACCGTCCGAATTGCATCCCCTCGATGCATCATGTCAAACGCCTCATTCACCTGCTCAATCGGCATCACATTGGTGATCAGATCATCAATGTTAATCTTGCCATCCATATACCAATCAACAATTTTGGGCACATCGGTGCGTCCTCTTGCACCCCCAAAAGCACTGCCCTTCCAAACGCGACCCGTCACCAGTTGAAACGGACGAGTGCTAATTTCCTTGCCTGCTCCGGCTACTCCAATAATGACACTGACCCCCCACCCTTTGTGACAGCATTCCAATGCCTGCCGCATCACATTGACATTACCAATACACTCAAAGCTATAGTCAGCACCCCCTTTGGTCAGATCGACTAAATAGGGCACTAGATCGCCTTCCACCTCTTCAGGATTGACAAAGTGAGTCATCCCCAACTTCTCAGCCAGTTCACGTTTTTTGGGATTGAGGTCTACGCCGACAATCATGTTGGCACCGACCATACGACATCCCTGAATCACATTTAAGCCGATGCCACCCAAACCAAACACTACAACATTGGCTCCTGGTTCAACCTTGGCCGTGTTAATCACTGCGCCTACTCCAGTCGTCACACCACAGCCGATGTAACAGACTTTTTCAAAGGGGGCATCTTCCCGAATCTTGGCAACGGCAATTTCCGGTAGTACGGTGTAGTTAGCAAAGGTCGAGGTGCCCATATAGTGGTGAATTAGGGTGCCATTTTTAGAGAAACGGCTCGTGCCATTGGGCATTAACCCACGTCCCTGGGTACTCCGAATTGCCTGACACAAATTGGTTTTCTGACTGAGGCAATATTCACAGTTGCGGCACTCTGGCGTATACAGGGGAATGACGCGATCGCCCGGTTTAACCGATTTGACCCCAGATCCCACCTCGACCACGACCCCGGCTCCCTCGTGTCCCAAAATCGCGGGAAATAATCCTTCAGGGTCAGCTCCAGACAGCGTGTAAGCATCGGTGTGGCAAACTCCAGTGGCTTTGATTTCGACCAGCACTTCGCCGTCTTGCGGCCCCTCCAGTTGAATGGTTTCGATACTCAAGGGTTTTCCGGCTTCGTAAGCAACAGCTGCTTTGACCTCCATTCCTCGCTCCTGAAATTGATGGGTAATACAGACATTCAGATTAATGACTATCCCATATTCAGTGAGGCTTCCGTATAGTCTTAAGCTTCTTACAGTATTTGTGGAAAAAGTAAAAGGGTCGAGGATTCAATGAGCAGAAAAGGACTGAGTACCGAGTACTGAGGCTAAGCAGGTGATACTCATTCTCCAAATTGGAGCGACTGATCAGGCTGCCTTCGACTGCGCTCAGTCAGCGTCCTCTGAGCCTAGTCAAAGGGGACTTTTAGGGAATTGATATGACCATTGACCGTTCATCTTACTCTATATGATCAGGCTTTACGCTGGCTTTAAATTTTGCCGGAACTTATACTCAATCTGCTTTGTCATTTCAGGAGGAATACGGTTGATTTAGGCGGCGCGCATGCCTAAGTAACCAGCCTTAATTTATTCACCCTGAATTAGTATCATCTATGAACAATATGAAACGTCCGTTGGGTAACCGTCAGCGGTTTACTTGGAAGAAAGCGGCGATCGCTCTGATGACCTCAACTTGTGTTTTGAGTAGCTTTACACCATTCGCTACAGCAACTCCTGCTTCGTTTCAAATCAGCCAACGACAACAAGGTTGGAATGGATCCGTTAACATGTCACGTCTAGTCAACTCTAGACAGGAAGTTACAGCTCTAGTGTTGCAATTAAATGTGTTGGACAAACCCGAAACCACCTATGCCAACGCAGTTTATCAAGTATTCGGCAGAATTAATGGACGGTGGACGGAAATCTATACCAATACGGGTGCTCGATTGTTGCCTAACGGAGCAGGGCGTGTCACGCTGTCGCCAGAAGTAATTTTGTTGGATGACCTGCGACTACCTGATGATGTTGATTTAGAGGGCTTAGAACTCAAGGCAGAGGTGCAGTTGCGCTACGACCTCCGCAACGGCCGGCGTAATCAAACTGTTGTACTAGAGCAAACGCAATTCTACACAGCCATCTCAACTGTCACCGCGCAACAAATTTCCAATACCCAACCCGGCAACGGCACTCAACAGAATGCCAATCAAGGTCACTTTAGCCTTGCCATTCGCCAGTCGCAAGTAACACTGCCTGAAGTGATCGCGCGAGTCACCTTGCTGTCTCAACGTTCAGATAGATATTTGCAAGAACGGTTTGTGGGTGATTTTCGTTACCGCATGAACCAACGAGCACAGTTCGTTCAAGGACTCAATCCAGGCGATCGCGTTGTCGTACGTCTGTTTACCCCCCAAAACGTGTTAGTTGGATACACCAAGTTTGAGTTGCTCGAAGACAACGCCGCGGTCACCCTGGTGTTGCCCAGTCAAGCCAATCAATATGGCACCATTCGCACGGTCTATGGCATTGATTCTGATAGAAATGGGGCGATCGACTCTAACACCAGCACCTACGACTATTTCACCCAGATCACCCGATCGACCCAACTCAGCCAAACACAAGTCACCTTCCTCAGCAGCACCCAAACCATTAACACCCGCTTGTTCCAGATTCAAGGGTTGCCGACTCCGCCACGTGATTGTGTTTATAGGGAATCTTTTAGACGCGGATCGTTTTCGCTGGTGAGCCGCACATTGTACGTTTTCCGCCGTGGGTTGGCGTCGGCAATCACCGCATTGCCGGGGCGCGTCGTACAAATCATTAGCCTCAACAGCACTCGCATTGAAACGTATGAAGTCAGCCAACTGATCGTCACCTATCGCGAAGTTGGATATACAGAAGGCAGCATCAGCAGCACCTGTGATATCCGTTGCGTCGATAGTGGAGATTACGACGATGATGACGACGACGATGACGACGATGACGACGACGACGATGACGACGACGATGATGACGACGACGATGATGACGACGACGATGACGACGATGATGATGATGGACGTCGCCGTCGAGGTTGCAATCAGGGCATCGGTAATGGGGCAGAAGGTTGCGACCCAGGCAACTCTCGTCCTCACGGAGGCAGCAATGATGAAGGGGGACGCAGACCTGGACGCAGACGCTAGATCGATAAGAGTAAGAGCATAAATCACAGAAGTTGAGGCTTTTCAAAACCCTCAACTTCTTGTTTTGGGCAATTAACCCTCAAGCGTAAAGCTGTTTCGTATTGTGAAGGACACTCCAGGCACAGCAGAACTGTCAACGTTCAAAAGGATTGGCAACAAAATCACGAGAATTGGGGGTCGTTCCAGATCAACTGAAATCCTGAACTCAAACAGAGACAGACGCCTTTGCATGACGCACACACTTGCCAATTTGAGTGTCAATCGCCATGATGTGGTTGACAAGCCAATCTGCCAATTGTGCATGGGCTTTGCGGGCAATGTCTTCACTCGCACCACTCTCTCGATATTCGGCTTGCAAAGTGCTGAAGATACTTAGAAATCGGGTATGCGCTTGATGATTAGTTTCAGCAATAGCACATTTATGCTTAGCCGCACAGTTTTCTTCTTGCTCAAAGTGCCACTCTGTGAAGTATTTCAAAAAAGTCAGGAGTTTTTTAATCGCTTTTGTCCCAGTTCCCTGCTCGATCGCCTCTGACAGATCATTGAAAGCCGTGATCAATTCTTTATGTTGTGTATCAATCATCGGAACACCGACACTTAACTCATCGCTCCACTCAAATTTCTGCATATAATCTCCATCCCGTGATTGGATATAGTTCAATATTGGTTCTACTGCTAGGGTTCCCAGGGTGCCAAGTCCTATTCATCATGGAAACAGCAATGTCAAAAAAAGTAACGATAAATAGAACCTTAGAAACCCTTACAAACCCGGTAATGCTGACGAAGGCGTTGTCAAAATAATCAAGCAGAATGGTGGTTTGTCCTATTAACCCAACAACGTTTGTGTTGACAAGAGTTCCTGCTTCAACTGCACTCAACACTCTCGTTACAGCAGGTTGAGCACAGCCGAAAGCCATACTCCATTAACCGATCGTTGGTTGCCAAGTCAATCACGGGGGTAGTGGCTGCTATGAGTTAAATTTACTAATCTCTCAAAGATTGTAGTAACTGAGTTGGCCGCATCGCCCTTACTCCCTCATACAAATTTGGATGATGCACTAACAAATAGTGCTCATATTCAAACCAGTGCATTTCACCCTTTTCTTGATTACAAGGTTTACAAATTACCCACAGATTTTTAAAGTCCATTGATAGCCAAGGATATTGCGATCGCGGTAGTTTATGGTCAATAGTTCGACCCCCTTTTTCAGAAAAGCGATCGCCACAAATTGGGCAATGCCAATCTGAATTCTTACTTGCCCAATCCTTGCTCTCTTGAGTCGTTCCACATTCATAATCGCCATTGACATATCGCCAGTGATCAAATTTTCGATAATTTTCAAAATCCTGTTGAGTCAGTTTGTGATATCGCTTATTGCCAATCTCATTTGCAAGATCAAATAATTCTTTTAAATCTTTATCATCAAGATTCATACTAACTCTAACTAACGCTTAGATTGTTTGACTGGCTTACGAGAAGTCTTCGTAGATTTTGGACTAAAATCAATTATTTCCATCTCTGTATCAGGAAACTGTCGCTCGATTTCCACTTCAATTTCACTGACTTCTTTTGCCAATTGCTGATTAAAGGCTTCAATTTCTGTATGGGTTTGATATTTATGACCAATGCGATCGGCTTCTAAAAAAAGCTCATCAAGACTAGTCTCTTCAAGCTCATCTCGCTCTAAAAATTCCTCAATCTTGTTGTAGAGATTAATAACAGAATCCCAACCCACATTCTTGAAATGATTGTCTTTGAGCCACTTCTGATCGTCTTTACAGAGCTTTACTCGCAGAGTTGAGTTAGCACGTTGAACCTCGTGATAACTCATTCCATTGAATTTTCTAGTTTTACTTTTCTGATTGACCATCAATCTAACTCTCTAGCCCTGCGTGCTCTTAAACCATTTCACCAAAGCCCGCCGAATTTCACTATCTTCATAGCGCAGCAATGTCTTCACATCAATTGCAATCTTGAGTTTGATTTGATCAATCAAATTCTTCAGGGCTTTGTTATCCTTCTTAAGCTGATCATTTACTTCGACTAGTTCTTCTTTTTCAGAAGCCAATATCTGTACTTGCTGATCTTTTCCTTCAATTTCCCTGGTCTTTTTAGTGACCATCCCTTTTTGAGCAGCTTGAAGACGTTGGCGTTTAATTAATTCAGGTCCAGCAAATACTGAAATTACTCTACGAATAGTCAATTCATCAGGGCTTTGATTAAAATCCACTCCTTCCAACGCTCGAAGAGCATCTGCCCTTGTCCAGCCGTCCTGCTCAAGCAGCTTAGAGCCTATCCGAAAACCTGAATTGCCCTTATAGCAATACATGCAAAAGCAAGGTGGATCATCGCTAGATAGTTTTGTGGTTTCTTCTCCCAACGAATTAATAACCGTCGAAAGCGGTTCATCCATGAGTGTGTTC
>JANRJA010000083.1:0-11815 GCA_033764315.1 Oculatellaceae cyanobacterium bins.114
GATTTACCGTTGGTCTATCACCCCAACTATGTTGCCCCCTTGCCGTCGGGGCATCGTTTTCCGATGGCGAAGTTTCGCCAACTGTATGAGCAATTATTGACCGATGGAGTGGCGCAGACTAGCCAATTTCACACACCAGAGTTGCCCCCCAGGGAATGGCTGGAGTGGGTACACACGCCAGACTATGTTCAGGGCTACTGCGAGGGAACATTAGACGCCAAAGCTCAACGACGCATTGGCTTGCCGTGGAGTCCGGCATTAGTGCAACGAACCTGCGTTGCCGTTGGGGGAACCATCCTCACGGCTCGACTCGCTCTAGAGCACGGATTAGCCTGCAACACCGCTGGGGGAACCCATCATGCCTTTCCTAGTTATGGCTCTGGATTTTGTATTTTTAATGACTTAGCGATCGCCTCTCGCACCCTTCAAAAGCTGGGGTTAGCCCAGCAAATTTTGATTGTCGATCTGGATGTGCATCAGGGAGACGGCACTGCCTTGATCTTTCAAAACGACCCCAGCGTCTTTACCTTCTCAATGCACTGTGAGATCAATTTTCCAGGCACCAAGCAAACGAGCGATTTAGATGTGCCGTTGCCCGCAGGCATGGAAGACGATGCTTATCTACAGACCCTGGCCGCCTATCTCCCTGATTTGCTATCTCAGATTCGACCTGACCTGGTGTTATATGATGCGGGGGTAGATCCTCATTTGGGCGATCGCCTGGGTAAGTTGGCACTCACCGACACAGGACTCTATCGCCGTGAAATGCAGGTTTTGAGTACTTGTGTGGCAGCGGGTTATCCAGTCGCTTGTGTGATTGGGGGAGGGTATGCCGAGGACATGAATGCTCTAGTCTACCGACACTCACTCCTACATCGAGCCGCTAGCAACATCTATCAACACCTTTGAGCTTACCGTTGCGTTCCTGCCAGTTCCACTATCTTAGTATGGGATTTGCGGGGGGTTGCTTTTGTTGGGGCAGGGTTACGTGGGGGGCGTTGAGGAGCTTTGGCAGCTTTAGCATCGGGCGCATTGTCACCCAAACCCAACACCCAACTCATCTCTTCTAACACTGATTGGCGAGCTTGATAGAAATCTAACAGCGCAAATCCGCTTCCTACCAACATTGCCCCTGTGCCCAAGGCAAATAGCAACAATGACCCGGTAATCAACCACTGCCAATTGAGCAGCGATCGCAGAACCACAATAAAGGCACTTAACCCCAAAAGTAACAACGCCACATAGAGAACTAACAAGCTCAGGTGGGTGATCTGATATCGCTGGCGAAACTGTTGTAGTTGACCCCGAATCTGTTGCAGGCGATCGCCCCGCAACATCACCGCATGATTTAATAACTCAAAATATTCTTGGTTTAAGCTTCGCAACCGATTATGGATGGCGATATGGCGCACAGTCAGGACTCCCCAAATCACCACACACGTTGTCAGCATCAAAACCGAATTCAAAATTAACTGGAGGAGTTGGCTAGTTTGATCAATGCTCATATCACCTCACGCTATAAATAATCCCAAAACAAGCAATAGTCCCAAAATAAGGAGCTACAAAGCTGAGGCTTAGTCGAATTGCGACCCCAACCCTATTCAGCAACCCTATTTAGCAAAGTGGTACAATTGTACTGATTCATACCCATTTAAGCAACCCTCTCAACCCCATCTTTTTTGCTCCGTCTTGCACTTAACTCCAAGGTCAAGCCGTCATTCTCAGATGGACTCATAGCCCAAGAGCAAATCATAAAGTTTTGTGAATAAAGGTTATCGAATTTCCAACTTTATCTCCTTACAAGCCTGTGGAAAACCTCGATTTCTCTGTGGAAAACTAGGTAAAACCAGGTGAAAACTAAGGTGTGATCAGTGGAAAAAGTCCTCAGTACATATGATCTGTGGGTAATTCTCTAAATTTTCCACATGTTTTCCACAGGCTATGGATCAGGCAACAATCGAGTGGCTCGTGATCCCCACTGTTTTCCACAGTTTCCACACGCTCTACTACTACTGATCTGGATCAATTTGTTTTTAAGAAGCCGTTCTTAATCACTTGAACAGGAAGCTCGAAAATTGAAATTGAACCTTTTCGGGAAGGGTGTTACGATGACCTTCCAAGTAGAATTGACTCAAAGCGATCGCCCTACCCTTAGTGTCTGACTCCTCTTAAGTTTGCCCAAAACACCTAAACCTAGTTCCTCTCCTCATGAAACTCATCTGCTCTCAAAACGAACTCAACACCCATCTCTCGCTGGTGAACCGGGCAGTTCCCTCTCGACCCAGCCATCCGGTCTTAGCTAATGTGCTATTAACAGCCAATCCAGAGACTCAACATGTGAGTCTCACCGGATTTGATTTGAGCTTGGGAGTGCAAACAGGTTTTTCGGCACAAGTTGAGGAAGGAGGAACCCTGACACTGCCTGCTAAATTGTTGAGTGATATTGTCTCACGTTTGCCTGATGGCGACATCACACTTGAGATTGTAGAAGGTGAATCGCTGGCAACATTAATTTCTGCCTCTGGGCGATATCAAGTGCGGTTTGGGTCAGATGAGTTTCCAGAACTCCCTGTTGTCCACAATGGCGGCATGGCGCACTTACCAGCAGAAGCGTTGATTGAGGGGTTAAAAGGGTCACTCTTTGCAACCAGTACCGACGACACTAAGCAGGTTTTGACAGGGGTACACTTGACCGTGACAGCCGATGGGTTAGAGTTTGCGGCGACCGATGGACATCGCTTGTCAGTAGTGCAAACCCTCAACCCAGAGTCAGACACCCCTCCTGTCAAAAGCAAGGCGGCTAAGACCAAGCCTGAGGCGGCATCAGACGATCAACAGTTTGATGTAACCGTGCCGGGAAAAGCCCTGCGAGAACTAGAGCGGATGCTGCAACTGCAACCCTCGTCAGAGCCGATCGCCGTTCAGTTTGACCAGGGACAGTTGATTTTTGAATGGGCAAATCAACGGCTGATTAGTCGTCTGCTAGAGGGGCAATATCCTAACTATCGCCAGCTGATTCCCCGACAGTTTTCTCGCCAGATGACCGCAGAACGCCGACTATTCACCGGAGCACTCGAGCGAATCGCTGTGATGGCAGACCAAAAAAATAGCATTGTCAAAATGAATCTAGATAGCGTTAAGCAAGAAGCGGTGCTATCCGTTGATGCTCCCGATGTGGGAAGTGCACGAGAGGCGATCGCTGCCCAAATTTCAGGGGACGACCTAGAGATTGCCTTTAACGTGAAATATCTATTAGAAGGGCTAAAAGCAGTCACTACCTCTGAGGTGCAGATGCAGTTCAATACCTCCACTAGTCCGTCAATTTTGACTCCGTTAGGTGGGCTAAAGATGACCTATCTGGTGATGCCCGTCCAGATTCGTAGCTGAAATTTAACTGTATTCAAATTGTAGTTCTAACTAGATTTCATAATTCAAAGGGTAGAAATTTTCCTGTTAATTAAGCTAGGCTGTGCAAGCAAATTTGAAGCTATTTAAGGGTGTGCTCGTTTATTCTGGGTGTGTCCGAATAGCTTCTTACAACCCATTTGGGATTGCTATATATGCACCCAAAAAGCGCTAAAGAAGATTTCCCAAAGGGATTGCGACTGGTCGCTCTTGTAGACCATACCTTAATTAACTAAAGCTTAAACATTTTTAATCTTCTTATAGTTGGATCATTGATCTAATTGTAGTAAAATCACCTGATCTGCTTATATGTAAGCACTCTGATTAATACTTCAGGATAGGTCAACTCCTCTTCTGACGGAAATTCAGTGCCTTCAAGATCTCTAATTCTGTTTAGCCAATAAACCAAATTAAATGTGTCTACTTAGTAGGATAGGCAATGTTTAGATGTTACAGCAGACTTAAGGATTATGTCAGACAATTTAAGTTTAACTAAAAAATTGGATGCCTATCGACGGCTACAAATGAAGCATGATGAAATTTTCCATTTTGAAATTCTTGCACTCGGTGTCTCTCGACGGATGAGCCATATCGCACTACATCTTATCAAATATCTCAGACCTCTTTCATCCCTACCCGTTTCGGCACCAGAAAATAAAAGGGCACTTGTTGATGCGTTTATTATGGTTATTTCTGCTAGCAACCTTTTAGGAGTTTCTTTATCGGTAGATCCAATATCAAACGAAGACATTAATCCTGATAAATCTTTTATCAACACTTATGTTCAATTTCTTGCTGATTTAGCTAAATCTTGCGAAGCGGCTGATCATCAAGAGGATTATCCTATCAGAGCAACTTGGAACAAAGCCATTCAACAATTATTTTTTCTACTGTCTAAGGAAGCTGCGGCACGTAATATCAATATTTTAGAAGAAGCTGCTTGTCGTTTAACTTCAGTTGAAAAAAGTAATTCACTTAATTATATTTTGAGCGAAAAATGAGCTTTTGGTCATCACAAACTCTGGAATCTCGCTTACCTGATCTAATTGAACCATTTAGCCCAGAGCGGATAGATTCAGCCTCTTATGAATTATCTCTGGGAGATGAAATTCATATTTCAGCTCTATTTGATACACCTCATAAAGACCGAAAAACAATCCTTATTAAGGAAAAGGAGACTGTTGTTATACCTCCTGGTCAATTTGCATTCTTAATAACACTAGAGAAAGTTTCTATTCCTGACAGTGCTATTGCATTCATTTCAATGAAGTTTGGGGCCAAAGCAAAAGGATTGATAAATGTCTCTGGATTTCACATTGATCCAGGCTACAAAGGGCGTTTGATTTTTGCCGTATACAATGCAGGTCCACTAAGTTTTCAAATGAAATATGGGGAGAGGCTATTTTCTCTATGGATAGCCGATCTAGACGCTACTGATGCTCGCGCTCGTAGAAAACCAGGATATGACTCTATACCTACGGCTTTAACAAATGGACCAGAAGCAGTATCTTCACTTCCTTCCCTTGTAAAACGCTTGGATGAATTGGAAAAGAAGATAGAGAAATTTAACACCATACAAGCTATTCTCTGGGCGGTTGCTTTTTCTCTTACTGTTACCGTTGTCAAACCGTGGTTAGATAATTTTTTCTCTTCATTTACAAATCCAAACAACGGTGTAACAACTACTCCATCCCCATCCACCTCTCCATCTTTATCTCCGACTCCATCTTTATCTCCGACTTCGACACCCAAAATCAGAACTAACCCGTGACCAACGGAGACCTGATAGTTTTTGAAAAATCGCTAAAAGCTAAAAACATTATGTAGCGGAGTTTCAGCAGTTTACTCTGAGCAGTTGGCATCACTGACCAGTTACGACTTTATTCCTGAAGCTTTATTTTATGCATCTTCATAAAGAATTGATATTACTTAAAAACTAGTCTTTAGTTAGCTTGCCATGATTATTTCAAGCAAAATAGTGAGTGGTTATTTTACTTTGAAGATATGTCAATGAAATAAAGCCCTTTTTTGGTAGTAATTTTGGCAATTGCGCTATGACCCAGATCCGTAGCTAGACTCATTAACGATTGGAGGCTAAAAGATGAATCACAGAGACACAGCACAGATAAGATTTTCAAAGAATACTGTGTCCTTTAAATACTGGGGTGGGTTAAGTCTAGCGAACTTTTTTTTCTTTTTTGGAGACGGCAGGACAACCTGACAAATACCAACGCCAGGGCAAATCAACCCCCTTAGTCAATCCGATGCGAGTGGTTTGACTAAGAGTTAGTTGTCCTTGGTCAAGTTGCTCTTGAAACGAGGGCGTGCGGTGCTCTAACCAGAGAGGTTGTCCAGGTTGTAATGGAATGGCATTAAGAGACACATCAATCTTTAGGGCTAAACAGAGTTTGCCAGGTCCTGCTGCAACTCGATGAGGTTTAATCTGGTGTGGGTCAATCCAATCGGGCAGGGTTGCTAGCTCAAGGGCACGAATTAAAACCGCACTGGGAACGCCATCTTGATCGGTCACAACATTGAGGCAATGATAAAACCCATAGATCTGATACACATAGACTCGACCAGCAACGCCAAACATAATCTGGTTACGGTTGGTGCGCCGACGATAGGCATGCATCGCCGGATCGTCTGGTGTATAAGCTTCAGTTTCGACGATCAATCCTCGGAGTGTGACTCCATCTGGCATTTGACGAACTAGGGTGCAACCAATCAAATCAGAAGCCACTTGGGTTGAGGGGCGGCTCAACCAAATAGCATCAATTGGGTCAGTAGAGGGCATAAACATTGAGATCCCGGTTTCTCGTTGCGTTGACTGACGTTGCCTGAGCACTTTACCAGAAACCGGAGATCTGGCAATAGTCGCCCATCGGGTTACATAACTCCTCCATAATCATGCTGATTCAGAGAGGAGCCGCTGTAGTGTAAACTCACTGATACGGTGAGCAGGCGACAGGTTACGATGACAGCCCAGGGGACACGACCAGAACCATCTAGCATGGAACCCAACTCAAATGAGTGGTCATGGTCATTTTGGTTTTTAGTGCCGCTCTATCCCTATGGCAAACGCCGAACGTTGCGTCATGAAGTGGTAAAAGACACCATTTGGACGTTTGAGCAGATTCAAGGCATTTTTTATGTTGTCGTTCCAATTCGGATGACGGTGGTGCGGCTAGAAACAGGAGGGCTATTGGTCTATGCACCGATCGCCCCTACCCCTGAGTGCATTCAGTTGCTAAACGAATTGGTGGCTCAGCACGGAGAGGTGAAATACATCATTTTGCCAACTGTGTCCGGTTTAGAACACAAAGTATTTGTCGGTCCCTTTGCTCGGTTTTTCCCCAATGCTCAAGTGTTTGTGGCTCCTAAGCAATGGAGTTTTCCGATCAATTTGCCATTGAGTTGGTTAGGTTTTCCGCGTCGTCGGACATTTGTGCTGCCGGATGATAGCCGTAATGTGCCTTTTGGCGATGAGTTTGATTATGCTATCTTGACGGTCGATTTAGGACGGCGTTGGTTTGGTGAGGTGGCCTTGTTACATAAGCGATCGCGCACCCTACTGGTCACAGACTCAGTGATCTCTGTCCCTGATCACCCCCCCGCGATCGTTCAACTTGATCCCTATCCGTTGTTGTTTCATGCCAAAGAAAATGCAGCTGACTTGATTCAAGATACGCCTGCAAACCGCTGTAAAGGATGGCATCGAATCTGTCTGTTTGCCTTGTACTTTCAGCCTGAGGCATTAGAAACAGTCACGTTGGGTGAGGCATTTCAAGAATCTTTTAAGGCACCCGATCGCTCCAAAAAAGCCTATTTAGGGCTATTTCCCTTTCGTTGGAAACCCAGTTGGGAGGCTGCATTTCGGCAAATGAGTCGGCAGGGTCAGTTGTTAGTGGCTCCCATTTTGCAAGCGTTGATTCTCAATCGTGCACCTAAAGAGGCGATCGCCTGGGCAAATCGGGTTGCCAGTTGGGATTTTCAACAGATTATCCCCTGTCATTTTGATGCGCCAGTCACCGCGACCCCATCTCAATTTCGGCAAGCGTTCGCATTCTTAGAAAAGCAGCCTTTGAAGGGTAGGCTACTAGAGAGTGAATCTGCGTCTTTGCCCAAAGAAGATGTGGCGTTTCTCAATGAGTTGAGCCAAACCTTGACCAAGGTGAGGGTGGTACCCCCGGCCCAAGACAAAATTTAGTAGATTCAGTTCAATCGTGATGGCTTGCAACTCCCTCAAAAGGGTAGAGGGGATGACGATCGCCCCCGCAACGTCATTCCCCTCAGTCTTTATAGTAGAAAAATAAGACAGGTACACCGTCCACCAGACAGGTGATTCCCGCTCATCCGAATGGATGAGATAGGGAGCAAGGAAAAGGGAAAAAAAGCAGAGAGAAGAGGGTTAAGGGTAAACTCAGCAAGTGCTATCCCGTTGCCTCATTCTATTTAACGTCACAACTGTCACAACTGTCTTGACACTGGCTATATTACAACCAATGTCCAAATTCATCTAAAAAGCGATCGCCCATAATCGCTTCACGAATCCGTTGAGTAAAGTGAATTAGCTCGGTGATGTTATGAATCGAGATCAACGTGGCGGCTAGCAACTCATGAGCATGCAACAAGTGACTCAAATAAGCTCGAGTAAATGTTTGACAGGTATAACAAGGGCAGGTTTCATCCAGTGGTGTAAAGTCTTTGCGAAAACGATTGTTTTTGAGGTTCCAGCGGGTGCCTTGCACTAACGCATTGCCATGTCGGGCTAAGCGAGTTGGGATCACACAGTCAAAGAGATCGACCCCAGCGGCGATCGCCTGCACCATTTCTTTGTGAGTACCGACTCCCATCAAATAACGCGGTTTATTGACAGGCAAGAGAGGAGCCGTAGTCTTAACGATCGCCTCGATCATTTCTGAGGGTTCCCCTACACTGACGCCACCAATGGCATAACCATGAGCGTCGATCTCAGCTAATGCTTTAGCCGCATTATGCCGAAGATCAGGATAGACTCCTCCTTGGATGATGGGAAAGAGAGCCTGATCAGTTCGTTGGTGAGCAGCAAAACATCTTTCTAGCCAACGATAAGTGCGATCGGTTGCTGCTTTAACGGCTTCCCAACTAGCAGGATAAGGCGGGCACTCATCAAATGCCATGATCACATCTGCACCCAGCGCATTTTGAATCTGAATCGATCGCTCTGGGGTAAAGTGAATAGTTTGTCCATCACGAGGAGAGCGAAACGTCACTCCCTCTTCGGCGATCGTCCGAATTTCACTTAAGCTAAAGACCTGAAACCCACCCGAATCGGTTAGCATCGGGCCCTGCCATCCCATAAATCGATGCAAACCCCCGGCCTGCGCGACAATATCTTCTCCAGGTTGCAAATGCAAATGGTAAGTATTGGCTAAAACCATTTGCGCGCCTGTTGCTTGCAACTGTTGTGGGGTAACAGTTTTAACGTTTGCTAACGTGCCCACTGGCATAAACCGAGGGGTCTCAACCAAACCGTGGGGTGTAAAAAAAATGCCAGCTCGCGCCTGAGTATGGCTACAACGAGCTTGGTGTTGAAACGAAAAATGTGAACTCAAGCGTTAGGTACTACAGCGAAAAATTTTCTTCGTCATCAATCCGAACATCCCAACTGGCGGAGAGAACTTCGGCAACGACGGCTTCTAGAGCGGCTGCATTAAGGGTGCGGCTACTTTGATCTTGAAGTGGATTAGATAGTGGGATCAAGCGCAGTTGACGATTATCTTGAACGAGATCAAACCACGCCTGTTGTTCAGGAGATTGTTTCAATTCTAAATAATCAAAACTGTGGACATTGATGTAAAGTGTGTGGTTGGCGACTAATGTTGATCGTTGCGGATCGGAAAATACGTCCAGCACACAGCCTTCATTTTCGCTGAGCAAATTGCCATCTTGAATGTAGCAGTAGCGAACCCGATTGAGGTCGGAAAGTAGTCGCTGCATGTCTTGTTTGTTGATCACAATACCCGTGTCAACAATGCAAGGAGCGGGCAGCTTGGCGTTTCCAGAAAGTTGATCGTGACTCATAGTAATGACAAAGCCATGACCTGAGATATATAGGTCTGGTAATGTTGATGAAAAATAAAAAAAACGGAACTTCAAGTTTGCAGCCCTGGTCTTTAGAGGAAAAAACTAGTGGCTAGCGGAACGAGTAGTTAGTTAATCATGCTGAGGTGATTGCACTACTTCAGGACAAAGCTGGGTTAAAAGACATATCAGCTAGTTATCTTAGAGAACTGTCAGCTCTGCCAAACTGAGTTGTGTTGCAACTCTATTTAGTAGTGCATGAAACAATCTTATCCTAGATAATTAAATGTATCTCCTACGAAACCCATGAAAAGTAAGCACCTGCAAGACCTACAGCGATTTTTGATTTTCAGATTTGAGTGGAAAACATAATTATGACGCTAAGAGGAGTTTAGAAATTCAGCTAAGGTGCTGAATCTTTTTAGATAGCTTTATGGTATAAGAACGGATCACACGATGCACCCCTCTCACTGTGTCTTAAAAGGCAGCATCGGTGACTAAAGTTGCAGACTTCGACGTGAGCCACCGAACGCTACACGAGCAAAACTGGCCTCCGCAGGTTACAAAAAGCCTGGATTGGCTTAAGTCCGCTTCCCGTCGCTAGAGATCGGGGATCTTAGAAAAAAGGCATTCAAAGCGTTTCCTCAAAGTCCTTCGGAAGGGGTGAATTTAGGGACTACTAACGCTGCCAGTACTCTCTTCATGCCTGGATTTAGCAACGCCTCAAGCAATACCTGAGGTTGACTTGGCTGATAACTTTGACTGCGACCCATGATAGTGGAGATAGACGATTAACCATGATGGCGACTGTAATGGCATGGATGGCACAGTTTGCGGCAGCGATCGCCTTTTATACGACTGTGCCGATTCCTCTTCACTGGACGCTGGAATTTCAGTGGGTGTCTCGTTGGGTGGTGGTGGTTGGGTTGCTGATTGGTGGCATGCTGGCAGTGTTGAACGGGGGCTTGTGGGCAGTCGGCATGCCTGTTTTAGTACGCAGTACTGTGGTTGTGCTCATTTGGATCAGCATCACCGGGGGGTTGCATCTAGATGGGGCAATGGATACGGCAGATGGACTGGCGGTGCAAGATCCACAACGACGATTAGAGGTGATGACCGACAGTGCTACAGGGGCCTTTGGGGCAATGGTGGCGATCGCCCTGGTATTTCTCAAAATCGCGGCTCTCGCTGAACTTGGCTCTGTTGCTGCCCCGGCTTTGATGCTTGCCACAGGTTGGGGACGATGGGCGCAGCAGGTGGCGATCGCCCGCTATCCCTATCTCAAACCCACAGGCAAAGGGGCATTTCACAAAAAGGCAATTCCCTCCATTGGTTACGTCATTCCCAGTGCGTTACTCTTACTGTCTCTCAGCGTGGTGTTATACGCTTTGGGCGTGTCCTGGTGGTGGGCATTAGGTAGTGTTTTGATAGGAGGGGCGATCGCTCTGATAGTCCCTGCTTGGTTTCATCAGCAATTGGGAGGACATACCGGAGACACGTATGGAGCTACCGTAGAGTGGACAGAGGCGATCGTGCTGGTGGGGTTAACGCTTTTAGGGAGTGCTGAGTAGCGATTAACCCATGACTTCGCAGTGTCGCAATATCATTAAACAATCTCAAAAATAATCTCATCGCCTTTTGACACAGCCCTCCTCACCCCTGTTAGTGATTGACGGCTGACGATTAACTATTGACAATTGACCTGGTTCCCTTTTATTCAGTTCCCTTGGCTAAGATGACTGACTCTGAAACCTCTGCTGCTAACGACGCTCTTGTGACCTGTGCCACAGCTTTAGGAATTCCCCAAATTCAGCGGCATGTCTTTATTTGTGCTGACCAAACGGTTCCCAAGTGTTGTGATAAAGCAGATAGTTTAGTGGCCTGGGACTATCTTAAAAAACGGCTGAAGGAACTCAAACTGGATATACCAACTAGCGATCGCCCTACCTGCATTTTTCGGACAAAAGCCAATTGCTTACGAGTCTGTCAACAAGGGCCAATTCTCCTAATCTACCCCGATGGTGTGTGGTATCGCAGCGCGACTCCAGAGGTAATTGAACAAATTATTCAAAGCCATCTCATCAATCATCAAATTCTCAACGAATATGCTTTTCTAGTGCATCCGCTGCCTCAAACTCCAGAAATGGTCTTAACCGAAACAAACCTATAGAAAACTTTGAACTCCGTATTTATTTGATATCGACTAGAGGGAACCTCGAAAAATAGATCAAGCAGTGTCTTAAATCGAGACAAGTATGAGATCCTAGTGATGGAGCAGTGACGGGGTGAGTTGAGATGAAACAACCTGGCTTTTGGGATTGGGAAGACCGCCAAACCAAGCTCA
>JANRJA010000092.1:0-77303 GCA_033764315.1 Oculatellaceae cyanobacterium bins.114
CAACCTCCTAATTTCACAAATGATTTAGGACTGCTACATCACTAATCTGTGACCATTTTTATTGAACCCAAAATATGAGTATTAATTGGTATTAAGGAGTCTAGATTTAATCAGTAGCAATGCGGCGATCGCGCTCTTCTCGCCTGGGTTGTTTGCTATCTCGTGATGCTTCTGCATCTATCAATGACTCAACCTGCTTTGGAGGCATATCGACAGTTGTTAAGGGTATGGCTTGTTGAGACGGGTTTTGTTCAGACGGGGGTGAGGCTTCCAGTTCATCTTGGGGCACTTGTTCCACTCCCAATGATTCGTCGTGTTGCTCATTAGACATACCATTTCACCCTGATCTGAATATTTCTTTAGTTTAAGAAAGATCGAGATAATTTACCTCTTCTCAGAGGTATCTATACCGAGAGTCAAGGTCTATCAAATGGCAGATCTGGACGGTAAAAAAGCCATCATTCTCTAGAAAATTAGGATTTGAGTATGATCAAAGAGAAATTTATGAATGATGCAGAATGACGGTATTTGATGGAATTGAGTCGATTAACGCCTTAGTAGTAGGGGCTAACCGAGGTATTGGCTTAGGCTTTGTAGAACAATTACTGAAAGACAATCGAATCGGGACACTCTACGCTACATACCGCAACGACATCTCGCCAGAGTTATTAGCGATGCAAAGCCGTTTTTTTGAGGGGGCGATCGCCACTCAACCGTCTGATCGACTGCACTTAATCGCGATGGATGTGACTGATGAAACTCAGATTGCTCAAGGGATTGCTCAGATTAAGACTCAAACCCCTCAATTGCATCTGGTGATGTATTGTGTTGGGCTTTTGCATGAGGGTGAGATGCAACCTGAGAAGGGATTGCAACAGATTCAATCTGATCGCCTCTTGCGTTATTTTCAAGTCAATAGTATCGGGGCGGTGCTTCTCGCCAAACATCTCGTACCATTACTTAAACATGGCGATCGCAGTGTGTTTGCGAGCATCTCCGCCAAAGTCGGCAGCATTGGCGATAACCAGTTGGGTGGCTGGTATGGCTATCGCGCCTCAAAAGCTGCACTGAATATGTTTATGCGAACTGTGGCGATCGAATATCACCGTAAGAGCCCCAAAACCCTCGTGACCCTGCTGCATCCCGGCACAACTGATACCCAGTTATCCAAACCGTTTCAGCGCAACGTCCCCCCCGAAAAGCTATTTTCGGTTGACCGAACTGTGACCCAACTGCTGGCCGTGATTGAGCAGTTGCAACCTGAGGATAGTGGTCAATTTTTTTCGTGGGATGGAAGCCGTTTGCCCTGGTAACAGGGAACCTGTCATTTCAAGATGAAATCAGTACTCTAGAGATATTGCTTGTTTACACTCCAAAGTCGTTATGCTGTCTTACCCTCGTTGGTTCGCTACCCTGACTGTCGTCGCCCTAATGCAACTGATCAACAGCGGCGTAGCCGTGGCACAATCTAGCTCTGCTGCACCGATTGCTAACCCAACCCATGCCACCCCTCCAGCAGGCAATTCTGGTGCTCCACCTAACCCAACTCTGCGATCGTCGCCTCAAATGACTGAACCCTCGCAACCCCAATCAACCCCACTCTCACAAGAGACTGTAACCCCTTGTGCAGCAGGACAATTTCTCTCGGTGTTTTCAGATGTACGCCCTGATCACTGGGCATATGAAGCGGTCAACCGATTGGCCGTTGGGGAACCCCGGTGTTTTCCATTAACCCCTCAATCATGAGACAAATGAGTGACTCTTTCACCCTTTAGAGAATTAATTGTGTATGCGTCGAAGCAGCGTTATGTCCCGTAACTGTGCAATGGTTAAGAGTAAAGTAGAACCAATGAAGACTAAATAGCAGAAGATCTACCAATGGCAAAACCTGTAATTCTGACCGTTGATGATGATCCAGATGTGTTGCAAACAGTGTCACGCGACTTGCGGCATCAGTATGGCGATCGCTTCCGAGTGGTTCGTGCTGATTCTGGACAGTCTGCTTTAGAGGCGTTGCAGCAGTTAAAGCTGCGCAATGAATTCGTTGCATTGTTTTTAGTCGATCAACGGATGCCCTATATGAGCGGGGTTGAATTTTTAGAACAAGCCCTGACCCTATATCCCGGTGCCAAGCGAGCCCTGCTAACCGCTTATGCCGATACGGATGCTGCTATTCGGGCGATTAACACCACTCGCATTGATTATTATCTGCTCAAACCCTGGGATCCTCCTGAAGAGAGGCTCTACCCCGTATTGGATGACTTACTAGACGACTGGTCAGCCTCCTTCCGTCCTCCCTTCGAGGGCATTCGGGTTGTTGGCAACCGCTGGTCACCGCTGTCTCATCAGGTAAAGGATTTTCTAGCACGGAACCAAATTCCCTATCAGTGGTTAGACATTGAACTGGAAGCTGAAGCCGAGAAACTGGTGGAATATGCTGAAGCCGAGGGCAGACAACAGTTGCCCCTGGTTTTGTTTGCCGATGGCTCACGCTTGGTTCAACCCTCTAATCTGGCGATCGCCGAAAAAATTGGACTGCGAACTCAGGCAGAGCGTCCCTTTTATGACCTGGCGATTATTGGTGGCGGGCCTGCCGGACTGGCTGCCGCTGTGTATGGAGCCTCTGAGGGGCTCAGCACGGTCATGATTGAGCGAGAAGCACCTGGCGGACAGGCAGGCTCTAGTTCTCGCATTGAGAATTATCTGGGGTTTCCGGTGGGGTTAAGTGGTGCCGATTTAGCTCGTCGAGCCGTGACTCAGGCCCGTCGATTTGGGGTCGAGATTCTCACGCCTCAAGAAGTGTCTGGTATTCGCCTGACTGACCCCTACCGCATTTTGCAATTAGCAGATGGCAGTGAGATCAGCTGCCACGCCCTGTTAGTAGCAACTGGGGTGTCTTATCGCAAGCTAGATGTTCCTGGGATGGCTCAGCTCAGTGGAGCAGGGGTGTATTATGGAGCCGCCATGACCGAGGCGATCGCCTGTCAGGGAGAATCGGTCTATGTGGTCGGTGGTGCAAACTCAGCAGGGCAAGCCGCCATGCACTTTTCTAAATATGCGGGTGAGGTGGTGATGCTGGTGCGATCGCCCCTCTCTAAGAGCATGTCTCAATATTTAATTGACCAGATTGAGGCAACCGACAACATCACGGTCTGTACTGGGTGCGTGGTTGAAGAAGTCAAAGGTGAAACCAACCTGGAAGCTATTGTAATCAAGCACACCAACACTGGACAGATCGAAACGGTGGCTGCGTCTTCTCTCTTTATCTTTATTGGAGCGATGCCCCAAACGGATTGGTTAGATGGCGTTGTAGAGCGAGACGAGCGAGGCTTTATTCTCACTGGATCTGACTTAATTCGAGAGGGCAAACCACCCAAAGGATGGAACCTGGAGCGATCGCCTTTTCTATTAGAAACCAGTGTTCCTGGCATTTTTGCAGCGGGAGATGTGCGCTATAACTCTGTCAAACGGGTGGCATCCGGTGTCGGAGAAGGGGCGATCGCCGTTCAGTTTATCCATCGATATCTCAGCAAGGTATAACGCTATGGAGATCCATATGGGAGATAAATTATGTATCAACGATCTACTGGCGTTAGAACCGTTTCAACACCTTCCTAAAGCTCGATTAGAGTGGGTGTGCGATCGCGCCAAAATCGTGGAACTGGCGGCTGGCGAAGTGCTGATTCACGAAGGCGACCCCCATCGCGGTTTGTTCATTCTGGTGGCTGGGCAAGTCGTCATCACTCGCCGCAGCGAAGGGGTCGAAATGCCTTTAGGACGACATACCGCCCCTGCTTTTTTTGGCGAAATTCAAGTGCTCACCGATGACCCTGCCCCAGTTACGCTGCAAGCCTTAACTCCATGCCATCTGCACGAAATTGAGGCAGATGATTTTCGCACACTGCTGCATGAGTGCCGTGATTTTGAACGCATCGTGTTTCGCATGGTTGAGCGACGGCTGCGCGGATTGGAATCTTTCATTCGGGGACGAGAAAAAATGGCAGCATTGGGCACCCTGGCAGCAGGGCTTGCCCACGAATTGAATAACCCTGCTGCTGCGCTGGTTCGATCTTTAAAGGAAATGCCAGCCGCTGTGTTAGAACTGCAACGCATGAACCTGGTCTATGGGCAACGTCAGGTCGAGCCAGAACACACGCAACAATGGCTACAAGCACGAGATGCAGGCTATGATGTGCTGCTAAACGATCGCACCGATCCAGTTACGCTGAGCGATCGCGAAGATGTCCTCTTGACCTGGCTGGAAGACTATGGGGTTAACCAGGCGTGGAAACTGGCTGAACCTCTTGCAGCCGCAGGGGTTAAAACCAAAACATTAGATCAGCTAATGGAGCGTTGGCGAGACGACCCAACAGAATTGCGAGAAATGGGGCTGCACTGGTTGTCACTTTCCTTTGAAGTGATGGCGATGATCAAACATGGGCTGCGAGGGGCTGAACGTATTTCAGAACTGGTGCAAGCCATGAAATCCTACTCTTATTTGGATCAAGGCGTACAACAGGAAGTTGATGTCCATCAAGGCTTAGAAGATACTCTGCGGTTATTTGCACACAAACTCAAACAAGGCATCCAAGTTCAACGCAATTATCATCCTCAATTGCCCAAAGTGATGGCTTATGGCAGTGAACTCAATCAGGTGTGGACAAATTTAATCGACAATGCGATCGATGCGATGGATGGTAAAGGAGTGCTTGAAATTACAACACACCTCAAAGAACACTCCATTCAAGTCTTGATCGCTGACTCCGGTAATGGCATTCCTCCTGAGATTCAATCCCGTATTTTTGAACCCTTTTTTACGACAAAACCCGTTGGCAAAGGGTCAGGTCTGGGTCTGGAGATGGTGCGACGGATTGTCGAAAATCGCCACCAGGGTACAATCTTAATGGAGTCAAAGCCAGGAAGAACTTGCTTTAATATTTGTTTGCCACTGGCGAGATAAAATCCTCAAATCGATGCCATCACCTCTCTCTTTCCTTGCCGATGAGCTCAAGCAAAACGGAATTGCCGCAGAAGTTCCTCAATTGCTGCAATATCCTGCTGTTTTAGCGGAGTTGAGTTATGCCCTCAGTCCAGTGCTACACGAGGGAAAGCTGCAACCCTACGGCTTCATCGCTATTCAAAAAAGCACGGCTCCCCTTATCAAAAGTCCCTACGAGAAATTGTTGATCCATTTGCCGGAAGCTAGACGGGTGGCAGATGGATGCTATGGATTTTCAATCTTTAAGGAAGGCCAGTTTTATGGTGTATTCATTCCTAAATACGCGGCTTATACCGAACTGCAACTGGTGCAACTTCAACAAGAATTGCATGCCATCATCTGTGTCACTGATGCTAGCGGAGTGACAAAACTCTTTTGTGATGCTGGTTTGTTCATTCACCAATATCGCAGTTGGCAAAAAAAACCCTGTATCAATAGTGCCCTACAAAATATTTGTCGCTGTTCTCCTCAAGCAAATCCTGAAACGTTAAAGAACCTGTTGGAGTTTTGTTTTCATGACCTCAGCCCCCGTAAAATTGGGGCGACGCTAGTTTGGTGCTTAACAGAACCCAACCCAGACGAGTGGGACAATATGCGTCCTAACTTCACCTTAGAAGAAATTGAGACGCGCGTTGGCAGCCTCCCCGGTGGCAGTGACAGTGCTGACCGCTCGGTTGCCGTGTTACGTCATCTATTGAACTATACTGACGGAGCCGCTATTTTAGATACCCAAGCACGGGCTATTGGGGTGGGTGCACAACTGAAGTACTCAGAAGCCAGTAAGCAACTCATTGAGGCTCGCTCTGGAACACGCCATACCTCAGCCCAACGGTTTTCCTACGACTTTGCTAAAGGCATCATATTTGTAGTCTCGAGCGATGGGCCGGTGACGGTCTTCTCAGATGGCATGAGCGTGACTGATTTAGATGTTCGCTTTGCTGATGAGATGCCGATGGAGGTTTCAGCAGAGGCTTTGACAGCGGAGGTTCCAGATCCTTGCTGTACTAGTGAGCTTGAATGTCAGAATTGCAAAAAACAACTCAAGATTCAAACAACCGATAATGTTGAATTAAAGCAACAGGAAAAGCAATTGTATTGCCCTGTATGTAGTCATTTTATTCACCCGGTGAGATGCAGTAATTTGGACGTTTATGTAGTCAAAACCTGGCAAAAATCCATACCTATAAGCAGTTAGAGGGTGTCTTAAAAGTCTAAGTTGAGACAGCATTGGCGGCTCAAGTTGCAGACTTCGGCTGAGGCTCACGCCGAAGTCTACAAGGGCAAAAACATTGTGCTCAGTTTCTCGTTGATGGCTTTTAGCTAGCTATGTGGTTCTGAAGGCTTTGCCTCCACAGATGGAGTGAGGAGGCAGAGACTTTGGTATGGCATTTCCAAGCTCTGCCTGAAAACGAGATGTTGCTACATTTGTCTCTAGATAGAGTGACAGAAGAAGATTGGTAAGTAGACTTTAATCAATTATGAGATGCATTTTGCTCCCATTTGACATGTTTAGGACAAGCCTTGACGCTTCCGCTGAGTGGATTTTGGCTTCACTCAATTCACTGTCTTAGTTGATTTTAATGAAGTCCTTTTACCAGGCTCTAGCTAAACAATGCAGCTATTATCTATGCTGATGATCTTATTTTTCCTGTCAGCTTGTATCTCTTCTCAAGCTCTTAGTGTTATGAATGATTCATCCAACTCTACTCACGTATCGCCATCTGAAGCATCCAGAGTTGACGCAAACCCTGATTCTGCACAGAGCATTGACTTTGATCTGAACGAGCATCAATGGCAACACCGAATTCTGTTAGTTTTTGCGCCCTCTGCCCAATCTTCTGATTACCAGCACCAACTCCAGCAGTGGAACACTTACCCCAGGGAGATGAGCGATCGCGATCTTAAATTGGTCGAAGTTTTGGGAACTGGAACCAGTCAAGCTGATGGACAATCTATCTCTGCTGCATCGGCTGAGCGACTCAGACAACATTTTGGAGTCACAGCCGAGGAATTTGTGGTAATTTTAGTGGGCAAAGATGGCACTGAAAAACAACGTCGCCAAACCTCAATTGAACCAACCACACTGTTTCAAACGATCGATGCGATGCCCATGCGGCAACAAGAAATGCGCTCTCGACCCTAGTTAGTTAAATAGAGAATAAGTTATGCGATCGCTAACCTTGTCCTCTGGACAAACCATTCCTGTGCTTGGAATGGGCACCTGGCAAATGGGCGAAAACCCGAATCATCGTCAGAACGAAATCAATGCACTACATCACGGGTTAGATTTAGGACTGTCGCTGATCGACACGGCTGAAATGTATGGGGAAGGAGGAGCCGAGGAGGTCATTGCTGAGGCGATCGCCACTCGTCGTCCAGATGTTTTCTTGACCAGCAAAGTTTATCCTCACAATGCCTCTAAGCGAGGAGCCATTGCTGCGTGCGATCGCAGCCTCAAACGCTTAAAAACAGATTATCTAGATCTATACCTGCTGCACTGGCGTGGGTCTGTGCCATTGGCAGAGACACTAGAGGCGTTTCAAACACTGCAACAGGCGGGCAAAATTCGCAGTTATGGCGTCAGCAATTTTGATACCAAGGATATGGAAAAGGCCGCTCACATCCCAGGTGGCACCGAAATTGTCACTAATCAGGTGCTCTATAACCTGACACGCCGGGGAGTTGAATGGGACTTGTTGCCCTGGTGTCGGCGACACAACATGCCGATTATGGCGTATTCCCCCATTGAGCAAGGGCGATTGCTCAACAACCGCTCCCTCAACGCGATCGCCCAAAATCGTGGAGTCACAGCCGCTCAAGTGGCGATCGCCTGGTTGTTACATCAAGACGATGTGATTGTCATTCCTAAGTCAAGCCGCATTGAGCACATAGAGCAAAATCACGCTGCCCTAGATTTGAAATTGAGTACTGAAGAACTAGCAACTCTAGATGCGGCGTTTCCACCCCCCACGAAACCTGTTCCCCTGGAGATGCTGTAAGAGTGATGGCTTCAACTGGCGATACCAAACTGTGGGAAGAAGACCTTTAGGATAATCGCCGTTTGTAGTCGTCGTAGCTAAACTGCCGCACTAACTCAAACGTGCCATCGCTGCGAATAATGCCAATTGATGGATGGTGAATGCCATTAAACATAGAGGTTTTCACCATTGTGTAGTGGATCATGTCCTCAAAGATAATCGTGTCCCCAATTTGTAAGGGTGTGTCAAACGCATAATCGCCCATACCCATGACATCGCCTGCCAGACAGGTCGCACCCCCCATGCGATAGGTGAGTTCTCCAGGTTGAGGCGATCGCGCCCCTCGAATGCGAGGTTTATAAGGCATCTCCAAACAGTCGGGCATATGTGCAGTAAAAGAGACATCTAACATGGCGATCGCGGGGCCAGGGGTTTCAATCAAATCAAGCACAGTTGCCTTTAAAAAACCAGTTTCCCAGGCGATCGCTGCACTGGGTTCAATGTAAATCTCAAGATGAGGATAGCGAGACTTGAACTGGGTGATGACCTGAATGAAGTGTTCAGGATCATAGCCTTGGCGGGTGATGAGATGCCCACCCCCTAAATTGAGCCAGCGAATTTGCGGCAGGTGATGCCCAAACAGCTTTTCAATTTGTTTTAGGGTGGTTTCTAAATCGGTAGCATCGCTCTCACACAGATTGTGGCAGTGCAAGCCCTCAATTCCTTCAGGGAGTTTGCCGCTCAAGTTTTCAGCACGAATACCCAGGCGTGAGTAGGGCGAAGCCGGATTGTAGATGTCGTGAACCACCGGAGAATATTCAGGATTGATTCGCAGCCCTGGAGACAACTTAGCAGACAGCGTCTTTTCCCGGAACTGTTGCCACTGACTGATTGAATTAAAGGTGATATGACTCGCCCCCTGAATCAGCTGATCGAATTCATCGGGTCGATAGGCAGGCAGATAGAGATGCAAACTGCTTCCTAGCTCCTCTCGCACCAGCATTGCCTCATATAATGAGCTTGCCGCTGCACCGTGTAGATAGCGTCGAACAATAGGGAATGCGCTAAACATAGCGAATCCTTTTAACGCCAACAAAACCGTGATCCCCGCTTGTTGTTGCAAAGCTGCGATTTTCTCCAAATTTTGGATCAGCTTTTGCTCTTCAAGCACATAGCAAGGCGAGGGAAGGTCGGAATAATGGGTCATTGTTATGTCGATTCAAATAGTTTTCTAGAGATTTCCAAGTTTAGAACGGGCTTGACAATGCCAAGCCCGTACAGGATGCTGTTGTTTTTTAGGATTCAAGACAGGTTGAGAACAACTCTAGTGCTTTGTCTAATCAAGTTTTGAGGGGCAGTGCCCCTCTTAAATCAAGATTGACAGACTACTAGTTACTGATCTAAAAACTCAGCCGACGCATCAAACACTTCATGCCAGGGCAATCCATAGGTGCCTAGCTCTCGCATAAACGGATCGGGATCAAACTGCTCAACGTTAAAAACACCCGGTTTTTTCCATTGACCCGTGACGACCAACAATGCCCCAATCATGGCTGGAACCCCAGTGGTATAGGCGATCGCCTGTGCTCCTACTTCTTGATAAGCCGCTGCATGGTCACAGTTGTTATAAACGTAGTAGGTTTTTTCTTCTCCATCTTTGAAGCCGCGAATGTAGCAACCGATCGAAGTTTTACCTTGATAGGTTTCTCCTAAAGACGAAGGCTGAGGCAAAACCGCTTTCAAGAACTTCAATGGCACAATGGCATGTCCCTCGTAGTTCACTGGCTCAATGCTCGTCATCCCCACATTTTGTAACACTTGCAAATAGTTAATGTAACTCTCTGAAAACGTCATCCAAAAGCGGGCTTGTTTGATACTTGGAATATGTTTTACGAGTGATTCCAACTCTTCGTGATAGAGCAAATAGGACGGACGCGGCCCAATCTCTGGATAGTGAATTGATCGTTTGATCGAAAAGGGTTCTACTTCAACCCACTCCCCCTGCTTGTAATAGCGTCCATTTTGAGTGATCTCTCGAATGTTGATTTCAGGGTTAAAGTTGGTTGCAAATGCCTGTCCGTGATCCCCTGCGTTGCAATCTACGATATCCAGAGTATGAATTTCGTCGAAATAGTGCTTCAGGGCATACGCCGTAAAAATTCCCGTTACCCCTGGATCAAAGCCACATCCCAACACGGCGGTAATGCCTGCCTGCTGGTACTTTTCGTCATATGCCCACTGCCATTTGTATTCAAACTTCGCTTCCTGGGGGGGTTCGTAATTGGCAGTGTCGAGGTAATCTACTCCAGTTTCAAGACAGGCATCCATAATAGACAAGTCTTGATAGGGAAGTGCCACATTAATCACAATGTCAGGTCGAAAATCGTTGATCAGGGCAACGACTTCTTGAGTTTGGTCAGCATCTACTTGAGCGGTTGACACATGAGGATGTCGAATCGCGGCGGCGATCGCATCACATTTCTGTTTCGTCCTACTCGCAAGTAAAATCTCAGAAAACACCGTGCTGACCTGAGCACACTTTTGGGTAACGACATTACCCACACCGCCTGCACCAATGATGAGAACTTTAGCCATATTCCCCTTTTCTTACAAATGGTCTGCTCACAAATATCGCCTCATTCAAAATGAATCTGTTGGTTTGAGGTGCGATCGCCAATTGTCTCATATTGTGTTTAAGGTAAAACTTAAACTCTATATATGGCTACTGCCACCAAGATTTAAGACTGGCTTGAGTCACAACTACTAGCTCATTCTAGAGCACTCATCTACCAGTTGCAGAAATAGGGAATGGAGAGTGATCATCAGCCGCATTGGCGACTAAAGTCGTAGACTTCAGCGTGAGCCTCAGCCGAACACTACAAGGGCGAAACCTGCCTCCGCAGGTTAAGAAAGCCTGGATTGACTTGAGTCCGTCGTTGCGGACTTCGTTCCAATAGCCGTAAATTCATTCGCCGGGTTCAGTCCCCCAACCACTCAAGGATCAAGGACAGGACATCTTTACAAATGATTGAGGATAGCTATAGCCATCCCAAATGGGTTGTGAGAGGGGTGCGCCTCTCAACCTGCTGATCTCACAAATGATTGAGGATGGCTATAGATAGGGTCTACTGTTGATGAAATGTCAGAATAGAGTAGAACCTTCCTTTGCTCCTGAGCTTTATTTATCCCAATGCCTACCCGTGAAGAAATCCTGCAAACCTATGACCCCAGTGGAATTGGTCTTGACAACGGCAATTTGTTAGGGTTGCCGTTTGACTATGACTCTGCCAACCTGATTGTGTTTGGTGTGCCCTGGGAAGTGACCGTCTCCTATGGGGCAGGTACCGCTAACGGCCCCCTGCGTGTTTTAGAGGCTTCTCGGCAATTAGACGTGTTTGACTTCGATTATCCTGACGGCTGGAAGCACGGCATTTTTATGGCAGAGATTCCGGCTCAGATTCAGGCTCAAGGAGAGTCTCTGCGACGAGATGCGGCTCAAATTATCGAGCATCTTGAACAGGGAAACGCCATCGAAGACGACCCAGATCTCTTGCAGCGACTGCAACAAATCAATCAAGCCTGTGCCCAGGTAAACCAATGGTTATTTGAGCGATCGCAAGCTGCCATGAACCAGGGCAAACAGGTAGCCGTAATTGGGGGCGATCACAGTACCCCTTTGGGGTATTTACAGGCATTGGCACAACACTACTCTGACTTTGGCATTTTGCACATTGATGCTCATGCTGATTTGCGCGATGCCTATGAAGGGTTTCAGTTCTCTCACGCTTCGATCATGTTTAATGCGCTGCAACTGCCACAAATTTCTAAATTGGTGCAAGTTGGCATTCGTGACCTGTGCCAAGACGAAGTGACCTTGATTCAACAATCACAGGGGCGGGTGTCTGCTTACTATGACCCAATGCTCAAGCAAAAACTTTATGCAGGTATTCCCTGGTCAGAACTCTGCCAGCAAATCGTGTCAGAACTGCCATCACAGGTTTACATCAGTTTTGATATTGATGGGTTAGATCCCAAGCTTTGCCCCAATACAGGAACCCCTGTTCCAGGAGGATTGGAGCTAGAGCAGGCGTTTTGCCTCTTTCGAGAGGTGGTGCAGAGCGGACGACAGATTATTGGCTTTGACTTGGTCGAAGTCGGAGATGCCGAATGGGATGGCAACGTTGGGGCAAGAGCAGTTTATAAACTGTGTAACTTGATGGCACTGTCGGCTCACCAACATTAGGCATGGGGGAATGGTTCAACCCTTTAACAAAGCTCAGTGATCACAAAGGTCATACCATTTCTAGAAGTTTGGGCTACACCTCAATATTCCCGTAAAGGCGTTTCGCGAAATGTCTCTACTGCTAATCTGTAACCATTATGGGTTGAATTGGTATCAGCAAAACGGGAGGAGAGTTCAACGGGAGTATTATGCGAACCCTTCTAAAATCATTCCTTTTAGAGCACTCCCAAATTACGTACATGGCGTTAAGATTCCCCTGACTCTAGACAGAAACGGGTTAAAACTATAGCTTGCTTGGGGTGCATTTTCGGTTCTAACGTTCCTCCCTGACTGTTGGTTCAAGGGAGTGTATTTGTATGATATCCCTGTCCTCCCAAGGCGCACCTATGTTTAAGAACTTAAAACTTGGAAAAAAGTTCACACTTCTGTTGTTGAGCGTCTTCTTTGGCAGCTTATTGCTGAGTAGTGTTGCCTTTGCCTATGTGCTCAATCAAAATGCTCAGGATCAGCTGATGTCAAAGGCATTGGTTTTAATGCAAACGATGAACTCGGTGCGCCACTACACAAGCACCCAAATCAACCCAGAATTGAAGCCTCGCTTAGAAGAAGAATTTTTGCCTGAGAGTGTTCCGGCTTACTCTGCCCGTGAGGTGTTTGAAAAGCTGCGAGAAGAGAGTGCCTACCGCGAATTCTTTTACAAAGAAGCAACCTTAAATCCAACCAACCTGCGAGACAAAGCAGATGGCTTTGAAACAACCGTGGTGGAGCAGTTTAGAAATTCCTCCGATCTCTCAGAACTTCACGGGTTTCGTAAATCAGCGGGTAATAATCTCTTTTATGTGGCTCGTCCTATTCAAATCACAGAACAAAGCTGTCTCCAGTGCCATAGCACTGCATCAGCGGCTCCAGCAAGCATGATTGAGCGTTATGGTGACGCGAATGGCTTTAACTGGCAGTTGAATGAAATCGTGGGAGCACAGATCATCTCTGTTCCTGCGCGTCAGGTGGTGAATAGTGCAGCTCAAGCTTTTATGTTGTTGATGAGTATTTTATTAGTGGTGTTTGCGATCGCCATCTTTGCGGTGAATTCTCTCCTCCGTCGCTTTGTCGTACGTCCTCTGAGTCGCATGGCACAGGTTGCAGAGGTGGTGAGCACAGGAGATATGGGTGCTGAGTTTGAATATGCAGCAAAAGATGAGGTGGGTGACATTGCCAAAGCCTTTGACCGCATGAAGGTCAGCTTGAGTATGGCAATGCACATGTTAGAACAGCCGCAAAAGTATAAGGAGTAAAAGAGCGCAATGTGAAATTCAGGGGTTTAGATCCCTGGTTTCTCGGTACAGAGTTGTTGCAAGCGTGTGAGAACCAGGCATTGGGGGAGTCTCCCCCAAACCCCCATTGGGGGACGCCACTGCCTCCCCCAAACCCCCTAGCAGACGGTGTTTCGATTCACCCAAAGACGCGCTTCGCATCGGTGCCAAGTCCGGGTGTTTCGGGTGAGGGCAAGACCCCTGGCAACGGCTCAAAGTCCCCCAAAGTTAGGAGATTTAGGGGGCTAAGAAGACTTGTAAGCAGACAGTAGGATGGCGACAGCCGGGGATGAATTAGAGGCCCCCTCATGTCCAAACTGGTACTACTGCCTCTCAAGGCAACAGTTTGTGGCGAAATTCTTCGGCAGCTTGGGGTGAGGGAATCTTACTGGCAAGCTTAGCGATTAACTGGTCTTGCGAAAGATGGGGTTCCTGGTTTAAGACGTTGTTTACCAACAACCGCGCCATTGGGCCAATGCAACGCGCCAACTCATATTCACAGGATGCCCGAAACTCTGGGCTAATAGTCGCAGCGGACACTGCCTGTGATGGATGCGATGGAGTCGATGGAGATAGAGTCGCGTGAGCAAAGGCTGGAGAATGGGATTGAGCCGTTGTCGGAAGCAGGGGAGAGCCTGATTGATCGAGCCTGTTAAGGTCAACTAAAACCTCTTGTGCCGACTGATAGCGGTCTTTGGGTTTGTCAGACAACAGGCGATGCAAAATTGCGGCAAGGCGATCGCCCACCTCCACATATTCTTGCCACTTCCATTCCAGGGTTTGGGCATCCATCAAATTACCAGGCTCTTGCCCGGTCAATAGCACTAGAGCAGTCACTCCCAATGCATAGAGATCACTACAGGGAAAACATTGCCCCATACTTAACTGTTCACGAGGGGCATATCCCACCTTCCCAGCAAACGATCCCTGACTTTCACGAGTGGCGCGACCAGAGCTGATAGCGTGCAACTTGGTCATCGTTTGTTTCACCAACCCAAAGTCAATCAGCATGGGTTGAGTCCGCAGAGTGGGCAACATGATGTTGTCCGGTGAAATATCTCGATGAATAATGCCCTGGTCATGGATATAAGTCAGAACGGGCAACAGATCCTTAAGCCATTGCACAATTTCATCAGGAGTAAACTTTTTCCCTTCTTTTTGACGCTCTCGTAAGACCTCAGCATACGTCTTGCCGTTGACGTATTCCTGCACTAAAAACAAGCGTCCATTTTCCTCAAACCATGCCGAAAATTTAGGAATTTGGGGGTGATTGATTTGATAGAGAATGCCTGCTTCTTTTTGAAAGAGCTCTCGTGCATTACTAGCCGTGTAACCTGCCGTCCAACGGGGCACAAATTCCTTCAACACACACAATTCATCAAATCGTTGGGTATCTACTACCAAATAGGTACGCCCAAATCCACCTTCTCCTAAGGTTCGTTGAACTCGGTAACGATTGACGATCAAGCTATCAGCTGACAGTTCGTGAGTCTTGTGATCGACCGTTGGTGTCGATCTAACTTCGCCAAAGGTAATGCTATAAGCTGGAATGGGGTTCTGAATGTTTTTGAGTTCAAGTTCACCGAGATACTCTGCGTTCAACGACAGTTGGTTATTAACCACATCAAAGACGGTCTGCGAAATGCAGATGCCTCCTGGTTTTGCACAGGTTTGCAACCGAGCCGCAATATTGACCCCATTGCCCATCGCATCTTCTTGACGAAAGAAAACATCGCCTAAATGAATGCCAATGCGATGCAACAAGACATCTGATGCAGACAGGCGACTACTAGAGTCAGCGATCGCTTTTTGAATCTCTAAAGCACAAGACACCGCTTGCACGGCACTGGAGAAATACATCATCAGTCCGTCTCCAGTGGATTTGAGCACTTGCCCCGAAAACTGGACACACAAACGACGCATTAAGCTAATGTCACGGTTCATCAAATCTAACGTGTGTTCTTCGGCAGCAGACATGCGGGCACTGAAGTTAACGCCATCTGTAAAGACAATAGCGGCTAGTGTGCGCTGACCACGAATGTCAACCGAAGGAGCATCAGAACTCATAGATACGCCAGGGTAAGAGAGTAGATCTAGAGGGGGTATTGTCATGGATCTCATGACTCTAATAACATCTACAACAGTCGTGATAGTGAACCCTGAGACTTCTAGTATATACGGAAGTTTATAAAGCAGAGGAATAGAAGCCGTTGCTACTTTAGGGCAACAGAGTTGTTAGAAATACGCCTTGACGAAATTCATCCACTCAGCAACACCCAGAAGAATGTTGATTGTTGAACCAATCTTCTCCTGCTATGGATTTTCTACAGCTAAAACCGCTGGGATTTCGCGAACATTTGCCTCAATTGGCTCAACTTTTTGAATAAATTCAATCAGATGAGCATAGCTCGGTGCATCACCTGTAGGGATATAACCCGCATCTGAGGCAATATCAGAGGTGGCTTGACTGAGAGCCTGACGAATCACCTGTTCTTGATTGCGATCGACCATCGGACTCAACAACACAGCCCCCGGTGGAATGGCACGGCTCTGGTGAATCACCTTTAGCTCGGCATTGACCTCAAACTCATATTGCTCTAGTTGGGTTTGGGACAAAGCAGCGGCATCAATCTTGCCCTCTGCTAGCCAGGTCAATGCAGTTTTGGGGGTTGGGGCAAAGCGAATCTCAGCTAGCGTCAGCCCATACAAATCGTAAAGTGGTAAGTAATAGCCAGCGGCTGATCCCTGCTCTCCTAATGCCAGAACTCGATTTTGCAAATCTTTTAACTGGCTGATGCCACTGTCTGCTCGCACCACCAACACCGACATTTCAGTGCCCTGACTTTCCAGGGGAAGGATGGGAATATATTGCTCTTGATCGATGGCGATCGCGGCTAAACCGGGAGGGGCAAACACAATCGACCAGGACTGCCGCCGAATCTGCTCTAACGCTTGAATCTCGTTATAGACTGGCTCTAACTCAATCACGGCCCCAGTTTGTTCACCCAGATATTGCTTAAAGCGATCGTACTTTTCGAGGGATGCACTGCCCTCGCCATAGCTGACGATGCCCACGGTAAGTTTGCTGATAGGGGTTTCAGGTTCAGTGGCGCATCCGGTGATTAGCAATGGGACACTCAATACGGTGGAGGTGACGAGTGTGATCAACCCAGATAGGATTCCACGCTGAAAACGAAGACGGGTGTTTCTTGAACCCTGGATAGTGCTCATCGGTATTCAATCAACTGAAGATCAACAAATTTGCCCTGGCGATGTGACTACTCTATAGCGATCGCCCCTGATCTCTGAAATTCTTTAAGAATCTTCCCAGAACCGGGTTAACCACGCCCTGGTTTTAGACGAAATCAGGGAACGAAACTAGAATTTAAGTGCCGTGATTCTTGAGTGGGGTTTGGGAAACTAAACCGCTGGTTGGGAGTGGGGCGATCACCATTGAAATTGTTATGGGGGAGCTGTTGTATGCATCAAAGTCAACTGGCGGGTCTGATCATTGACTGCCAAACCGATGACCTGGATCAAGCGGCTGAATTTTGGAGTCAAGCCCTTGGTCTTACATTGAAACCTTCAATAGACCCCGCAGAAGATCAGTATCGAGCCTTGGCAACAGAACCCAACAAACCCTATATCGAAGTGCAAAAGGTCGAGCATCCCAGTCGAGTGCACATCGACATCGAAACCAATGATGTGGAGGCAGAGGTGCAGCGACTAGAGGGATTGGGTGCCACTCGTGTGACACACGTGCGAACTTGGTGGGTGATGGAGGCTCCGACAGGACATCGGTTCTGCGTGGTGCCGATGAAAGCTGATTTGTAGAACCTACCCTTTTTCGCTTGCGATCGCTCCGTCACCCATCAGACGGATTGTCAAGATGTAATTGGTCTTGCTCCCATAAAAGGGGATTGTTTTGAATGTATTGCCGAATGAATTTCAAGGCTTTTTCATCCCGAATGATGCGATCGTAGTAGTCGCGTTGCCACAAGGGAACCCCCCTGATCTGACGCATTTGATTAATCCGTCGTGTTGTAATCGATTTGAAATTGAGAACGATCGCACCTATTGATCCTTTTGTTAACCGGGGTGGTAGGGGTGCGGCATTCGGCAATTTGTCTTTGAGTTTGTGCGATCGCCCTTGCCCGAATGCCACACCCGGATTGGGCGATCGCTTGGGTTGGGGTGCGGCATTCGGCAATTTGTCTTTGAGTTTGTGCGATCGCCCTTGTCCGAATGCCACACCCGAATTGGGCGATCGGTTGGGTTGGGGTGTGGCATTGGAATTTAGGTTTTCGGTGAGGGTTGATGAACTGTGATCCAATGCCGCACCCCTACAGGGTGGTTCGGTTATGACCAAAATGCCGTGAAGATGGTTGGGCATGACCACAAACATGTCTAATTTAAGGTTTGGAAAATGAGATGGTAATCGTTGCCAATGGGCATCCACTAATTTCCCAAATTCGTTCAATTGCATCTCACCGTTGACAATTTCCCCAAACAAACATTCTCGTTGATGCACACAAAGGGTAATGAAATAGGCTCCGGGCGATGTGTAATCGTGTCCCTTTAACCGAATCGATCGCCTGTGATGTTTATCTGGGTTATATTTCACGAAATTCTACCAACGCTTTTAATTTGTAGAATTCCCCGATCACACTGTTTCTCACATTGATGATGTTTGCAAGAACGGTTTTGTAGGGGCGGTTTTGTAAGGGCGGTTCGCGAACCGCCCCTACGGGGTTCCACACCCGATCGCCCCTCACCTCCACCTCCCCGGTTGCTCCAAGCGACCGGGGAGGTAAACCCCTACTCGCCACACCCGATCGGTGCCCCAATCTCTTCTCGAATCGCCACACACTGCGCTCGAAACTCCTGCGCTCGATCGGGTTGACCCAACCCCCGATAAACAACACCAAGCCAACCCAGCGTAAACCCCTCACCCAATCGATCGCCCACCTCACGACGAATGACAAGTGCCTGTTCTAGATAACTCAATGCCTGCTCATACTGCCTCTGGTCAGCATAAACAGTGCCAATGTTGCTGAGGGTTCTCCCTTCACTAAGACGATCGCCCACTTCACGAGTAATGGCAAGGGATTGTTGGTAATAATCGAGTGCCTGTGGGTATTGCCTTTGACTCCAATAAATTCCCCCAATGTTATTGAGGGTGACTCCTTCTCCAGGGCGATCGCCCACCTCACGAGCAATGGCAAGGGCTTGTTGGTAATAGTCGAGTGCCTGCGGATATTGCCCTTGATTGTTGTAAACCAGTCCAATGTTGTTGAGGATAACTCCTTCACTAAGGCGACTCTCCTGCGGAAACGCTTCGCGAACGCTCACTTCCTGAGTAATGACAAGGGCTTGTTGGTAATACTCTAATGCTTGCAGATACTGCCCTTGATTAGCATAAACCAACCCAAGGTCACTGAGGGTAGTGCCTTCTGCCTGACGATTTCCCTGTGCTTGAAAGCCTTTGAGAGCCTGTTCATAGGTTTCTAATGCTTCGGGGTAACGTCCCCGTGCTAAAAGAGCAACGCCAAGCCCATAGAGGCTCTGAGTTTCAACCGATTGTTCGCCAATCACGCTTCCAGCAGCATCTAAAAAGCGACGATAGGCATCGTTGATATTGCTAATGTCATCGGTAGAAAACAAATCAGTTCCAGCACCTCGTAGTCGAGGGATGATGGTGTCAAAGATTTCTCTGCCCTGACTCATGGCGGCGACGGCTTCTCCAGTGCGGCGTTCGGCTTCGTCAGCACGGGCGGTGACTTCTTCTAGACGCTCGGTAGCTTCATTGGCACGGGCGGTGGTAGTGACTAAACGGTCTTCGGCTTGTCGGGCTTGTGTTTCGATGGTCTGTCGTTGTCGGTTGGCGTTTGCCAGATCGGTTTTGGTGGCGTTGAGTTGTCGGGTGGTGGCTTGTAGTTGTTGTTGAGCAGTGGTGCGTTCGCGTTCTGCCCGTGCGGTGATTTGCTCCAATTGGTCTTGGGCTTCTGCGGTTTTTTGTTCAGCGGTTTCTCGCTCTGCGCTGACTCGCTTCAGTTCTGCGACTGCCTCGGCTTCATTTTGTAGGGCATTTGTGAGTCGGGCTTCGGTGGCATCGGCTTCAGCAGAAAGTTGGGTGGCGCGATTTTCTACAATGTCCAGTTCTCGAAATGACCAGAGTGCGGCTCCCGCTGCAACCAGGAGTGAGATCGCCAAAATCTCTAAACTAATGCGGTTGCGGCGATTGGCTTTGCGAGTAGCGGCTTCTAAGATCTGCTTGGCTTCGGTTTCTTGGGCGAGTGCCGCTTCCATGTCGCGGGTGGCGAGTTCTTGGCTGGCTCTCAAGAAGTCGTTGTCGTCCTGGCTCAGGTTTTTGCCCTGCGACCACTCGACGGCTTCCTGCAATGCCTGTCCGCGCAACAGGCGGGACTCGTCGGTGCGGTCTGAGGCAAGCCAGATGCTAATGGCTTCGGCGTAGGGGCGCAGTTTTGCCAGTGCCTCTTCGACCCAGGCAGCGTCAAACACGGCGGCATAGATGGGGTTATAGAGCTTGAGGGTTTGCTGCTGTTCGACCACCAGACCAGAGAGGCGCAGTTCCATCTGTTCCTCACTGCCATCAGCAGCAATTTCGCCCTGTTGCAAAATCTGCTGATAGAGTCCGAGCAGTTGTCCGGTGCGTTGTTCGCTGGCACGGAGGCGATCGCGAATGGTTCGCAGATGCACGGGTTCGTCCTGCGATTCCCAGTTGGTGATGAGGCGATCGCGCACGAGTTGAGCCACAACAGCGGCTTCCTCACCAGGGGGAATGGCATCGGGCAGGGTGAGCACCCGTTGACACAGTTTTTGGGTGAGGAAGGGTTGTCCCCCCGTCCATTCTAAAATCGCAGCTAATACGGCTTGGGGATTGGTGGTTTTTGTCGTCAGTCCTGCTGCCAGGGGAGCGACTTCGTGGGGTTGAAAGCCGTTGAGGGCGATCGCTCTGCCAATGTTGAACTGAGTGCGGCTCTTGTCGGCAATCAGATCCGAGGGAGTGGCAACCCCTAAAAGCACAAACGATAGCCGTTGATAACGGGGATCATCCACCCGCCGATTATAGAAGGAACGGATCAGAGCAAAGAAATCGTCCTTAAAGTCGAGCTTAAAGATGCTGTCGATCTCGTCAATAAACAGGGCGATCGGTTGGGCAATGTCGCCGAGGAGGACGGCATCAATAAACTTGCCAAATTTCTGCACTGGGGAGAGCAACCGTTCCTGCTCCCACCACTCCACCAGGTCGATGTGGGTCAGGTGCAGCTTGTGGATCAGCGTATCGATCAACCCGCCATACCACTGCTCGTTAGTGATGTTCTTCGTACCAATTCCCGTAATATCGATGTCAGCACAAGCAAAGCCCTCTTGCTGCAACCGTCGCATGGTTCGCACCCGCAAGCTCGACTTGCCCATCTGCCGCGAGTTCAACACATAGCAAAATTCTCCCGCTTTCAGGGCGGTATATAAGTCCTGGTCTGCCTGACGTTCGACATAGCTAGGGGCATCCACGGGCAGACTGCCCCCAACCCGATATTCGTATGGGGTCGAGTGGTTGTTCATGACCGTCCCCCCAATCGTTTGGCAAAATACAGGCGATAGAGGTGACACAGGGCAATCACTTCATCATCCTGCAAGCGTACTAAACCCATACTGTGCAACCGAAAACCCAGTTTTGGCTCCAGTCCGACGGCTCCCGGTGTGCTCACCACCTGCTTCATGGCCGTTGCCAGTTGCGGGTCGCTGTGCAGGTTTTCCAGGTGTCGCCGCAGGTGATCCCCATACAGCCCCGCTTCGGTAGGAGCCGTTTGCAAAAAGCGTTCCAGCGTCATGCCTCGTGCCATCTCATACAACGCCTTTCGCACCAGATAGGGATGCCCCGACACCATCTCTAGCAGTTGGGCGATCTGCGGCTCTGACCATCTCAAGCCATGCTGCTGCACCAGATGGATCACCTGTTGGGAGGTGAACTCTGGCAACTCCGTCGGCAACCCCACGTTAAACGGCGAGTGCTCCACATTCAGGGGAATGTAGACCTCCCTGGAGTGGGCGATCACCAACCCTAACCGCTGCCAGGTGGGGTCGTTTTTGCTCATCTCGTGCCATGCCCGCAGCAACCCAAAAAAGTCCTGCGCTACATCCAGATGTTGAAACACCTGATCCACTTCATCCAGTCCCAGGGTCAGGGGTTGCTGAATCGTCGGCAACAGATAGCGTTGAAAGTAGTTGGTGCAGTTGCTCTTGCTGCCCAACATTGGTTTCCACACTTCGGCGAGACGGTCATCCAGATTTAGCTCGTTGGCGACACTGGCACAGAACCACTGCAACAGGCGATCGATGCTGGTGAGGGAGTCGCCATCCACCAGTTGCAGATTGAGGCAGACAGTGCGGTGTCCATGCTCGCGCGATCGCTGCAAAATCCGCTGCATCAAGGAGGTCTTGCCCCACTGTCGGGGAGCTTTGATGCGAATCAGTGCTCCCGGTTTGACAATCTCGGCATAACAGTTGGCCTCAATCGGCGGACGCTCGACGTATAGAGGGGAATTTAAGCCAACGGAACCCTCTGGCAGGTCGAGGCGATCGGGCGGGATGACAGTGATGGCTTCCGAGAGGTCTAGAGATTGAATTGGCTTTCGTTCAGAGGATGGCTTTTGCGGTCGGGTAGCAATTGTCTCTGCGGCTTCCCGAATCCCCTTGGCGATGTTGAGAAACGCCTCATCCCGATTGTTCCATTTAGTAACAGGCTTGGCATCCTTGGGAAACGCCTGTAATTTGGCAAAGGGCGCACTACTCCAGTCCACAGGCTTGAGAATAATCGGAATGACACAGGCTTCGCCTGCTTCGTGCCGATCCATTGCCCGTTGCATCTCGATCCCGTAGCAATAGTCCGATGCTAGAAACTGGTCACTGATCAGCAACAGAATGATATCCGCCGAGTTTAGCTTGTCGTCGATCGCCCCTGCCCACTCGGAGCCTGCCGTAATCTTGCGATCGTGCCACGCCTGAATCACCTCCTGCCGCCGCAACAGCGATAGATGCGAGTCCAATCTTTCTCGCAACTTTTCATCTCGATGCGAGTAAGAAATAAAAACCTCAACGGGTCTAGCCAGTGAGTTCATAGCCAATATTTGACAGTCTGTGCTTTCAGAATATCAATATTTTGTGGTTGAGGCTATTTTATTGAGGGCGATCGCTCTACCACACTTGACTATGTTGGAGAAATTGAGAAGTGAGCAAAGTCAGCATGAACTGTCTGGGGGGTTATCCAGGATAGATCACCCCCTCCAAAAAAGGTCGAGAAAAAGAGACCGTTTAACTTTAACGAATCAGTGGTGCGGAAGTTTAAACCTTCTTCTTGAGCAACAGCGGTGCCATCAAACCACACCTACACCTGACCGTTATTCCTACCAGGCTCGTTTAAGGTAACTTGTTGCTCAATGTGGTGCCAAACTCCGGGTCTAAATTGCCAAGCCCCGCGATCGATCGATGTGCCATGATCCTGGCTAGTTGGCAGATAGGCGTAAATCTCACCCTGTCCGCCAGTTCGCCACATATATCGGGTAGAAAACCCATTAGATATTCTGCAATCTGTGGTGACAAGCCCTCCAACACAACCTGTTATCCTAGTGCTGACAACATCTCACCCTGCATTGCCCATTGTGATTTAGAATACAGAACTTCCATATCAGGATACGTAATCTACATTTAATTTAATTTTCTAGGCACTAACTCAAGTATTAATTCTCAGGTTTTATTGATTTAGAGCAATTTTATAGTTTGCTCATTATACGTATTGTTCCTGTTCATCTTCGTGCAGTAACGACAGTTGCTAAAGCTCACTGTTTGTTGGGTCAACTATTGATTTTGAGTTGTTGAATTGTACTTTTTGGGACGCAGCGTAGTAGCTGCTCTTTTTCCCATTGAGGTCTATTTTTGCGTTCAAGTTTCTTCTAATTTGCAGTATGCGGTGGGTTAGGCAGAGATGCTGCCTTGTTTATGCTGCAAGCTTTTAGCTGTTTTCTATGTTGATTGCAAAGAGGTAAGTAATGACTGAGTTACGAGCAAAGAGTCTCCGTCGGCAGCGGAGAGCCAATTGGCAGTGGATGATGCTCTCTGTATTGGGTGCATTACTTATGGTCGGTGTGTGGGGAGTGCGATCGCTAGCCCAGGGACCCGTTCCCTCTAATAGTGGAGGAGAATCTTATGTCTTACTGGCGACCCCTGAAACGACTCATTTAGGATTTTTTAGTGCAGATCTGCCTCCCGTGTTGAGGGTTAACTCTGGTGATACGGTGACGTTTTCAACGTTCCCCAATGTGGGTGAAGAGGCTCGTCCGGGGCGATCGATCGCAGAGTTAGTTGCCTCTGCGGATGCACTGGCACGCGAAAGAAACTTGATTGGCCCTCACTCTTTAACGGGGCCTGTCTACGTTGAAGGAGCACTCCCAGGGGATGTTTTAGAAATTAAGGTGCTCGATGTTGTGCCCTCTATTTATGCGGGGCAGATCGTGTTTCCCGGTGAGCGGCGGTTGGGGCTGTTGCCAGAAGAGTTTCCACAAGGCACGATCAGTCACCTTTATGTGGATATAGCCAACGAGACAACTCAATTTGCCGACAATGTCACCTTGCCAGTTAAACCCTTTATGGGCATTATGGGCGTGGCTCCTCCCAAAGATTTTGCGGCAAGCAACTCTGAAGCAGGAGGTGCATGGACGGCTCGCCCTGAGCGAATTGATGACTATGGTGGAGTGCGCAGAGTCTCTAGTGTGCCCCCTGATCTGTGGGGTGGCAATATGGACAACAAAGAGCTTGTTGCTGGATCGTCTCTGTTTGTCCCGGTGTTTAATCCTGGTGGGTTATTTTCAACGGGAGATGGTCATGTCAATCAAGCCAACGGAGAAGTTGGGTTGACGGCTTCTGAAACGGCAATGCGGAGTGTGACGGTTCAGTTTATTGTGCACAAAGATCTGGATTTGATTCGTCCGGTGGTCGAAACTCCAACTCACTTTATGACAATGGGTTTTGATCCAGATGTTGATAAAGCTATGAAAACAGCAACGCGAGATATGCTCGATTTGCTCACTAAAACAGCGGGGTTGACTCGTTTACAAGCTTATTCGTTGTCAAGTCTGGCAATGGATCTGAACATCACACAGGTGGTTGATATTAACCGAGGAGTTCATGCGCTGGTTCCTAAATCTATCTTTAGTGAATACACTCCCATTGCAGAACTCAAAGGCATGATTCAAACCGATCGCCCAGCCGCATAATCAAGGGCCTTGCCTTGCATCCAGTCCTTGCACCCAGTCCTTGCATCCAGTATTTAGCAGTTTACTCTTGTAGCGTTCGGCGCAGGCTCACGCCGAAGTCTGTAACTTGAGTCGCCAATGCTGGCTAAATATAGGCTCTAAGACACTCTCTAAAAACATTCATCGTTCAGTTAATCGCTTCAGACATTCTTTAGGAGAGATTTTCATGAAGGCTTCGTTTCCCTATCTGGCTATTTCCGTTCCAGAGTTTTCGGTTCCCAATATCCGCTTGAGTGTTGTTGCCCTCGTCACGCTGATTGTCGGCACGTTGATGGCTGGGTTATTGTGGCTCTCCCCTGTGCAATTGTCGCTGCCAACTGGGTTTTTAAATCTGGAGTTGTTCAATGCTCAAGCGTTGCCTGCCTCTTATTACAAGGCGATGCAACTTCGGCAAAAGGGCGACTTAGTCCATGCGTTACAGCAATTAGAACAGGCCGCGATCGCCTCTCCCGAATCGGTTCCCGTGCTGTATGAGTTAGG
The DNA here is from genome assembly GCA_033764315.1 of Oculatellaceae cyanobacterium bins.114. GTDB lineage: Bacteria > Cyanobacteriota > Cyanobacteriia > Elainellales > Elainellaceae > FACHB-1407. The sequence goes on from JANRJA010000092.1 coordinate 25,344, forward strand.
TCGGGCTGAGTTTCAGCTCAGTCAAATTGATGATGCGATCGCCCACTATCGCACAGCCTTGGCACAAGATCCCGATCATGCTCCTTCAGCGTATGAACTGGGTGGAATGTTGGTCACATTAGGCCATTTAGATGAGGGAATTGCTCTACTGCAACACTCGGTTGAGGTGACACCGACCGTTCTCGGCTATTATGATCTAGGGGTTGCTTTGGGGCGTAAGGGCGATCGCTCCGGTGAAATTGCGAGTCTACGTCAGGCGATCGCAATGGAACCTAATCATGCAGATGCCCATCTAAACTTAGGGTTGACCTACGCTCGCATGGAGAACATTCCATTGGCAAAACAACACCTACAACAAGCTAGAGAGTTATATCAGGCTCAAATTGAGGCTCTCGAGGATGCTCACTTGGGACGCAATAGCCTGGATGCGCAAATCATTGACCAGATGATGGTTGCTCTTGACTCTGGGTGTGGTGTTAAGTGTTGGCAGCGTTAATCACAAGCTCGTTGGCAAGTTCTTAATAGGTTGATTTCATGGATCGTTGCGATTGTTCTAACTGCGATGTTCTTCAAGGCAAACTCCCGATCGCTCAGGCATTGCCTGATGCGGCAGCTAAGATGCGGCTGTTGGGAATGGGGTTGCTGTTGACGGGTGGGTTCTCAGGGTTGGAGTGGGTCGCAGGCTGGTGGAGCAATAGCTTAACCCTTGTCACGGATGCAGGACATATGCTGTCTGATTGTCTAGCACTGGGGCTATCGCTAGTCGCAACAGGGTTGGCTCAGCTTGCTGTTAACCACAAAGCTACGCTGGGCTATCAAAAAGCTGAACTGCTGGCAGCTTTGGCAAATGGCATCGGTCTGCTTGTCCTCGCCGTTTGGGTGCTATGGGAAGCGGTTAATCGTTTTCAGAGCAGCCATCAGCCTGTGGTCAGTGAAGTCATGGTCGTGACTGCGATCATTGGCTTAGCGATGAACATCTTGGCAGCATCTCTACTCCATAATCACAGTCACCATGATCTAAACCTGCGGGGTGCCTTCTTACATGTTCTGGCGGATACCGTGAGTTCAATAGGTGTGATTTTAGCAGCCGTGTTGATCTGGGTTTTCCACTGGAACTGGGCCGATGAAATCATCAGTCTGCTCATCGCTGGGGTCATTAGTTTGGGAGCCTTTCCTCTGATTCGAGAGAGCCTCTCTGCTCTATGCAACACCCCAACGGCTAAGAGTTAAGGGGACTCATCCTCTGGTAAGCGGCAACGTCCTTCGAGGTCACAGGCAAGACGCTGTTGGCGATCGCGCACGATTGCCGCTAAATTTCCTCTTCCGGTCAAAGGCAAACGATAGTCTGCCCATAATTCATACGAGGCATTGGCAATAAACCCAATCACGGGCACTTTGGTAATGGCATAAACCCAACCCATGCCCAACACTTCATATACCTGTCGAAACACTTCCACATTTTTGATCACTCTGCCGTCTGGTAAAACCGCATGGATGCGTCCCATTGCCGTCTCAAAATCGACGCCCCCGTTGGCGTCAGCAGAATAATTCTCATCTGCAACATCCACAAATGCAACTAACCCACGACCTGCATCACGTCGCCTTAAAAAGTTGACCTCTCGCAGACACAGCGGACATGCCCCGTCATACAGCAGCTTGATTTTCCAGGTGGGAGTCGAGGCGGTTGGCTGAGAAGCCAGCGTTTGCGAATCGATATGAGCCTTCATAGTAATGGTTCAGACAGGGTTTAAGAGAGGGTTTGAAAGAAAGCCAAGATTTTAGACAAAATGCTACCTCTCTTGGTTAAGGGGCAGATATCTAATTGTGCAGATATCTAATTGTATCTAATTGTAAAGGGCAAATATCCAAATTAGGCGTTGCTGAGTAATTGCAGGAATTTCGTCAGGGCGTTTCGCGAAACGCTGCCGCTGTCATAGTCAATGAGTATGAACCCCATCCGTGTCCAACAACACCTATTTCTTTAGGTCATATAGCAGTCCTAAATCATTTGTGAAATTAGGAGGTTGTGAGAGTCGCACCCCTGAGGGGTGCGACTCTCACAACCCATTTAGGATTGCTATATCTTGCAGCACATTAACTACTTCGCAGAGATAGCAGTCTTAAATCATGGGTGAGATTGGGAAGTTGTAGGAAGCGCACCTGAATGGAGTGCACTTCTTACAACCCATTTGGGATTGCCATAGCAGTCCTATTTGATTCATGAAAAAGCTTAGGAGGTATGGTCACTTGTCAATCATCCTTAGCTTTGAGTACCTATTACATACCAATAACCAACGATCAATAACCAATGACAGAGCAATTTTACAAATGATTTAGGACTGCTATATTTGGGTATCAAAAAGAGGAGCCTTTACAAGTAAATCGTATAATTTCTTAACTATTTTTGCAATATATAACGTACCCCTTTAGGCAGGTGTTTATAGAGTTATAAGAATTTATCCTGAAGATCCTGGAGCAGTATTTGAATATCTTTGTTTAGTTCTCTGATTGTTTTTAATGAATTGTAAAAGCAATCACTGGGCTTGTCGTTGTATTTCATATTCTGCTTGGGTAGTGATTAGTAATTCTCCATAAAATAGCTCATAAACCAGGCTCAATTAACTGATGTCTAATGCTGGGAAACAACCAATCATAGGGGATGGGCTATTTAAGGAGTTGTGCTTACCTCAGTTGAGTTGTTATTGCCATCAATGTCATATTCACCATTTTTGAATCGATTTAATTTCAAACGACTTAGGCTGCGATCGCCCAGGCAACTAGGTTTAGCAATTATTTGTTTTCTAGGAACGGTGCTCATCAGTTGGTACGTCATGGCACAACAGCCTGTGACCCTACGCATGTTGATGCCTGCTCCCGATGTGCCTCCATTTCGATCATTAGTGGCAGCCTTTGAAAAACAAAATCCAGGTATTCGGGTTGAGCTTGTCGAAGGCCCCAATCAAAGCAATCTGGTAGAAGACCTCTACACTTCTGCCTTTTTATTGGGAGATTCGCCCTATGACCTGATCAATATGGATATTGTCTGGACTCCCAAATTTGCAGCCGCCGGATGGCTGACAGATCTGACAGACAAAGTTAGCAATGAAGATTTAGCCAAATTTTCACCCCTTGATGTCGAGGGCGGACGGTATGAAGATCGGCTTTATCGCATGCCCGTTCGCTCAGATGTGGGAGTGCTCTACTATCGCAAAGATCTGCTAGAACAGGCAGGATTGCAACCTCCTGAAACGTTTGACGACTTGATGCAAGCTTCTAAGCAATTGCAAGAGAGTGGGGCAGTTCCCTGGGGCTATGTCTGGCAGGGGCGGCAATATGAGGGAGTAGTTGCCATGTTTGTCGAAGTGCTCCAAGGGTTTAACGGTTTTTGGGTCAACCCTGACACCTTAGAAGTAGGACTCGATCGCCCTGAAACCTTGGAAGCCATTAATTTTTTGCGAAATACCGTGCAAGAAGGGGTGTCTCCTCCAGGGGTGACGACCTATCAAGAAGAGGACACACGGCGGTTTTTTCAAAGTGGTCAAGCGGCTTTTTTACGGAATTGGCCTTATGCTTGGTCTCTCGCGAATGCAGAAGACTCTCAAATTCGGGGCAAGGTTGGTATTCAACCAATGGTTCACGCTCCCAATGCTGAATCGGGGGAGTGTTTTGGGGGTTGGGGAATTGGGATTTCCAAAACAACACCTCACCCTGAAGAAGCTTTAAAGGCAGTGCAATTCTTCTCAAGCTATGAACCTCAGCGCGATTTAATTTTGCAAGAAGGCTACTTACCTAGCATCAAATCATTATTTACTGACGCTCAGGTGGTTGCTGAATACAGCCATTTTCCCGTTTTGCAAGAGGTGGCGACGAATGCCGTTCTGCGTCCCCCGATCGCCCAATATGCTCAAGCATCTGATATTTTGCAACGCTATTTAAGTGCAGCCCTAACGAATCGCATGACCCCTGAAGACGCCATGCGATCGGCTGCCGCAGAGACACAACGGTTATTAGACGCGAGGGGTTAGAGAGCTGAGATATGGTGAAAATGGATGCGATTCAAGCAAGAGATCAACGCACCGCCTGGACTCTCATGACTCCAGCATTGTTACTGTTGCTGTTTGTGTTTGCTTACCCGATTTTGCGGGCGTTTTGGTTGAGCCTTTATGCTAAAAACCTGGGAACGCAGTTACAACCTGTTTTTGCAGGACTGGATAACTACGGACGGATGATTGGCGATGGTCGGTTTTGGCAAAGTTTTGGGACAACGGCTATCTTTACATCTGCATCGGTTGTGTTGGAATTATTGCTTGGGATGGGCATCGCGTTAGTGCTGCACCAAAAGTTTAAGGGGCGATCGCTAGTTCGCACAGCCGCATTGATTCCGTGGGCATTGCCAACCGCTCTAATTGGCTTAGCTTGGGCGTGGATTTTTAATGACCAGTTTGGCATCGTAAATGACATCCTATTGCGATTAGGAATCATTAACACAGGGATCAACTGGCTCGGTGAGCCAACCTTAGCAATGGTAGCTGTTATTGTGGCAGATGTTTGGAAAACAACTCCCTTCATTAGCATTCTGCTGCTTGCCGGACTGCAATCAATTCCCGATGACCTCTACGAAGCCCACGCGATCGACGGAGCAAATGCATGGCAAAGCTTTTGGCACATTACAATTCCTTTATTAATGCCCCAAATTCTAATTGCTGTGTTGTTCCGGTTTGCTCAAGCATTTGGCATCTTTGATTTGATCTCCGTCATGACTGGAGGGGGGCCAGGTGGTGCAACTGAAGTGGTATCACTCTACATCTATTCAATGGTGATGCGCTATCTCGACTTTGGCTATGGAGCTGCGCTCGTCGTTGTCACCTTCCTGTTGTTAGTATTGGCCGTGGCGATCGCCAGTTTCCTACTCAACCGTCTGCGCCACCGTACCACTGGAGCAACGTAAAGTTAAGAAAGAAGAATAAAAAAAGAAGAATGGATTAACTTTTCTTCTTATCTTTTCTTTTTCTCTCTTCTTTTTTCTCTCTCTTCCCTCTTCTCTCTTCTTCTTTTTTTCTATGACTACGCTTCAACAAGACCAAGTCTTAACGGCTCCCCATCCCCCCAGTCGAGAAACCAATTTTACTTGGCTACGACGACTGCTAATGGGATTAGCCATCCTAGCCGTCTTACTCATTAGTCTGGCACCAGTTCTTTGGCAACTCCTCACCTCATTTAAGGTGAATGAGGATATTTCTCAAGTACCGACCGTTTATTTTCCAACTCGCCTGACACTTCAGCACTACACTGAGCTTTTTACTCGTCGTCCGTTTTTTCGATATATTCTGAATAGTGCTTTTGTCTCAATTGTCTCCACTACAGTTTGTCTAGCGATTGGCACCCCAGCAGCGTACGCGTTAGCTCGGTTACGACCTGTTGGCGAAAAAATCATTCTTGCAGCCGTTTTAGTTGTTACACTGTTTCCTGGAATTTTGCTGTTTTTAGGACTGCTAGAAATCATCCAAGCACTCCATCTAGGCAATAATTATTTAGCCTTAATCATTCCATATACAGCTATCAATTTGCCATTAACGATTCTCGTTTTAAGAAGTTTCTTTCAACAGTTACCCAAAGATTTAGAAGATTCTGCCAAAGTTGATGGCTACAACACCTGGCAAATGCTGACCAAAATTTTGTTGCCCATGACCGTGCCCGCTCTGGTGACAACCGGGATTTTGACATTCATCTTTGCGTGGAATGAATTCATTTTCGCGTTGACGTTCATTACTCGCGAGAATATGAAAACCATTCCAGTTGCAGCGGCTCAATTGGGGGGTGCGTCAGTGTTTGAGATTCCCTATGGACCTATCGCTGCCGCTACAGTTCTAGGAACACTACCACTCGTGTTGTTAGTCCTCTTCTTCCAACGCAAGATTGTTCAAGGGTTAACCGCTGGTGCTGTAAAGGGATAAGGGCTAAAAGTCAAAAAAACTCATGTTAGATCTTTTCTCTCTTTTCATTGTTCTCTCTTCTCTTTTCTATCTTTTTTCTTTCTCTCCTTACTATCATGGCTAAACTCGAACTTAAACACCTCAATAAAACCTTTGCTCCTAAAGTGGTTCCGGTTAAAGATGTCAGTTTAACCGTTGACAATGATGAATTTTTGACCCTATTGGGTCCATCAGGATGTGGTAAGTCAACGGTATTGCGCTTAATTGCTGGATTGGAGCAACCCACGCGGGGTCAAGTAATGATTAGCGATCGCGATGTCACCAATCGTCGTCCGGGCGATCGCAACATTGCAATGGTATTCCAGAGCTATGCACTTTATCCTCATCTAACGGTATATGACAACCTATGTTCAGGATTGCGCCTCAAACACACCCCTGAAGGTGAAATTAAACAACGGGTTGCCGATGCATCGCGGGCATTAGATTTAGAGGGGCTAATGGATCGCAAACCCGGACAACTATCGGGTGGACAACGCCAGCGGGTCGCCTTAGGACGGGCATTAGTGCGTCGCCCTGATGTATTTTTGTTAGACGAGCCGTTGAGTAACTTAGATGCCTTATTACGAGAAAAGGTGCGGGCAGAGTTGAAACAACTGTTTGAAACTCAAGGGGTGCCCGTAGTGTATGTCACTCACGATCAAACTGAGGCGATGACTCTCTCTAGCAAAGTTGCCGTGCTGAATAAAGGATGTGTGCAACAATTAGACACACCTCACCGCATTTATAATCGACCTGCCAATCTCTTTGTAGCTGGGTTTGTGGGTAGCCCTCAGATGAACTTGGTCACGGTACCCTGTGAAGGTCGCAATGCGATCTTAGGAGAGTTTCGTATTCCTTTGCCAAACAGCACTGTAACTCCACCGCGATCGATTATTTTGGGAATTCGTCCTGAGCATATTCAAATTGCTGAACCAGACAATCGCCAAACGATTCGAGGACGAGTTTTTTTAGTGGAAAACTTAGGGATGCACAACTTGGTTAGTGTGCGGGTAGAGGGCAGTCAAAACGAACCTATTGTACTCCGTGCTCTATTACCGCCCAGTGACGGTTGGCAAAATCAAATATTGACATTAGCACTGTCTGCTGATGCGCTGCATTGGTTTGATGTTGATTCCGGTGAAGCAGTGTTTAGGGGCATCATGGAACGGGTAGCCATGCGATAACCCAGCCCCAAAAATTTAATTGACTTCAGGAGGGTGGGCAATATCCATCCTCCAATTTTTTAGAACACTGATTTACCTCATATTTTTGAGCACTTTTATAGCCGTAGCCACATTCGATGGGGCGGAGGCAAGTCAGAAAGCTTTCCCAGCATCAGGATTTGAGCCATTGCCTTTGCCTTAAGCTTTCTGACCAAAGCTATATACCACCGACCCTTCCCGTCAAGGCCAAGGACATGGGCTGGGCTTAGCCATTACCAAGCGCATATTGAGTCACATCACGGTAGCATTGCAGTTCAAAGTACCTATGGCAAAGGGGCAACATTTATCATTTGTCTACCAATCAAATCTGTTGCTTAAATCGGCCACCTTCAACCTCGCTCTAGCATATCCCGCCCCCAGTGTGCCAGGTCAGCGGTTGCCTCATAAGTGCTTTGCAAAAACGCCAATAGCATTGCATCAGGATCACTTGCCTGTCGCACAATATCATAAGGCAGAATAAATTCTTTCATTTGATCGCTATAAAACGCGGCTTGAGGCTGAATTGGATAATCCTTAAATCCCTCTGGTTCTGGATAGGCGTAGGCATAAAACAGCGGCTCTACTGACCCTCCGCCTGCCCAAAACCCACAGCTACTCACCTCATGAGAGTAGGCTTCACGAGTCACCCAATCTGCCATGTTGGGCACTCCACCAGGATGCTCTGGAGCACGTCGCCCTGAAAACCGAGTCACTGCCAGGTCAAAGCTGCCCCAAAAGAAGTGTACAGGACTCGACTTACCCAGAAACCGGGAGCGAAATATAGTCATAACGCGATCGACTTGCACCAAAATTCGCCAAAACCGTTGAGCATACTCTGGGTCATAAGTGGTGTGGGTATAGTCCTGCTCAAAGGGAATGGGTTCTGCGACTTCTTGTGGCATTGTCCAGATGTGAACTTCGATGCCCATTGCAGTGAGCGCGCTCATCACCTGTTGGTAAAACTCAGCAACCGGACGAGACGTTAACGCAACGGTTTGCACCATACCTTCACTAGTTTGAATGTGAAGCTGATGTTCGAGAAAATCAAAACTAATTTGAAAGTTACCTGTTTTGTAAGGAATGGTAGAGGTAGTGAGACCGCGAGGGGTGACATATAACGTAGATTGCCACCAGTGATTGAGTTGAGGAGACAATGTTAAACGGATCTTGCCCACAATTTGAGTCCACATGTGCAGCGTTGCATAAGTGTCTTGCCAAGCATCGATCGGCAAGCTCGTCCAAACATCAGTCATGGTGCTTTGAGTGAAAGCAGTCATTCAAAAACTCCCTATTGATTCAGTTCATTCTGATTCACGAGTATTTTGTAACCTGTGAAAACTTAATACTCCCCGCATTCCCTGCCAAAAACAATAAATAAACGGTAAAAGGAGAGCCAAACTAACAACCAGTTGAGTAACGCTATCTACCCTACTTAAAAAAGGATTTATTCTTGTCGAGATGAATAGGAAAACTTGAATTAAAGCATTGATGATCGTCAGCGCAAACATCACGATCGCGGCGGTCGATCGTTTTTGATAAATACCTAGTGTTAGCCCAAATAGCAGAGCTATAAACAAGATCGACGTGATATCGGTGGGGTTGACGCTTAATAAATAGAGTTCGCTAACGGCAGCAAGAGAGCTATAAATTAAACCGGCAATCCAGGCCATTTTAATTGCCCTTCTCGCTTGATTCATCTCTGAGAAATAGAAACGCATGTGCAGTTCCTTCGTTAGCCTTTCCCGTTAGTATCAGCTTACTGCAAATTAGTTGTTTAATTACTTGACGTAGAAACAACACGATGTGATGTACAGCTTAGACCAATTTGAATTGAAATCAGGATAGATCGTTGTACGGGTTTGGCAGTACCAAACCCCTCCTAAACTTTGATGTGCCCAAAAGTCTGTTTAAATCGGTATTAGAACCCATTTTTTTGTTAAAGCTGGCTTAAAGACACCTGGATACCATCACCAAAAACCGGAGATCTAGAATAGTCACACATAGAGCTAGAAATAGGTCTGAAATAGATTGGTATCAAGCACCCAGATCCCGGTGTATTCTAAGTTAAATTACAGAGAGCGATCGCGCCTTGATAAAGTGGGAATCTTATAAATTAGATGTATTATGAAGCACACTAGCACTTCAATAATACTTATGAGTCAGGGTGCACAAATGACATTTCCCTTAGAAGAGGTTATCGTGCGATCAGGAACATCTCTTTTCAGGGAAAATTTCTATGCAGGGTTTCCAGGATGCATTCATCTCTTATGGACGAGCAGATAGCAAAGCGTTTGCTGCCAAATTGCATCACCGCTTAGTCGAGCGGGGTTTAACCATTTGGTTTGACTTTGATGACATTCCCCTGGGTGTTGATTATCAAAAACAAATCGACGATGGCATCAATCGGGCTGATAACTTTATTTTTATAATTTCGCCTCATGCCGTCAATTCACCCTATTGCCGCCTCGAAATTGAGTTAGCCCTGAAATGGAATAAGCGCATTATTCCCCTGATGCACGTCGGGCAAATTGACCGACACATTTGGCAAGAACGTAACCCCAATGGAACTGATGCCGACTGGGAGAACTATCAAGCCCAAGGGTTGCATTCCTGCTTCACTAACATGCATCCCAAAATTGCTAAAATCAACTGGGTTTATTTTCGCGAAGACCAAGATGATTTTGATCAATCTCTGGCCGGTTTACTCGATATCTTCGATCGCCATCAAGACTATGTGCATCAGCACACCCTATTTCTTGTCAAAGCCCTAGAGTGGGAAGAAAATCAGCGGCGATCGCAATATCTGTTAGTCGGTGAAGAACGCCAGCAAGCTGAAACTTGGCTTAAAAAACGCTTTACAGACTCTCAGCCTCCATGCGTCCCTACTGAACTGCATTGCGAGTTTATCACCGAAAGTATCAAAAATGGCGAAAACCTGATGACTCAGGTATTTTTGTCCTATGCGACTGAAGATCGAAACGTTGCTCAAAAGATCCGATCTAGTTTGCTGCGAGAGGCATTTACTGTCTGGATCAACACCACCGATATTCAAACCGGAGTTGACTTTGAAAATGCCATTAAGCAAGGCATTGAAGAAGCAGATAACATTGTTTATTTACTCTCCACTAACTCCCTTCAGTCGCATTATTGTCAACTTGAAATTGACTACGCCCTCTCTCTCAATAAACGGATCGTGCCAATTTTAGTCAGTGCGATCGATACTCAAGAATTACCAGCAGCACTCCGAAATCTACAATACATTGATCTGACCGACAACATCTTAGAAACTGACTATCAACAAGACGAAAATCAACTATTACGAGTATTACGGCAGGATGCAACCTATTACCAAGAACACAAGGTCTTATTAACCAAAGCCCTCAAGTGGGAACGATACAACTACAACCCCACATTTCTATTGCGAGGCTATAACCTACGTCATGCAGAGGCGTGGTTAAAACTAGCCCTACAACATCCGCGATCGCCCACCACCTCAATCCAAGAGAAGTTTATCGCCGAAAGCCAGCGACAACCGCCTGGAGTTGTAGTCGATGTGTTTATTTCTTACTCCCGCGCCGACTCTGGATTTGGTCGCCAGCTAAATGAGGCGTTGCAAATGCAAGGCAAAAACACCTGGTTTGACCAGGAAAGCATTGCCTCTGGAAGCGATTTCCAACAAGAAATTTATCGCGGTATTGAAACCGCCAATCACTTTCTATTTGTTCTGTCACCCAGTTCTATCAACTCACCCTACTGTGCCGACGAAGTTGAGTATGCTGCCAAGCTCAATAAACGGGTTGTGACAGTCTTACATCGACCGATTAATCCAGCTAACCTGCATCCTGAACTAGCAAAAGTGCAGTGGCTTGACTTTAACCAACGGGATGGCGATTTTTCATCTAACTTCAAAGATCTACTGCGAATTTTAGATACAGATTCTAACCATTTAAAGGCTCACACCTGGCTCCTAGTCAGGGCGATCGAGTGGGACAACAAAGGACGCAGTGACAGTTTGTTGCTGCGAGGCGACGACCTAGAAGAAGCCGAGCAGTGGCTAACTCAAAGTCAGACCAAACAACCCGAACCGACTGAATTGCATCAAAACTATATCAGGAAAAGCCGCGAAGTTGAGGCTGCTAACCAACGTCTGGCACAAGCAGGTGCACGAGCACAGCAAATGGTGCGAGTAGGGTGGGTCGTTCTCAGTGCGACTGTGGTTGTTGGAGCAACGGTGTGGGTTGGAGCACGACTGGTTGCTCAAAAAATGGTCGATAGTGCCGTCAATTTGTGGCTCAAGAGCACGGTTCCTGCAATCTCTCGTGAAATTGGCACCCTGTTTAGTCAGGTCGGATCAACCCAACAAATTATCCGAGAAGCATTTACTGACAAGTTGATTGATATTAACAACCAGAATGAATTAGAAGTCTTTTATATTACCCTGGCAAAAGCCCATCCAAGTTTAAATTGGATTCAATTTGGCTTCCCTAATGGAAACTACTTTGGATTACAACACACCCAAGAAGGCAACATTAATATTATTAACCGTGTTTATGATCCTCAGACACAACAAGCAACTCGGACGATTGAATCTTATCAGCAAGTTAACGACTCTACATTAAAACTAGTCGATACGTTGTCTACGCCAGAAGATTACTATGCCCCTCAACGCCCTTGGTATCGGGGTGCGGTGGGCAACCCAGGTCGTCAAACCTGGACAGATGTTTATATGTTTGCCTCAACACAAACTCCTGGAATCGACTCATCGATCACGGTGCAGCAGCACGATCAACTATTAGGAGTGATTAGTATTGCAATCGAACTCAGACAACTCTCAATGTTGTTAGAAAGATTGCAAGAAGGGCAACCGGGAGCACTATTTATTATCACTCCAAAAGGAGAATTGATTGCCTCTAGTGATCTTCGAGATCTAGGTTTCACTTCAACAGAACGCGATGTCCCCGACCTGGTGACACTTGATGAAGTTAAGAACCCTCTCGCCAAATTTGCTAGCCAAGTGTTTCGAGCTCATCACACTCCTTTAGAAGAAATTAAGACGCAACAGACCTTTGAATATCGAGACCCTGACTCTGAGATCAAATATCGCATTGCTATTAATCCCATTCATCATCTCGATTGGAATTTAGTTGTAGTGATGCCAGAGTCAGTATTAACTGAAGAATTTGACTCTTACAACCGCGTCACCACTACTGCGATCGTGTTGTTGGCACTCTTAATCATTGCAGCTGTATTTTTGCTCTCTAGGCAACAGCCTAAAGCTACAAAACACAAATTGAGTAGTGTTGAGGTTAAACCCCTTTAACACCATTAAATCCATGAAATCAGGACTGGGTGTAGGGTTGGCGCGATCGCACTCCTCTCAACTCCAATGCCCTTAGTCCAATTCTGGACGTTATCAGACCCTTCTACCCTCATCCAAAACCTATTCTTTCAATCGCGTCAAAATACTTATAGCTACCACCACTTTATTTAGGCTAGAGGGGAGTGGGGGGGCTGCGCTCCCAGCCCGCTTTCGACATGAGTGCTCAAGCCGAAGGGAGTTCTACCGTTCGGACTTCGGCATAAGCTCAGACGTTCGGTGATGCTCAGTCGAGTCGTCGAACCGTCAAACGCTGAACTCACGATGAAGCCCCTGCAGCCCGTTCTAACCCAAGTGACTATGGCTATAAATAACAACAGACAGAGGGCGTTCTTCAATAATGCTCTCTATGTAGTTTATGGTGGTTGCAACACGCTGCTATGGTCTTGCTAAGCTATGGAGAGAGTTAACTTTAGCTACTTAACCACCCAATTCCTTAACTTTCGCTTAGATTATTAATAGAGTCAGTGTGCTGAGTTACAATTCCAATAGAGTTTTTGTCTGATTCATCTGTCTATAGATAAGTGCATGATCAGGAGTACAAATTCTCAAAATTAACTACGGAAATGGCATCGATTCGACCTTTTTTGAGTTGTTTCTGTTAAGTCATGGCATCAGCACAAAATTCTGACTCAGATCGTTCTTCAAACTCTCCAGACTTAATCGTTACGGCAGAACAGGTTGCCACACTTCAGGCAAAAAATGCTGATTTAGAACGACAGGTGCAACAGTTGCAGCAGGCACTTGCTGCCAGTGAAGCGAGCCATCATGCCTCTAAAACAAACTTAAATGGCATTCTCAATAGTGCGATCGCCGCTATTGCTAGCTTTCGTGCCTACCAAAACCGAGAGTGGCACTATGAGTATCTCTCTAGTGGATGTGAAGTTGTGTTTGGCTACACTCCAAAGGAGTTTTTAGCAGACCCCGCTCTTTGGAAATCACGGATATTTCCAGAGGATTTTACGAATGTCATCAGTCCTGCGATCGCTCAAATCTTTGCAGGAAAGCCTTTTCAAATGGAGTATCGTTTCTATCACAAAGATGGCAGCCTGCGATGGATCTGTGACAGTATAACGTCTGAGCGAGATGAGGTAACCGATAGCTGGCTAGTAACCACCGTTACCTTAGACGTGAGTGAACGTAAACAAACCGAGGTGGAGTTACAGCGTAACCGTGATTTCATCGAACGTGTCACTGACGGTTCACCGCAGTTGCTCTACATCTTTGACCTTGTTCAACAACGTAATTTTTATATAAATCGTCAAATCACCGCTATTTTGGGCTATACGCCAGAGGAGATTCAGGCGTGGGGCAAGCAATTTTTTTTGGACTGTCTTCATCCTGATGATCTGCTGAAAGTTCAACAGGCTCTCCAAGGTTGGGACAGCGTTCCTGATGGAGAATATGTAGAACTTGACTATCGTCTGCGTCACAAAAATGGCTCCTGGTGCTGGTTACGATCGCGCGATGTGGTGTTTGAACGAGACGAGACTGGGGCACCCACCAAAATTCTAGGAACAGCAGTCGATATTAGCGATCGCAAGCAAGTAGAAGAAGCACTGAAATTAAGTGAAGAACAACTGCGTCAAATCGTTGAGAATATTTCCGATGCTTTTTTCTTAAAGGACATGGCAAGCGGGCAGTTAATTTACACTAACTCTGCCTATGAAACTATGGTTGGGCGATCGCCCCAAGTATTCTATGACAACCCAGATGCTTGGACAGAAACAATTCACCCTGACGATCGAGCCGTTATCATGGCTAAATATCAGCGGGAGAAACAAGGCGTCAGTTTTTTCGATGATGAATACCGCCGGGTTCATGCCGATGGTTCTATTTATTGGGTGCGGGATCGCACTTTCCCCATTCGTGATGAGCACGGCAATATTTATCGTTGTGCTGGGGTCGTTCGTGACATCACCGAACGCAAACAACTGGAACTAGCCCTTCAAGCCTCTGAAGCCAAGCTCAATGACATCCTTAATAGTGCAACGGCTGCCATTTGCAGCCTCCGGGTGGATGAAACAGGTAGCTTTGAATATGAGTATATGTCATCGGGTTCTAAAGCCGTCTTTGGTTACACCGCAGATGAATTTGTATCTGATAAGACCTTATGGCGATCGCGCGTTTTTCCAGAGGATCTCGGTCGAGTGCTTCCCCCCGATCAAATTACGCAAGAAATCACCGATATCGTACCGTATCGCTTTTATCGTAAAGACGGCAGTCTGCGCTGGCTCTCTAACCATATTAAAGTTAGGCGAGATGAAGCGACTCATACCTGGCTGATGACCATCATTGATATCGATATTCACGATCGCAAGATGGTTGCGATCGCCCTTGAAGAATCAGAGGCAAAACTGAGCGATATTTTGAACAACGCTGGAGCCGCTATTACTCGGTTTCGATTGTTTACTCATCTCAAGTGGGTCTATGAATTCTATTCCTCCGGCAGTGAGACAATTTTTGGCTATTCAGTAGACGAGTTAATGAACACAGACGGGTTATGGCTATCCTGTGTCCATCCAGATGATTTACAACAAGTCCATCTTCCAGCACTTCAAGATTTGTATGCCGAACGTTCTGCCACGATCGAGTTTCGTTTCCGTCAAAAAGATGGCTCTTGGCGATGGATTTCAGAAACAGCCAGTTCAAAGCGAGACGATGCAGCGGATTGTTGGATTGTCACTTGTGTTGCTACTGACATTAGCGATCGCAAACGAGCCGAGGAAGCATTACGACAGAGCGAGCAAATTTTTAGACAAGCATTTGAAACGAGTGCATTTGGCATTAGCCTGCGGTCTCCTGACGGACAATATCTGCGGGTCAACCAAACCTTCTGCCAAATTTTAGGGTATACAGAAGCTGAATTGTTGACATTGACCTATCGCGATGTCACTCACCCAGATGATCTCGCGATCGCCCCAAACGAGACTCTCCACAAACTTATAGCTGGAGACATTCCCTATTACCATCTTGAAAAACGGTTTTTGCACAAACAAGGCCATATTGTTTGGGGATTGATCAGCATGTCAGTGGTGCGCGATCTCCAGCAACAACCCCTTTACTTTGTCACTCAAATTCAAGATATTACCGTTCGCAAACAACTAGAACTGGCATTACAAGCCTCCGAGACAAAACTCAATAACATTCTCAATAACACGATCGCAGCTATTTCGAGTTTTAGAATCTTGGCTAATTATGATTACAAATATGATTATTGGTCTGACGGGTGCGAGGCTATCTATGGTTATAACGCTCAGGAGTTAATGAATGACAAGTATCTCTGGATCTCGCGTGTTCACCCAGACGATGTCGAGAGAGTCATTGCAGCAGAACTGGCCGCTATCTTGGCTGAAAGCACTCTGTCCTACGAGTTTCGGTTCTATCACAAAGATGGGTCGTTGCGCTGGATCTCAGTAGAGTTGCTCTCTAAACGAGACGAAGCCGCAAATTGTTGGGTTGCTAACTGTGTTGACATTGACATCACAGAACGCAAACAAGCTGAAGCAGCGTTGCGCTTAAGCGAAGAACAACTTCGTCAAATCATTGAAAATATCCCAGATGTATTCTTCTTAAAAGATGTAGCGACTGGAGGGTTAATATATCTCAACTCAGCTTATGAAACGCTGTATGGGCGATCGCGCCAGTCGTTGTATGACAATCCTGATTCCTGGACAGAATCAATTCATCCCGATGACTTTGCCCACATTCAGACTAAATATCAAGAGGAATTACAACAGTTCGTTTTCTTTGATGATGAATATCGTCTAACTCGTCCAGATGGCTCCATTCGTTGGATTTGGGATCGTACGTTTCCAATTCGCGATGACCAAGGCAAGATTTATCGCTATGCTGGTGTTAATCGTGACATTACCAATCGCAAACAACTAGAGCTAGCACTGCAAGCCTCTGAAGCCAAGCTTGATGATATTCTCAACAGTGCGATCGCGGCTATCTCTAGTTTTAGAGTATTTGCCAATCGAGATTGGAACTATGAATATTGGTCTCATGGTTCCGAAACTATCTATGGATACACTCCTCAAGAATTGATGGCTGATCAGCAACTCTGGGTATCTCGCATTCATCCAGACGATTTAGAAACCATTATCTTGCCGGGTTATGCCAACATTTTTGCAGCATCCACCTTTTCTTTAGAGTTCCGGTTCTATCACAAAGACGGGACTTTGCGCTGGATTAGTGGAGCATTTATCTCTCGTCGAGATGATCACAATAATTGTTGGGTCGTGACCGTAGTTAATATCGACACGACCGATCGCAAACAAGCTGAGATTGCCCTCCGCCATAGTCGCGAAGAATTGCGCCTGATCACCAATTCGCTGCCTGCCTGCATTGCTTACTTTGACGCTGAACAACGATATCGCTTTGTCAACAACACCTATGAGCAATGGTTTGGATACCCTACTCAAGCCATTTTGGGTAAACACATCCGAGAAGTGATCGGTGAAAGAGCCTATGCCTTGACCCAGCATCACATTCAACAAGTTCTGACTGGACAGACAGTTCAATACGAAATGGAGAAGCCCTATACAAACGGTACCCGATATGTCTCCGCTATGCTCGTTCCTAATATTGATCCCACCACTACAGAGGTGCAAGGTTGTTATGCGCTGATTACTGACATTAGCGATCGCAAACAATTTGAAAAACAGTTGCAGAAATCACTGCGTGAAAAAGAAATTTTGCTAACTGAAATTCATCATCGAGTCAAAAACAACTTACAAGTCATCTCTAGTCTGCTCGATTTGCAAGCTAATCGTTCTCAAGATATGCACATCCAAACTGCATTAAAGATCAGTCAAGACCGTATTTTATCAATGGCGTTAGTGCATGAAGCCCTTTATCGGTTTGAGCAGTTTGCCGAGATGAATTTTGCCACCTATGCAGAAGGTCTAGTCAATCACTTACTCAGTGGGTATGCGTCGCCAGGGCAAACCGTCATCGTTAACCTTGATATAGATCCAAGCATTACCATCGCGCTAGATCAAGCTGTGCCCTGTGGTTTAATTCTCAACGAATTGGTGACTAACGTGATGAAATATGGATGTCGGGATGGAGAACCCGGACATTTATATGTCCAGTTAGAACGAGTCACAGAGTCAAATATTCAACTGACTGTCGGAAATGATGGGGATACGTTGCCTAAAGACTTTAGTATTTCTAAGGATGTGTCAATTGGCTTTACCCTGGTGCAGGTTTTAACTGATCAACTCAAGGGTAAGTTTGATATTGACCGAGACGACTCCCCCGTTGGAGACACGACTGCCCATCGCACTTTGTTTAAAGTGACATTTCCCCACCACCCCACCTCAAATTTAGATCTGTGAATTTAGCAATGCCGTGAGGCTCCGTTACACTCAAAGGGTTGCCTCTCAAAAATGCATTATGCCATCTTCTATTCAGCAGGAACCTGCACTCCAACCCCTAGATGAATACAATCAAACCCTCATGTCTCATGTTCATCCGCCTGATTGGGTTAACCCCAGTCCAGCGAGTTGTTATGATCTGGTCGTGATTGGGGCTGGCACAGCAGGATTGGTAGTTGCGGCTGGCGCAGCGGGATTGGGGCTAGGTCTCAAAGTTGCCCTGATTGAAAAAAGCCTGATGGGTGGCGATTGCCTCAATGTTGGTTGTGTGCCTTCTAAGGCTGTCATTCGTTCGTCGCGAGTTGTGGCTGAGATGCGAGATGCAGCGCCATTTGGCATCCACCCGCCCGATGCGATCGCCATCGATTTTGCAGCTGTGATGCAGCGGATGCGGCGCATCCGTGCTGAGATTAGCCCCCACGACTCCGCAGAACGGTTTCGCCAATTGGGGATCGATGTGTTTTTAGGACATGCCCAGTTTGTCAGCAAAGAGGCGATCGCGGTTGGTGAGAGTCAGTTGCGCTTTAAAAAAGCCGTGATTGCAACAGGGGCTCGTGCGACTCAACCCTCCATTCCAGGTTTGACAGAAGCCGGATATTTGACTAATGAAACCGTTTTTTCGCTCACCGAACGCCCCAAACGGTTTGCCGTAATTGGCGGAGGGCCTATCGGCTGTGAATTGGCTCAGGCATTTCAACGACTGGGTAGTGAGGTGACACTGTTTCACAAGCATGGGCATGTGCTCGATCGCGAAGAGGCTGAAGCTGCTGATATTATTCAACAGCAATTGATCCGAGAAAAGCTGCAATTGGTGCTCAACAGCACGCTAGAAAAAGTGGAAAAAACTGATGCAGGAAAGGTGATCCACTACCAACAACAGGGGGTTGCTAAAACCATCATTGTGGACGAGATTTTGGTGGGGGCAGGGCGATCGCCCAATGTAGAAGGGTTAAATCTAGAAACCGTGGCCGTTCAATACGATGCCAAACAAGGAGTGATTGTAAATGACTACCTCCAAACTACAAATCCTCGCATTTATGCGGCTGGAGATATTTGCATGAACTGGAAATTTACTCACGCTGCTGATGCTGCTGCTCGCATCGTGATTAAAAATACCCTGTTTTCTCCCTTTGGTTTAGGACGTAGTAAACTCAGCAGTTTGGTTATGCCCTGGGTGACTTACACAGACCCAGAAGTCGCTCACGTTGGGCTATATGAGCAAGAAGCACAGGCCAAGGGATTAGACACAACCACGATCACTATTCCTTTTTCATCGGTCGATCGAGCCTTGGCAGATGGCGAACCGGAAGGCTTTGTCAAAATTGTGCATCAACGCGGATCTGACAAAATTTTGGGCGCAACTATCGTGGCACGTCATGCTGGAGAAATGATTAGTGAAATCACATTGGCGATCGCCACTAAACAAGGACTCAGTGCTCTTTCGGGGGTGATTCACCCCTATCCCACTCAGGCAGAAGCCATCAAAAAAGCAGCCGATGCCTACCGACGAACGTTGCTCACTCCTCGCACTCAATCGTTGTTAAAGATTTTGACTAAGTTGAGTTAGAGGGTTAGGTCATTAGTCCATCGTCGATGGGTATCGTCAATGGGTTCTGACACCGATTTAAACGGATTTTTGGGCAGATCAAAGTTCAGGAGGGGCTTGGCAGTGCCAAGCCCGTACCAGGATCTGTCGTGTTTTCAATTCAAATTGGTATGACACGATGGGTCGCTGAGGGATCTACCCTTCACCCTGTTTCTTTAGGATGTCTGAGAAATTTTTGATGGTTAAAACCGTGACTACAACAACCAAGTCTGCCGTTGCGGACTCAAGCCAATCCAGGCTTTTGTCACCTGCGGAGGCAGATTGTGCTCGTGTAGCGTTCGGCTGAGGCTCATGCTGAAGTCTGCAACTTTGGTCGCCAATGTTGCCTAAATGTTGCCTAAATTTAGACTTTTAAGACACCCTCTACTATCTAAAATTCTCATTTTGACTGGTTAAGCTGGCATTACACTGGCGATGGATACTGGTGATGGATATTGTTTCAAAACAGTTTCAAAACAGCCTATGCACCCCAATCAATGGGTTCAAATCACGACTGACCCTGACCACCATAACGGTTATTTTTTCAAGCGGATATCTACCTTAGGAATAGGTGCCATTGTCTGGTTACTGCTTGCGGCTCCGGCTCTGGCTCAAGGAGCACAAAGTTCATCCGGGTTCAATCCTCAAGATGTATTGCGGAATGCCTTGCAATGGATTGAAAGCCTGGGTATTGCGGGTGGTATCGCTTTCATTGCCATTTACATCTTGGCAACAATCGCCTTCTTTCCTGGTTCAATTTTGACACTGGGGGCAGGAGCCGTTTTTGGAGTTGTGCTGGGAGCAATTTATGTTTTCATTGGAGCAACATTGGGGGCGATCGCTGCCTTTCTCGTGGGTCGCTATATTGCACGGGGATGGGTTAACCGCAAAATTGCAGGCAACCCAAAGTTTGCAGCAATCGATAAAGCGGTTGCCCGTGAGGGGTTCAAAATTGTCTTATTGACTCGTCTTTCTCCGGTTTTTCCATTCAACTTGCTCAATTATGCATTTGGCATCACAGGCGTTTCGTTGAAAGACTATACGCTGGGGGCGATCGGCATGATCCCCGCAACGGTGATGTATGTCTACATCGGTTCGCTGGCAGGCAATCTCGCTCGCATTGGCACTGCCAATCAACCCACCAACTCCACGCTACAATGGGCGATTCGGATTGTGGGTTTTGTGGCAACCGTCGCTGTCACTCTCTATGTCACTCGGATTGCCCGCGGAGCACTGGCAGACACCGTTGACGAATCGAGCGATCGCCCATCAGTTAAATAAGCCAGCTACTTAGGTAACCTGAGTTCGGGATAAGGATTTTGGCGGTTGAAACCGCGGTTATACGAGCAGAACCAACCTGCCTCTGTTCAGTAAACCTTTAACTTTGCCAGTCCGCGAAGGCGGACTTCGCTCTGGTAGCCGCGAATTTATTCGCTAGGCTGCTTTAACCTAACTAACGTTAGGTACTGTAGATTTTGATATGGGCAGTACTGGACTCGAACCAGTGACATCCTGCTTGTAAGGCAGGCGCATCCCTATTCTAAAAGGCTCTGGAGTGCCTATAAAAGCGTATTCCATCCTGTAGGGGTCTATGCTCTGGACTAAACTCTGGACTGGTTACGATGGCTTGTCTGACCCCTGATCCAACAGACAGGACGATGAAGAAAATAAGAGTCAAAGTCAGTATGACCCCAGAAATTAAAAGGGCACTAGAGGAAGTTTCGGATTATTTAGGATTACCTTTGTCCCAACTGCTGTTAGACTCTGCAATTGATCGTTGGCTACACAAACGCCCCCCTATCACTAAAGATCTAGGGCTATTATGCGATCGGCTTAGGTCGCTAGAGTCAATCCTAAATAAGCTAGACCAGCCCCAAACCTCTAAACCTCAACCCATCTGCAAGCCTAAGAGATCCGCTCTAGACCCCCTCAACCCTGTACTGCCTAATCAGTCTCTCTCTGCGCTCACAACGATTGACCAAGCCCTTACAAATGGCAAGCCTTTACACATTGACAACCTTGTGAGCAGGTTTCGAGGTGACAAGGTCATGAAAGCTCGGTTAAGTCAGTTGGGTGGAAGGGATGGAAAGCTGTTTGAGGGCAGTCTAAGCCACGCCCAAAAGGTTGAGGAGGTTACAGTCCGACTAGACCCAGAAGGGTTGTCTTGGATGCCAGTGGACAAAGATCGGCTTTACTGGAAACAGATGATGGCTAACGAGTTTTGTAAGGCTGTATTAACTAAATCCTAAAGGTCATCAACTTTTTAGGAGGATGCGATTGCGTCAATTTAGGATAATATTTCGGTGGATGTGCACCCTGACCATCGGCAATGAAGCCATGAACTGTCACACTGAGATGAAAATGCAAACCACTCACTGACGATCGCTTCAGTCCTATTTAGTCCAGTGCTAGTCCAGAGGTATTAACACTAATCCTAGAAACTAATCTCAGCAATGATTAGAAACTCATTGATTATTTGCACATCAGGCAGTTAGTCAAGCCAAAAATGGCTGAAACCATTGAAATCTCGTTATTGTGCCAGTTTGGGCATTAGTCCAGAGTCCTGAGAGCAGTCTTATTGGATTAAACGTCTAGACTGTTCAGTCTAGTTTGCGATCGCAAATCCCTACACACTTCAGATTATCTTCCTACATAAGATTTTTACCAAACTAAGCACGATATCTCCGGGATTCTACTAGGAATTTTGTAGGATGCTTCAGATTGTTGCAACCCAGTAACTCAAGTGAGTCGGAAATATGGCGAAAGAAGAATACAGGCAACTGATTAAAGCTAAAGGGCACTTACCCACTGGTATTTTGGGTCAAGACTTTCCCGTAGACTTCATCGTCAAGTTTTTAGAGGACAATTTAGCCCTTGGCGAGTCTTTGCTCGATGTAGTAGGGGTTAGGTTTCAGGGAAAAAATACATTTTTAGTTCTAACATCCAAAAGGCTTATCTGCGTTTCTATAAAACCACACACTATTCTTGGGAAAAACTTTGAACTACCGCTGACCTTAAATTACAACCAAATAGAGAAAATTTTTATCGCACCAAAAAGCGGAGTTCTTGTAAAAGGAAAAAGCACTGAGTTTAGTATGTATTTTGTCCAACTCAAGGAAGTGCAAAACTTTTCAGAGCCACTTGAAAAATTAGGGATTAAAGTTGAAACACTCACTGCCATTCCTTCAGACAAGCATGAGAAAAGAATAATGCTTCAGGGGACTGCTGTGGTCATAATCATAGTAGTTCTATTTGGTAGTTGCATTTATAGATCAATCACCAGTCCTGAACCTGTCAACCCTGGCGCAAGCTCAGAGGAGATTGAAGCGTGTTTAAGGCGATATATTCAGGGTAGTACCGTAGAACCTCATGAAATCGAAGAAGGACGTAGAAGGTGTGCCCCTCGTTAGCTTTTAGGGTTGAAATTACAAAATTCTTTTATCCCTAGATTATTAGTTTGCGTCAGTTTCCTTGCTAACCTCCAAAGCAGCAAAAAGGGTGTCTTTACTAGTAAAGACACCCTCTGATGATTAGAGTCACTAGTTAGCCAGCTTTAGCAGTTCTCAATTAAAAACCAGTTCAGTACTGCGCTTTGCTGATCTTCGGAAACGAAGCTAATCAATCCCTTCAATGCTAAGACTTCAGCGGCTTCAATATCCTGTTCTCCAAATGTGATTAAAGAGAACTTGTCGTAGCCAGATCCAGGATCAACCATAAAGCCCTCGCAAGACACTGTAAGCAACCCATTCAAAAGTTCATGCCCTTCTAGGGAGAGGTTAAAGCGATCGCAGATTCCCTGAGCTAGCTTATTGACATAAAGCTGCATCATTTTTCCACGTTCCTGTCTCAACTTCACAGTAAAGTGACTGGGGTGTTGACAACAGGCTTCAGATTTAGAATTATTTCGAGACATACTTGGTAATCCTTGATTTAAGCGGCAATTACTTCTTGTAACTTAGCGGACTTTTTACGCGCCTCAACATATCGCCATGTACCGCTTGGGAAGTGAAGATTGAGGATGTTCAGGACAACGGCAAAGCCACCGTTACCAGGACAAAGCAGGTCAATCACCAGACCTTCACCAGTGATCCGGTTCTCAATAATCACCAGTAGTTCGCAGTACCCATAGGCGTATCGCTGGGTTTGATCAGCAATGAGATTGAAGCCGTTGATTTCAACTGTGCGATCGCCTTTGAAAATAGTCTTTTCAGCAGGTATCACGGGCTTTTTGAGAGCAATTTGAGTGGTCATCGGGTAAACTCCAGATAGGTCATTAATTTGGTCTGGGGAGGTGTTACAGCACCTCCCTTTTTCATCACTCAGTCAAGTAGGGACGGTCTGAAACGAATTGTTTATATTCCTTCCAGAATTGATCCCAATCTTTGGGAATCTCGGACTGATCACCGTTGTCGGTAATCTTTACCCCTGTCATTTCTTCGAGTTGAGCAATTACCGCGTCAACCTCTGCATCTAGGGAGTCGAAGTCAGTAGGGAAATCCTCAACCTCCACAAACCCGTCAGGAATCAAGTAATCCATCGGTCAAACCTCCTTTGCTAAACGGTTTCATTGAATTTGGGCTTTGTCCTCAGTCGCAGATCCCAACCTGCCGGGGAACCCTTTTAGTGGGTAGGTGCAACCCTCGTGTCTTAATAGTAATCCCGGTATACCGGGAATGACAAGAGTTTTTATATTAGTATTTCCCGGTATACCGGGAAACTTGCATAAACAGAACTCATTAATTGAATTACTGTAATCCCTGGTATACCGGGATATAATTAGACTGATTACAACGTGACATATACTTGAGGAGAAAACCTATTGTGCTGACAGTGGCGAATCAAGATCCCGTACTCTCTGACGAGTTCAAAAAAGCTCAAATCCCCAAGGATCAGCGGTTTGAGCTATCAAAAAAGCCGTATTGTTTGAAGCTTCCGATCAACATTGATCAATGGTTGCGATCGCATCCCAACGGTGTAGAGATTGCCAGGAATGCCCTCATTCAGGCAGTTAACGAGCATCAACAATCTGGTGAAGAGTGAGGCAACGCCATGAGTAAACCGTCCCTGACCCAATTGGTTGATGTTTTCTGTAGGACTGAGGAGGATGATTTTGACTTAGCCTACAGTTCAATTCGAGAACTTCTTTCACGGCACTCAGCAGCAGTAATTCTAAAAACTGTCGCATCTGCACTGTTAGATGAATTACAAGAGGAAACAACCCTTGCAAACAAAGATGATTTGTCTATGTACGGTAATGCTTTAGATGATCTGGTAGAACGACTGTATAAAGGTTCGTAACTCTTGACCCTCTGTTACCCATAAAACAACCCTCAGAGTAATCACCACACTGAGGGTTTTCGCTTGTTATAGGGCAGTTCCATCACTTGCAACTTGAACCATCAAACCCTTTGAAGTCGAGGTAATTTATGGGATTCTCAGGCGTTCCATTGCGGTGAATTTCCAGGTGGAGGTGTGAGCCTGTTGAGAGTCCAGTAGTTCCCATTAGGGCGATAACTTGACCCTGAGAAACGCGATCGCCCTGCTTCACCATTAGTTGCTGACTGTGGGCGTAAAGGCTTTCCAGTCCATCACCGTGGTCAATCACAACCTTATACCCAAAACCATCACCAGCATCACCAGCCGTCACCACAGTGCCAGATGCGATCGCCCTGATTGGGGTTCCTGTTGCTCCTGATAGGTCAATCCCTAAATGAGGTCTTACCACCTTAAGAACCGGATGCAAGCGATCAGGGTCAAAGCAGGATGAAACAGTAGCCTCGTTGGGTGAGAGTGGTAGAGCAAGCGTGGTAGTCGTTGCACCTCTGGCAGAGAGAACAGAGGCGATCGCCTTCATCCGTCTGCTCTGGTCGTGCTCAATCGTCACACCTACAGCAGCAAGACCAGGGGCATCGCCTTCAAAACTTGCGATTCTGGCACATAGGATTAAGTCATCCCCAACCTTGCCTGAGTCTTGGCATCGCTTAAGGTACTCAGCAAAGCTTGCTCCGGCACGTGGGCTTTGATTGGTTAAGTCTGCCAAGTTGAGAATAGTGGCTGTATCGGGTGTGATGCCTAACTGCTCCAACTCCAACAACTCAGGCTCAATTTGGCTTTTGAGTCGTCGGATCTGCACCTTATCGGCTTCCTGTGGTGAGGATGCACCATGAATGTAACTGAACGTCCCCAGGTTTAGATAACCGCTGTCATAGTGCCCATTAAATGCGGATGTAGTCCCTCCATCAGCGGTTCTCGTTCCTTCTGAAACACCAATGGCGATCGCTGCTAGGGAATCAGAGCCACCATCAAAGTGAGACTCCCATGAAACATTCTCAGTCGTGGCACCATCGCAAATCTCAAAGGGCATAGCCGCTCTACCCCAAGCAGGCAGGAGAGAGCAGCTATTATTCACGATCCAATCGAGTGAGGCTACTGTGAAACAAGTAGTCGCACAGACAAAGCAAAGGATCGCATCATTCCACAAAGCCTGCCAGGTCACAGCATCTTCTACAGCGCCGACCTGCTTGCTGATCCGCTTGTTGGACTTGGCGATCGCTCCCTGTTGCCGTTCGATTCGTTCGAGTCGGTCTGAGATGGTGTTGAGTTGTTTGGCAATGTCGGTGGATTCCATCGTTCTACCTGATCGGGTAATGCTACGCGAATGACAACGAAAACAGTCAGCCCTAAGAGGGTCAATCTCAAGCTGTTAATCAATGCCGTCATAGGTCATTCCCTCCCTGATCAGAAGGCGTCGGATCTGCATCCTGACGTGTTTCTGGCGATTCCCATGAAGCAGGCTGACGCGTGATAATCTCTTGCACAGTTCCAACAACGTTCAGCACAATCCCGTTAATGTTGATAGAGCCATCAGCTAGACACCGCAATAGAACAGGGATACCGACGATTACAATCGCGATCGCACCGATTAGATTTTTCATTTTTTGAGTTCTCCAGAGTCAGTTTCAGTAACCAAAAATTGCCGCAAAAAGTCGTCGCCTAAGCCGTCTCAGGGTAGACAAAAGGGTTTTCAAACGATTCTTCAAACCCAGTCGTATCAGTTGCCGTAGCCATTCCCTCTGTCTCCCCTCGTCTCCCATCGCCCAATTTCACCGAATTTTCAGGGTTAGGAACCCCTGATCCAAGGGCTTCAATTTTTGACTTGAACAACAGGTATTTTTGGTTAGTAGCCTTCATCTCTTTTCGGCTTTGACCTGCCACTGTTACCCAAAACTCAGTAATGGCGATCGCCTGTTTCCCCTCGCTGACACGCTCCAACATCCGCTTGAGAATCTTGGCTTCAAGTTCAGACGTCCAGAGTTGGTTAAACCACTCCTGATCGGGATCTGTAACCGCTTCATCTGCCTCATCAACAAACTCAACTTGTTCAATATGGAGGGCTGGCAGTGCCTTGACTGAAAGAGCCTTATCAGTGAACACAACGCACGGTCTAAGGTCTTTAACGACCTTGGGCACGTTGCCCATCTGCCTGATCACCTCATCCACTTGGTTTGTGTCGAGGTTGTCATAGTTGCGTTTGCTCTGGGATGCGCGATACAAGAGCAGCACTTCGAGCAGTTTGAGCAAGGCTCTAGGGATGCCAGAGCTGCCAACACTCAAGTCATGTAAGCCAAGTAGGAAGGTGACATTACCTTGCTTGATACCCCTGTTGCAGATGTTTCTAAGTGACTTAATGATTTCCTCTAAAGCCTTCTCCTCAAGAGAGTCTTTGAAGCTGATCCACTCATCAACCAAAAGCAGGATGGGCTTAAACTGCGGTTTGGATCTGCCCTGTTTGATGGCATCGGCTGTTTTTCTGGCACGGGTCGCAACCTCACCAGCAACCATATGGATCACAGCCTCGATGTCGGTCATCTCAATGAAAACGACCTTTCCCACTGGCAGGTTAAACCAGGTGTTTGGATCAGCGCCCTCGTGAGATGAACCGTAATCCGGGTCAGCGATGTAAATTTCCGCATCCGGATGCTGTTGCAGAAACCGTTGCACTCTCCACAAAAGCAGATGAGTCTTACCATCCTTGCTCTCACCGCAGACAATAGCCGATCGCTTCTCAAAGCCCTTAAACCAGTCAGTTTCTAGACCTTGTTTGGCGATGAACTGATCCGCTAACTTTTCACCCATTGGCATCTGTTTCAGGGCACTAATCACCAGGCGTTGCTTGCCTTGGGCGATCGCTTGACTGGCAGGTAAAGCAACCTCATTCAGATCACCGATCGCCTCTTGCAAATATTGGGATGAACCCCTGAAGACATCGACATATTCAAGTTTGCGACGGCTTCTAAGAGCCTCACCCACACCCCACATACTGAATCCGCCTAACCAGTGATAGGCACTGCTAGCGGTCACACACATCGTGAAGCTGGCAGCGAATAGACTACCAATCACCAGCTTTTCAGCGTTGCTGACACCGTTAGTAGTCTGCATTGCCTAAGACCTCCTCAAAAGCTTGGATGAGTGCTGATGGGTTAACCGTGGTTTGGTCGGATGCAACACCACCATTGACAACCCAGTGGTAGGCAACGAGACATGCTGACAGTTCAGCAGTCCGGTTGAGCAATTCACCATACTGGACGGCTTCACCCGTCACAGTGCCGTATTGCTGTCTTAGCGAGGCGATGTCACCAGCAACATCGCGGCAAAGTTTGTCAGTCCATGCGATCGCGTCACCCGATTCTTGAGCCTTGGTGAATAGCTCGACGGCACGAGCATTAATCACCGATCGGATCGATTGCGAGTAGATATCTCTTGCCAGTTGTAGATAGGGTGAATTGGCTGAAACAGCGTCACCACTTGAAGGCGACGTTCCAGGGTTGCTTATGGCGATTGCTGGCTCTTGCCTTGAGGGAGGTGCCGATAGACCCCTGACAATCAGGACAGTCACCAGGGCAACGACAGGAACAGAAATGAACTTGCTAATCATGGTGTTTCACCTCTTCCATGAGTCGTGACCACATTTCAAGCTCTTGCTCACTGAGGAGAGGTTGAGACAGCTTGCTACGGGCAATACGACGCAATGCAGCGCGATCGCTTTGGTCAGGTGCAATCACCACACTGAGAGCATAGAAAACCAATGTGGTAATGAGGATGGATGGCAGCAATGCCCACACATCACCTTGGAATCTTCCCCATTCCTCCAATGGCACCTCGTAATCAGCCGAAATTTTGTGGTAAAGGTCATTCAACCCGTACAGCATCCCCAGGATCACGCCTCCACTGGTGAGCGAGAATCCAAGGATGCTACCAGGCGTTAAGAGTCGATTGAATCGTTGATGGGTCATGGCTTCATGCCTCCTTTGGTGGGCACAATTAGCCCACAAGCTTTAAGAGTCCTGATGGCAGTGGCGATCGCTGTCTTCGGTCTGTCAGTGAACTGCTGGATGCGTTCAGGTGTGGCTACTGCATCACAGGCATTAATCGCGGCAATCGCACCCCAAACGTCTGTCTCTGCGTCCGTGAACGGTCGGATTTGATAGGCAGTTGGCATTGTTCAACCCTCCTCAAACCAGAGCTAAGAAGTGAACGCAGAGATTCACCAGGTGTTGTTGTCCCTGGTTTGGTGCAATGCCAAAAATCCGCCATCGAGCGAGAGCAATGGCAGCGATCGCGGCTGCATCGATGGGGATTCCTACAGAAGTAAAGCTTTGAAAGATTTCTCGTCGAAGTTGTTTGAAATCGGCATTCATAATGGTCGTATCTCCATTTTTGAAAGGGTGGGGATGGGCTACTGCTGAACTTGTCGAGGGTCACAGCAGTAGCTTTCGATTACGCTGCATCGGATTGAAACGAGCGAATCCACTGCAAGATGCGATCGCGGTTGTTGTCGGTAATCTGCTCATCACCTTTGATAAGGTCTGCACAGCTTGCGATTCGATAGAGGCAGTCATCAGCGTCGTATTTGCCGCTGTTGAGGCGTTGAATCTGGGTTGTGATGTAGTCGCGATCGGAGCCTGAAAGACTTGTCAGGAGGTTTGGCGATACTTGAGCAGGTTTTAAGGTTGGATCGTGCTCCATTAGCCATTTACGAAAGCTTTTGAGAATCATGTGTGGTGTCTCCTGTGGTGAATCCGTGGTGTTTTCGCTGCCGATTAAAAACCCTGAATGGGATCTGAGAACTTGAAATCGGGTTCAACTTGTGACGATGACGATGGACTGTAATAGTTGGCAGGGTTGGGATCGGCGTATCGGGTCGGGTCTAATTCCCAGGTTTCAAGTAAATGGCGTCCATACCTGCTCACCATTAGGGCGATCGCTGCACTAGGTGATGTGGTTCGTGTTTTTGCTTGAATCTGGTCAACCACATTTCTGATGTCAGGATCTAGAACAATGCGACTCTGACTCATAGACCCAACATCCCCACAATCGAGATAGTCTGAGGGTTTGGGGCAATCTTGAAACGTCCTTTGGTTGCTTCTTGCAATGGAGCGGCGATCGGGGCAGAGCCACCAATGATTAGCACTTCTCCTAAGTTGGCAAGCCACTGCCCCCAACGGGTTTTGATTTGACCTCTGATGTCTTCTAACCACTGCTCACGTGCTGACTCAAAGGCGGCATGGAAGCAATAGCCAGTAGTGCCCAACATGAAATCTCCTGCCTCAATGCCATCCATAATCAGCGACAGGTCAGGACTGGCAGATAAGTCACGAGTGATCCGGGCGGCAATGCGTCGGGCTAAGTCAAACGTGCCAGGAAGGATCAGATCGGCTTCCCGCATGAGGGAGCCTGAGACGCTGTAAAGCCTGAGAATGCTTGTCCCCCCTCCCAGATCTAGAACTCCGTTGGTATTGCGTTTGCTGAGGAACAGACCTTGCTGAGTGGCGTAACGGTATGCTGCAACCGTTTCATCAACTGGCTCAACCTTGCGAACAGTGGCAATGATGGTTTGACCATTGCGGGTGAATTCGTGTGTACCTTCGATCGCTTTCAACGATTCAACATCGGCATCATTGCGAGAGTTGGGAAGGGCGATCGCCAGTCGTTCGACTCTCACGGCATCAGCCCCCGGCATTGGTTCCAATGCTGTCAGCACCAATAGACGAGCCAGTTTAACCTTGTCCTTCTCAAACACTGGACTGCCTGACAGGTCTTTAGCAACTTGACCCACGACAAAAGTAGAGCCTTCAAACTCAATCACCATAGAGTTTTCATCAGGGCTGACATCTTCCCATGTGGGATCGATCGGCTTGATAAAACTGGGGATGGTATGAACGTTGCTGAGTGGGTCAACCCATTGGATCGTGCGATTGCCACCGTCGAAGGCAACGAGGGGACGGATCAGATTCTTTGTATCCGTTAAAGGTTCGTTACTTGTCCGTCTTTCGGACTTAGCTAGAGCGGTACTCATTGCGGGTGAATTCTCCTGAAACGTATTAGCTGTAAAGATTTGAAGCATTTCTGGAAGACAGGTAAGCACTTTTTTACTGTTCGTTGCCTATCCGTTTCGTGTCCCTTGCTTGTACAAATAGTATCACACCAAAGTACAAGAGTGTGCTACTTTATTACTGTAATCTCGTAACCCGCTAAGATCGAGGAGTTGAAAGAACGTGAATCTTTTAGTGCCTACGCAGAAGCCCCGAATTGTCTCCTATTGCGACGAAGAAACCCATGAAATCCTCAAAGCAATTGCTGTAGAGGAGGATCGGAGCCTATCGAAATTGGTTGATATGCTATTGGCAGAGTTAGCGCAGCTAAAACCAGTTTTGGATGCTTATCGAAGTGATGCGGCATGGAAGGGACTTCCCTATGCCCAGAAAATTAAAATTCTGATCGAAGAAACAACCAAGAAATAAGAGATTTGAAGGTATCGACACGTGACTATGCCAACCACCCTTAAGGATTGGCAATTGTTTGCTGTAATTTTGTGGAAAACTTGCCAACACAGAGGAGCTTAGTCTTACCCCTAGTTCGTAATGTTAAACATGACAGTTTCTAACAACTGAAAACTACTTTGTAATGCTTTTAATGACAGATCTATTGCAAACGATAGAGTTAAATATTGATAGCTATTAGACCTTTAACCCTATCGTTACGCGGGTTTTCGAGATATACATAAGTTTTTTGTATGCTCTTTTTTTGGTACAAGCAACTTATAAAAAAATTTGTGGGGTATACAATATTAATAGGAGGAAGAGCAATGAAAAAACACGACATCTTAACAGCAAGAGTTGAAAAGAATCTCGTTAAACCGTTTGAAGCGATCGCCAAGGAACAAGGGCTAACAAAGTCATCCTTACTCAATCAGTTGGTTAAAGAGTTAGTTGAATCTCGACTTGCTAAGTCCTGATAAAAATCAAAAACCCCTAGTGTTTCAGCACTAGAGGTTCAAGGTTTTTATCAAACGTTTATTTGACCACCCGTGTAGCAGAGAAAGTTTGGTCGCTAAGACTGCTCTACGGTATTCGCCCAAAGGAAAGGCACACCTTTATCCATATGAATTGTAATGTTAAACCGCACAAACCCGCAAGTGTATCAAGTCAGTCTCATAGCAAGACTGTTAAGTCCAATTTTTCCTATCCTGTCTCTTTCAATTCTACAAAAAACCGTGTTAAAAGTCAGCATCGTCAGGTTAGTCTTTTCGACCTGATTGACACTGGTGAGGCTTCACCTAAATCAGAAGAGACTTGGGGAGATTTAGAGGAATCCCTTGAAACACTAGCCGCTATGCCGTTTCTTCAGCAGTTTTTTGGTGTCGTTCAAGCCGCAAAATTTCACAGGATTGAGTTCAAGGTTTTTCGGTCGCTTTTCTATGAGTGGCAGGAGTGTCGGAATAATTTTCAGCTAGAAAAAGGGAGTGCAGACCTATGAACGCTCCTTTTCTAGAAGAGTTTCAAAAAAGCGCAATTCCTGATCATTTGAGCCTTATCAACGTGCGGTGGATTAAAGGCGATGAAGCTATTCAAATTTTGGCAGAAGAGGCAATTTCCAAAGCTCAAAAGGTTGAAAGTTTTGTAACCAAATCTGCTTCCAAAATCCTCAACAAATATGCTTTTGCAGCAGCAGGTGGGTGGGTTGCCTATGGTTGCGATGCTGACGGTAAGCTTTCAGGCACAGTGCCATTATTCAAGCCTCTAGAGCCTCGTAAAGAGCTGGAAAATGGGAGGCTGAAAACAATCAAATATGAAACCCCCCAGGGGTATCAGGCTACCCCTATCCTGCCGTGGGTTGACGAGTTGACAGCGGCAGCAATTTACAAATGGTACGGCGTGACCCCATTAGAGGGTGAAACGTTCTGGCAGGTAGTTTGGCGTTGTGGACTGCCGATCGCCATCACTGAGGGACTGAAGAAGGCTCTATCACTAATCGCTCACGGTTTACCTGCGATCGCACTGCGAGGTGTTGCCTGTTGGCATCTGAAAGGATCTGACAAGCTACATGAATCGATTTCTCACTTTGTCACGCCAGTGCGATCGATTTATATCGTCTTCGATCAGGACGAAAAATTGAGGACTCAGCGCGATGTGAGAAACCAGATCCTTAAGTTGGGTTCATCCCTTGAACAGAAGGGATGCAAAGTATTTGCACCAACTTGGGATAGAAAACTTGGCAAGGGAATTGATGACGTTTTATGGGGGTTGAGCAATGAATAAATCCCATAAGTGGCTCGACGATCTAATCAAGAATGCTCCAACCCTAAAGGATTACAAAAGACACGGACGCATTCAGGGAGCTTTAGAGGCGATCGCACGGTTAAATCAGCTTTCCTACCCAGTTGAGCGTGAAACGACAGGTGAGTATTTGCCACCATTGCCAGAGTTGACCATCGGTTCAATTCACGTTCTTACTGCTGGCATGAACGCGGGTAAGACAACCCGGATCGGCGTTGATTTGGTGCAATGGGCAAAGGTACGAGAATGGAACGTTTTAGTTATTTCTCCTCTCAACTCACTAGGACAACAAACCGCTAAAGACTGGGAACTATCCCACATCCACGATTTTGGCTTATCTAAAGCCGAGCAGGAGGGACTATGGGCAAGTGTTAGCGCATCTCATGGCGTGGTGATGTGTCCTGATTCGTTGCATCGTATTCCCCAATGGTTTTGGTCACGTCCAACCCTACTAATTCTCGACGAAGCTAACCAAGTGATTGACCACATCACACAGGGTAATACACTGGGCACTCGATGGGCAGAAATCCTAGAACTGTTCAGTGCGATTGCCTGCCAATCAGCCCAAACTGGGGCAATCGTTTTGAGTGAAGCGGGTATTCCCGATCGAGCAGTGAAGTTTGTTCAGACCGTTGCAGACTGCGATCGGGTGCGAGTGTTCAAGCACATTAAGCAGGGTAAGCCTTGGAACTGCTCTATTTTCTCAGGTCAAGCCAGTGGGTTTAGAGCACGGCTGATTCAGTCAATTCAGCAGGGCGATCGCATCTTGATTGTGACCAGCTCTCAGCGCGAAGCGCGACGGCTGCAAAAGGTGATCAGCCAGAAATTACCCTCAATCAAGGCAGTGAGAGTTGATTCAGAAACCAATCAGCAGGGTGCTTTTAGTAGCTTCTTTGAAAACCCAGATCAGTGGTTAAAAGACAATCAGCCAGACGTTTTAATCCTCTCTCCCAGTGCTAAGTCAGGCGTGAGCATTGAGGGCAATGTTCCCGTTGAGAGTGCTTACTTTTCATCGGTTTGGGGTTACTTTCCAACTCTGGCAACCGACACTCATATGCAACTTTTAGGACGATACCGCCCATCAGTACCACGCTACATCTTTGTACCTCCCTTCATCATGACCGATGGGGACGAGTCACTATTTACCCCCAGAGCAGTGAAGCGACGACTAAACACCAATCTGAAGGGCTTTGCAGGTGTTTACGACTTGCACGAATTGATTGAAGCTGACGATACCCGCGCCGAATCACTGGTGAGAATAGAGACAGCAGTTCTTGATTATCTGGCAGCGTCAAAGACTGTCAGTGGTGCTCAGAAGTCAATTGCTCATGACGCATTAGCTAAGGAGCTGGAGACAGCAGGGCACACGGTCAAGTGTGTTCAATCTCAAAAGGATGCAACAACAGTTGAGTTGTGGAAGGATATCCAGGAGGAGATCTGGCGTGAGGACGCAGCAGCGATCGCCAGTGCGGTAGTCGAGGATCGGCACACTCCAGAGTGGGCACACAGAACCCTAGAATCTCTCGAAGTCAGTTTAGAAACTCGCATTCTTGCCCAGAAGGTAATCTGGCGTGAGCAATTTCCTGGCATATTGTTTGATGACGCTGAGGAATGCTATCAGACGCTTTGCAAAGACTACGGAGCTATGCGACGTGGTGTGACGTTGCAGGCTAAAGCAGAGAATCTAGAGGCAGCGAAGGAAGGCGATCGTGCCAGCGTTGAGGCAATTTTGAAGTCCCGGATCAGAGCAATTCACCACTTGCCTAAAAACTACTTCAAGGCATTGTTAATTGCCAAGACAGGTGTTTTGGAGCTACTGAATGGTGAATGCTATTCCAATACCCACCCAAAAGCCCTACAGATTAGAAAAGCGGCACTGTACTGGGCTAACGAGATTAGCTACTGGTTGCGTTTACAAATCAAGCCAGACCAAACTCCAGTCGAAATCTGTAACAAGTTAATCAGGAAGATTGGATTAAATGGTGTTGCAGACAGCAGACCAGGGCAGCGAGGAACGAGTCGCGATCGTGTCTACGTAATTGAAGGGATGGAGAATCCTGTCAGGCAGCGGTTATTAGAAGCCCTTCGTCGTAAGACTTCTAGCTCCGTGTCCACCGTTTGTAATAAAGATAATTCCTCTATTCAAATCATGGACACCAGTATTCAAGGCGCTTCTACTCTCCCTCCAAAAACAGATTTTTCTCCCCAATCTTTAGTGAAATGGGGTTCCAGAATTTGTGATTGGGTCATTTTGGAAATAGAAGGTGCGATCGCCAAAGTCAGACAGGTCAATACCCCTCTGTCTAGCGTTGTTTGGGATGCTCCCATTGATGAGTTGAGGTTAATTGCATGAGCCAGCAGTCAGGTATTACCACTCGCATCAATGCTGCACTACAGCAAATGACAGAAGGCGATCGCCAGCGAATGCTAGATTTTGCTACTTTCATCCTCAATAGTCGTGAAGGTAAACACCGCAAGCGTCAACAAAGTTTCAACCGTAAACCAGAAATCATAGAGGATTAATCATGCCTGAACAGTTACAGCAAATCAAACAAATCAATGCCGAAATTGAAAGCTTAAGGAGTGAGATCGGCGAGAATTTAGCGGCAGCAAAGAACGCCGAAGAGGAGCTTGCAAGCATTCAAACCAGGATGCATGAGCATAGATCAGCAGCGTCACTTGCCGATGGTCGTTTAGCCAATCTTCAAGAAGAATTGTATCGACTCCAGGCAGAGCAGGAGTTAGGCGAGAAGTGCCTTAAATTGCGTGAGATGGCTGATAGTGCCAATGTTTTGTCTGGTCAGCTTTATACCGTCCTAAATGGGTTCATGCAACTTGCTGACGAGCTTCAAGGGACGATTACACTTGACCATCAGTTTTTGATTGAAAGGGTTCCCGTGATTCAGCATCGAATCGGCTCTAACAGCTTCAGGCTTGGCACTCGCCAGGACGCCATGAAAACTCGTTCAAATTCTCTTGACAAGACTTGGGACTGGGATCGGATTTTGCCGGACGGGGCAATTGAGCAGGTATCAGCAAGGGTTGAGCCTAGCCTTTGGAGCTAGATTTTAGGTCTTCTGTTTGTCTACGCTTGTAAATACCCATCTAGCTAAAGAAAACGAACTGGTAAGTTATGCCGCGTGAGCGTTTCACAACTGAAGAGTGCCGTCGAGGTGGGCAGCACCCAGCATCAGAATTGCAACGAGCGATCGCCACTCAAACTATTCGACGCACAAAACCTTGGGAGCAATCAACAGGTGCCAAGACCATTAAAGGTAAATTTCATAGCTCCCTTAATGCTTATAGCGGATGGCATAAGACTGTAGAGTCTAGCAGTCTTGATTATGAATCGGAGTGCCAGAAGCTGAGATCAGCAGTTGCAGAGCTACAGAAATTAGCACCAAAGCATTGTTTTAAGGGAGTTATCCAGGGTTGTGAGGTTAGCCTAAAAGTTGTCATTCAAGCCAACCTAAAAGACGGTGTTGATGGTCGGGATCACTGGCTAACAGCAAAAGTTAAAGCTCAAATAAACCTTGCAGTTAGGGGTCATTCTGATAAATTTGAGCTTGCTAAGCCAATTTGCGAGGAAATGAAACGAAAAGCGCATGAGGCGATCGCTACAATTTTGGAAAGATTTCAATAGGAACCTGTCAGCCAAGCTCCTTAATTTTCGTTAAGCTCTTTTTGAATCTGTTCATACTTGCCGCAGTCTATTTGATTGCCAGCATCGCAGGAGGATTTATAGTACTCCATTAATCTAAATTGCGCTTCCCTGGCTTGAATCTCAATCGGACTAAGTGGCGGATTAGTAGCAGCGTTCCAAATAGACCCGATCACAAAGAACGCCACCAATCCCGCAATGCTCCATTTAAGCCATTTACTCATAAAGGATTACAACATCCCGTCTATTCCAAAGTTATTGCTATTCAGATCTGTACTCTTGGTTTGTCCTTGTTGGACAGTAACAGGCGTCAGCCAGTATCTCTGTAGTTGATCGTCGCCAGAAGCCCAGTTAACACCAAACAAAAGATAGTCTCCCGGACTAATTCCTTCTATTGAGTAGTATCCATTTACACTGCTTTGCACTGGCGTTCCACAACTTTGCTTGGCAAAATCTTCCATTTCGCTTACAGCAGATAAATGCCTCATTTCGTTCACACCTGGAACGTCTGAAATTTCAGAGGAGTTTCTATCTCGAATTTCTTTGAATTGCTGAAAAAGATTTGACGGACAAGCAAACACGCTCATTCCTCTAATAAGTTCAGAACCTACGTCCGATGCAGAATTTAGATAAACGTAACCATCTAATTTGGCTTGAAGCTGAGGGCTTTCAGTCGTGGGAGCTGAAGCAGTCGGTAGAGGCTGACTAGTTCCACTGCATCCTGTGATAGCCGCAATGCAAAAAACCAAAGCAATTTTCTTCATAATTAGACCTATCTCTGTTTCTAATATTCCTAAACAGAGATAAAAATCAGCAGTAAAACTGAATCTTTATATTTAGTTTCAAAAGTGTTGTTACTGTTTGCCTGCTGCCAACTTGAATTTCAGTAGTAGTCACGTTAGGGTTGACCCTCGATATCTGGACTACATATGGACTGTTTTGATAGCCTGTTGTTGTAAACCAGGGGTCAACGACAGTAATTTGTCCTGACGACACTAATTTGACTTCAATGACACCAATTTGTCACCGATGACAAATAATGTGTCACTGTAGAGCTGCTTTAACCGAACTAACGTTAGGTACTGTAGATTTTGAGATGGGCAGTACTGGACTTGAACCAGTGACATCCTGCTTGTAAGGCAGGCGCTCTACCAACTGAGCTAACCGCCCGAATCGGGAAAAACCGCTGATTGGCACGATTAAATATAGTAGCAGATAACTTTCCATTTCAAGTCATCTAATTTCAAAAAAATCATTTGACCCAACACAGATTGAGGCTGGGTATCCCCAATTCTGCAAATTGGTATTAGGATGCTCTTCAGTAGAGTACTAATGATCTAGTGCCTTGATATCATGCCCTCTGGTCGAACTCACGATCGCATCACCCTTTGGACACTGCCCCTGACGGGTGGGCTAACCCTTATCACTACCCAAAGCAGCACCTTAACCTTGATAATCTGTAGTGGGTATTTATTTGGGGGATTAATGTTTGGCCCTGATCTAGATATCCATTCCGTTCATTTCAAACGATGGGGATGGTTCCGTTGGATCTGGATTCCTTACCGGGGCAGCATCAAGCACCGATCGCCCTTCTCACACTCCCCCATAACAGGCACCGCTTTACGCATCGTCTACTTGCTTGCTTGGGTTGGGTTGGTGAGCTTTATTACCCTGGCGTTGATGAATGAGTTGTGGCAACTGGGCTGGACCTGGAGTGACATCATCAGCTTTTTAGGGCGATCGCTTCAACAACGCCAATGGGAGTGGCTAACCCTTTGTTTAGGATTAGAATTGGGGGCTTTAAGTCATTACATTGCAGATGGCATTCTCTCAACATACAAACGCTTTAAAACAAAAGGCTGGAAGGCACTACAACCGCCCCCTTTGCGACCCGTCAAACGAAAATCTGCCCCTAAGCGACGCGCTTCCTCAAAGTCGTCTGTGTTGTCTGCCAAACGCCGACCCAGACCCTGAGCGATCGCCTTAAAGAAAGTGGTGAATGCCACTCTCTGAACCCTTTTTCAGCATTTGAGACAGTCGTTCTATTAAGTTACATAAACTTCCAATTGCCAGAATCCATGTTAAGCTGAAGGCATCTTGGAAATTATTTTCGGTTGTTTAATTCGTCTTCTTGGCGTTTCTCCGAACTTAACTCTCCACATATGCTGATTCGGAGATATTTCGACTATGTCAATTTACGTCGGTAACTTGTCCTACGAAGTTACAGAGAGTGACCTAAATCAGGTCTTTGCAGAATACGGTACCGTTAAACGCATTCAGTTACCGGCAGATCGCGAAACAGGCCGTATGCGTGGTTTTGGTTTTGTAGAAATGGGAACAGAAGCGGAAGAAACCGCTGCTATCGAAGCTCTTGATGGAGCTGAATGGATGGGACGTGACCTGAAAGTTAATAAAGCAAAACCTCGTGAAGAAAGAGGATCTTCAGGCTCTTCTTGGGGTGGTAACAATCGGAAGAATTCTTCTTCTCGCCGTTACTAAAGCTCTAAAGCTAACGTTTGAAATCTGCAATCTTGAGGGTAGGCAGGATGTCTACCCTTTTTGATAGTTCCTGTCTGGATTGTTTGCCCTGATCCAGTGATCGTTATAGTCCATTGGAGAGGAGATAGGATGACCCAAGTAATTCTTGGTGAAGATGAAGGGATTGAATCAGGACTCCGTCGGTTCAAGCGAAAAGTATCTCAAGCGGGTATCTTTCCTGACATGAGAAAAAATCGCCATTTTGAAACCCCCATTGAGAAGCGTAAGCGCAAAGCAGTTGCTAGAAGAAAGCAACGTCGGAGACGGACAGCCTACTAGCTTTGAGACTGATTTCTGTGAGACTGGTCGCGTTGACTGACGCCAGTTGATCGGCTCAACAGAAATCAGCCAAGCAGTCGCTCTTTATATTTTCAAAAAATTAGAGTCACTCATATTCGAGTTCCAGTTCTACACCATTCCAACACTGTTATGAAAATTTCAGAGCTTATTAGTCGGTACAGAGCGGGGCAACGAGACTTTAGAAACCTGAATCTGATGGCAGTTAACTTGAGAAATCTCAACCTGAGTGGTGCAAATTTCAGTGGCGCAAACTTAACGAATGCAAACCTGACCAAAACAAATCTCAGCCAAGTTAATCTCTCAGACGCTATCTTGACTGGGGCAAAGATGACTGAAACAAAACTAATCATGGCAGACTTAACGAACGCCAATTTGAGTGATGTCGATCTCAGTCAAGCTGATCTGCGGGGTGCTATCTTGCGAGGAATGGTCAATTAGGTCTAACACTACGACTCGACTGAGTTCATTCATACGTAATCACAATCACCAAGGAGTGCAAGTATCGTTTCTAAAGAGGTTCAGTTGTCATGACGCCAGCAGCAATACGCAGAATATCTCAACTCAGGGGAGAATTCTATGAGCTATTTGCTATAGCCATGAAACTATCAGTCCACATTACGAGCGGACATGCATCTGCTAGTAATCCTTCGATCGCATCTTGGGTTGATAGCCGACAACGATTGAATTATTTATATGTCTATGCTTTTACAGCACCCGATGATTTAGTCCCTCAGCGTCCGTTTGTGTTACGAGTCGCAATTAATAAAAGTGCTGGCACTCCTGCAACGGCTAGTCGAGAAAAAGGATGCCGTGGATTTAATCGAAGTTGGCATTTTGAATTAACTCTGTTACCAGAAGAAATCTTAGATTTTCTTCCTTGGATTGTTAGTTTGATCAAGGCATATGATAGCAATTTTGCGTCTATCGTTCCTGATCCACCCCATCCACTCGATTGTCCAACCGCTGATTTAGCCCTGTTTCACAAAGCACGGACTTATACGGCATCTGATCAACTCTTAAAACATAATGAAGATGCAGGATGGTCTTTGTTACTGGCTGAACTCTCATAATGAGAGTTACCTAGGACACTGGGCTTTTTTTGGTTGTGCCGTTTGAGTCGAGAACGACTTTAAGGCGTTCCATTAATTCATTACTGCGTTACGCTGGTAGTGTTACACTCAACTTTTTTGAATTTAAAGAGGCAACTATTATCGCTACAAAACAACTGATTAACCGTCAAATCAGATCCCCTCAGGTTCTTCTCAT
This sequence comes from Oculatellaceae cyanobacterium bins.114, assembly GCA_033764315.1. GTDB lineage: Bacteria > Cyanobacteriota > Cyanobacteriia > Elainellales > Elainellaceae > FACHB-1407. The sequence continues at coordinate 66,245 of JANRJA010000092.1, forward strand.
CGATCATGAGAACAACAACCACGGTTTGACAGACACCCGTGAGGCACTGCAACTTGCTGTTAATGCAGGACTCGATCTTGTCGTCGTCTCGGAGGGTAAAGATGCTCCGGTGGCTAAGATCTTGGATTATGGAAAGCATCAGTATCAGCAGAAAAAGCGGCAGCGTCAAAGTGCTCGATCAACCGTCAAAGAAGTCAGACTTCGTCCAAATGTTGGAGAATCTGATTACAAATTACGTATTGACTGGGCGATTGAATGGTTGAGCAAGGGTGATTCAGTGAAGTTTCAGATCCGATTGCGGGGTCGAGAACATCAAAATCGCGATCGCGCTACAGAATTGCTAGACCGCATTGTTGCAGACTTAGGGCAGGCAGGCAAAGTGCAGGCACTCGATAAACGAGCACTGATTGTTCAGCTTACTCCAGGCTAAATTGATTCATACGTTCACTTCAATTTCATCGATCTCAGGCGGGATGTATGGCAGTGTCATACATCCCATCATTTTTACGAGCCTTTTTACGAGACTCAGTATTTAGCCCAAGCGTTGGAAGAAAGAGCTGTAGCCACACGGGTTAAAACGCTAAACTTGCGGGGGGATCTGCTCCTGATCTTGCCCTAACCCATAAAGCTGTTGCCCTAGAGAAATGAGTCGCTTCAGGAGGTCATGCCAATGGAAACGAACCCGTTAGAGAGCCTTACTGCTCCAGCGAACTATGATCTATTTGTATTCGGAGATAGTTTGTCCGACACAGGTCATATTTTTCGACTCAGTGGTGGCTTGTTTCCACCACCTCCCTACTTTAACGGCCGCTTCTCTAACGGAGCAGTTGCGGTAGAATCATTAGCCACATCGCTTGGTTTAGGCTATCAAACCACTAACTTTGCCTTGGGTGGGGCGCGATCAGGGCGCACCAATCTTTTTGATAACCCTGCGTTTCAGGTGGGTGGCTTGTTAGATCAGATCGATCGCTTCAAGGCTCAAGCCATCCCATTAGGAGCAGGTGCTGAGGATCTATATTTTATCTGGGTTGGGGCAAACGACTTCTTGGATTCATCCAATCCTGACACTACAGCGACTTTGAATACTGCCGTTGCAAACATAGCAACAGCCGTAACCACACTGGCACAATCTGGAGCCAAAAATATTGTGGTGGTGCAAACACCAAACTTGGGTAGAACTCCACTGGCTGTAGAACAAGGATTGCTGCAACCCCTGACTCAGGTCAGCCTTGCTTTTAACGCTGCACTGGCATCAACCCTGACTCCTTTAGAAGCGTCTTTAGGTGGAGCCAATATTATCCTTGCAGATTTGTTTGCGATCGCCGAGAATATTGCTCAAAATCCAGCATCCTTTGGCTTTACTGATGTCACCACACCTTATGTCAGTACTGTCTTTCCACAAAACCCAACGGCTGATCCCAGCCCATTCTTTTTCTGGGATCGGACGCATCCCACAACACGAGGACACGCCCTCTTTGCAAACGTGTTGCGCCGCGATGTGATTGCAGGCATCACTGATAACGTGGTGCGAATCGGGACAGCAGCAGCAGAACGGCTAGTCGGCTTTAGCGGCAACGACCGTCTGCGTGGCTTAGCAGGGGCAGATGTCTTAGAGGGTAATGCCGGACGAGATGCCCTGTTGGGAGGTGCTGGAACGGATGTGATAGTCGGAGGCGGGGGCAACGATCAACTCACCGGAGGGGAAGGGCAAGATACTCTGCGGGGGGGATTAGGAGCCGATCGCTTCATTTATACCGCAGTTGGCGATCGCAGCGATGTGATTGGTGATTTTCAGTCAGGTCGAGACTTGATTGATCTAAGAGTCGCGTTTAACCAACCGACCTATGCCCAAGGCGATCGCTTTGCGGCGTATGTAAGGGTAACGCAATTGGGCAGTGATACCATCGTCCGTTTTGACACAAATGGGGATACCTTAGGTGGATTTGCAACTTTGGCACGCTTATCTAACGTTGTGGCTGGAACTTTAAATGCGTCTAGTTTCTTACTGGGGTAATAGCATCAGGCATCTTCAGAGCCAAACCTGATTTCCCACCCCCTCATGGATAAGCGTGTAGTCACTGAGCGTGTGGTCACTGAGCTGTGTTAAAGTGCCAAACCACTTCCCCTAAACCCAATTTCACAGAACACAGATTGATTTCCAAATTCTTCCTAATCAGACGCTTTAGGATGGTCTGGATAACTACTGCCCCTAATCATCTATATGACTTGACTGGAGAATTGCTGTGTACCAAATTTCACGAGAAGAAATTGACCTCCTAAAGAGTGCGCCCCTCGATCATTTAGAAATTTTGCAAGCGGTATCAACCGTGATTACACACGGAGAATCACAAGATTTTTATGTGGGGTTTTTGAGTGCTCTCAAGCTTGCAACTGAAATGGCGCGATCGCATGATGTCACTGATAATGCGTTTTATTTATCGATGACTGCACTTGCCCGCAAAACAGTTGAGTATATTAATTAGTCAAATAATTGACATGAGGTCGTGCAACACGATACATCATGAGTCATTCAGCACAAACCGTACAACGATGCAAAGTTTTCTAAATTTTTCATTTTATCTGCACAAGGAGGGATGAGCGTGGATGTCAGTTTAGTTGTGTCCAATATTCTCAATCCACCCATCCTGTTCTTTTTTCTGGGAATGATAGCTGTTCTGGTTAAATCTGACCTCGAAATTCCCCCACCCGTACCCAAGCTGTTTTCATTGTATTTACTGCTTGCGATCGGCTTTAAAGGCGGAGTGGAGTTGGTCAAAAGTGGGGTGACTCAAGAAGTTGTTTTTACACTTCTGGCTGCCATTTTGATGGCGTGCTTTGTCCCGTTTTACACCTTTTTTATTCTCAAGTTAAAGCTAGACACCTACGATGCAGCGGCGATCGCGGCAACCTATGGCTCTATTAGTGCTGTCACATTCATTACAGCAACAGCTTTTTTGGGCGAGTTAGGCATTCCAACAGATGGATACATGGTGGCGGCTCTTGCCTTGATGGAGTCCCCCGCAATCATTGTGGGACTCATTCTCGTCAATCTTTTTGCGGTCGATGAAAAACGTGAGTTCTCTTGGCCTGAGGTGTTGCGTGATGCATTTCTTAACAGTTCAGTTTTCTTACTGGTTGGCAGTCTGGTAATTGGCTTTCTGACTGGAGAGCACGGCTGGGAAGTATTAGAACCCTTTACTCAAGGCATGTTTTATGGCGTTTTGACCTTCTTTTTGCTGGATATGGGGCTTGTCGCCGCCAAAAGAATTAAGGACTTGCAAAAAACAGGCATTTTCCTCATCTCATTTGCCATACTGATTCCTATAGTCAACGCAGGCATTGGATTGCTCATTGCTAAGTTGATCCACATGCCTCAAGGGGATGCACTCTTGTTTGCGGTCTTGTGTGCGAGTGCCTCTTATATCGCTGTTCCAGCAGCTATGCGGTTAACTGTTCCTGAAGCAAATCCTAGCTTATACGTTTCGACTGCCTTGGCGGTCACATTTCCGTTCAATATCATCGTGGGAATTCCGCTCTATTTATATGGAATTAACCTTCTGTGGAGGTAACTTAGTATGCATTTGATGAAAAGAATCGAGATCATTGCAAACTCATTTGAGTTAACCAAAATCTTGGAAAGTTTAGATAAATCTGGTGTGCATGGTCATGCTGTGATTCGCAATGTGGTGGGCAAAGGAATGCGGGGTGAAGAAGACTTAGACATGACCATGCTCGATAATGTCTATATTCTCGCGTTTTGTCTACCCGACGATATCAAGTCTGTTGTTGAAAACCTGCGACCTTTGCTGAATAAATTTGGAGGAACCTGTTACATCTCAGATGTGATGGAAATCAGTTCAATGAGATGTGTGGCATCGCTTTAATCTGCTCTGCAACTGAAAACAGAGACCTCACCAAACAAAGAGCTTAAATAGGAACCAATGACGGATGATCAGGTTTTTGGATTCATATTTTTGCTAGGCTCACTTTGGTGTGTCTACACTTTTCGGAGCTATTCAAGCCCTTGGAGACAATTAGCTAAGTTTTATAAAACTCGTAGAACACCCCATCCTCATCCATATTCTTGTATATTTCCATTTCAAAGTATTCAATTTGGATCGAGATACTACAAGAGCGTTATAAACATAGGTATTTCAGACAGGGGGCTTTATCTTGCTATACCAATACCCCTCAATCTGCTGGTTCTATTCAATCCACCTTTGTTAATTCCTTGGGCTTCTATTCAAACCATCCGTCAAATTGGTGGTTTTCTCTCTGGAGAAAGGTATGAAATATCTGTTAAGTGTGAGGCAAGAAACGAAGATTCTATTGCATTCTTAGTCTCAGGAGATCCGATTAAACATGCAAAGGCTGTACTGGCGGGTCGTTATTAAACGTTAAGGACTAATGTTTTAACTCATTCACCGATTGAACTTACCGATATTGTCTTATGAACTGCAACAACGATTCTATCCAACGTCGCGATTTTCTCCGCCTTGGAACGGCTGGTGTACTGGGACTTTCTGGGATAGCCAGTGTTTTAGGACAAAGTCAGCCAGCTCACGCCGCTGATGTGACATCGGATCCCATCCTAGATCCCACAGCGGCACTGCAAAAGTTGCTGGATGGCAATCAACGCTTTGTGCAACATCGACCACAGTATCCCGATCAGTCTCAAGTCCGCTTACAGGCAGTAGCTCAGGCACAACACCCATTCGCAACGGTTTTGAGTTGCGCTGATTCACGAGTTCCGGTTGAGCTGATTTTTGATCAGGGCATTGGGGATATTTTTGATGTGCGAATTGCGGGCAATATTTCCACCCCAGAGGCGTTGGGAAGTATTGAATACGCCGCTGTTTTGTTGGGCACTCCAGTATTGATGGTATTGGGCCACGAACGCTGTGGAGCGGTCACGGCCGCTGTGAAAGGCGAGGCATTGCCCGGTGACATCGGTAGCTTTGTCAAAGCCATTTTGCCTGCAGTAGAGCGGGTCAAGGGACAATCGGGTGATGCTGTCGAGAATGCAGTCGTTGCAAATGTGCATTATCAAATTGAACAGTTGAAGCGATCGCCCCTTTTGACTGAGCGGCTAGAGTCTGGTCAGTTAAAGATTGTGGGCGGTCGATATGACCTGGACACGGGCAGTGTCACAGTTGTCACTCGCTCATCATAAATCCTCTCTTAGGAGAGATAGACAATTACCAGTTGACGATCGACTATCAACAATGGACGATTGACAGCTAGGTAAGAACCTGTGATTACGCTAGAAAATTCTGAATTGCAATTAATCATTAGACCCGATCTAGGGGGACGCATCGATCAGTTAGTCGATCGCCAGACGAGCCGTTCTTGGCTTTGGCATCCTCCCGGTTATGATTCCACCCAAACGCGATCGCTCTCAGTCGGTGACTCGTTTGATGAGCATTGGACAGGGGGATGGGATGAGATGTTTCCGAATGATGGGGCAGGACAGTTTCAGGGACGCGATCTGGTCGATCATGGGGAGGTGTGGTCTCAGAAGTGGGATGTGATTGAGTCATCCTCTTGCCATGTGAAATTGGCGTATCAGTGTCATACAGTGCCCGTACGAGTCGAAAAAACGATTCAACTGGATGCCAAACCGCAAGCAACTATTACCTATCAGTTTGAAAACACGTCGGCTGACCCGATTCCGTTTTTACTCAAACAACACTGCGCGATCGCCATCGAACCCGGAGACGAGATTTTGCTCCCCAACTGTGTGGTTGAGCCTGCCTTTTTAGACTTCAGCAAAATTATTGGTCGTCAAGCTAAAACTCCTTTTCCTAAAGCATTTGCAGCCGATGGCAGTGAAGTCGATCTTCGCATCACCCCGCCCGCATCCTCTCAGTTGCAAGAGTTTTATTACACCTCAGAGTTAGCCGTTGGGGAATGTGGTATTCGCCATGCGCGATCGCACTCCACATTACTCATGCAGTTTGATCTGACTGACTTTCCTTACGTGTGGGTGTTTCAAAGTTATGGTGGTTGGCGCGATTATTATGTGTTGGTAATGGAACCCTGCACTACCCTGCCCTTTGACCTGGCTGAGGCCTATGAAAAGGGCACTACAGCCATTCTCAAACCCCATGAGATACAGCGGCGATCACTAACGGTATCGATTGTTTGAGCGAATTTATACCGATTGAAACGGATTATTGGTCAGTGCCAAGCCCGTACAGGGATTTGTCGTGTTTTCAATTCAGATTGGGTAGTCACAAATAATTAAAGATTTCCGCAGTGCCCCAGAGGGAAGGATGGTGGGAGAGTGAGAGAGTGCGAAATGCCCACGCTCTCACTCTCGATTTCTTAATCCCTATCCTTACCTAAATAGGACTACCAAGATTTCATAAATTTTTGGTAAATTTACTGAGAGGTAAGACGAAGTCAGCAGTAGACTGAGCAATATTCTCATATTTTTTCGTGAGGAAAAAATGGAAACTTTTTATTCTACTGCTATTAGTACTGTTGCTTTTTTCGCGGTTGTGGGGGCTTCTTTGCCTGCTCACGCGGCTCAACTCTCTGCGACTGTAACCGCTGATAATCATTACGGACTCTATCATGGACAAGCAGATGGCTCAGGGTTGTCCTTTGTAGGACGAAACGAGGAAGGTGATGGTCATATCCCTGATGCCAACCCACCGATTCCCAATGCAGCTTGTAGTGGAGCGTTTAACTGGCAATGCCCTGAAAGCTGGGCGTTTAGTGTTAACCCAAAGGATCATTTGTATGTCATTGCCTGGGATGATGGGGGTCCACAAAACTGGATTGGAGACTTTCAACTTCCGGATGGCAGTTTGCTCTTATCCAATACCACAGATTGGGAATACGCGATCGCAAGTGGCTCTAACCCCTTGAACGGCTCGATTCCCCCTTTGTTAAGTGTAGCGACAGAAATTGCAAGTGCGAGTTGGCAGGCTCCTCAAGCCTCTGCTCCTCAAGGCACTGCCCCTTGGGGGATCATTCCTAACATCTCTTCGTCAGCTCAATTTATTTGGCATGACACCCTTGCTGATACATCTCTCAGTGATGCAAACTATGTGATCTTTAGAAGTAAAGCTCCAGTTTTCTCTGCTCCCACTCCTCCTCCTGTTGGTGTTCCCGAACCTACTACTACTGCGGGTTTGGGCTTATTGGGGATAGCTTACTTATTGAGTAAAAGGAAAAAGTTTTCCTAACTCTTAAGAACGGGGAGGATTAGACAGAGCATCTTGGCAGCGTTGCAAAAAAAGTTGAGCGGCTTTGTCATGGGGAGCAATCTCTAATGCCTCTGCAAATGCCCCTATTGCCTGCCTAAACTTGCACTTGAGATAGAGCCTCCGTCCCTCATGATAGTGATCGATTAGTTGTTGGCGATCGCGTGAAAGTGGCTCTGAGCGCAGTCCTAATACTTCATATAGCTGAACTGGAGCTCCCGACACTCCTTCAAGTGTGTCTAATTCTCGCACCCAAATTAAGTCAGCACAGGCATGATAGGTTGCCTCGCTGATCAAAATGTCGGTGCCATAGTCTTGATTGAGATCAGGGAGTTTAGCAGCAAAGTTGACCCCTGCCCCCGTCACTGTAAAATTCATTCGCTTGCTGGCACCCACATTGCCACTGACAACCCTGTCGGAGTGAATCCCGATTCCCTGTTGGAGGGCTGATTCTGGAGGGCGTCTGCTGTTGAATTCAATTAACCGTTGGCGCATCTCCAACGCCGTTTGCACTGCCAATCTGGCATGATCATCAACAGGCAGTGGTGCGCCATACACTGCCATGATGCGATCGCCAATGTACTTATCCAAAACGCCTTCATATAAAAACACAGCTTCCACCATTTCCTCAAAATATTGATTGAGAAACTCAACGATGGCTTCAGGCTCCATGTCTTGAGTCAATTCGTGGTAGTTGAGAATCGTGGAAAACAACATAGAAACAACTCTGCAACTGCCTCCTAATCCAGTAGGGTAGTTCTGTATCACGTGCTCCACTTCGTCTTGCCCTACATAACGCATCAACAGATGCTTGAAGCGTTTTTCATCTGTGACATTTTGAAGAGTCAGTAGAACTTTAGAGACTCGATCGTTGCTCTCTTGCTCCACAATCGGTTGAACTGATAGATGAATGCTGACTGTTTCAGAACCTTTAAGTTGATAGAGGCTGTGGTCTGGGTAGTAAGCCTCGGCTGACGATCGCACTGCCTCATTAAACCAATCCGTAAAGTTGCCCGATCGCAATTGAATCAGGTCATAAATTAAACACCCATCTATGGCACTGCTTGAGTCTAAGCCCAACAGAGACTTGGCCACTTGATTAACCATCAACACAGTTCCGGCTTGATCGGTGAGAATCACTCCATCCAGAAGGAATTGCATGACCGTTTGTGAGAGATGAATCGCATCTGTTGCATCATGCACTGATTGAAGGGGATTCAGAAATGCGGTAATAACCGGAGCGATCGCTCTAACAGTCTCTTGATCATTGACCGTAAATCCAGTGAGATCAACTCGTTTAGCCAAGGGCGCATCTGAGTGAGCATTGGGCTTAAGTTTATTGATTGCATTCACAATAGCCACAACTTCGTGATGGTGATTCACAAGTGGCATAACCAACAGTGTGTATGTTCGATACCCTGTTCTCTGATCTGTCTGTTGGATCATGGCAGCACGAGGATCATCGTAACAATCGTAGGGAATCTGGATGATTTGATTTAACGCAACAGCTTCTCCTACAATTCCCTGATTGGCAGGAATGTTGATTTGTATCCCTTCTGATTTCAGGGTTGAGGGAATGATAGTCCAGAGCAAATTTTGCTCAGCATTTAACAGAAAAAGTGTAACGCGATCGACATTCAATAACTCCTTTAAACCAGCGTGAACTAGATGAAAGAACGAACTCCAAACAGGGTTGGTTTGTTGTGCATCAACCATAGGACAAGCAAGAGGATATCAGAGATGCCAGAATCTTAGCCGTTCTTTCTAACCATTCCTAATTACCGATACACTATTTTTACGTCCTTTCACACAAGGCTTTGGGTTTCAAGCACAATGCCTGATCAAGACACGCAACGTCTGCAAATGATTTTGGCTAATTCCCCTGTGGGATTGGTGTTACCTGCGATCGCCCGTCTAGAGTTACCCAACTGGTGGGTAGCAGGAGGTGCCGTTCGCAATACGGTGTGGCGATCGCTATTGGGTGAAGGTTGCAAACTGGTGATCAAAGACTTTGATATCGCTTTCTTTGACGCTCAGGGCGATCGTGCTCAAGAACTAGCCGCCAAAGAAGGGTTAACACAGCAGTTTCCCAATCATCAATTTGATGTCAAAAACCAGGCCAGTTTTGCCCGTTGGCGCACTGGACGCAGAACCTATAACAGCACTGAAGATGGTATTGCTGATTGGTTACACACAGCAACAGCCGTTGGTGTTCGGTTAGATATACAAGGCAACTGGCAGTTCTTCATTCCCTACGGCTTGGATGATTTGTTCAATGGAGTGATTCGCCCAACCCCATCTCACTATCAAGATCCAGCAGCGGAACAAAAAGCGGTCTCTTTTTTGCAACACTGTCCCTGTTTATCCTTAAGTGACGATCCATAATGACTGCATTGGTGGCAGTAAAGCACTCTATCAAATGGCGATCGCACTACACTAAGTTATAGAGCTTTGGAGGCGATAACACTGTGAACCCTTCAGATTCTATAAATACAGACATAACCGTTGGTAAAGTGCTGTTAATCGGCGTGACCGGGGGAACAGGTAGCAATGCGGTCAAAGGACTGCTCGAACAAAATGTGACGGATCTGCGGGCAATTACCCGCAAGATAGACCTTGAACGGCCTTCCTTATCCAAACTACATGCCAGTGGGGTTGAGCTAGTCGAAGCTAATCTTGATGATGAAGCTTCATTAGCAGCAGCTTTTGCAGGAGTTTCAGCCGTTTACTGTCACGCCACCGCTCCAGATTCGGTCAAGCCCGATCCACAAGAAATTGTCAGGGCAGAGCGAGTTGCACGAGTAGCTAAACAAGCCAATGTCAGTCACTTTGTCTACAATTCTGCTGGTGGGAGCGATCGCCAATCTGGCATTCCCCACATTGAGCAAAAACACCAAGTAGAGCAAATTCTAAAGCGAGCAAATTTACCCACGACCATGCTGCGAGCTTGTCTGTTTATGGAGGAATTCTGGAAGCAATACACCCGACCCTCTATTCTCAAAGGGACTTTTTCCTTTGCCGTTCAACCCGACAGACCCCTTCATCTAATTACAACAAAAGATATGGGGCGAGTGGCTGCCCATGTGATGAAACATCGTTCTCAATACGTAGGTCAAGCCATTGAGTTGGCTGGAGATGTATTAACCCCCAAACAAATGGCAGAGGCGTTTGCTAGAGCACAGAGAAGACTGGTCATCTACCAAGAGATTCCTCCCTGGATTTTCTTGCTGTTGTTTCGCAAGTCGCTGTTTGATTTAATCCAGTGGTACCGCAAACAAGGCTATCAAGCAGATGTCCCCTACTTGCAAAAGGCGTTTCCCGGACTTCTAACCCCCTTTACCCAATTTTTAGAAGAAACTAATTGGGCAAATACAGCCTTGACATATCAAGATTTGTAGATTTCTAAAGACCGAATACGATGCGAGCAGACGAGGTGAAACTACAAAGCTTCAAGATCCGATTCTAGTAATGTAATCGTTGTTTCATGACCAACCCGACCCATGCTAGGTTCAGGTCCCATTGGCATCTCAACGGTATAGGTCCAGGTTCCTGCATTGGGTTGATATCCTGTAATCGTACCTTCGCCCCCCAAAAACCGAACCGCTTGATTTCTGCAAAATCGAGGAGCCGCCGCTATAAGAGACATATTAATATCATTCCTTTCTAAATGTGCTAGGTGTCGCTATCTAGTGATGTAAATCAGTAAACCCACAAACAGCTAACTGATCATTAAACTTAATCGGAAATAGCTAGATTAGTAGAAAAAGGTTGAGGGTAAACTGCGGGGCTTAGAATGCTGTCTTACGAGCAAGTTCAAAACAAACCACAAGTACTACAAAGCTTAA
>JANRJA010000233.1:0-36117 GCA_033764315.1 Oculatellaceae cyanobacterium bins.114
CCTTTATCAGAGACGGTTTCAGACTTCAGCCCGATCTATCAATCACCTCAATTTCACTTTTTGCAGTGGCTGACATTGCCAGCACAAGACAGGAAAGTCAGACAGAAGAGGCAACCCGTTTCAGATGAGAAATCGCTGAGAATAAGCTAAATGTTTTCTCTCTTAAATATCAGTGTTTCAAATGAAATCCTTAGAAAGGAATCATCTTTTGCGGGGCATTGCTCGCAACAATCATGGTGCGTCTAATCAATAGAGACGTGATTAACATCAATTCAGATTAAGCACCTGGCAAATGAATTCGCGGCTATCACGCCCAAGTTTGCGGCTCGATGGTTCAACAGCTCAACTAAGCTTCACCAAACCTTCAAGCTCACGCCGAAGTCTGCCGTTTTAACTGCCCAAATGCTGATCTCGAACTGACGTTAATTAGTTAACGTTGCATTGAGCAAAGTGATCAACAACGGAGAACTTCTATGAAACTTGCAGGTAAGGTTGCTCTAGTAACAGGAAGTAGTCAGGGAATCGGACAAGGAATTGTTCTACGTCTGGCACAAGAAGGTGCTGATGTTGTCATCAACTATCGTTCTCACCCAGAGGGTGCTGAAGAAACACTGGAAAAAGTCAAAGCCATCGGCGGTAAATGTTATTTAGCAGAATGCCCAAAGTCTCAGGGTTACACAATTCAAGCCGATTTGGGCAACGTCGATATGGTGCGCGAACTGATTGCCGAAAGTATTGCCCATTTTGGCAAACTGGATATCTTGGTCAACAATGCGGGTATTGAAAAACATGCTCCTTTTTGGGAGGTGACTGAGGCAGATTATGATGCGGTGCTGAATGTCAACTTGAAAGGGGTGTTTTTTGCCACACAAGCCTTTGTCAAACATCTCCTTGACACCAAACGACCTGGCAAGATCATCAATATTAGTTCAGTGCATGAGGATTTACCTTTTCCTAATTTCACGGCCTATTGCATGAGCAAAGGTGGCATGAAGATGTTTACTCGCAATCTGGCAGTAGAGCTGGGTGCATTGGGAATCACCATTAACAACGTTGCCCCAGGAGCGATTGAGACACCAATTAACACCAAATTGCTCAATGATTCAGAAAAATTAGGTGCACTCCTCAAAAACATTCCTTTGGGTCGCTTAGGGCAACCTCAAGACGTTGCCTCTCTCGTTGCATTTCTGTCATCGGCGGATGCAGATTACATCACAGGTAGCACCTTTTTTGTGGATGGTGGTTTGCTTTGGAATTATCAGGAGCAGTAGTCATGTCCAATGCTCCCTTGTTTATTCCAGTGATTCTTGGCACTCCTCGCCAAGGTCGTCAAAGCGAACATGTGGCTAAATTTATTGTTGAGCAACTGAGCTTGCGAACCGATGTCACCACTGAGTTGATTGATATTCGGACGATCGCGATCGCCACAAACGACGCTGGTGAGCCCCTCAAAGATCCTCAGTTTTCTGCCACGATGACCAGAGCTGATGGCTTAATCATTGTCGCTCCTGAATATAATCACGGCTATCCAGGATTGCTCAAGCATGTCCTCGATACTTGCTTAAAGGAATACATTCACAAAGCTGTTGGGTTGTGTGGAGTTTCGGCAGGGCCGTTTGGAGGCACACGGGTGATTCAAAACTTACTACCTGTGATGCGCGAATTAGGGTTAGTGACCATCTTTTATGACCTCAACTTTAGCAACGTTCAAACGCTGTTTGATGAATCTGGCAACCTGATCGACAAGCCAACCTACATTCGTCGTATGGAGCGGTTTATAGAAGAACTGATATGGATGTCTACTGTGCTGCGCTATGGGCGAGAAACAGGAGTGGTCAACCCATAAACTAACGCAAAAGACGGTAATAACGGTACAAAAATTGTGCGTTGCGACAATCAATTCTGATCTGACGTGATGCAACTGGGTGTTAAACCCTTAACAGGAGTGAAACATGTTTGAGAGCTTAGGAAGAATTCAGAATCCAGTAACTAGAAGCTTAACGGCTGCGTTTACAACTTGTTCAGTAGTGACCTTTGCGTCTGCGATCGCCCTTGGAGTCACACAGGCAAAAGATGACTCTGCTTATAAAACAGCGTTATATGCCTCACTGTTAGGAGGGGGGTGTGGGGCCGTGTTGGGCTTAGCCTATCCCAGTCAAGGGAGCCTGCGCAAAACAAATCAAAGCGTGGGAGATGAACAAGCTGCCCAAACCTCAGAGGGCACCCCCTGGAAAGACTGGCGCAACTTTGTGGTCGTGCGCAAAGTCAAAGAGAGTGAGGAAATTACCTCATTCTATTTGCAACCAGAAGATAAGGGCGAGATTCCCAATTTTCAACCCGGTCAGTTTTTGACCATTAAACTAGATATTCCAGGTCAGCCCAGACCCGTGATCCGCACCTATTCGCTCTCCGACTATACTGAACCCTGTGAATACTATCGTCTGTCTATTAAGCGAGAGCCAATGCCACCCGGATTAGATGTAATGCCAGGGATTGCCTCTAACTTTATGCATGATCAAATTCATGAAGGCTCAGTGATTCCAGCAAAACCTCCCAGTGGCAAATTTGTTTTGGATGTTCACAAACCCTTGCCTGCGGTGCTGATTAGCAATGGGGTGGGTATCACTCCTATGATCAGCATGGCAAAAGCAGTAACTCAGCTCAATTCCAACCGTCCTATGTGGTTTGTGCATGGTGCCCGTGATGGGCGTTTTCATGCTTTTCGAGATGAAGTCAGAGCGATCGCCGAGCGAAATCCTAATGTAACGATTCACTTTACCTATAGTCGCCCCAGAGCAGAAGATACAGGTCATCACCACAGCATAGGCTATGCAGATATTGATTTGGTTCAATCCTTAATCATGCAACAAGATGCCGAGTATTTTTTGTGTGGTTCGCCAGCTTTTTTAGAGTCAATTCGAGATGGCTTAAGGAATGCAGGTGTACCTGATGACCGAGTCTTTTTTGAGATGTTTACCAAAGCTAGTAAAGCAACTACTACAAGTTCATTAACTGACGTTGATCTAAATGCTAGTCATGTTGCAGAAGCTGAAATTGTTTTTGCTCGATCTCATCAAACGGCGACTTGGCAAGCTGATTCAGGTAGTCTTTTAGAGTGTGCTGAAGCCACCGATTTGAATCCTCCCTATAGTTGTCGTCAGGGAATTTGCGGCACTTGTGAGTGCAAGCTTTTAGACGGTGAAGTGGACTATCAAGAACCCCCAACAGCAGCGATCGCTAAGGGTTCAGTCTTGATTTGTATTGCCAAGCCCAAAACCTCAACCGTTGTCCTTGATCTGTAAGAACAACACCCTGTTGGCCGCTCAACGCTCTAAATTTCTCTAATAATGGGTTTTGGCTCCGCTCAACCCAAATTCTAAATTAAGTTTAATTAGGGGCACATCCTTACTCCAAAATCATTACTTTTAAGGCATTACCTAATTAGGTTCTCTTACTGACCAAATAATGCAGGATAACAAACATGGGTCATTGGCAGTTAATCGGTAAACTTAACCCTCAAGCGTTAAGTGAAAGCAGAGTGCAATTACACTATGCCATTCAATTTATTGCGGCTACAGGGGCAGCACTGGCAGAACCGCTTCCAGACTATAGCCACACCAGCCTTGCGTGGAATCCGGTATTATAAGTCTTTATGGGGTCTGTCATTCGATCGACTCACCCATTTTATGTAGCACTCGACCCCGTCAGTCTCACCTTAAGTTTGTTAGATAAGCAAAGTGAATCGATAACGCCAGCGATAGTCAATCAAGCTGCTGCTGCTCAGATCGCATCCTTGCGCTTACATGGAAAAACGATGGCAGAAGGGTTGACTTGGCTAAAGCAAGCGATCGCCCCATTAGGAGTAGATGCCGACAAAGTTGTGTTTTTAGAGTATCCACCCGATGATTTTCCTGATCATGCGTTGGCTTATGGGGCATGTTTTGATGCGAGTCAAACCCACGCACTGAGTGAATTGGCCGCTTATTACGCCAACACCCATCAGGTGTTGCAAGCAGTCATTGAAACCACTGAAGATGCTTCGAGCGATCGCATCTGGCCTCATCACTTTGATCTCGCAACGCTGATCATGCTTCCGGTGACTCAAAACGGCAATCCATTAACGGTAGGAGTTGGTCTATCCCCCGGAGACACAAGCTATGCCGAACCCTATTGGTATGTCTCTCCTTATCCCTATCCAGACACTGCCAATCTTCCTGCAGTTAGTGGAGACGGGTTTTGGCACACTCAGCATTGGGTTGGGGCAGTATTACCCACATCGCGCCTGACTCAAAACGACAGTGCTGAAGCCCAACAGCAACAGGTTGAGTCATTCTTGCATTCGGCACTGAAAACATCAATCCTACTTCTCATAGCAGGATCGACCGATGAGCTTTAAGACGCCTCAGGGTTTCAAATGGGGATGATTGATCTGCTCTGCCAGTCGGGGCATGAGGCTGATGTTAACGGCACCCTACCTGCTTTCCATGTTTCAAGCAGCAACTAAACAGTGGCTAACCAAGCTCGCAATACCTCTGCCACCGTCCACGCCTGAGCAATACAGCCACGGGGCGTAAAGGGAGCATCGCCATCAAAAATTTCACTGAGGCTTCCTAAGCCATGCGCTGTGAGATGGTTTGCCATCGGTTCTAAAAATTGACGAGCCTGAGCAGGATTGCCATACACCCGGAGATGCGCCAGGACAAACGGCCCTAACAACCAACCCCAAACCGTGCCCTGATGGTAGACACTATCTCGCTGATAACCATTGCCACCATAGTGACCTTGATAGTGAGGATCAGAGGAAGCAAGCGATCGCAATCCATGCGAGGTTAACAGCCGTTGCCCACAGACATCCACAACAGCCCGTTGTTGAGCAGCCGTCAAAGGGCTTTCTGGCAATGACACCGCAAAGATCTGGTTAGGACGCAATGAAGCATCATTCCCAGTGGGACTGTCCAATACATCAAAGCAATAGCCCAATTCGCTGTTCCAGAAGCGATCGAATTTAGCTAACGTGCGATTCGCAAGGGCTTCATACTCCTGGTGCGGTTTCCCAATTCGACGGGCAAACTGTGCCATCGTTCGCAGGGCGTTATACCACAGGGCATTGATCTCAATGGGTTTACCAATTCGTGGCGTCACAACCCAATCGCCCACTTTGGCGTCCATCCAGGTCAACTGCACTCCAGCAGCTCCAGCATAAAGTAACCCATCGCTAGAGTCGAGATGAATGTTGTAGCGGGTGCCTCGGCAATGCCAGTCGATCATGTCTGCCAAAACAGGAAACAGTTCATGCAGCAGATCGCTGTCTTCTGTGGCTTGGTAATAGAGCCGTACAGCCTCAAAGTACCAAAGGGATGCATCGACCGTGTTGTATTCGGGTGTTTCGCCAGCATCAGGAAACCGATTGGGCAACATACCCTGATCGACATAGCGGGCAAAGGTATGCAAGATCGATCGTGCCACCTCTGGGCGACCTGTCGTTAGGGTTAGCCCCGGCAGGCTTATCATCGTGTCTCGTCCCCAGTCACCAAACCAGTGATAGCCTGCGATGATAGTCTTGCCTCCCACATCATCGCTAACCGGACGGTCAACAACAAACTGATCAGCCGCTAGCACCAAGCGATTGAGCCATGCGGTTGATTTCTTGCCGTTGACAGTGCCATTGGGCGATCGCTTCGCATCCCAAAAATTAATCAGTTTTTGTTCATAAACCCGGCGCACCTGATACGCAGCATTTCCATCAAGATTGGGGTGCTTGTTAGTGCTCGCAACTAAGGTTAGAGATTCGCCCACCGTCAAGGTCGCTGCAAAGGTGGCAATGTGCAAATGATCATCGCGATCGCCCAAGCCCCGATAGCGTTCTACCACCAGATCAAAGTCGTGATACCAAGTGTGCGCTGTTGCGGCCTGAGCCGCTTGAGATAACAAGTATAGGGGCACTGCACCTGTATAAGGCTCGACAACAATGCCGCGATCGACTGGCTCAACTTTCATGTGCCACCCATTTGCCTGAGTGCTGCTGTGATAGTCTCGGTAGTTCACCAATGCCTTGATTGTCAGCTTTAAGGGTTGTGTAGCGCGACGCAGAGTGTATTGAATGTAGGTGGTGTTGGCTCCCTGCTGCATCCACACTCGTTTTTCTAAAAGGGCATCGCCAACCGCAAATTGCCAAACTGGGGTGGTTCCTTCCTGAAAAAACTGCTCAATCTGTTGATACCCGTGAGGACTCACTGTGCCATCTGCCCAGCGATTGGTGTATAGAGCATAGGACTCTTCGCCATACACCGCTGTTTCATCCAGCTTAGTCAGCATTAAGGTGCGCCCTAACGGGGGATTTAACGCGGCTACTAACAAGCCATGATAACGACGAGTCAACGAGCCTGCTACGGTGCCAGAGGCATATCCACCCACACCATTGGTCACAATCCACTCGCGGGATGCTGCAATCTCAAAATCACCACACATTTCGCGCCCAAATTGAATGCACATGAGTCAGGCAATTCGTTAAAGAGACTGTCTGAAGTATTACGGATAAATCCTAGAGAAACATGAGGATAAAATTAGGAGTTACTGAATAGCAGGATGAATTTTGCAAGTCAGCTTGGCTGTAAACAACCTGAGTTCGGGATCAGGATTTTGGCGGTTGAAACCGCTGCTATACGAGCAAAATGTTCAGTAAATCTTTGATTTTGGCAGTCCGCGATGGCGGACTTCGCTCTGGTAGCCGCGAATTTATTCGCTGGGCTGCTTAAACCGAATTGACCTTAAACAGGTTGTGTTACCAATCTTTCTGCTATTAACGGCAACAACTGTACCGATTGTGAGTGTAGAAGGACAGCTAATAGCTCTCGCTCAACTCTTTTGCTCAACTCCAAAACCAACCAACAACACGTCTTGTAGTGGCTCACCGACAGCTGGACGGTGATAGTTCAAAATTTTCCGAATCCGTAAACGGGGATTAACCAGAGTAATCGAATCTACAGAGACGACATGGGCATAGTGCGTCGTCATCAATAGTTCTTGAGTAGCGGGGTTAAACCGAAAAGGGGCAATGATCGGGTTCGACTCTTCATAGGCGCGATCGCGCAGATAATCCCCCATAACGAGATCTCCCTCTTGCTGCTTGGGCACAAATAGCAAATTCAGCGATTGATTAACGCGATCGCCCTTTTCAGAAACCGTAGTGAACTCCATGTGATATCCCGGCAAATCACTCAAATCTGACGGAATCGGATAGCGATTATCGATGAGTACCCGTTCCTTTCGATCGACCGTAACAGGCTGAATCGAAAACTCCGTGTGCGATCGCTCCACCTCTTGATGGGTCAGATAATGATAAGTGCGCTCTGTGATCCAGGTGCCAACACAAGCCTGAAAAAACTGGTGGAAGGAGGAAAGGGGAGTCATGGGGTGGAAATAGGGGAAAAAGGAATGAAATGGGAGAACAACATTCACCCTATTTTTCAAACTTCAAATCATAAATTCTTTTAATAAAACTTTGCATTTTCCCTTTACAGTATCATTCCTCGCTCCCTTTCACTGTCGTCCTGGTTGTTTTGCGATTCGGTCTTCCATCGTTTTGACGATATCGTATGAAGATTTACAACATTAGTTTTGGCTGATTTGAAGTTTCAAGTCTATTTCATAAACAATTAGAGATGTTCCTTTGGATGGCAGATTAGGTTCAGTGTCTAAACGGTCTTCCCAGCAACCCTCACAGTCTAGTCAGCACACTTCTCAGCATCACAATGCGATGCCGATAGAATTGCGCCAACAACAACGGGTGGAACTGTTTTCAGAAGTAATGCTCAAAATTCGGCAATCGCTCCAGCTTAAAAACATCCTGCACACCACCGTGACCGAAGTGCAGAAACTGTTGCAAGCTGATCGCGTGTTGATTTATCACGTGTTGCCCGATGGCACAGGCAAAACCATCAGTGAGTCGGTGTTACCAGAGTATCCAGCCCTGATCAATCTCGAATTTCCCGCAGAGGCGTTTCCAGAAGACTACCATCATCTGTATGCCCAAGGGCGAGTTAGGGCGATCGCCAATGTTCATGACTCCTCCTCTGGCTTAGCCGAGTGTCTGGTGGAGTTTGTCAAACAGTTTGATATCAAAGCCAAACTGATTGTGCCAATTGTCCAAACCCTAAACGGTTATCCTCAAAATCATACATCTGCCCAAAACCACCTCTGGGGCTTGTTGATTGCCCATCAATGTCAGGGGACGCGGCAGTGGGTCGAGTTTGAGCTAGAACTGATGCAACAATTGGCAGATCAAATCAGCATTGCTCTGTCACAAGCTCAACTGCTAGAACATTTAGAAGAAGTGGTCGAAGCTCGCACAGCAGAGTTAAAAGAAGCCAATCGCCATCTGCAACAGGAAATTAACGTGCGGATGCAGGCAGAAGCCGCACTGCGCCAGAGTGAAGAACAATTGCGGCTGATCACAAATGCACTGCCTGTGTTGATCGCCTATGTGGATGAGCACCAACACTATCGATTTAATAACCAGGCTTATGCCCAGTGGTTAGGGCAGTTGCCCACCAAGATGTATGGGCAACACCTCCAGCAGGTCTGGGGCAACGATTGCTATCAACGGATGCAGCCACACATAGAAACCGCGTTATCTGGACAGGCTGTTACCTACGAAAACAAGATTGTCATGAAGGATGGCAGTGTGCGATCGGTGGATGCCACCTATATTCCTCATCGCGATGAGGACGACTCTGTCAAAGGTTTTTTTGCATTAACCAGTGATATCAGCGATCGCAAAGCTGTGGAACACATGAAGGATGAGTTTATCTCCATCATTAGTCACGAACTGCGAACCCCACTCACCTCTTTGCACAGTGCTCTAAAAATACTAGCAACCGGACGTTTGGGAACCCTCTCTAACGAAGGACAACAAATGCTGGCGATCGCCGATGAAAGCACAGAAAGGCTGGTACGTTTGGTCAACCATGTCCTCGATTTACAACGAATCGAATCTGGCAAGGTCGTCATGGAATGTCAAGCGTGTAATGCTGCCAACTTAATGACCCAGGCAACAGAAGTAATGCAGGCAATGGCGCAGCAACAGGGCGTCACTCTGGTCAACCAACCGAGCAATATTTCCATTTGGGCAGATGCCGATTACATCTTGCAAACGCTGACCAATCTCCTGAGTAACGCCATCAAATTTTCCTCTCCAGGAAGCCAAGTCTGGTTAATGGTGTCTGAGACTGACCCCATGCCCGATTCCCCCAATTCTGAGGCTATCTTTCGGGTTCGCGACCAAGGACAGGGCATCCCACCTGATCAACTAGAACGCATTTTTGAACGGTTTCAACAGGTGGATTCCTCAAGTTCCCGCAAAAAAGGAGGAACGGGTCTAGGACTGGCAATCTGTCGAAAAATCATAGAGCAACACAATGGCAAAATTTGGGCCGAAAACAATCCAGATTGTGGCAGCACGTTTGCCTTCACTGTACCGGCTCTAGTCCACACTAAGCCTGAGCCAGGGAGGGATTGATGCCTATCAAACGAGTATTACTGATTGATGATGAGGAAACCATTCAAACCGTGGTTCAGTTTGGCATCAAGATGACCGCCGGATGGGATGTGCTGATTGCTGGTTCAGGCGCACAAGGCATTCAAACAGCTCAGCTAGAGCAACCAGATGTGATTTTGTTGGATGTGATGATGCCTGACATGAATGGCATTGCGACCTTTAAGGCACTCCAATCGCATACTGAAACTGCCCAAATTCCTGTAATTTTTTTAACGGCTAAAGCACAAACCGCCGAAAAACGTCAGTTTAGTGACTTGGGAGCCAGTGGTGTGATCACCAAACCCTTCAATTCACTGCATCTACCTGAGCAAATTTCTCGCATTCTTCAGTGGTAGCGATTCCATGAAAATTTTGCTAGTTGAAGATGATGATGCCTTTATCAAAGTTCTCACCAGAACGTTGAAAGCACAGCACTATATTTTAGATAGTGTCAAAGACGGTGAGATGGGGTGGACCTATGGTTCCACGTTTGAATATGACCTGATGATCATGGATATTGTCTTACCTAAGCTGGATGGCATTAGCCTATGCAAACGCTTTCGCACAGAGGGCTACGCGACTCCTATTTTGCTGCTCACTTCGCAAGACACCAGCACTGCCAGAGTTCAGGGGTTAGATGCGGGTGCCGATGACTATGTGGCAAAACCGTTTGATCAGGCAGAACTCGTGGCGCGAGTCCGGGCATTAGTCCGTCGAGGTTGCACAAATCCGTTTCCTATGCTGACTTGGGGAGATTTGGTGCTAAACCCTAGCACCTGTGAAGTCAGTTATAAAGGGCAACCCCTCGCTCTGACAACAAAGGAATATGAGTTGCTGGAGCTGATGATGCGAGACAGCCAGCACGTCTTTAGCACCGAAGAAATCTTAGACCACTTGTGGTCTTCAGAGGCATTTCCATCAGAGGCAACGGTGCGCTCTCATATTCGCCGAGTCCGCAATAAATTAGTCACAATTGGTGCACCTCAAGATTTTATCTCCACTATGCATGGACGGGGTTACTACTTAAAAGCCTTGAAGCCCGATATACCTGTCTCGTCATCTCCATCTCAACCTGTGCGATCGCCCCAAAATTCGACTATTTGGACATCTGCTCTAGAGCCAGAACCGGATGATTTGACCGAGAGTATTCACCTATTGCCCGACGACCATCGCTCAGCCGACACCCAACATCAATATCTAACGTTTCTCAACGAGGTCTGGACGACAACAAAGCCCACTAGCCTCGATCAAGTCACTCTGTTGTTTCAGAGCATTCGAGACTTGCAAGCCGACAACCTCACTCGTCCACACCAGACCCAGGCTCAGCAAGTGGCGCATAAACTGGCAGGAACGTTGAGCATTTTTGGATTGCACAAAGCCGTTCACCTGGCACGTCAATTAGAGCATTGGCTGGGCAGTCAAGATACCCTCCACTCCAGTCAGGCACCGTTAATGAATCATCTCGTGATCGAACTCCAACAGGTGATTCAAGAGGCGACTCAGATTCAGTTGTCCCAAATTCCCAATGGACATTCACCGTTGTTGCTGCTGGTCAGTGCAGACGATGGGTTTAACCAATCCCTGGGGGCGATCGCTCAAAATCGTGGCATTCAAGTTGAAGTCGTATCCCCGCTTGACTTAGATCGGTCTTTGACGGCTTTAGACCTGGCGATCGACGTTGTTGGACAATCGCCAGATGTGATCTTATTGCGCTTGCCTACAGGCTCCTCTGAGATGAGCGACAACAATCCATCGGATGCCCAAACTCATCCTCTGTTGCAGCACTTGCAAACTTGCACCCAACGCTATCCAACACTGCCCATCATGATTATGGGTGATCGCTTATCATTGCGCGATCGCCTGGAAGTTGCGCGGCACGGCGGTAAACTCTTTTTAGATATCTCAACCCCACCAGAGCAAGTCATTGCGGCTGCTATTAATGCATTAAAGGGATCAAAATTGCCGACAAAAGTGATGATCGTCGATGACGATCACACTTGGTTACGCACCTTGCCCACACTGTTGAAACCCTGGGGTTTTAAAGTCACAACACTAGCAGAGCCACAACAATTCTGGACGGTTCTGCAAGCCGTTGTTCCTGATGTCTTAGTCTTAGATGTCAACATGCCTGAAATCAACGGTTTTGAACTGTGCCAGATTCTTCGCAGCGATCCGCACTGGCAACGACTACCTGTACTATTTCTCAGTGCACTAACAGACTCAACCAATCAGCAGCAAGCCTTTGCTGTCGGTGCTGATGACTATCTGTGTAAGCCCCTCATGGGGAGTGAACTGGCAAACCGCATTTTGAGCCGCTTACAGCGAGTTCAAGCGTGGGCAAGTTGAGAATTTCGCAGTTTTTGTACGAGTTCTGTGTCAGAGTAAAGATCATTTCTCATAATCACATCAACACCTCAGAACCGTTTATCAGAGTTTATGCAAGGGTCGTTAAGAAATCACCAGCATTCTCTAATTCACCGATTAGCAGATTGCATTGAAACCGTTTGGCAGCAATATCTCGATCTCTCTCCCTATTCAGTTCCAGAAGACTTGGGCTATATCGAGGGCAACCTCGAAGGCGAACGCTTAACAATTGAAAATCATTGTTATCAAACGCCCCAATTTCGTAAACTTCACCTGGAATTGGCTCAAGTTGGAACAGGTTTAGATATTCTCCACTGTGTCATGTTTCCCAAGCCTGAATATGCCCTGCCTATTTTTGGCACTGACCTTGTAGGAAGTCGCGCTAGAGGCATTAGTGCAGCGATCGCCGATCTGTCACCCGTCAGTAGTGACTACACCCTTCCTCATTCCTACCAACGCGGGTTATCAGTGTTATCTCCACTCCAGTTTTCTCAACCTCGTGCCTTGCCAGAGTGGGGCGATATCTTCTCAGAATTTTGCTTATTTGTGCGTCCGGCCAATACAGACGAAGAAGATCAATTTCTCAATCGAGTGCGAGAATTCCTCGTACTTCATTGTCAGATTGCCAGCACTGAGACCCCTCTTGCATCCCCCCTCGACATCACTAAAGTATTGGTTGGGCAACAAAATTATTGCACCAAACAACAGCAAAATGATAAGACCCGACGGGTGTTAGAAAAGTCATTTGGAGCCGAGTGGACCGATCGCTACATGAACACCATGTTATTTGATTTCGTAGCTGTTTAATTTCAAATTCCTGGTGTCTTGAAAATTTAGCCATTGCTGATATTGGCAAACAATAAAAACCAAAAGTTCCTGGCATAAATTCTGCCCAAAATAACGGATTTTGGTTTAAACAATACTTGTGCTCGATGGGCTTGTTCTTGCTCGCAAGTAGGGGTTGAGGGCATAACCCCAGCAAATTTAAGACTCATACCCCATTCAGGCTAAAAAGCTTAATCCAGACTAAAAAGCAAGTCATACTCATTCATCAATAACGGCTACAAATGAGGTAGCGGTGTTGCACAAAACGTCACCACGGAGATCTGGATGTGTAGTCACATGTCTAGAAATAGCATTACTCGGTATTACTCCCAATTATGAGAGATGATACAGAAAACAGGTCTCATTAAATATTTCTAAAGAAGAAAACTAAACAAAACTTTTTACCCCTCTACTGCTCCTCAATGACAAGCCTGTCAAGGGTATAAGACATCAAATTTGAGGCTTTCTTTAGGTAAAGTCAGTTCACCTCCTAGAGCCACTCCAGCTAATTCATGTAAACAAATGTAACGATAATTGCAGATAATCCTAAGTTCGTAACGACTCCGAAACGACCATCCCACCTGAGATAGAGCCACTCTTTAATATTTCGTAACTAACTCTTCAGATATACGCTGCGATTTTGCACAAAATTTGCACAAAGAGGTTGCTTTAATCAAAGTCAAGTTCAAAAAGCACAGAAACCATTGATTCTTAATTGAATCAAGGTTCAAATTTTTTCAAAATTCATTGCATACCATTTCATTGGTAAGTGGTCTAACTAAACCGCTTTAAATGGTAGAAAAAACCTTTAAAACGCTATCAAATCTGTTTTGAAATTTGAAATATTTCTCAAATAGATTTGAGTTGACTACTCATGAATTTTGAAAAGCTGTCTTGAACATTCACAGTTTTGAGTTGATGAAGTGTTGCTTGTGATTAAGCATGGCTTGAAAACCAGGCAATCTGGCTAGAAACACTCTTCATTGAGTTGAGTTTATTTTGCTCACTTAAGAAATGATTGTTTCTTCCTTTCACACAACAGGCGATCGCTCGATGACGTGAGAATGTTTTGACATAATATTCAAGCTTTAAGAACCGTGTGTACTCAATCTCATAATTACTAGGAGATGCTGGAATGCTCGACGCTTTTACTAAAGTAGTCTCTCAAGCAGACACCCGTGGTGCTTACGTTAGCGATGCAGAACTCGATGCATTGAAAAAACTCGTAACTGATGGCACCAAGCGCATGGATGTTGTTAACCGCATTACTGGCAACGCATCCACAATCGTTGCTAATGCAGCTAGAGCATTGTTTGAAGAGCAACCCCAGTTGATTCAACCGGGCGGCAATGCTTACACCAACCGTCGCATGGCAGCTTGCCTTCGCGATATGGAAATCATCCTGCGTTACGTTACCTATGCAATCTTTGCTGGTGATGCTAGCGTCCTCAACGATCGCTGCCTGAATGGTCTGCGTGAAACTTACTTGGCACTAGGCGTTCCTGGTGGTTCCGTGGCAACTGGTGTGCAAAAGATGAAAGAAGCCGCAATCGCGATCGCAAATGACCCCAACGGTGTCACTCGTGGTGATTGCAGCTCTTTAATGTCTGAAGTGAGCGGCTATTTTGATCAAGCTGCAGCAGCTGTGGGCTAAGGTTTAGCTCATCCCTGATTTGCTTTTTGTCTTCATTGCTGATGTTTAGATTTGTACACGTGTTGGGAGAATAAGTCACATGAAAACCCCTTTAACAGAAGCCGTCGCAACCGCCGATTCACAAGGACGGTTTCTTAGCTCTACTGAGATCCAAGTTGCTTTTGGTCGCTACCGTCAAGCTGCTGCTAGCCTAGATGCAGCAAAAGCATTGAGCAGTAAAGCTCAAAGCTTGGCTGAAGGTGCAGCTAATGCAGTGTATCAAAAGTTTCCTTACACCACTCAAATGCAAGGTGCTAACTTTGCAGCTGATCAACGTGGTAAGGCAAAGTGTGTCCGTGATATCGGCTACTACATTCGCATCGTCACCTACTGTCTGATTGCAGGTGGTACAGGTCCTCTGGATGATTATTTAATCAGCGGTTTGGCTGAAATCAACCGCACCTTTGACCTGTCTCCTAGCTGGTATGTTGAAGCCCTCAAATACATCAAAGCAAATCATGGTTTGAGCGGTGACCCAGCTGTTGAAGCTAACTCCTACATCGACTATGCAATCAACACCCTAAGCTAAGGGTTTTTGCTGCCCAGAACAACAAAAGATTGTGGATGCTAGATTATCTGGCATGAGCAGTTTTTGGGGTTCTGGGCATGATTTTTCTCATTAAAATCTCAATGAAATTAAGGAGAAGTCATGACAAGTTCGGCAGCTAGACAGTTAGGAATTGAGCCATTTGTAGGAACCGTGCCTGTAGAACTGCGATCAAGCTGGACCGAAGGAGACGTGCAAGCTGTCATTCACGCCGCCTATCGCCAGGTGTTTGGCAATGACTACTTGATGCAAAGTGAACGATTAAGCAGTGCAGAATCGCTATTGCGTCGGGGTGACATTACGGTTCGAGAATTTGTCCGAACTCTCGCTCAATCAGAGTTATATCGACAAAAGTTTTTTTACTCTACCCCTCAAGTCCGCTTCATTGAGTTGAATTATAAACATCTATTAGGGCGTGCTCCCTACGATGAATCAGAGATCGCATACCACGTTGATCTCTATACTCAACAAGGATATGAGGCAGAGATCAATTCATATATTGATTCTCTGGAATATGAAACCAATTTTGGAGCAGCGATTGTTCCCTATTACCGGGGATTTGCCACTCAACGGGGGCAAAAAACAGTTGGTTTTAGCCGGATGTTTCAAATCTATCGAGGCTACGCCAATAGCGATCGCGCTCAAGGGAAAAACAAGTCTGCCTGGTTAACCCAAGATTTAGCACGCAACACCGTAACCCCAATTCAGACCCCGTCCTTGGGGCGGAGCCTGACGGGGACTATAGGAGGCGATCGCGGACAACTATATCGAGTGCGTGTCATGCAAGCCAATCAGGGACGAACTCCCACGATTCGACGCAGCATCAGCGACTATATCGTCACTTACGATCAACTCTCACCTACCCTGCAACGTCTAAATCAACGCGGAAGTCGGGTCGTCAATATTTCTCCTGCTTGAGATGAGAGGGGGTGAGAGGGTCACGGGTATGGGAGAGTGCAACACGATTCCATACTCTCAGTATCACAATCACCCCCTCCCCTATTTCCCAGACCTACCCTAACTTTTTCACAGTACTGAAGATAAGGAGAGTTATTCGTGCCAATTACAACCGCAGCCTCTCGTTTAGGAACCTCTGCTTTTAACGAAACAAGCCCAATCGAATTGCGTACAAATTGGACTCCAGAGGATGCCAAGACCGTGATTCAAGCTGTCTATCGGCAGGTGTTGGGCAATGACTATTTGATGGAGTCAGAGCGTCTAACAGGTTTAGAATCACTGCTAGCGAATGGTCAACTGACCGTTCGAGATTTTGTTCGGGCAGTCGCTAAATCTGACCTTTACAAAACAAAGTTTTTGTATCCTCACTTCCAAACCAGAGTCATTGAATTAAACTTCAAACACCTGCTAGGACGTGCTCCCTACGATGAGTCTGAAGTGATTGACCACCTCGATCGCTATCAAAATCAAGGGTTTGAGGCAGATATCGATTCTTATATCGACTCTGAAGAATACGATGCTTACTTTGGGGATGCCATTGTACCGTATTACCGGGATTTGGTCACTAAAGGGGTAGGTCAGAGAACTGTAGGCTTTACCCGCATGTTCCGTCTCTATCGGGGCTATGCTAATAGCGATCGCGCTCAACTGGCAGGTACAAGCTCTCGTCTAGCATCTGACCTGGCTAGAAATAGTGCTTCAGCGATCGTTGCTCCATCGGGCAGTGGTGAAGGTTGGGCATACCAGGCTTCTAAGCAGGGCACCGCTCCCACTCGCACCTTTGGCAGATCCTCTGTAGGGTCTACGTCTCGTCTTTACCGGATTGAGGTCGCAGGCATTAATCTACCTCGATACCCTAAAGTTCGTCGCAGCAACAAAGAATTTATCGTTCCTTACGAACAACTATCCAACACACTTCAGCAAATCAATAAGCTGGGTGGTAAGGTAGCTAGCATTACCCTTGCACAATAGTGTTTTGCTGGGAAAATTTTGATGGTTAAAGCTGTCAAACTTTAGCCCAAATCCATGTTAAGGATTTTAACTGAACGCCAAGTTCGGTTTAACTCACCAAACCTAATCAATTAGGAGAAAAAGCACTATGTTAGGGTCCGCCTTGATGCAAAACTCTGTCTCTGGCGCAGACAATCGAATCTTTCTCTACGAAGTTGAAGGATTACGGCAGAACGATCAAACCGAGAACCAGAGCTATCCAGTTCGGAACAGCAGCACAATTCTGATTCAGGTTCCCTATCGTCGCATGAATGACGAGATGCGACGCATTACTCGTCTAGGGGGCAAAATTGTTAACATTCGCCCTTTGACGCCGCAAGAATCTTCCTCTGAAGCTTAAATTTTGCTCTAGAGGTAACAAGTTTAGAGTGAGGATGGGTCGCATGATGCGTGGCTCATCCTCATTTTTTTTGAGGACAACTGAAGCCAAAAACGACATTTTTGATGAGACGCAGACATAAAGTCTTCCCTCAGATTATAGTTTCCCGAATCAGGAGACCCTATATTGTAGATATGAGGTATATCAATTCGGCGCAATTGTCTATAAATAACGTAACAACATTTACAGAATTTAATATTTAGACTGGCAGAATTGAAAAGACTCAACCGTTACTCAACGGTCTTGGCTATACAATCGGTTACACAGTAGGAGAAACCTATGGCTGATATACCCACTGGCGGTCAAATGCTTTGGAAGCTAGAAGGCGATGATCGGGTCTTGCACTTACGCCACAATGACTTAGAGCCTTGGCGTCCCTACGAAGAGTTTCCTCAATATGTTTTGCCTGAACCTGAAGGGTTTTCAAAAGGAATCGCTACCTTTTTGGCACTACTTAAGAACGGTTGGACTGCCAGCAAATCTTAGGGATTAGGCTTTTCAGGGATTAGGCTTCTTTTAAATTGAGGTAGGTGAGATGGTGCGTTACCTACCTCAATCAAAAATCGTTTTACTCAACGTGAGTCGTTCTACTCACCACCCTCTCAACAAATCAGCTTAATCTGCTCCTTTTAACCAAACGCTACGTTAACGTCAGTTCGGTTTAAGTAGCCCAGCGAATAAATTTGCGGCTACCAGAGCGAAGTCCGCCTTCGCGGACTGCCAAAATCAAAGGTTTACTGAACCGACGCAGGTCGGTTTTGCTTGTATAGCAGCGGTTTCAACCGCCAAAATCCTTATCCCGAACTCAGGTTACATTAAATGCATTGATCGAATCAACATCTCTCCGACTTTGAAACCTGACAATACAAGGTTGTGTTACCCACTAGGTTGTGCCCCCACTAGTTGTGTTATCCACTACAAGCACGATCTTTGGAAGTATAGCCGTAGCCACATTCGATGAGGCGGAGGCGAGTCAGAAAGCTTGCCCAGCATCAGGGTTTGAGCCATTGCCTTTGTCGTAACTTTCTGACCAAAGCTATATTGGGTTGATGGCTCAAATAGCCTCACTAGCGATCGCCCTAGCACTCCGTTAAGAATTACAACTCTCTGTAGAGGATATATAGGGTTAGAGGGCATCTTTAGCATGAAGCTGAATGCGTCCTCAGCCTGACGAAACTCTGACCCTTTTGAGCAACACGTTTTGGCTCTAGCGGGTACAAAGGACGCAAGGGCGCATTGCTGTTAGATTGAGGTCTTCCCCCCGTACCTCTCAATCAACCTGAATAATGTCTGCGATATCTAGATAGCGACATTCAGCACACCCAACTTGCCTCTATACAACTAATTCATCCAACCGTAACGCCTTACGTCTAAGCACACGGTCAAGCTCTGAGTCAGAGTTCTTTTAGAACGTGGCTCTCATTGCGTCAGCCCGTTTGCTGGTGTTTTTTAGTGAGGTTTTGTAACTCAGAGGAATTTTCTTATGAACGACTTTACGCCAGTCACTGTCAACCGACGCTCATCTCTAGAGGAACGCCAATTTGCGTTGACACGGATCTATCGCCAAGTTCTGGAAAGGCAACCCTATGAATCAGAACGGCAAACCATTGCTTCTTTAGAGAAGGACTTTTTGACAGATAAAATTGGTGTACGCCGCTTCCTCAAACTCTTTGCCTGCACTGATATCTACCTCAATCAGTTTTATTACAACCTCTCCAATGTCAAATTCATGGATGTGAGTTTCAAGCATTTCTTGGGGCGGGCAATCTTGGATCACCAAGAGATGCGAACTTACACCGACATTTTTGCAAAGCAGGGAGTGGGTGGGCTGATTACAGCTATTTTAGACTCAGAAGAGTATCGCAAAGCCTTTGGCTGCTTTACGGTTCCCTATGCTCGCACCTATAACTTTTACCCATCGCCCGAAGCTTTTTTAGAAGCAAAATTCCTCAATGAAGAACATACCGGACAACGGGGAAAATCAGTACCAACTATGTATTGGCGGCAGCTTGGCTTGACCTGCGCTAATGGGGTCTGTCGCCATCCTGAAGTAGACGAAGTTTTTAACGTGCCATCTCCATCGGCTAAGCAAGTCCATAATTTATCAACTAATGCCTTGTTAGAACTGCTCAAAACAAGCGATGCCAACACGGCCAAGACGATCGTTGCTAATCTATCTCCTAGCCAGCGACAAGAACTGAGTGCGGCTCTACGGCATTAAAATTCCATTCCAACCCTTACAACTCACCAAAATGAACAGGGGTGATGGCCATGCCATGCCCCTGTTTTAGGTGTTTGGCTCAACTTGCACGGCTCAGACTTGTAATCTTTCTTAATTTTTGTGATTCAGATTTCCCTCGACCCATTGACTTGTGTTGCTCATCCTCTGGGTTAATGTCAGCAATGAAGCTGAATTCAGGCTTTGGGGAATCAATCTAGCCCCTAGCTAGATCGCGAGATCGATTCCTAACTTTGAAATAAGCCTTTGCAATTTGTAATAAATAACGATTCAACGACATAGTATAAACAAAGATGTTGGGAAGGTTACAAAATTTGGATGTGATTTATTAGATATCCAAATAAGCCAAACCTCTTAACTTTTTAAGAAATGTAAATTTTTCCAAGCTTCCCTGATGGGAGATCAGGAAACATTTCATTGGTCTCTATCCACTGGTTTTGCCTGTCTCGCTCTGCCCAAGCAGATTGATTTCTGAGCTTAACCTAGTCTGGTTGCGACCTGAACCACACTCGACTAAACACATTAGGAGATTGAAGTTTATGTTCGACGCATTTGCAAAAGTGGTTTCCCAGGCTGATGCACGGGGTGATTACCTCAGCACTTCTCAACTGGATGCCTTAAGCGCAATGGTTGCAGACGGTAACAAGCGGATGGACGTTGTCAACCGCATTACTGGTAATTCTTCTGCAATCGTAGCGAATGCAGCTCGTGCGCTGTTTGAAGAGCAGCCTGGGCTGATCGCACCTGGTGGAAATGCTTACACCAACCGTCGCATGGCAGCTTGCTTGCGCGATATGGAAATCATCCTGCGCTATATCACTTATGCAATCTTTGCTGGTGATTCCAGTGTTTTAGATGATCGCTGCCTCAACGGTTTGAAAGAGACCTATTTGGCTCTGGGCGTTCCTGGTGGTTCTGTGGCTGTTGGCGTTCAAAAGATGAAGGATGCTGCTCTGGCGATCGCGGGTGATGCCAACGGTGTTACCAAGGGCGACTGCGCTAGCTTGATGAGTGAAGTCGGTAGCTATTTCGATAAAGCGGCTGCTGCGGTTGCTTAAGCCATCACTCCATCCTTTCAATCTGAGTCTGGTGACGTTTAGAAATGGTCATCAGACTAGTACGCAAAACAAGATTATTTGGAGATTATCTAACCATGAAAACCCCTCTAACCGAAGCAGTTGCTGCTGCTGATTCTCAAGGACGTTTCCTCAGCTCTACTGAAATCCAAGTTGCTTTTGGTCGTTTCCGTCAAGCATCTGCTAGCTTGCAAGCGGCTAAAGCTCTAACTGAGAAGGCTTCTTCTTTGGCTTCTGGTGCTGCCAATGCGGTGTACAGCAAGTTCCCTTACACGACTCAAATGCAAGGCCCTAACTACGCGGCTGATCAGCGTGGTAAGGACAAGTGCGTTCGTGACATCGGTTACTACTTGCGGATGATCACTTACTGCCTCGTTGTGGGTGGTACTGGTCCTATGGATGACTATTTAATCAGTGGTTTGGCTGAAATCAACCGTACCTTTGATTTGTCTCCTAGCTGGTATGTAGAAGCTCTCAAGTATGTCAAAGCAAACCACGGTTTGAGCGGCGACCCTGCTGTTGAAGCTAACTCCTACATCGACTACGCCATCAACGCATTAAGCTAGTCGTTGATCTGATTTACCCGGAAAGGGATGCAATGGCTGACTCAGGTTAGTTGTTGTTTACCTTTCCGGGTATTGTTTTTTTAAAGCCTAGCCCCTTAAATGAGTAGCTTATGGATGACGAATCAACGATTCAGAGAGACAGTTCCCTCACCATCGAACAGGCGATCGCCAATCTTCAGGGAGAAGACCTGGGATTGCGCGTGTATGCTGCCTGGTGGTTGGGACGGTTTCGGGTCGATGCTCCAGAAGCCGTTGATGTGCTAATCGCAGCCCTAGAAGACGAAGACGATCGGACAAATGCGGGGGGGTATCCTCTTCGTCGAAATGCGGCACGAGCACTGGGTAAACTGGGCGACCATCGGGCTGTCCCGGCATTAATTCGCATTCTCAATTGTTCTGATTTTTATGTCAGGGAGGCGGCGGCGCAAGCCTTGGAAACGTTAGGAGACAAATCTTGTATTCCTCGGCTGATCGAGTTATTGAAGAATCAGATTCCTGGAACCCTGCCTGCCCCTGAGCCACCCCAACTGGTGCAACCTTTTGATGCCATTTTGGAGGCATTAGGTACGCTAGGTGCAAGAGATGCCATTCCTGATATCTTGCCCTTTCTAGATCATGCTGTTCCTCGAATTCAATATGCCGCAGCACGAGCGATGTATCAGCTATCGCCTAACCCTGAACTTGCCAACCCCTATGGCGATCGCTTGGTGAGAGCACTGGCCCACCCTGACTTGCAACTGCGGCGGACAGTACTGGCAGATCTGGGGGCAATTGGATATTTGCCTGCGGCTGAGGCGATCGCCCAAACACCCGCTGAAAACAGCCTTAAGCTGATTTCTCTCAAGGGAGTGCTAGAGCAGCAATTACGCCTGACTCAACTGCCCCAACTGTCAGAAGGAGCAGTTAAAGTTATGACTCTAATGGATGACTTGTTGTAGCAAAACGAGAGAAAATGTAAAGGCTAGCATGACCAGGTTTCACTCCTCATGGCGGATCAACTTTCTTCTCTGATTCAAGCTGTAGAAAAAGCAGATTCTTCTAGTCTTCTTCTAGAAGCAGTACAAAACTTGGCAGCAGCTCGGTTAGAAGGAGCGATTTCAACCTTAATTGCTGCCCTGAGCTACAACAATCCAGGAGCGGCAGTTGCTGCTGTGGATGGGCTAATTCAATTAGGCGAACCAGCGGTGCCAGCTCTGTTAGAGCAACTGGATCTGCACAACTACACCGCTAGAGCTTGGGCGATCCGTGCTCTAGCTGGCATTGGCGATCCACGGGGATTGGTGACCTTGTTAGGAGCCGCTACGGCTGATTTTGCTCTCAGCGTTCGACGGGCCGCCGCTAAAGGGTTAGGCACCATGAAGTGGCACTGGTTTCCAGAGGATCTCTTGGAAATTGCCCAAGAAGAAGCGTTAGAAGCTTTGCTATTTGTAGCGCAGCAGGATGAAGAATGGGTGGTGCGCTATTCAGCCGTGGTGGGCTTAGAAGCACTGGCAAACGCTGTGCGAACCACTTATCCAGAATGGCGATCGCAAATTGATACCCAATTAGAACAGATCTCTGTTAGCGACAGCAGTTGGGCAGTGCGGGCACGCGCTTGTATGGCACAGCAACAACTCCAGGTAGAAACAGGGGTTCACTCTGACTTGCAAGACCAACCCTCGCCCCTGTCTGCAACAGATTGGCAGATGATTCTGGATAAGTTATATGAGCGGAAAGGGCAAGAACGGTTGGTGTTAGCAGAAGGCGACCCACGCCGCTATCGAGAATTGGCCTCGTCTATCGCTGCTCAGCCCTCTGGAAACGACTAACCCCTGGCAGCTTTTATTCCACCTGCTAAAAAAATTCCTCCGATGGGTACTTTCCAAAAGAGGGATGAAATTGGCTAGGATCATTAACGATACCTATTGCATCGACCACCACTCAATACCAATAGGGTAGCCATTGATGCAATATCATCCCTGAGATGGGCAGTACCCTACTGCCTGAAACAGCTCAACCGTTGCATCAGTCCCAACCTGAAAAAAAGGAGTACCGCAGATGATTGCTTCAAACTGCCGGGTCGGTATCGTGGGTGCCGGAACATCAGGTGTTTATCTGGCGAGGTTACTCATTCAGCAAGGCTTTCAAGTCAGTTTGTTTGAAAAAGCATCCCAACCGCGAACCGAAGGATGCGGCATTCTTTTAGTGCAAGCCGGGATGAACGCCCTTCATCAAGGCGACCCCCACGTTTGTCAAGCGATTATTCAAGCAGGGGTGCCTGTGACTCGGTTTGAGTTCCGCAATTTGCGTGGTGAAATGATCAATGCTGAGGATGTCACCTATGCGGAGACAGAACTGCCTGGAATACTCGTCCACCGTAGAGCAATTTTAGAAGCCTTGCTGGCAGATCTTCCTGCAAACTGCTT
Organism: Oculatellaceae cyanobacterium bins.114; assembly: GCA_033764315.1. Classification (GTDB taxonomy): domain Bacteria; phylum Cyanobacteriota; class Cyanobacteriia; order Elainellales; family Elainellaceae; genus FACHB-1407. The sequence goes on from JANRJA010000233.1 coordinate 23,598, forward strand.
GCACAGCAACGCTACCCTGCAATCTGTCACACAGAGCGATCGCCAGGTGACGGCTCACTTTAAAGACGGTAGTCAGTGGGAAGGAGATGTCCTTGTCGGAGCCGATGGCATTGTCTCAAGAGTTCGTCAGTTTGTTGTGCCCGATGTACCCCTGTGCTATCTGGGCGATCTGGTTTGGCGCGGCGTGGTAGCAGATCGCACCTTTTGCCCCGATGGTACCTTCATTGTTTATGCACGGGGTCGAGGCATTTACGCCAACTTCTTTGATATGGGAAATGACCGCACCCACTGGGGATTTTTTGTAGAGCAAGAACAGGAAGACAGTGAGATTGGTTCTCTGGCTCCTCAGGATTCGAGCATTCCCTTAGATGCACTCGCAAAACTGCCGGATGATGCGCGAGCGGTGATTGAATCGACCCCTCTTGAACAGGTTGTCAGTCGCTATTCCTATGACATTGACCCATTACCCCGACTTTGTGACAAACGCATTGTTTTAATTGGCGATGCGGGTCATGCAAAAAGCTCAACGCGAGCCCGAGGCATGACAGCCGGATTTGAAGATGCCGTCTCGTTAATGCGGCACCTGACCACGGAAGAGCAGGTAGAAACAGCCCTTGTTGCCTTTGAGACAGAGCGATTGCCGATCGTTCATGAATATCAGCGCACCAGTCGCGAAATGAGCCGAACGATTGGTCGGAGTCATAAACGGGCCGCTTAGCAGGGATAAGACAATGACTGAATTTCGCTCTACCATACTGCCTTTTTTTACCACTGAAACAGGAGAAGCTTCCATTCGTGGCGTGACCTGCAACGACTTTAAGGTGCCGATCGCCTTCTTGAGAAATTGTGGCACCTGGGAAGGCACCGCAAAACGAGTGACAGCTGCCGGAGATTTAATCGACGAACACTTGGTGCGGGTCGAAATCACGATCGACGGTACTCAGTATGTGCAGACCAATACCGTTCGTATCGATACCCCACGGGAGGTGACGGCTCACTACTTTGGCACGTTTGAAGACGGAAAATTGGTGTTTCCATTGACGGATGAGGTTTATACGCTGGGGGGCGAAAAAGCCTCTGGCTTCTCAGGAATTGCCTGGGCAATCACCGATGAAATGATTGTGTATTGTGGCAGTCGCACCGTGCAGGGGTGTAAGACCCATTACAACGAGTTAATTACTTTGAGCGATCGCGATCCACAACACAACAACGAAACTAACCATCGCATCCGCACCACTCAACTATTTGAAGATGGCATCTATAAGCTAGTGACGATGATTGAAGAAATTAAAGTGGCGAGCTAACTGGCTCTGGTTGCGCTGGTATAACGAAATAGGATCAGGGTTGCTCATTCCTAAAGAACAGCTTTAGGAGCAAGGACAAGTTGAGCAGAAACGGCAACGGCCAGAACAATGAGCGGGATTGCGAGAGTTAGGCGTTGGTCTAGAGCAGGCGTAGAAGGGCGATCGCTCCCTAATTCAAACTACCTGCTGTCAAGATCGCCTACCATCAAGAGAGAAGCACAAGTTGGGTTCCATGCAATTTATCGATCAGGCAGAAATTGATGTCAAAGCAGGCGATGGAGGCGACGGAATGGTTGCCTTTCGTCGAGAGAAGTATGTGCCTGCGGGAGGGCCATCTGGTGGCATTGGGGGAAATGGTGGCTCTGTCATTCTTAAAGCCGTCGAAAATCTGCAAACCCTATTGGATTTTCGATATGCCCACAAATTTAAAGCGCAAGATGGGCAGCGAGGTGGGATTAAAAACATGACAGGTGCATCGGGAGACGACCTGATTATCGAGGTTCCCTGTGGCACCGTTGTTTACGATGCTCAGACCGATGAGCTGTTAGGAGATCTGGTAGCACCCGATCAGATCTTGAAAGTGGCTCAAGGGGGCAAAGGGGGGTTGGGTAACCGACACTTCCTCAGCAACCGTAACCGTGCTCCAGAACGTGCCCTGCCTGGATTGCCCGGAGAGGAACGGTTGATTCGTTTGGAGCTAAAGTTGCTAGCCGAAGTGGGGATCATTGGCTTGCCCAATGCCGGAAAGTCAACCCTGATTTCAGCCCTGTCTGCGGCTCGTCCTAAAATTGCTGACTATCCGTTTACAACGCTTGTGCCTAACTTGGGCGTTGTTCGCAAACCTACTGGCGATGGTACTGTCTTTGCTGACATTCCAGGGTTGATTGAAGGGGCACATCTGGGAACAGGACTGGGGCATGATTTTTTACGGCACATTGAGCGCACCCGAATTTTGCTACACCTGATTGACGTGACCCAGGAAGACCCGATCGCCGCTTATCACACGATTCAGGCCGAGTTAGAGGCTTATGGACGAGGCTTGGCCGATCGCCCCCAAATTGTGGCCCTCAACAAAATTGATGCGGCTACCTTTGACCCCGAACGGGTTGAAGCGATCGCTCAAGAGCTTCAAGACCTCACCCACGCTCCTATCTTTAGAATTTCTGCCGTTGCCCGCACTGGGTTGGATCCGTTGTTGCAGAAAGTGTGGCAATCCTTAGAGGAAGTTCAAACTGAGGCGATCGTGGAATTAGAAGAGGTAGAGGTGTGAGGGAAATTGAGTTTTGAGTTTTGAGTTTTGAGTTTTGAGTTTTGAGTTTTGAGTTTTGAGTTTTGAGTTTTGAGTTTTGAGTTTTGAGCTTTGAGCTTTGAGCTTTGAGCTTTGAGTTTTGAGGTTTGAGGTTTGAGTTTTGAGGTTTGAGTTTTGAGGTTTGAGTTTTGAGGTTTGAGTTTTGAGGCATCAAATTTAGAACTCACATTTGAGAACTCAGCCCGCTCAATCTTCTCTCTCTTGCAGCAATGGCGGTCGCCACAGATATTCGCTGAGGCTAATCTTTCCGGCTTCGTTAAAGTGAATTCCCTCAGCTTCTAGAAGCGATCGCTGTACGTAATCACTGCCGTTACGCCAGGGTGATTCTGACACTTCGCCTTTGGCATTGATCACGCGATGCCAGGGAATGTCAGAGTCAGGAGCAATTTGATATAAGGCATAGCCGACCAGTCGTGCCTGACCCGCCAGATTTGCCAGTGCAGCGACCTGTCCATAGGTCGAGACTTGGCCATAGGGAATCTGGCGCACAACGGCGTAGATCTGGTCATAGGTTGACATGGGGAAGGATAAAAGCTGAAGGATAAAGGATAAACCCCGTGTGCGGCTTTCCCCGGATCCCGGTTGCTGTGATGCAAATCAGACCACTTTGAGGATGCTGAACGAGCAACCGGGAATCTAAATCTCTAAGTTGCACATCGTGTAAAGGATAAGAGTTAAGACTAAACATTTAGCCTTGATCTCTTCTCCTTGTATGTCATCGTGCTTATTGCTTAACCTGTTCAGAGATTGCTTCAACCTTGCCCCAGTTCTTAGACAGTTCCAACTCAGGGGTTGAGTTGATCAAACTATCGAGAATCAGGTCGGTGACGTTTGGATCAAAGGCAACTGGAATCTCATCAAAGGCTTGAGTTTTGATAGTTGCCAGTAGCTCTGGATTGTCTTTCAGAGCTTTTAGCAGTCCTTCAACTCCATCGAGGTGAAACACCTTTACCTGATTTTCGTTGATAGGGGCTTGAGCGGTTTGGAAGTACCCTCCAAAGTGAGCCAATGCTTGCTCTAACAAACTTCCTGGGTTCAGTGCAACCAAACCGTCGCTAGTCCGTTCTCGATATTCAAAGTGGAGGTGAGGGCCGGTGGAGTTGCCAGTGCTACCAACCCGTCCGATGACTTGACCTTGCTCAACCATTTCGCCGGGTTGAACAAAGATCTCAGACATGTGACCATATAGCGTTTGAGCATCTGGGCTGCTATGGCGCATGACAACAGTTAGACCATAGCCATTCATAAAGTCAGCGATCGCCACTCGTCCAGCATAGGCAGCCAGTACTGGAATGCCCATTGGTGCACCCAAGTCAGTGCCATAGTGGAACCGCATTGCCCCCGTAATGGGGTGAACACGCCACCCAAAGATTGAGGTGATCGAGGCTGGCAATGACAGCGGAAAAACCAACCGAGTATTGTTGTTGCCCAACATACCCATTGGACGCTGGGTCAGGTTGTAATAGTTTCTGCCGAGGCCAACGCCATTAGAACCGAGACGCATCGGCCCCACGTTGACGGAACTGACACTGGTCGGGTTACCACCCAGACCACTGGGATTGGCACACAGACTCGCAGGCACGCTCTGACCTTGCTGCAATGTCGTTTGACAGCCAGTAGACCGTTCAGAAAAAACAACCGTAGGACGCTGCCCATAGGCAGGAGTGGCTCCTAAGTTGTAGTCAGTTGTGTCGATAAAGCGATCGCTTTGAGGAGTCAGGGTTTGAATCTGATCAACCACTGTAGACGGCAGGGCGATCGGGGTTTCTGAAGCTGTTGTAGGATTGGGTGCTGGAGATGCAGTGGTGGGAGCGGGTCGCTCAATCACAACCGGGTCTGGAGCCGTTGAGGTCGGAGCCACAGGGGCAGCTATGGGAGGCGCAGCAGGGGTCGCTTCGGCAGGAGCCAACAAGTCTTGCGCACTGGGCACTGCCAGAGAGTCAGTGGGAGCAGTTTGGGCAAAAACCACACCCCCACCCAGCAGGCTAAGACCGCTGAGCCAGCTTAGACCCTGCATCAGAAAACGAGGGCTAGTGGACTGATCAGAGGGGCGGATTGAGTCAGGCTTTTGTGTCATAGCTGCGTCTTTACTCGTGAATAGACAAATTTAATGGAAACTAGAGGATTTCAAATAAGCCAAGCTCAAATCAAGCGATCGCGGCATTTAGCGGCATTTAGGCGTCAGCGTTATTACACCATTAATCAGGGAGTGCTCTGCATCTACTATGGGATGGATTGTAACCCGTTACTTCATACAAGTGGCTAATCTGATGGGATGATTTCAAATCCCACAGAAGGCGATCTCTTGGAGAAACCCCAAACGAGCCGCGCCAGCTAGTCTAGTCGTTCCTCGAACCTGTTAGGTTCCCGGTCAGACCACTCATATCCTAAACGAACCGCGCCCGGTTTGACAGAGATCTCAGCGATCGCTGCCGCTTTCTCTGACGGTTGCAGTCGCACTCGCAACTCTCCACTGCTCGACACTCCAACGATTTCACCCAACCCATCATCTAATCGAACGGGTTGTCCGACTCCTGTTAATAAAGCGTGATAGTGAGGCAAGATGGCTTCAATGCCCTGGTGTTGCCACTGTTGATAGCCCCCCATAATTCCTTGAAGGGCGATCGCCGCTAGCTTTTCTAGCGAAGCAATGGTGGGTTGAGAGTGCGTTGCCATTACTGTTTGCAAATTGATGCCCATTGCTGGCACAGCATTCACCCAGTTCAGCCCAACCCCGACGATCGCCTGACGAATGATGCCCTGGCTGATCCGGGTTTCCGTCAAGATGCCCCCCAGTTTTCGTCCCTGCACCACCAAATCATTGGGCCACTTCAACTCTACGGGCACCTCATAATGGTTTAATGCGGTTGCTATGCCCCAGGCACTACAGAGGGTGAGTTGGGCTGCCTGTGTAGCCGCCAAGTGGGGAGTCAGGGCTATAGAGAGGTATAACCCGCCTGGAGACGACTGCCACTGCCGACCCCACTGACCTCGACCGCCCCGTTGCTGAAGGGCGATCGCCACTGTCCCTTCATTTGCCCCTTGATCGACCAGTTCCCACAAAGTCTGATTGGTCGAGACAAGGGTGTCATATAGGTTGATATTAAAAGCGGTTGCGGGTAACTCAGGTAGACCAGGAATGGAAGTTTGAGTCAGATATTGGGTGAGATGAGCTAGATTCAAGACATATTGGGGGTGAGCATCATTTGAAATAGCATACGGGTTTCAGGCAACTGAATAACCCAATGGGTGAATCAAAAATTAGGAAACCGTGATGAAGTAGTAGTATTGACTCGCTTTGAAATTGCCCCTTTTTTACCTAAACGATGCATACCTGGCACTGGCAGACCTGGCAAGACTTACCCTATCTCACATGCAGCATATTGGACGCCTTTCCTCACGGATTTTTTACCCAACAATGCTCTCCTCGCCCTCCCGTAGAATTGATTGAGGCTGTGAAACCGCAGGTTCAGGTCTATCAGGTGCGGCAGGTGCACGGCAATGCGGTGTTAACCCCAACAGAAATCAACTCTGCTTTACAAGCCTGTGCCCCAAGCGATACGGCGATCGAACCCTCTACCTTGCCCCCTGCCGATGGCGTCTTGACCGAGCAAGGAGCACAGGCCGTGTGGGTGTGCACGGCTGATTGTGTGCCTGCATTGATCGCCGATGTTGAAACAGGGCAAGTAGCGGCGATTCATGCAGGGTGGCGAGGCACCGCTCAAAAAATTGTGCCCCAAGCGATCGCCCGTTTGCAGCAACAAGGAAGTCAGCTTCAGAATCTTCGAGTAGCCTTGGGGCCAGCGATCGCGGGTGAGGTCTATCAAGTCTCTACGACCGTTGCGGCTCAGGTCGGAGCCACCGTGGTTAAAGAGGGTGTGGCTGACAGTGACGCGATGCTAGAGGCTAATCTAGATGCCGTGTTGGATGCTCTGCATCAACTCCCCGACTCGCCGCTATTGGCTGATCCTGAACCCGGACGAGCACGTCTTGATGTGCGCCGAGTCAATGCCTTGCAACTAGAACAACTGGGAATTGCCCCCGAACAGATTGCGATCGCCCCCTATTGCACCTATCAACACGCTGACTACTTCTTTTCTTATCGTCGCGATCGGTTAAAGAAAGTTCAGTGGTCGGGCATTGTTAGTCAAGACCCATAAGGTAAATCAGAGAGCAGTCATGAGTCGGGTTTGCGTCCACCCATCTACTCGTTGCCCGTACTTTATTTGCCCGTACTTTATAACGTCTCTAATTGCGCCACCAACTTAACGTTGAACTCTTCTTCAAAACAGCCTTTTCTGTAATCGAGGCTCCACAATTCGAGAGCACAGTCATCGGCAGGGTCAGCCGCTTGCAAGTGCAAAGCAAGTTGGTGGACATCGAGCTGATAATCACACCGCACCTGCTCAATGGCACCAATTTGGCGGCGATCGAGGGCAACAGCTAACCGCAATAGACCATTGAGCTGCTCAACGACTTTGCGATGTTTTTTGCTGGTGATGTTGCGATAATTTTCGTGTTTCTTTTTCGGACAGCTCTTGCGGTGATAGCGAGCGAGATTGGCGATCGTCTCAACTTCGACCTCGGTGTAGCCCAACAAATCCCCATTGCGAATCAAGTAGTAAGAGTGCTTGTGGTGTGACGAGTGGCTGATAAAGTGGCCGCTGTTGTGTAGAATAGCCGCTGCCCAAAGCAGTTCACGTTCCTCTTCGCCCCAGCCATGCAGCACCCCTTGCAACTGGTCAAACAGGCTCAAGGTAAAGCGGGCAACCCGCTCAGCATGTTCTAAATTGACCTGATATTTTTGAGCGATTTTGATCACACTGCGTTGGCGTACCGAGCTTTGAAACCGCAAGCGATCTTCGATCAACCCGTGGGTCAACATCCAATCGACCACAACTCCTTCTCGTAGCGATCGCTCACAGATCGTCACGGAGTCTGCTCCTAACAGAGTCATGGCCTCCTGCAAGATCAGTGCTCCTGCCACAATGATTTCAGAACGCCGCTCTGACATCCCCGGTAACAGCGATCGCTCAGTGTAATTGAGCTTGCGGAGGCGATTGACGATCTCACGCAAATCGCGCAAACTCATTTGATAGCCGTTAAGCGGGGTGGGGGCGGTGCCAAACTTATCTCGTGCATGCAACACGGCCAACGTTTCAATCGTGCCAGAGGTGCCCACGAGACGAAACTGTTCCCCTGGTTTGAGCTGTGCCTGCAACTCTTCAACCGGACGCTCTAACATGCCCCGGATGTAGGCTTGCAGATATTGAAACTCGTGAGTAGTCATCGGGTCAGTGCTGACCAACTCGGCGGTGAGTCGCACGGCTCCCACTTTGGTGCTGCTGAGAAAACGGGGTTCGTTGCTATCCCCTAAAATTAACTCGGTGGAACCACCCCCAATATCAATGATGGCGTGGGGTTGATTTTGAAACTCCATCCCCGACAGCACCCCTAAATAGATGCGGCGTGCCTCTTCTTGACCCGCAATCAGGTTGATGATCAACCCCAGATCTTCTTCAACTTGTTGCAAAAAAGCCCGTCCGTTAGGCGACTCGCGCACCGCACTCGTGGCAACTGCCACAATCTCTTCTGCATTAAGGCTTTTGGCGATCTCCTGACAGCGTTTTAAGGCGTCGGTCGCCCGTTCCATCGCTTCGGGGGTGAGTTCACCCGTACTTTTGTTGCGATCGCCCAGTCGCACGGTTGCTTTTTCACGGGCAATGATCGTAAAGCTCGGCAGTTGAGGTTGAACCTGAACAACGACCATGTGAATTGAATTGGTGCCTACATCGATCGCGGCAAGAATGCGATCGCGCTCTAGCTCAGGCGAAGGGTTCAGCAGAGTGTCTCTGCTTTCATAGACCAAATTGATCATCTGAATGTCCAGGGTGGCAATACTGGCTTAAGAGGCAAACATCAACGATGATCCAGAGCAAGCCAGGGGAATTAATTGTGGGGAAGCGTTAAACTTATTCTCCCAACTCCATACACCCCTGCAAATCTCTCATCAGGCTAATTTGAAGGCTTATAGCTTATAACTTCACATTCATTCTACTCCGCCACGTCACCATCGACTGCATCCTCACCTAATCATCAAATTTGGTTTAGGTATTCGATGATCTCAGTAGTTCCTGCCCTACGTGTAGATAGTCTTGCCATCCCTCAAGTGCCCGTGGATCTTTGATTTGGTGGACTATTAGACCCGCCTGTGCCGCTTTTTGAAAGGCAGCAAAGCGTCGAATACCCGTTGTGAATACGGGTAAACCTGTTTCCACCAACATGCCTCTGACCTGTTCTCCGTCACGGCTCGGTTTAGGCGGAATGATCGTTAACAAGATGCGATAACGGTTAGCCCCAATGGTATTCAAGTAGTCCAATGTTAAGACCAAGGCTTCCAATGCTAATACGTCGGGGGTCGTTGGCAAAATCAACAGGTCGCAGCCATCTGCCAAAATCTCTAACTCATTTTGCAAAGGTCGTGCCTGGGTATCAATCACCACATGGTCATATTGCCGAATGTGTTGGGGCGATCGCCACTCATCCACCACTTCAAAGGGCAACTTGCCCCGGTTTGCCCATCCCGACGCTGAGCGGTTTGGGTCTGCATCAATCAACAGCGTCTCTGCCTGAGTTTGCAGATAAGCCGCCAGATGAATGGCTGTGGTCGTTTTGCCGACACCACCTTTAAAGCTGGCAACCGTGATGATCATGCATCCCTGTCTTTAGGTCTACGATATTCTAGGATGCAGTATTGCGATGCACCTGTGGTATCAAACATGTTGTCTGAACATCCGTCTCAACCCGAATCAACCTGGATGAAAGTCATTCGACTCTTGCGCTGGGATAAACCCGCTGGGCGATTGATTTTGATGATCCCGGCGTTGTGGGCAGTGGTGTTGGCAGCACGAGGCAATCCGCCCCTGATCTTAATCGGGGTGATCGTCTTGGGAACCCTGGCAACCAGTGCCGCTGGATGTGTGATTAACGACCTGTGGGATCGCAATATTGACCCCAAGGTGCAACGAACTCGCAACCGTCCGCTGGCATCACGAGCTTTGTCAGTTAATACGGGTATTGTGGCAGCCCTCGTCTCGATGTTGTGTGCCTGGGGGTTGTCGTTGTATCTTAACCCGCTGAGTTTTTGGCTGTGTGTGGCAGCGGTGCCTGTGATTGTGCTCTATCCAGGAGCCAAGCGGGTGTTTCCGGTGCCGCAATTGGTGTTGGCGATCGCCTGGGGGTTTGGTGTGTTGATTAGCTGGTCTGCGGTCACGGCTGCGCTAGAACCTGCTACCTGGTATTTGTGGGGTGCGACAGTGTTGTGGACTCTGGGCTTTGACACGGTGTATGCAATGGCCGATCGAGATGACGATCGCCGCATTGGGGTGAAATCGAGTGCGTTGTTTTTTGGAGCGCGTGCTCCCCATGCGGTGGGCTTGTTTTTTTTAGGAACGGGGTTGCTGCTGGCAATGACAGGGGTGGTGTTGCAGCTAGGGGCAGGATTTTGGATCACGTTGGGGCTGGCGGCGATCGCCTGGGCATGGCACTATTTGCAGTTGCGCCCCAAGACACCTCATCCTGCCACCTATGGACGCATCTTTCGGCAAAATGTCTGGATTGGCTTTTTACTGCTAGTGGGCATGGTGTTAGGCACGATCTGGTTGTGATGTCTAAACCTGGTCGGGGTCAACCCCCAGTTGCCTCAACCGTTCTGCCAACCGTTCTGACCGTTGCTGTTCCTGCTCAACCTGTTCTTCTGGAGTCAAAACCCAGTTACCCTCAGCATCACACCAGCGCAACCAGGAACGCGAGATGCCCATATAGTCCCCCTGCCACAACCCTAACCCCAACGCCAATTCAGGAATCCAAATTTGGGGAGGGTTAGAAGCCAACGGTTGTTGCTCATAGCGTCCACCCACTTGTTTGAAAAACCACAGCTTGTTGGTGTAGCGGCTAAAGACTATGTAATAAGGTACTCTCAAGACTTTTTCATAAACGTTCCACTTGCTGGGTGGCACGTCTCGTTGAGGTTGATCATTCTCTGGAGTCAATGCTTCGGGGTCAAAGGTGACTTCTGATAAGCCACTCTCTGCTTCGGTGACTTTGGCGTAGGTTCCTAAGTCTTCAGCCTGCGTACCGGGTGAGAGCAACTCCACCACCACAAAGGGGTCAATGCCTTCTTGCCAGATCACATAGCTCGATCGCAAATCGACTCCATCATAGAGACGCGGCACGCCGACGACTAAAAACCAGTCGGGGCGTTTTTGCCAGAGGGGATGGCGGACATCGTAATAGAGATAAAGGTTAGTTCCTGTAAAGATCTCATTTCGTGGATAACCCGTGAGTCGCAGCGTGGCACTCAACAGTTGCGGTTGGAGATCGTGAAATTCGTCAGGCAAGCCAGGTTCGTTAGGATCTTCACTGGGCAGATCATACATCGTCGGCAGCGTTTCTCTGGGAGAACGCGGCGGATCAACTTGCTCAAGCGAAGGGCGAGTGACGGTCATGGGATCACCTGGGCGATCGACTCCTTAAAGTATAGATCCCCGACATCTTAAATCTCCCCGGCTGCTTGAATCTCCCCGGTTACTTCAAGTAGTCGGGGAGTTAGGGACTCATAAACCAAGCTAAGATCAAGGCAAAATTCCCGACCTGCTTATGCAGACGATTACTGACATTGGCACGCTGATCGTAAAAACCCCCGGCACTTGTGGCGATCGCCCCCGCATTGCAGGACATCGACTGACGATTCACAATATTGCGATCGACTTTAATGCAGGTGTGAAGCCAGAAGACATTCTGGAGCAACGTCCCCAGCTATCACTAGCCAAAATCTACGCGGCACTGACTTATTACTTTGCGAATAAAGAGGCGATCGATGCAGACATTGCATTTGATGGAGAAGAATATACTCGGCTAGAAGCTGAATACAGGGCAAAGATGCCGTGAGTCAAATTTGCCTTATAAGTAGCGATTTTCTGTAGGGTGGGCATCGCCCACCATGTCTCAAAAACTTGTTCAACAGATATCGGTGGGCACTGCCCACCGATATCTGTTGAACTACAATTTGCTTAAAGCTGATGGCAACGACATCTGCCGAAGAAATGGTAAATCAACTGGTATTTCTCAGTGCTTATATTGCAGAATCATAGAGAATAATCGCTCACCCAACGCCCCCACCCCTATGAAAGCCAGCGAACTGCTCAGACGCTATGCCGCCGGAGAACGCGACTTTCGCCGCACCAACCTGCGGGGACAAAACTTTAGAGGTCAAGACTTGTCGGGGGCAGACTTTAGTGAGGCAGACATCCGGGGAACGAACTTTAGTAAAGCCACTTTGAAAGAAACCAACTTCACTAGGGCAAAAGCTGGAGTGCAAAAACGGTGGCTTGTGGGGCAACTACTGCTGATTTTAGCCTTGGCTGCACTGGCTGGTTTTTTGCAAGGCTACTTTGGTTACTGGATAGCGTATTATTTTCCCCGCTGGTGGGATTCCAGCTATAGCTGGGACTACTTTGCTCAAGATTTAGCCGTCACGATCGCTTATTTTATCGTTATTCCCGTCACTTTTATGGCGATCGCTCGTCAAGGCTTCACCGCCAAAGCTGCCGCCACGATAGGCTTAGCTGTCGCTGTCGCTGTCGCTGTCGCTGGCGCTGTCGCTGGCGCTGGCGCTGTCGCTGTCGCTGTCGCTGTCGCTGTCGCTGGCGCTGGCGCTGTCGCTGTCGCTGTCGCTGTCGCTGTCGCTGTCGCTGGCGCTGGCGCTGGCGCTGGCGCTGGCGCTGGCGCTGTCGCTGGCGCTGTCGCTGTCGCTGTCGCTGTCGCTGTCGCTGGCGCTGTCGCTGTCGCTGGCGCTGGCGCTGTCGCTAGCTTATTGTTAGGCATCTATTGTAGCCGTCGTGCGCTC
>JANRJA010000104.1:0-3855 GCA_033764315.1 Oculatellaceae cyanobacterium bins.114
GAGGCATTTGCAAGAGTTGCGTGGGCGAGAGGTTTAACTGTGCCAGAGTCTCAGGCGAGTAGATTGCTTCAATCGTGAGAGTTAAATCAATTTCGCCGCGTCCTTGCGATTCAACAAATTGAGACGCAGATAACTCAAGCCTGTCAGCAAGACCTTTAAAGCCTTCCCAGCCTGTAGGCGTAGCAGAAATGGAGTGGTTCTCTTTTACCTTCTCGTATCGAGGCTTCGAGCCAGAACGATTGAGGTTCGCCAGCGAATTAGAGTTGCCATGCTTCCCCCTGCGCCTCTTTTGAGCGGCAGAATTACTGGTTTTCGCCATAGTTGTCGTATCCAATCAACTCTTCTATCATTTTTCGTCATTATACATACTTTCTCGATTTCAGCTAGGCTTTTTATTCGAGAAAACCCGTAATTTTAGGAATAAAAGAGTTGCTGTTTTTCGACATATTATGTATCTTGTAGATAAGAGAGATGAATAGGACTCCAGAGCCAAAAAGTATGGGGCAAACTGCTGAGACCGCAGCCACCGGGGATGAACCCGATGCCCAGTAAGGCTAAAAACTACATTGACCACGCATTCACTTCAATCCACTTGAACACAACAGACTCATTAGTGATGCCCCTGGATCGCAACAGATTGGGGGCTTTATTTTTCAATGCCAAAGGAGATATCATGTCCCACTTTGCAGACATCAAAACGCAGTTGAAGAATCAGCAAGCCTTGATCAACGGCTTACAAGAGATGGGGTTTCTAATTGAGGCTACATCCATCACTGCTGAAATGACCGCAAACCAAGTTGCGAAAGCGGCTCTACGTTATGTCAACAGTTACAACGACTCTCGCCGCGCTCATGTGATCGCTCGTCATCCCAAATTAAGAGAAAAACGAACCGCGATCGGGTTCTTGTGGAACTCCGAAGTTGGAGCATTCACCTTGCAATGTGATCCCTACGAAATTCACCACAGTGAATATGGCAGTGAGTTTGGCTACTCACAACTAACCGATGAGGCAATCCAAACTCTACTGAATTACCAGGTTCAGTTGGAGCATGACCGGGCTGGGGTGTTCCTCAACTATCCTCCCAGTAATTTTGTGGTGACTGAGCAGCGCATTGATAACGAAATTACGTTCACCATCAAGCCAAAGCCACAGATTCAGCAAACGATTAGCCATTCCATCGGCAGTGCAGTTTAATTTTGGAGTTCCATCATGCAAGAACAGCCAACCATTATTGTCAAGTTGAAGCTTGGTCAGCCAATACATACAGAAGTCAAAGGGATGAAGGGTGAAGGGTGTAAAGCACTCACTAAACCGTTGCAAGCAATGGGGGATGTGGAGAATTTCACCGCAAAACCAGAACTGTATGAACAACCTGCCACACAAACCAACGTCATTCAGCAACGTTTGTAGGAGATCACTATGTTACTTGACATCGAACTTATCAAAAACCGTCTGAATGCCGCTTCTGGCGTAATCGCAATCAACAGCCCCAATGCCGTTGAAGATGAACTGATCACGAAATTAGTTGTAGAGGTGGCAGAGCCACTGGATTATCAAACTTACTACTGGAACCTCACGAAATCACTCCGGCAGGTCACGCTGACTCGCGATCGTAAAAGAGGTGCGATGACGGGCATTAGGAAAAATCCAGTTGAGGGCTTTGTAACCGACAATCCGGTAACGGGATTGTTTCAACACATTCGCGACTGCAAAGAGCAAGCTCTGTTTCTGATTGCCAATGTGCATGAGTTCTTACCAGGAGGATTACAGCCCAATCTTTTTGTGCTACAAGATTTGATCGACCTGTGCCGGGAGATTAAACGGTCAGACAAACGCATCATTCTCGTGGGCGATCGCCTGCGGCTAAGTCACCATTTTGATGGGGCAATTTTCGAGATGGATAATCCCCTGCCAACTGAAACCGAACGAGAACAAAATCTGGAGTTTCGCTTGGCTGACATCAAGGCTCAGTCGAGAGGAAAGGTTCAGATCACGCTATCTCAACAAGGTAAACAAAACCTGATTCGGGCAATGGGAGGCATTACCAAAGAAGAAGCCGATGATTTGCTGTTAGAAGCCTCAATTACCCATAAAACAATCAATGACAACACGGCTGAATTCATCAAACTCCGTCGCACTGCCAAGATGAAAAAGCGTGGAATTGAGACGCTAGATCTGCCGACTGTGAGGGCTGAGGGATTGGATAACCTTGATCGCTGGCTCGACCGCAAAGGCAAGATGTTTGCTCCAAAAGCACAGGAATATGGATTGGATCTGCCAGGGGGTTGCTTGATTGTCGGTGTGCAGGGCACTGGAAAATCATTGGCAGTTAAAAATATGGCTGTCACCTGGCAAATGCCTGTATTCAACATGAACATCGGACGCATGATGGATAAGCACGTTGGCGGTTCTGAGGAAAACCTGGACACCTTTCTCAAAGAGGTTGAGTCTCAAACCTGCATCGTCTGTATTGAAGAATTAGACAAACAGTTCGCCGCGATCGCTAAGAACACGACGGGAGGGGACGGTGGCACCTCACAGAGACTATTAGGAACGTTTTTACAGTGGCTAAACGACAAACGGGAACGTCGAGTTCCAGTATTCGTCGTGGCAACGGCTAACCGAATCGATCATCTCCCCAGTGAGCTGCTACGGGTGGGGCGATGGGATGGCACATTCTATGTTGGGCTACCTAAGCGGACTGCTCGAACCAAGATTTTGAAAGCTCACATGCAACGACGCAAAATCAGCTTACCCGATGAGCAGATCACCCAGATTGCTACCGCCACCGAGGGGTTCAATGGGGCTGAGTTAGAGCAACTGGTCGTGACCTGCGCGGAGGAAGCTTTTATTACCGATAGACCCGGACAAGTCAGTTTAGATGAGTTTATTCAAGCGGCATTAGTTGCCCCTGTACAAAGCCGTAATCCAGATGAACAGGAGAAGAACCGACGCTTAGAGGAATGGGCAAGGCAGTCTGCAATTCCGGCATCCTCTGAGATTGATCAACCGATTGAGCATGAGTTGGATTACGCCTCTGATCGGAAAGCCAGATTCTAAATCCATCACGGCGGGGAATGGATTGAACCATTCCCCTTTCAAATCATTTAATCACTCGTGAGAAAAGCGATGATGACAACTGATAGACCCGACTTAAGCAATACGGTTCGGACGGTCAAACTGATCTGTGTAGACCCGACCGAGAACCACAATAAGCAATGGGCAGCCTGGGTACTAACAAGTGGAGATCTCTATGTTGAATATGGACGAGTCAATTATCCCCAGCGCCCTCACACCTACGCCTGCCATTCAGTAGCTGTCGCCCAAAATAAGCTGCGACAACTCCTGGCTGAGAAGCACGGCAAAGGCTATACTCCAGTCGAGGTCGATGATCAATCCAAGTCGGCTCTAGACTTTTGCAACCTGGGGGCTGATTATGCTGACCAGATTCAAGAGCAGATGAACTTACTGAACTTTAAGGCGCAAACGATTACGCGCTTTAGTGCCATAGAGTTTGACGCAGATAAGGGACTCTTTCAAACCCAAATGGGAGTCATTTCATGTCGCACGATCGCCCAGGCTAGAATTGCCCTGCGACAGATTGAACATCGGCTTGACAGTCGTTCAGGTTTTAACGACCCCGCTTACCTGGAGGCTGTTTCTGAATATCTTTCAGCCATTCCGCTCAAAGTCGGCATGAAGTTGGAGCCACGCCGAATTTTAGGCAATACCGCTCATGTCAACCAGCAGGTACAAGTCCTAGATACTCTCGGCGAGTGCTTGAACCTGATCGCTGAAGTTCGGACGCTGATTGAGACGGCGTTCGCTAGCAGCAGTGAAGTTGGCAGTGATGA
>JANRJA010000107.1:0-12034 GCA_033764315.1 Oculatellaceae cyanobacterium bins.114
GATGGAGCGGTGTAAAATCCTGGTCAAGAACTTTGAGCGGACGCTTGCCAATGCCACGACTAAACTCAACCTTTGCTTCATTCGGCTTATGATTAAGCGGCTTGCAGCCTCTCCTTAAGATCTCAAATGGGTTCTATAAAACAAGAAGAGGGCACCTATTGGTACCCCCTTGCTGGTGGATATGACGTCATACATTAATTACGCCTAAAAAATTACGCCTGAAATGGGTTTTGTCCAATGCCGAGTTCTTCTTTGCTGCGTTGGAGTTGTTCCCACAGAGATTTTATTTGCTGGAAGGACTCGTACGGAGACAGTTTGCCATTGCTCTCTAACCCGCAAATTAAACTGACTCGTTGAGAAAACTCTTGCAAGTTTGCGTTAAACACTAAATTTTCAGGTTTGACCTCCCCGTAATAACGAACATGTGGGTATAAGAATTGAGACTTGTCTGACATGGCTTCCCCCCTTTGAAATGGAGATGATTTAGGACAGGACGGGCGATCGGTGAGAAGTTTACCTCTTAACCAGAATTTAACCTTAACTTAAACTAGCCAAGTTGGTATAGTATTCTGCCAAAAGTTCAAGAGTCCTTAAAGGTGAATGTGGACGAGGCAGGTTCTTTAACGACTCCGCTCACAGTTTAAAGTGGCTCAGAGAGGTTGTCTTAAGAGCGATTACCAGTTTTTACGGGGAAGTTTTGACGCCTCCCCTGTAAATCTACTGAGGCAGAGAAAGGGTAGTTGGGAGAATTACTCGATACAATCAAAGTTTAGTCATGCTGTGTTGCAGCATGTTACAGGGGCACAATTTTCGCCCTGCTGCGTTTTAACCTCGTTTGGTACACCTGCCCTTTCTCCTCATGTCGGCTAATCAAAAGTTATACGAAGGCAAAGCTAAAATCCTCTATTCAACGGATGATTCAGAGGTTTTATTGACTCGGTTTAAGGATGATGCCACTGCATTTAATGCTCAAAAGCGAGGCAGCATCCAGGGTAAAGGCGAGATCAACTGTGCCATTTCAACTCACTTATTTCGATTGTTAGAAGCTCGTGGCATTCAAACGCACTTCATCGATCGTCCTGCACCTAACGAAATGAGGGTTCGAGCCGTCAAAATTGTGCCTTTAGAAGTTGTTGTCAGGAACATTGCAGCGGGTAGTCTCTGTCATCAAACTGGTCTGCCACTGGGTCTGGTTTTGCCTCACCCTCTGGTAGAGTTCTATTACAAAAATGACTCATTGGGTGATCCCCTGTTGACGCGCGATCGCTTACTTTTGTTGGAGTTAGCAACCTCTGACCAGGTTGACCAGTTAAACGCTAAAGCGTTGCAGATCAACGACATCCTGATCAATTTCTTTCAGCAGTGTGGGATCACATTAGTGGATTTCAAATTAGAGTTTGGACTTGATTCTGCTCAAACTCTGCTACTGGCTGATGAGATTAGTCCCGATACCTGTCGGTTATGGGATCAGTCTGCGGCTGATCCAAATCAGCGAGTGTTGGATAAAGACCGATTTCGGCATGATTTAGGCAATGTAGAAACAGCTTATCAACAAGTGCTAGAGCGGGTTTTGGCTCAAACTGTTGAAGTATAGGGGTAAGCAATGCTGTAAAATCTTGGCGTTTGAGGCAAATTGCATTTTTTGTATTTTTCGTTTACTGTTTTGCTTTGCTTTCGGCAAGTCGTGGTGTGTGGCAGTGTCTAATAGCTCATCCAATATGCGCGTTTCCCCTTTTTTGTTGGCAGTTCTTACTGCTTCGGCGGCTTTTGGTTTTTCTCGTCCAGTTGGTGCACAAACTCCCGCACCCTTGCAGCGGGCTGAAAACACAGATATTGCAGCGATCGCCGCATCCTCTAGCACGGCTCCCTCAATCGATGGGGAAGCGTCGGAAGCGATGCGAAGCAGTTCTCCGGTTGGGGCAATTGCAGACTCTTCTGCGGCTAGTTCTCCGACCAATTTGGTCGTGCCAACGGCAACCGAGCCAGAGGTCTTTCCGGCTGATCGGTTAGCTCAAACTCCTGTGCCACCCTCAACGGAGCCACCCCTACAGCCGGGTACTCCTCCTCCTGGCACGCAAACTCCTGACCAGGGGCAGCCTGCTCAAATTCAACTCGATGGAGATGCTCCTGGTTCACCCAATATTCAAATTGATGAGCCGCCTCAGACCAGTCCAACTCCCTCTGTTGTTCCGACTCCGACTCCACCCCAAACCACTCAGCCTGAGCCTGAACCCAGGGTGTTGGTTGCTGAGGTGGTGGTGAGTGGGGCTGAAGGGCGATCGATTGTTGTGGATGGCGTTGAGACGCCACTAGAGCAGATTGTCTACGATGCCATTGACACTCAGGCAGGGCGCACTACAACGCGATCGCAGTTGCAAGAAGATATCAATGCGATCTTTGCCACCGGATATTTTTCGGGAGTTCGGTCTGACCCAACTGACACGGTGTTGGGGGTACGGGTCACGTTTGTGGTTCGTCCTAACCCTGATCTGCGAGCCGTGCAGGTTCGAGGGAGTACAGTTTTGCCGCAATCGGTCATTGACGAAGCGTTTGCAGACCAATATGGCAAGATTTTGAATGCCAGAGAGTTTCAGCAAGGCATTGCCACCCTCAATCAGTGGTATCAAGACAACGGATATGTATTGGCTCAATTTGTCGGTGCGCCCCAAATTTCTGAGCAAACTGGGACGGTCACGCTAGAAGTGGCAGAAGGGGTGATCGAAGATATCCAAGTGCGCTTTCTAGATAGCGAAGGTGAAACGGAGGATGAAGCAGGCAATCCCATTCAAGGGCGAACTCGCGAATTTATTATCACGCGTGAGTTTCAAACTGAGCCAGGGGATGTGTTCAACCGCTCTCAAATTGAGCGTGATCTGCAACGGGCGTTTGCTCTAGGCATTTTTGAGGATGTTCAAGTGTCCCTCAATCCGGGTGACGATCGCCGCAAGGTAGATGTCACGGTCAACGTCACCGAACGCAATACCGGGTCGGTTGCAGCTGGGGTTGGGTTTAGCTCTGCCAGTGGTTTGTTTGGTACGGTGAGCTATCAAGAACAAAACCTGGGTGGCAACAACCAGCGGTTAGGGGCTGAGGTGCAGTTGGGTGAACGGGAGTTGCTGTTTGATGTGAGCTTCACCGATCCCTGGATTGCAGGCGATCCCTATCGCACTTCTTACACGGTGAATGCCTTTGGTCGGCGTTCTATCTCGCTGATCTTTGATGGCGGTAATCAGGAAGTGCGCTTGCCCGATGAAGACGACCCAACCTCAATTGACACGGGCGATCGCCCTCGTGTGCGACGCTTAGGCGGTGGTGTTTCCTTTGGTCGCCCTTTGGGTAATGGTTGGCGTGCGTCGGCTGGGTTTCAATACCAAAATGTGTCCATTCAAGACTCTGATGGCGATTTAAGCCCAGTTGATGCTTTGGGCAACGAACTCAGCTTTAGTGGAACGGGTCGCGATGATCTGTTCTTGTTCCAGGCGGCTGCATCCCGCGATCGCCGTAATGATCCCATTGCACCCACCAGTGGCTCTTTCTTGCGGTTTAGTACGGATCAATCCGTTCCGATTGGTCAAGGCAGCATTTTCTTGACTCGCTTGCGTGGCAGCTACAGCTACTACATTCCAGTGAGTTTTACCAACTTTACAGATGGTCCTGAAACGCTGGCATTCAACGTTCAAGCCGGAACCGTGCTGGGCGATCTGCCACCCTATGAAGCCTTCTCATTGGGGGGAACTGACTCGGTCAGAGGTTACGACTCTGGAGAATTGGGCAGTGGTCGCAGTTTTGTGCAAGCGACAGTGGAATACCGTTTCCCGGTCTTCTCCATTATCGGTGGTGCCCTGTTTGTCGATTTTGGAACTGATTTGGGAACGGCTGACGATGTTCCTGGAAGTCCGGCTGAGATTCGAGACAAGCCCGGAACCGGATTTGGCGTCGGCTTGGGCGTAAGGGTTCAATCGCCGATCGGGCAAATTCGCGTAGACTATGCCGTTAATGATGAGGGCGATGGCAGAATTCACTTTGGAATTGGAGAACGGTTCTAGAGGCGTCCATGTGACATCCGTATGAGTTGAGTTGCCCTTCTACTCCAGACAATGGTGTCAGGGTGCATGAAGATCAAGCGTAGGGAGAGTAGCTGTAGGGAACAATGATTGATAGTCAATCAGTAGAAACGCTGACCCCTGTCAATTTAAACCTGAATGCATCACAACAACACACACTGGCAACAGCGTTTGAGCGATCGGGTGTTGGGTTGCATTCAGGAGTCACTGTTGGTGTGCGGGTATTGCCCGCTGAGCCAGGTCAGGGGCGATATTTTGTGCGGGTTGATCTACCAGAGATGCCCAAAATCTTGGCTCATGTCGAGTCGGTGAGTCAGACGGTGTTGTCAACCGAGTTAGCTCAGGGAACGGCACGGGTGCGCACGGTGGAACATCTGCTGGCGGCTCTGACAGGCATGGGGGTAGACAACGCCCGGATTGAAATAGATGGGGTGGAGTTGCCGCTGTTAGACGGCTCAGCCTTGGCATGGGTCGAGGCGATCGCCCAAGCTGGGATTATGCCTCAACATAGCCCTCGACAACCCTGTGTTATCTCCGAGCCTCTGTGGATTCATCAGGCAGATGCCTTTGTTGCGGTGCTGCCTGCGGCTGAGACTCGGTTTACCTATGGCATTGATTTTGATGTGCCTGCTATTGGTAATCAGTGGCATAGCTGGTCGCCCCAACACGAGAGCTTTGCAGAGGCGATCGCCCCAGCTCGAACTTTTGCGTTAGAGCATCAAATTGAACAGTTGCGCCGCAATGGACTCATCAAAGGCGGTAGTCTAGACAATGCATTGGTTTGTGGTCAACAAGGATGGCTTAATCCACCGTTGCGATTTTCAAATGAGCCAGTGCGTCATAAACTTTTAGACTTAGTAGGAGATCTAAGTTTAATCGGAGCTTTACCTTTGGCTCATGTGATTGCCTATAAAGCTAGCCATTATCTCCATACTCAACTGGCTCAACGGTTAGCCCAGTCTCTTTGATCGACCTGATTCATTTTTTTTGCTGTTAAACGCTCCTATCACAACTAACCCATGTCCATCCTGACTGACTTTCATACCCCGCATACCCACGTTGATTCACCTCACGTTGATGCTGACTCTGGTCAAGCGTTGTTGACTGAGACAACCAACAATCCCGTGTTTACAGTCGAAGATATTCACCGACTTTTACCCCATCGATATCCTTTTTCACTGGTCGATCGCATTATTGAGTATGTGCCCGGTGAGCGAGCCGTAGGCATCAAAAACGTAACCTTTAACGAGCCACACTTTCAGGGGCATTTTCCGGGTCGCCCCATCATGCCAGGAGTGCTGATTATTGAGGCAATGGCTCAAGTCGGTGGAATTGTGTTGACTCAGCTTCCAGAGATTCCTGTTGGCTTGTTTATGTTTGCTGGCATTGACAAAGTTCGGTTCCGTCGTCCTGTGGTTCCGGGTGACCAACTCGTGATGCGAGTAGATCTCTTGTTTGTCAAGCGACGTCGATTTGGCAAGATGCAAGGTCGGGCTGAGGTTGATGGTCAACTGGCCGCAGAAGGCGAACTCACCTTTTCACTGGTTGACTAACATGAAATCGGTGAGGATGGGAGGTGAGGAATAGTCTACTGGCTTAAAAGTCTATTCAACGGATGAATGACGACCGCCTCCCTCTCAACTCAGTTGGATGAATGTTTGATGCATTGCGATTACAGATTGACGATTCCACCATTCACACTCTCCCCCTATAACGACTCTTGACTGCTGCGATCCACCCTACTGCTGTTATTCACCCCAGTGCAGATCTGCATCCCACAGTGCAGGTGGGGGCTTATGCTGTGATTGGCCCCAAGGTCAAAGTGGGAGAAGACACCGTCATCGGCACCCACGTTGTTCTAGACGGATGGACTGAAATTGGCGCGCGTAACCGCATTTTTGCAGGAGCGGCGATCGGGCTAGAACCTCAAGATTTGAAATATGACGGCTCTCTGACCCTGGTTAAGATTGGGGATGACAATATCATTCGAGAATATGTCACGATCAATCGGGCAACTCGATCGGGCGAGGCGACGCTGATCGGCAATCACAATCTGCTGATGGCATACGTTCACGTTGCCCATAACTGCATCATTGAAGATCAGGTGATCATTGCTAATGCGGTTTCTTTGGCAGGTCATGTCCATATTGAGGCCCAAGCCCGCATTGGTGGCATGGTTGGGATTCACCAGTTTGTCCATATTGGTCGCATGGCAATGATTGGCGGCATGACCAAACCTGTCCGCGATGTGCCCCCCTATATGCTGGTAGACGGCACTCCAGCACGGGTGCGATCGCTCCATTTGATTGGCTTAAAACGAGCCGGAGTCATGCAAGAAGACGAGGGCAAAACATTTCAAACCCTCAAAAAAGCATTCCGCCTGCTCTACCGGTCCGAATTCACCTTTAGCCAGTCTCTTGAACAGCTTGATCTGTTACCCGAAAATCCTTACCTGAACCACTTACGGCAGTTTGTTCATCAATCTCAGTTACAAGGACGACGCGGCTTGACACCTGCCAAACGGAGTGGGCAGAGGGATGATGAATGAAGGTACGCCTTTTTATAAGTACGGGTGAAGTGTCGGGCGATTTGCAAGGGGCGTTACTCGTTGAGGCTCTAAAAAAGCAAGCCACTCAACAAGGGTTAGATTTAGAAATTGTCGCTCTGGGGGGCGATCGCATGGCAAGGGCAGGGGCTGTGCTTTTAAGCAACACGACTGCCATCGGTTCGATTGGTTTGATAGAGTCGTTGCCCTATGTGTTACCCACGCTGCAAATTCAGCGTCAGGCTAAGCAATATCTTCAGCAATACCCGCCTGACCTGGTGGTGTTGATCGACTATCTTGGCCCTAACCTGAGTCTGGGTACTTATATCAAGCGACATTTACCTCAGATTCCAGTGGTTTATTACATTGCACCGCAAGAATGGGTTTGGTCGATCAACTCACGCAATACGCAACAGATTATCGGCATCACCGATCGGTTGCTGGCAATTTTTCCTGAAGAAGCTCGGTATTACCAACAACGAGGCGCATCTGTTACTCATGTTGGGCATCCCCTGCTCGATCGTTTGCAAAATAGCCCCAATCGAGAGCAGGCACGGGCTACATTAGGCATTGACCCTGAGCAAACGGCGATCGCCCTGATCCCGGCATCACGGCGTCAAGAACTGAAATATTTGGTGCCTGTGATCTTTCAAGCGGCTCAACAGATTCAGTCAAGTCTACCCCACGTTCATTTTTGGATTCCACTGTCCTTAGAGGTCTATCGACACCCCTTAGAACAGGCGATTCAACACTATGGGCTACGGGCAACCGTGATCACCAATGACTCCCCAACGGTGATTGCTGCCGCCGATCTGGCGATCGCCAAATCAGGCACCGTAAACTTAGAAATTGCCCTAGCGCAAGTGCCACAAATTGTTCTATATCGGGTTAGCCCTGTCACGGCCTGGATTCTCAAACATCTCCTGCGCTTCTCGGTTCCCTTTATATCGCCACCCAACCTGGTCTTAATGGAGGCGATCGTGCCAGAATTTATGCAAGCCGCAGCAACTCCCGAAAATGTTGTGCAGACGGCTCTAGCCTTGCTTAAAGACGAATCACAGCGACAGCAGATGGTGATGGGATATCAGCGGATGCGACAGGCAATGGGAGAACCTGGTGTCTGCGATCGCGCGGCTCAAGAGATTTTGGGGTTACTTGCTCACCCAACCCCAGCCTCACTACAACAGCCTTAATCAATTTTTCTGCCATTCGTGTATAACATAGCAACCAGAGCGATTAATCGCGTCTGCGCTGTTAATGGTTTGTCCTAACCAAGCTGGCTACCTGAGTTCGGGATCAGGATTTTGGCGGTTGAAACCGTTGACTTCGGCGTGAGCTCAGATGTTCGGCGATGCTCAGTCGAGCCGTCGAACACTATACAAGCAAAACCGACCTGCGTCGATTTAATCAACCTTTGATTTTGGTAGTCCGCGAAGGACGTTCGGTGATGCTCAGTCGAGCCGCGGACTTCGCTCTAGTAGCCGCGAATTTATTCACTGGGCTGCTTAAACCGACCTGACGTTACTTTGAATAGCCGCAAATTCATCGGTCACACTCTTAAACCGACCTGACGTTGTATTAGAAATAACTCTGCTCTTACAGGGATTCGATCCGTGAAATAAATCTTTTCAGTGATGTGGGTCACTCATTTTAATGAGATTAATCACGGTTGTGCCCCGATGTGAATCACAAGACATTACTTAGAAATACTTCATATTATTAAAAACCTAAATACTGTTTGACCGTATGCAACCTCAAGCCCCCCATCTCCAAATCCCGTTGGAGGACTTGGTTCATCAGATTTTGCTCTTGCGTCGGGTGACTCGTGCTGAAGAAAGCTGGTTGTTTTCGCTGTTGGCTTCACCCTCTCTAACTGAAGAACAGCGAGTCATGATTCAGCGGGTTTTTTATGGATTACGTCACGACCTCCTAAAACTGGTGGACTAGCAGGTTTGTGTTAACTCTTGAATCGGGCGATCGCCAGCATTAATCAATCGAGCACCGATTTTTAAACCCACTAGTTCTAACCACTTCTTTAAAGCCATGCTCCTGAGCCACGCCCCGGTGTGGCTTTTTCATTTCTAAGGATTTAGACAGAACAGATTAATCTACCTTATGTCGCTTGCAATTCCCATAACACTGTCTTAGTGTCTAGAATGTTTGAAAAAAACGGCTTAACCAGTCTAAAAACTGCATTTATCTCACCATAAATGGGATATTCTTTGAGCAAACATTATAGAGATCCTCTAATCACAGGTAATCATTATGGACCCAGAAGTGAAGCACGATCCAACATCTCCAGAATTTGTGGCTGATGAATTGAGTGTAGATATCACCGATGATGATTCAGGCACACTGACCCCTGTCCCCGTAACACGGACTGACAACGAGCAATGGCGAGAGTTTGGTGAAAAGGCATCTCTGTTTTTAGCGGAGTTGCCCGATTATTTGTCTAGCTTTTTTGGAGAATATCGGCGTCCCATTATCTTTGTTGGTTTAGTGTTGGGTTCAATCATTGCAGCGAAACTGACACTGGCTATCCTCGACTCTGTTAATGACATTCCGTTGTTGGCTCCCACGTTTGAATTGATCGGCTTATCTTATAGTTTTTGGTTTGTTTACCGTTATTTGCTCAGAGCCTCCAATCGCAAAGAGTTGGCTGATGACTTTAACTCCTTAAAAGAGCAAATTTTGGGCAATCGCGCCTCTAATGACTGATGAGTTTGATGCGTTGATCATGCGTCGGTGCCTGGAATTGGCAAAACAGGCACTTGGCAAAACTGCCCCAAACCCGTTGGTGGGGTCTGTGGTTGTGCAGAATGGGGACATTGTCGGAGAAGGATTTCATCCAGGAGCCGGACAGCCTCATGCAGAGGTATTTGCTCTCAAAATGGCGGGCGATCGCGCTCATGGGGCAACGCTTTATGTCAACTTAGAGCCGTGCAACCATTATGGGCGGACTCCACCCTGCACCGAGGCCATTATTCAAGCGGCGATCGCGAGAGTTGTTGTGGGTATGGTAGACCCTAACCCCCAAGTCTTGGGAACAGGGTTGGCGCGGTTGCAACAAGCGGCGATTGAGGTCACGATTGGCGTTGAAGAAGCCGCTTGTCAGGCGTTGAATGAACCGTTTGTGTACCGAGTGCAGCATCAACGCCCACTGGGAATTTTGAAATATGCCATGACTTTAGATGGCAAAATTGCCACCACAACCGGACATAGTGCCTGGGTAACGAGTCCATCGGCCCGCTCATATGTACACCAGTTACGAGCAGGCTGTGATGCGGTGATTATTGGTGGCAACACCGTACGACGTGATAATCCTCAGTTGACAACTCACGGGCTGAGCACGCATAACCCGCTGCGGGTTGTTATGAGCCGCACTCTCGATCTGCCCACTCAGGCTCAATTGTGGCAAACCACTGAGGCTGCGACCGTGGTGCTCACCGAAGTGGGGGTCAAGCCAGAGGTGCAACAGGCATTAAGACAACAAGGGGTTGAAGTATTAGAGTTGCCTGCGCTCACCCCAACTGCTGCGATCGCTCACTTAACTGAGCGAGGATGTTTGTCGGTGTTGTGGGAATGTGGCGGCACCCTGGCAGCACGAGCGATCGCTGAAGGGGCAGTACAAAAGATATTGGCGTTTATTGCCCCCAAGATTATTGGTGGAGCAATGGCTCCTTCTCCTGTTGGTGATTTGGGGTTAACCGACATGACAGCGGCCTTGCCGTTAGAGCGAGTTCGTTGGCACGCGATCGGGTCAGATTTGCTGCTAGAGGGATATTTGTCTGTTAACTAGGTCAAGCGTTAATAGTTTTGAGTTTTGAGTTTTGAGTTTTGAGTTCTGGGTTAATAGTTTTGAGTTTTGAGTTTTAAGTTTTGAGTTTTGAGTTCTGGGTTAATAGTTTTGAGTTTTGAGTTTTAAGTTTTAAGTTTTGAGTTTTGAGTTTTGAGTTTTGAGTTTTGAGGATCGCTGGACATTGACCTCGTATGTGACTATTCCAGATCCCCGGTTTCTGGTGCGTTAATCGGACATCTTTAAGCTAGACTCTATGAAAAATTGGGGATCTAAACCCCTACTAAGTTGTACAGCATGTCGTGGATCATCAACCAGTGACACATGGCTAAGGCTCTTGCCCTCTAGCCTGTCATTTTTCCTATTCCTTATTCCTGCTCACGAGTATTTGCATTAACCGCTCTGCCAGCGTTTCTGACGCGCACAACTTTGCTCAGTAAGTCAAACCAGAATGAGGCTCCCATAGACAGGGCGATCGCTGTAATGAACCATCCCAAGGTGCGCCGAGAATAGGGCACAACCCATCCCTCTTCCTCTCGGGTTTGTTGTTCTAAATTGACTCTGTTCCAGCCAATCGGTAGAGGAATTCCATCCAACACGTTGTTGACTGCAAACTTCACCTCTTCTAAATCGCGCTGTAAAGGCTCAGGCTGAAAGTTGTAATTCTCAGGTTGAAATTCTGAGGGAGTCTCTTGAAACTCTGAGGGAGTCTCCTGAAATTCAGGAGGCAGATCAGGCTGTTGAAATTCTTCTGGGGTTTCTTGAGTCTGAAATTCAGGAGGCAGATCAGGTTGTTGAAATTCCTCTGGGGTAGGCTGAGACTGAGTGCCTGGTCTTGATCCAGGTGAGGCGGTGGATGGTACATTGGCAGGTTGATTCGTTGAAAACCCTTGTGAGGATGGGGCATTGAGGGGATAGTCTTGAGGCATGTTATACCCATAACGCGATTGTCTCACTTGATAAACCGCATCATCGGCAGCCTGAGAAATCGTAGAACGGAGCAATGTATCTTTTGACAAACGATTCACAATGTGGAATGTATCTGCATTTGTCACCATTGCAACCAAAAAACCAATGATAATCGCCACACCTTTTGAGTTACGCCGATAAACTCCTGAAGCTCGCTCCATTGAGTGGTCAAACCAAGCTTCTACCTCGTGTTGTAACTGCCTGACCCCACTCTCTAACCCTTCTGTTTTGGTTTGAGCCTGCTTTGAGAGCGCAATTAAATTGCTTTTGAGCTGTCTTGGCAAGGGTGTGCTGGGTCTACCAATGTTGGTGACAACTCCAGACAAATACCCCGGAACGTTTTGGTGTTCTTCTAAAATGATTGACATCACCTCAGAAATAGTGGGCTGTAATTTTCTGAGTTGAAAGGCTTGTTTTAAGTAAGGTAATCGTTGCCGAATAATTTCTTTGCAATGGTTGTCTTCTGATAAAACGGTTTCAGTATTGTCAATAAATTGAGCAAATTGGGCTGTAACGCTGTCAATGCTGCTAGCTAATGTGGTTCTGTTATTTACTAAATCATCTTGAATAATCGCTAGACTTTGCTTTAGCGAAATTAATTCATTTTCTAATAAACAATCATTACCGACGCTATTTCTTAAATCATCAATAATGTCTTGC
>JANRJA010000118.1:0-27479 GCA_033764315.1 Oculatellaceae cyanobacterium bins.114
GCAACTTTCAGGCGCACAATGGAAGCGTGAAAACGTCCCTCAAGTCTTAGCTCATCGTTGTGCTTACCTCAATGGATTAATTGGTTCACCATTGCCTTGTAACTAAGCACAATTGCTTATAGAAAAAGTGACATGCTCCCCTTCGTCTATAGCATCATTCACTAAATAATGTAGGTCAGCGACTCCAAATAATGCCCAAGTCAGTCGACTATATTCTTTATATTCAACTCGTTTTTGATAACAATTATGAATGAGTTTTAAAAAACCACGAGCCATGAATGGTAAGCTAAAAATATTATCAATTTCATCTACAAAAATACAAATTGATCTTTTTGGAAATTGAGTTAATAAGATTTCTTCAATTAATAGACCTAATCGTTGCAAACTTGACAGATTCTTGTGTACATTCCACCACTGTCTAAAGTTAATTTGCTCTAACAAACCAAACTCATGTAATAGTTCAAACGCAATACTTCCGTACCACTGCTGTGGAGTGATGTATTGACTAGTAATACGAGCCATATCTAACGAGGCACATACTGTTCCAACTTGCTGCAACTGATGGCGCATTCTGACTCGTAAGCTAGACTTTCCCATCTGCCGAGAGTTAAACACAAAACATAGCTCTCTTGCCTGTAGTGCTTGATAAAGATCAGCATCAGCTTGTCTAATGACATAACTTAGAGCATTCGCTTTAAGACTGCCACCTACTTGATATTCATAACCACGCATTTTAAGGATCAGTTTGGTAGATAGTGAGTTGTGAATTGAAATAACGCCGATATAACTCACAACTGGGTGTTGCTTCATTGCCAGCTAAATAAATTAGCCCCATGCCCTCCAAAATGTAAGCCGTTGCTGCATCGAGTTGCACTGCACTCGATGCAGTTGTCACTTGTTGCAGAGCAGCTAACAACTCCGGTTGTTGTCGTAATACATGCCAGTGTCGATGCAAGTGACTACTATAAATCCCTGCTTGAGTTGAAGCATATTCTAACAGAGTTGTTAATGGCAGTCGCTCAACTTTAAGGTAGTAAAAGGCTAGCTGTAATAAATAGGGATGTCCTCCAATTAACGCTAGTAGAGGCTCTAAATCAGATAGGCTAATTCCTATTTGCTCCAGTTCATATCGCTGCATTAATTCATCAATTTGCAATCGACTCAACCCTACAAGTTGAATGGGCAATCCGACATTGAATGGTGATTGATTGAGTTTTAGAGATACATATGCCTCTGTTGAGTGAGCAATCACCAATCGAAGCTTTTGCCATATGGGTTGCTCTGCGGCTGCCTCATACCAAGTCCGTAGCAAGGACAGAAAATCTTGGGTCAATTCTGGGTATTCAAAGACGCGATCGACCTCATCTACAGCTAACACTAAAGGATTATTCAATTCTCTTAATAAGTAATCTTGGAAGTAAACAGTACAACTCACCTTACTGCCAACTTCTGCATCCCAAAAATCATCTATTTTGGGTTCTAAGCGCAATTGACGACTAACATTGACACAAAACCAGCGTAAGAACTTATCTAATTGAGTGAACAGCCCACTGTCTGCTATTTGTAAGTTAAGCATCACTGCTTGTGCCCCCTTTCGTTTTGCATGGGTGAGAATGCGATAGATAAGGGAGGTTTTTCCGGTTTGTCGTGCGGCCTTGATACGAATTAAACTACCAGGCTGATTAATTTCGGCGTAGACTCGTTCTTCGATTAAAGAGTGACGAATATAAACATTGGAATGCAGGGGAACTGCGCCTCCTGGATATTCAATGCGGCTGGATGTCTGAATTAGAGGTTGGAAGGGTATTCCTCCAAACTGGTTACGCCCTAAGATGAGCTTAATGTTTTTCTTAGTTACCTTCTCATCCAAGGTTTCTGAAAGCAGGCTCCACAACTGAGAACCAACTTCCTTAACATAGTCCAGGTCATAACCAGCTTCAAGAGCAATTTCTCGATATAGTTTTCCAATCCAAGATTGTAAAAAAATAATCTCTTGAATGGAGTTCAAGGATCTTGGTTCTATGAGACGCTTAACAATATTTAGTGCTTCTTGTGCCGTCATTTATTTGACTAGAATCTCAAGCAAATTGGTCAAAGAATGATTTTGCCTCAACTGTCGCACCAAGCTGAACTGTATATTGACTTTTTCTAACTAATTCCTACTTTATCCACACTTTTGAAGCAGTTTCTAACAAAAATTACCCACTTTTCTCTGCTAAACTAACTTCTGGATTCTACGTATCTCTAAGTTTTTGAGTATAAATTGTATCTTCTATCTTTGACCTTATCATTTGAGCACTGACTCACACGAGGTATCCGTTTGCAATAGAGGATGAACCCATCCTCTTTACTGAGTCTTCTTCTTGAGACTGATACGACTCTTGAGAAGAATTGCCCATCCATTTTGGTGATTGAAGATAACAAGTTTAATCGAGAAAAACAGCCATCATTCCAGTTATTTTCCTCTCTGCCAGAGTCGGTAGTGCCGATGTACAGGAGGCGATCGATTTAGGAGTGGATGAGTATCTGATGAAACCATTCACCATTACAAGCCTAGTGCAAGCCATTTCCCTTTAATTAGAAAGTTATCGACCCGCTTCTCAAGCGTGTATCCATAATGTTGAGGGTTCATGTTGAGGGTTCATATCAAGCTCAGTGAGCACTTAAACTCTCTGGCAACGTGGCAAAGACCTGTGAAATGATCTGTCTAGCTTTAGTGTCTAAACAGTGCCAATCGACTTCACCTGTTTCCGCTTCAATCAAGCTTGTGTCAACTTCAACAATGGGATTTTCTAAAACATTAACAACTGGGTTGTAGTTGCGAAAACAGATTTGATAACACAGTTGCCAGAGATCAACCGTCACTTCGCGATCGCCCTTTTGAAGGCAGAGATAGTAGCCCGGATGGGGTTGAGGCAGTTGAGCCAAGGCTTCTTGAATCGCCGTGCTCTGCTCTGGAGAGGCATGCTGCAACTCAGTTTGTAAAGCTACCACCGTTGCTTTGGTTTCATCGGAGGTGCCCTCTGCCCAGATAGGTTCTTCTCGATAGGTGCCACGCCAGGAGGATTGCTCTAGCTCTTTGCGGAGATTGTCAACTACTCGAATAAACACAGGTTGCATCAAGATCTCCGCCTGCTGCCACGCGGTCGTGCTTGCAAATTTTGGCATCATGGAGCGATCGCCTCCTACTCACTAGACATGTCGATTGGCTTCTTGTTGCAGCCAAGGGTCAACGGGTTGCCCATCTCGACGGCGCAACTCAATTTCTATTACCATGACCAACCCTGAATCGGGGGGAGCAGGCTGTTGGTGAAAGAGGATGTCATAAATACTAGGGTCTTCCTTGCGCTCTCTTAACCAGTCTTGCACCTTAGTGGTCGCGAAAAAAGACTGACCCTGCTCAAACATGCGAGTAATTTGCATTTGCAAGGTGTAGGGTTCAAACCGTGGCATAGCTTTAAGGGGGTAAGTTGGTAAAGGGTGTAGGGTTTATTGGATCCGTCTAATGGCCTCTTGAATCGCCTGCTCTAACGCTGCATTAGATTGGCGCATCACTGTGATCGTATTAAATCGATTGATACTCAGGTTGTTTCTACCCACAATTTGAGTTGCTCGGTTGCAGTATCGTTGAGCAATTTGGCGGATATTTGGATTGAGATTATTTAAGCTGTTAGGGCGGTGACAAGCGATCGGAGGCACTTGCCCAGATCCCAAAATCCGCTTGATCTCATCATAAGCGGCTTGGCGGATCGGCTCAATCGCCAAGGCTGAACGGGCATAACTTTGAATTTCTTCATTGCTGACGTTGGCAACTGCTTGGGCATAAGCCGCCTGATCAAACACCAAGGCAGGAGAGCGGTTGGGTGAAAGGTGCAGAGTCGGCACCCATCCTGCTAATAGACTCACAGTGGAAACTAGACCTGTCATCAGCGATCGCGTTAATAGTCGCTTGACACCATGAGATGAGTGCAAAGAATTGATCATATGGGGATGTTAAATCGGTAACAGCTCTAGACCGTGAACGAGAAGGAAGTATTTGAGGGCTTTATACCGTTTTGAACTATTTTAGGCAAGGGAAGTTCCAACCCCCTCCATCAATTTAAAGAGACGCAACTGGAAAGTATTTTTACTCATTGATATCAGCATAGAGCCGTCTAAAAAGTGGGTGGGGGGTGTCTCCACTACCGTTGCATGATCTGACACAGCTCAATCACTTTGGTCTGAAATAGAGCAAGTTCATCAACTCCCTGCTTTAACCCGGCTTCTAGTTCCAACAGAATGGGTAAGGTTTGAGTCAATGCTGTTAGGGATAAAGATTTAACGTCTCTTTGTAAGAAGTAGATTTGTTTGGGATTATTAACCTCTGCTGCCCGCGCGATCTCACGTTCGTCTCGCTCACCTGACTCGGTCATCAACTTGACCCACAACCAGGTCCGAAAGCGACCGATCAGGGTCTTGATAATCAGCAAAGGTGCTTCGTTGCGACGGAACAAGTCAGCGATCAAGCTTAGAGCTGTTGCCGTGTTGCCCTGACGAATCGCCTCTGCCAGTTGCAAGCTATTTTGAGTCGAAGCTGTAACCAAGGTGGCGATCGCCCCTTCATCTAGAGGTCGTTGCCCAGTACCGCCATACAGACGCAATTTCTCTAGTTCACCAAATAATTGCCGAGTATTGTTGCCTACTGCCTCTGCTAACATCTGGGTTGCTGTCGGCGTTAGCTTTACCCCCACTTCCTGAGCCGCTTGCTTGACTTGATTTACCAGTTGATCCGTTTTCCAGGGAGGAATTGCCGCAAATTCACGAATTTCGGCGTGTTTTTGCATCAACTTAGTGGATTTAATCCGTCCGTCTGGCTTGTTGGTTGATGTTAACAGCAACACCGTTGTCTCTGGAATCACGGGCAATGTGCGCTCTAGATCAGCCAATAACTCCTCAGAACACCGGACACAGACCGTCGTGTCGGCCAGCCAAACCAATCGACTGCCACTCCCAAAAGGGGGAGTCATGGCCTGATTGAGGGCTTGAACCACTCCATTAGACTGTTCTGGCGAAATTTTGTCGTAGTTAAAGCTTGCCCAATCACCCTCTAATGTGCGATCGCGCAGAATGGTTACGGCACGGGTGAGGGCAAAATCGTCGTCACCCCAGTAGAAGTAAATGGGCATGGAGGCAGGGAGTCAGAAGGGTGAGAGGGGGGAGCCAAGGGCTAGATGCAAAGCAGGGCATAGCCCTGACTCTGTGGGCCTAGATATGCTAGTGTCAGCGTAGCCTACTCAACCCATGACTGTAGCGGTTTTCGATGTATTGTTTCAACTTTCGTTGTCTAAAACCCCAAAACTCTGATAAGTCGCGGTTTTGTCAAAGCTGTGGAATGAGGTTGTTATTGGGCGATCGCTATCGAGGATTCAGTCTGTTGGGGGGCGGCCATTCCAGTCGTACCTTTTTGGCATTGGATATCAGCCAATTGCTCGATCCTCGACGGATTGTTAAAGCCTTTACTCAAGCAGACCAACAGGAAGATGCCGTTGAGACGTTGCGTCGAGAAGTTGCGCAGTTAGCCAGGATTAGCCAACATCCACAATTGCCTGATTTACTAGCTTATTTTGAGCGTGACCAGCAACAGTTTTTAGTCCAGGAATTTGTGGAGGGTCGAAATTTATTACAACAGTTGGCTGACGAGGGCAGTTGGGAGGAAGCCCAAATTTTGCAATTACTTAGAGAAGTGTTGCCCCTTCTGCAATTTCTCCACGATCATCAGATGATTCACCGGGATGTGAAACCTGCGAACCTTATTCGACGAGCAGATGGCAGGCTGGTGTTGGTGGACTACGGTGCAGCTAAGGTGGTGACTCAATCGACCCTAGGAAAAACGGGAACGGTCATGGGTAGTGCCGAATATGCTGCCCCAGAGCAGTTGTTGGGCAAAGCGACGTTTGCCAGTGATTTATATGGGCTGGGTGTCACTTGCATTCACCTATTGACAGGGCTGCGTCCCTTTGAGTTATATAACAGTGCCACGGGCACCTGGTTTTGGCGAAGTGCGGCTGGAATGGTCAGCGATGCAGAGCAGTTTTCCCTGGAGGGTAATCGCCTTGGCAAGGTAATCGACAAATTGTTGCAGAGTAGCCTGAATCAACGGTATGCTTCTGCCGCTCAGGTATTAAAGGATTTGGATATGGTCAGTGCACTGATTAGCCCTTCAGTCAGTGCTGCTCAGGCAATGGCGCAATTTCGACCCGTTCCCACTCAAACCTGGGCTGAGGTTTGCCTGTTAACCGTCGCTCCAGAACCCGCGATCGCGGGGATTACGGCTTTACTCTTTGATTCTCAATCTGAGGTGTTGATCAGCAGTGATAGCAATGGCGCAGTAAAGACGTGGGCTGTGGAAGAGCAGAAACACTTGGAAACTCTGATTTCAGGGCAAGGGACAGGGCAAAGCAGTTCTTCGGCTGGGGCGATCGCCACCTTAGCATTGAGTCCCACGGAAGGGACAAGCTCCGCTTTTAGGGCGATCGCTACGGGAGGATGGGATGATGGGGTTAGAGTCTGGAACCGTCAAACGGGTCAGTTGTTGCATACCCTTTTAGGGCATCAAGCCGATGTTACCTGTGTCGCCATGCACCCCAATGGACAGCACTTATTGAGCGGTAGTCGAGACAGGACTGTGCACCTGTGGGATTGGCAAACCGGAAAGTCACTGTTCTGCTTTAAGGGTCATAAGGCAGGCGTTGAGGCGATCGCCATTAGCCCTAATGGATATTTTTTAGCCAGTGGAGATGCGCAGGGAGCCGTCAAAATTTGGCATTTGGGCACCCAAGAGTTGTTGAGAACATTACCCCAACACACTGCCGCGATCGGAGCGATTACCTTTCACCCTGACCATGAAACTGTGATTAGCAGCGGTTGGGATATGACAGTTCAGGTTCGTAACCTCCACACTGGGGCAGTGCATCATCAGTTAAAGGGGCATCTGTTGCCCGTTACCTCAATCAGTATCAGCCCAGATGGCAACACGATCGCCACTGGCAGCCACGACACCACCATCAAACTCTGGGACTGGAACCAAGGCACTCTAATCACCACGCTGACTGGACACACAGCCGCCGTGGAAGCCGTTGTATTTATATCAGATGAGGCCATCGCCAGTGGCAGTCAAGATGGCACGATTAAAGTTTGGAAACACTGTAAAAAATGATGCTTGCTCTTGCCCTTCACACCACCAGCCCCGAACTTGGCTTGGCATTAAGTGACTTTAGCCATGAGTCTCGCTGCCAAACCTGGGATTTAGGGCGATCGCTCTCAACTCACCTGCACTATCACCTCACCGAATTTATTCAGCCTCACCCTTGGTCTGATTTGACCTTTATAGCCGTTGCCCAGGGACCCGGCAGCTTCACGAGCACCCGAATTGGGGTCGTTACAGCTCGCACGTTGGCTCAGCAACTCGACATTCCTTTGTTTGCCGTCTCAACCTTAGAAGCCTTGGCTTGGTCTTACCATAAGCACTCCTTGATTGACTCCAAGGAGGCAGGATCTATAGATATCGCAGTTGAGATGCCCGCCCAACGGGGAGAAATTTTTACTGCGATTTACTCGATTCGAGTGGCAAGCCAGGGATTAAAGGGTTCATCAAACGAGGGATTACCAGAGGTTACAACCCTTTTTCCGGACACGACCCTCACCCCCGAACGATGGCAAACGATTTTACAGACCTGGAACCGTCCTTATCAGTTAATCACCGCTGAGACAATACTGGGATCATCTGTCACCAGTCTGCTAGAGCTGGCGTATGCCGCATGGCAACAGGGGCAACGTCCTAGTTGGGCGATCGCCTTCCCGTTTTATGGACAATCCTCAGTAACAGAGCTACCTAAGTCAAGCTGATGGAGAAACTTCATCATCCGCATCGGGGATCGGTTCAATCAGTCCGGGAGGTGGGCTGATTTCAAGTCGTCTTGCTGGTAAATCCACTACAGGAACGATCGCCTTGACAAATGGAATCAATACCTTAGAGGCTTTGCCCTGTGCCTGATGCAGCTTAACTTCTAGCAAATCGTTGCCTGCTGGAATGACATCCGTCACGGTGCCGATTAAGGCTCCTGTTGCTTGATCAAACACCTGAAGATCAATTAAATCGAGAACATGAAACTCATCCTCTTCTAATAAGGGGCGATCGCTCTCTGGCACCAACAACACGCTGTCACGCAACGCCTCGGCTTGTTCGCGATCGTCAATGCCCGCTAGTCTCAAGACAAACAGATTCTTTCCTGGCATGTATCGTCCTGATACCAGTTCTACGGGTTCTGGGGTGGCTTTGGGCGATCGCAATAACCACCGCTTGCCGGGTTGCTCAAACCGTTCTGGAAAGTCGGAGTCTGGGTAGACCCTGACTTCACCTTTTAAGCCTTGAGCTGAGACAATTTTGCCAATTCCGATCCAACCTGATGGCACAGAAGCAGAGAATTGAGGTTGAGAGGTGGTTTCCTCGTTATTCATATGAACGTTGTTTCATAGGTGTTTTATGGGTCAAGTGTGGGTTGTATGTGCAGATCTCTGTATTTCTTGAACTGGCATGCGGTGGAGCAAGGGGTTTGAGAACCAGGACTTGGGGGAGGGTTCCCCCAATCCCCCTCGCTGAGGGACGAAGCGCGTCCCTCAGACTCCCTCCGCACAGTGTTTAGGAACGGTCGTAAGGCGCGCTTCGCATCAGTTTCAAGTTCGGGTGTTTCTGGGTGTTTCTGCTCCGTTCGATGGGTGAACTTCAAACGGTTACAGGCGATTGCTCTGTCGGGGAAATGGCTTTGTGTCGCCCATATACCTGTTGCACAACTTGGGCTAACCGTTGCATCGCTGTTTCTAACTCAGCACTGGTGGCGGTGAGGCTAATTCGGAAACACTCCTGGGTGTGTCTCCAGGGTTCTTGCAAACCGGGGAAGAAAGGACTACCTGGAACAAAAATGACGCCGACCTGTTTCAGTTCTTGATAAAACTCCCAATCGGTTATGGGCAAGTCTTGGAGCCACAACCAGGCAAAGATAGACCCTTCTCCACGGTGAATAAACCAGGGAATGTCGTTGGGCATGGCTTGATCGAGAGCAGCCTCTAACACCTGAAACTTGGCTTGATAGTGGGGACGAATCACCCGTTCAGAAATCTCAACGAGAGCACCAGAGCGAATGGCACGAGCGGCGATCGCCTGTCCATATCGAGAGGAGTGCAGGCACATGTTTGTTAAGAAGCCTTCTAAACATTGAATGACCTGCTCATCACCCAACGTAATACCAATCCGTTCTCCGGGTAGCCCTGCCTTGGAGAGGCTGGTGCAGTGGACGATATTTTTGCCAAAACTGGGGGTCATCTCTGTAAAGCTCAGTGCGGGGAACGGAGGAGCATAGGCAGAATCGATGAAGACTGGGACGTTATACGGTTCTGCCAGAGCCCTGATTTTTGCCACTTCTTCATCACTGATCACATTTCCAGTGGGGTTACAGGGACGTGAAAAAAGGACAAATCCAGTGCTGTCGTTGATTTCAAGTTGACTGAAGTCAGGACGATATTTAAACCGATGGGCAGTCTCGTCGATTTCAAGGGTGGGTTTATAGGCTTTTAAGGCTTCAGGAACCAACGTCACCCCACCATAGCCTGTGTAGTCAGGGCTAAGCGGCAAAACAATTTGCTTGAGCCGACCATCGGTGGTGTATCCTCCCATTGCATTAGCGGCCAGGAAGTAAAGGGACTGGCTACCAGGGGTGATGAGAATATTGCGATCGCTCAGATTCAGCCCATAGCGTTGGTTATATTCATCTAACACCGCATCGATCAACGGTTGATAACCCTGGCTTGACCCATAACGGCACACCACCTCACCGTATTCGGGGCTAGATAATAAGTCAGCCGTGCAATCTCGCCACAACTGCTCTACCTCAGGCAAAATCACAGGATTACCTGCACTCAAATTGATAAAGTCTTGACCATTCGAGGTTCTTAGAGTTTCGATGATGTCTTTCATAATGGCCCGCACCCCAGTGAGGTGAGACATCTGTTCGCCAAATTGAGTTAGAGCAGGGTTCATAAGCAACCGTGAGGGGATGAAGGAGCAAGCAGTAGCCAACAGCGATCGCCAATCTTGATGTGAACTTATCAGCGACGTGCTACTGAAGTTCCAAAATAAAGGATTTAGAGCGATCGTTCAATCCATTGTGATCATAGATGGCGATCGAGGGAGGGAGAGACGCGATTAATCGCGTCTGGCTTAGATTTAAGGAGCCTGGTTAGCAACCCATTTCATCCATTGCAGGAGCGATCGCCCCCCATTGAGAGATTGCAAGCCAGGAGCACGAGCGGCGACTAAACTATCCACCGCTTTCAACGCAGCGTATTGCAACCCCAAAAAGCTATCCACAGCAGCATGGGGCCCCCCTAAAGTAATGGCTCCGGCAGCATACATCCGTCCCTGATTTGCCCGCATTTCCATTAGCTCAAAGTCATTGGCAACGGTTAAGCGACCTAAGGGGTTAACGGGCAGATTGTAATGGCTAATTAGATCGTCCAAAAGAGGACTGTTTTTCACTTTGGCATCCATCCCCGTAGCGTCAATGATAAAGTCAGCTTGGAGCTGAATTTTGCCCTTAAATTCTCGCTCTTGGATCACAGTAATCGTCCCAGATTCTGCAGGCTCAACGGTTTCAACTTCACCAAAGACAATTTTGTACCATCCCTGAGCAATTCCCTGTTGAACGATGCTCTGCCAGTCATGACGATCGGCGGTGGTGGTGCCACCCCAATCGGCTAATAAACGCAGTCGTTGTTGGGGATCAGCCGCCTCCAGGAGAGCGCGTAACTCACCACCCCAACAGGCTTTGGGCCAGTTAAAAGGTTGCAGTTCATAGTGGTGTTTGACAGGGCGATGCGCGTTACCAAAGCGATTCCCTTGGGGTTTGGGCGATCGCATCAGGTGCAACAGTGAAATTTTAGAATTGCGCTGACGGGCTTCATGGAGCCGCTGTACCACGCGCGAGGCAACAATTCCTCGTCCCCGAATTAAAACGGTGCCTCCCTCTCGTTCCAGCGTTTCATACACATGGTCGTGTGACTCATAGGCATTGACAACGCAGTTGAAATCTCCCGTTTTTTCGCGATACGCTTGCAGATCGGGGAGAAATTGAATAGCAGGATATCCGGTTGCTATATGCACATAACGGGCCACGATCAAGGCGTGATCGCGCCGCTCGGCTGTTGAACGGGAATAGGCGATCGCATAGCGTCCATCCTCCGTTTTGCGAATAGCTCGCACACGCCCATAGCGGAAAATAGCATCCCAACCCATGCGACTGGCCTCTCGATCAATGGAGGCAAACACATTACCTGAACGGGGAGTGTAAGTTTCTGCCAGAGTCGGTTCACCAAACACCTGCCACAGGTATTTCAAAGCAGAGCTAATGTCACCCTGACGAAAGTCGTGCCATGCCTCACGAAAGGCATAGCTAGGAAAACCCCAGATATTGTCAGGGCAAGAGTCAGAGTTAGAGCGCAACCGCTCATAGTGAGGAATTTGGGAATTGCGACAGAGTTGTTGATAACGGGCATAGGGTTTGCTTTCCATGCCGATCGCAGCTATTTGGTTAGGTCTGGCTCCAGACAATCGCAGCAGGTTGACCCAAACAAAGCTCCCCAACCCTGCCCCGATCGCCACATAGTCAAATTCTTGGATGGGAATGCCCACCTCCATCAACTGATGCAGGGAAACCTGGTGGGCTTGAAACTGAGACGGTGGAAAGTTGGGTTCAGAAGTGGCAGCAGGGGGCAACTCTGGAGTTGGCTTGCCCGTCTCAGGGTGAAACAAAATTGTTGAGTCAACAACTGGGCCAGCTAGCGTGGGAGAGGCTGCCAGTAAAATCGTGATGTGATAAGGACCAATCTGAACCACATCACCACTCGTAACAAAGCTGCGACTGTGACGGGTGCCATTAATCAAAGTACCGTTGCTGCTGTTTTGGTCAGTGATCACTAACCCAGAGCCTTCAACCTCAATCAAGGCATGAAAACGAGACACTTGACCACTATCCAACACAATTCGAGAAACACGTTGATTGTTGAGAGCAACAGGCATACGGGCAAACTCTCGTCCCAGTGCAATCGGTACGGTGAAAGTTGGCGATCGCCGCTCTCCGGTGGCTGGGTCATCCCAACTCAACTGAATCTGCATAAAAATAGGGATCTAAAATAACTGAGCTTGGCATCTAAGCCTTGACTTCACGAACCCACTACTTCTCTCCTGGAATCATTAACACACTCGCGGCGGCGGCTAGCGACGTACCACACCACGGACACCCCGACCCCAAGCGATCATAAGGCGATAACTGTTGACACTTAGGACACATCAAGCCATAACTGGGGGTTTGAGGTTGGCTAGATGGATAGGCAGTCGGGGCTGTTACAGATGTGGCTGAAACCGTCGGTGTTGGCGGCACGATCACCGTTTGAGGCACCGAACCAAGGGCGATCGCAGTCACCTTTAGCTCGACCTGCCCCAAGTAGAAGCTCATCCCCTGTTGTAACACTGCCTCTCCAGTCGTCAACCGTTGTCGGTTAATCACCGGAGGGTTAGTATCTCGCAGATTTCGTAAATAAAACCCCTGACGAGGAATATCAAAAAACAGTTCAACGTGCAAACCCGACACCGTTGGATCTGAAAGAACCACATCACACCGAGCTGGATCACGCCCGATTCGAGTGGTTCCAGGATTTTTAGTGGGGCGATGGTCGTCCAGTATTTGTACTTTGACCTGACCAGCTTCGACCCATTCCAGCGTTAGTTGATTCATAGTCGGGTCATCTTAACGTTATTAAGAGCCTACCGAAAAACTCTACAAAATTTTGAAATTCAAACCTTACTTTGAGTAGTTTGGGTAGTCTCAACCAAAGCAATAACTCACACCTGATCTTTAGCACGATCTAACCCTAGAAATTGAGATTTTGTTGGAATTTTAATCTGTTGACGAGTCAACCTTAGAATCATGGCTTAAATCAATTGCAGTTTACCAAAGGGGCCATCACCCTCCACTCAAAACCGAGTTGGGGCTAGCCACATCAACATATTCTGCTTGAGTTGGTTAAAATCCCGATACACCTCTTGCCGAACAAATTGCCCAATCGCATCTAACGGCGTAAACACGCTGCCTGTTTGCCATTTCACATCTTGACCGAGTGGGGTGAGGTGATTACCTTTGAGAATTTTGAGGGCTGTCATGTCTGGAAAGCAATTGAGTAGTGCCTCGGTCAAGGGCTTGGTTTGGTCAAGGTCATCATCGGTAAATTTAATCAACAAATTTCGCCGCACCTGATATCGCCTTTCAATCAAATCGTTCGTTTCTTCGGGCGAAGGGATAAACTCAATCGACAAATTAGGAGCAAATTGATAAAACTGCTCAACAAAGGGAATTGATCGCCGCACGGGATAGTTGTTAAACGACATTAAAATGTTTCCAGCACGCTCTTGGGGAAAGAGACTGCCAATTAACAAGTGCAATTTACAACCCATGCTGTGCCCAACCCCATAAATCGGCAGATAGCGTTTCTTAAACACCTGATTTTGCAGATGCTCTAGCGCGATATTAAACGTTTTACCCGTCTCACGAGCGATCGCGGTATGGTCTAGCGTGTTCACAAATGGAGTTGCCACAATGACATATCCTTCTGCCGCCAAAAATTCTAATAAGGAACGATAGGTGACTTGAGGCGCAGCCGCCACAAATGCCCCTCCTAAGAAGTGAATAATGGCGATAGGCCGCGGTGGCACCAACACCCAGTTTCCAGAAATCTCCTGCCAAATCATGCGGTATGTCGAGATAGAGCTTCTTCTATCCTAAATTCCAAACCTCGTGATGGATGGGGAAAAATCACACTCATACCGTCAAACTCATACCGTCAAACTCATGTCGTCAAGATCAGGGCGATCGCTTACTCTTCATTTTATTGATCACCCAACAATTCTCAGTGTATTTTTCTTTCAGCAGGAAAATTGCTATTGATCACGCGATGTGCAACTTAGAAGTTTAGCTCCCCGGTTGCTCGTTCAGCATCCTCAAAGTCGTCTGATTTGCGTCACAGCAACCGGGGAGATGGGGAAAGTCGCACACGGGGTTGTTGATCACCATCAACCCTTGACAATTGACGATTGACCAATCACGATTGACGATTGACCAATCACAATTAACTCCATCAATCAATCTGTATTCAGCAACGCCAAAAAATGATAGATCTTCATGCTCACACAACTTATTCTGATGGCAAGCTGACTCCAGAAGCACTGGTTGAGGCCGCCGCCAAAGCTGGCATCCATGCCCTGGCTATTACCGATCACGACACATTAGCAGGTTGGGATGAAGCATTTGCAGCAGCTACTGCTTGGGGCATCGAGATCGTTCCAGGAGTTGAGTTGAGTACGGTTCATCGCGATCGCTCTTTACATATTCTGGGTTATTATCCCAATCCCGATCAGTTACAAGAGCCATTGCGAGATCGCATCCAAGGGCGCAAGCGACGTGCCCAAAAGATTGTCGATAAGCTGGCTGAGTTGGGGTATTTTATTCAACTGCCTGAACTTGGAGAAGGAATTGCCCCCAGTCGCCCTCATATTGCAGCCGCACTGGTACAGGCTGGATATGTCAAGTCCTCTCGTGAGGCGTTCGATCGCTTCCTGGGGGATTATCAGCCTGCCTACGTTCATTACGAAACGCTCTCAGCCCACGAGGGAATCCGGTTATTGCGCTCTTGTGGAGCCGTCCCTGTGTGGGCACACCCTTATCTATATCGTGGAGGCGATGTCGGAACGGTTTTGTTAGAGCTGATTGAGGCTGGGCTTGAGGGCGTAGAGGTCTATCACCCAAATCACACTCCTAGTCAGTGCCAACATTTAGAGAACTGGTGTCATCAACACAGTTTAGTGATGACGGGTGGAAGCGATTATCACGGGCCTGTTGAGTTTGATC
Organism: Oculatellaceae cyanobacterium bins.114; assembly: GCA_033764315.1. Lineage (GTDB taxonomy): Bacteria > Cyanobacteriota > Cyanobacteriia > Elainellales > Elainellaceae > FACHB-1407. Next base: position 14,991 of record JANRJA010000118.1, read on the forward strand.
ATCAACCTGCCAACCGATTAAACATGCTGCAATTGCCTCTCGCTTTGCTGTCTTCATTAAAGCAAGCTAGCCGCCAAATTTAGAAGCATTAGTTTTTAATAGGATTAAAACCAATGGTTAGTGATAAACAGAGATAGGTGGCACCCATTCCAGCAGAATATGGTGGTGGAACAGATGCCAGCGATCGCAAACGCAAACTGTTAACGAATCAAGTACTCTTGTGTGCCCTTTCGCTGTCACCTTGCGTCATTATTTAGACGTTGGTCAGTGACATTTCTAAAATGGGACTTCTCACAAGATGACTAGTACTAGTCATGCGGTTATCTTACTGACATTCATAAAATGACATGTCTGTCATTTGGTAGGGTCATCTCTCTACCAAAAAGCTTATTTCGAGAGAAGAAATTTGCCTTTAAGACCCTCAAGGATACGGAACTTTAGAATGTAGCAATCATCACAACTGTGTAATATAGCAGTCCTAAATTAGTCGTGAGATGAGCGGGTTGTGAGAGGCGCACCCCATTTGAGATTGCTACAGCTCCGTTTGTGTCAATGTGTAACTGAATATACTAAAACTTTAAGAAAAGCTTAGTTTCTGAGAATTTGATAGAGATTTCTATTATGCTGAAAACAAGATAAATAAAGCCAGCCAACCTTTTCATAATATGGCTGGTTCATAAAAAACCAAGTCCGGGCTGTTTTAGTCCGGACTTATCGTTTAAGTATCTTATGTAATTTTTGTTACCTACAGAGGCAGTTGTGCTTCCTGTCGAGGTGAGATCTGCACAGCCGCGATCGCCCTACATAGCCGTTCCAACGTTTTAAGCACCTGACCTTGTTGAAGCAACTCTGTCGCCAGAGCGATCGCAGCTTCTAAAGTGGGGGAACACCCACACCGCCATAGATAAAAGCCACTATTCCACACCACAGCAGCCATCAACTCAGAGGGTTGACCCTGACACACACTCAGCATTTGGGCGATCGCGGTGGCTGTCGTGTCGAGAGCAACATTGGTGTTGGCAAACCCATAGTCACGGGAATGCAGATGCAACCGCTCAATCTGAATTTCAACCGATCCATCTCCTCTGGAGTCAGAGCGGTGTCCTAATCCAATAATGGCAGTGCGCTCTCGTGGTAAGTCACAACTACCTTCTAAGCCCTTAACCGTTGTGCAGTGGTTGATCCCCCGGAGGGTAAGAGCATGGCGGGTCATCTCTTCCGTGGGTGGGTGCACAAATCCAGTTACAACGTGAGCATCCCCAGCATAGGGCGACCACATGAGTTCTAGGGTGGCAAAAGGAGGTCGCTTGCCGATCTGTTCTCGGTAGGGCACCAACCCCTGAGCTAACGGAAAGTGAGTCGGTAGATAGACAAACCCCAGACGGGTTTGCTCAAACACCCGTTGCGCTTGGTCTAGGGTTAAGGGTGCCCAGTTGACGCCAAGCCCACACCAGATATCAATTAAGGGAACTCCTGCTTTGGTGGGCATGCGATCGCCTCCATGCAACACCACAGGACATCCCACAGTGGTCAAAATCAAAGCCGTCAGAGGACTGAGGGGCACTGTGCGATCGCGTCCGTCATAGGGCGAACACAACACCATCACTGGATAGTCTGTTTGAATGGGTTGCAGTTTTGGCCCCAGTTCTGCGTAGGCATCTAACATCCCTGCCAACTCTTCCCCCGTCGGGCGTTTAATCCGATGGGCAATCATAAATGCACCAATTTGAGCAGGGGTCGCTTCCTGCAACAGCATCATGCGAGTGGCATCTGCCGCCTCTTGTCGGCTGAGATCCTTGCTTGTATGGGGGCCACTGCCAACTTTTTTGAGTAGATCCCGAAATGCAGTGCTCATGGGCTGAGAAAGGGGTGAGAAAGAAAAAGAGCAAAAAGAGGAGAGAAAAGAGAAAGGAAAAGAGGGAAAGGACTGAGGGGTCTACTGTGAGGGTAGTCAACCGGTGACGATAACCCATTGACTCAGGAAGTAGGTGTAGCAAGCAAGTGGGTGCAATTAATTTGTAGATAGCTGTTGTGCAAGTGTCTCAGTCGCGGGTAAGCGGCTCGCACTACGGCTTAGATTTAATTAGACCAACCTACTTGCTCCTTAAACTTGAGTGGGTGAGTTTGCCAATTCACTCCCCATTCCCAATCAACCCTTTATCGTTGTATAACAACCCCTGTTTGGGGGGTGAGTAGTTTTAAAACAAGATTGTGAAAATGTTGAATAGGAGGGATTTGTAGGCGATCGCGAGTAGTGACTAACACCACTCGTCGGGTCAGGGGAGGATCGGTCAGGGCATCGGGGTTATTGACATCGGCAGCGATCGCACGAACGGTCAGAGTCGGATCAGCATAGGCTTCTACAAGTTCAGATTCTGCTAACAGGGTAATCATCTCGCCTTGGCGAACCACCCCTCGAAAGGCATCAGGAGTATTTAATTCTAAAGCAGAACGGAGGCTCAAACCGCGACGGGTAAACTGTTCTTGCACAATGCGCTGCATCCCATAACCATCCTTATAAACCACCTGTGGATATTGAGCTAACTCGTCCCACGGAACCGATTCAAACCGAGCCAGGGGATGATTGACCGCCATCAAGACCTTGATAGGTTCATCGTAAAGTACCTTGACTACCATCTCAGGACTGTTACTCAAGAAACGGTTCTGCATGACGATCGCCAAATCGACTAAGCCGTCCTTTAAGACTTTAAGGGCGCGATCGCTGCCCAATGCGGTGATTCGCAGTTGCACATCTGGGTAATCTTGACAAAACTGCTGCAACACAGGCGGCAAATGATAGGCGCACATAGAATGAATGGCCGCCACACACAACTCTGGTTGCTTGCCCGCCCGCAGATCACTGAGTTCTTGAAAAGCGTTTTGCCACTCCTGACAAATTTTTCGGACGTGGGGTAACAAGCGATCGCCCCCCAATGTCAAAGTAGCTTGAGCCCCCCGGTGAAATAAGGAAATCTCTAGCTCAGCTTCTAAACTTTGAATTTGACGGCTGATGGTTGATTGGGTCAATCCACATTTTTGAGCTGCCTTTTGAAAGCTGCCCGTTTCAGCCACTGCAAGGAATGCTTGCAATTGTTCTAAACGCATATCCTTCGATCGTCCAATCCCCGTCGCGTTCTGTGAAAGTAGCGGATTTACTCAGGGGGTTTAGTAATCTTGGATACATTTTAAGAGAGAGCAGTTCTGAGAGGAGTTGGGGGAGAGGTCAAAAGGGAGCAAAGGGATATTTTTCTCGGCTAAATGCCCCTTTTACCACTCTTGCAGAGCGATCGCCAACCCCCGCGAGAGATCTGCTCTAAGATTTTGGGTTTGCGCCAGTTCCATCAAGCGATAATGAGCCGTTTGAGAGTCCAGATGTTTCAGGGCCGCGATCGCATGCAATTGCACTCCCATATCAGGGTCTGCCAACAACTGAATGAGAGGCTCCAGAGCAGTGGGTTCTCCCAGTTGTCCTAGCCCTATTGCCAGCAGTTTTCGAGTGTTTTCTGCCTGGGTCACTGAATGATCAGAGTGCAGTAGGTCAATCAAAAATTGAGCAACCTGATGTCTCAGGGGTGGGGTCTTGACCTGAGTCAGGGCATGAAGACTCGTCTGGATCACCACCTCAGTCTTAGGCTCGATCCCTTGATGCAGCAAAAAGTGTTGCACAGCTTCGATCGCTTGGCTCGATTCCATCCATCCTAGAGTTTGCAGAATGGTCATTTGCAGCGGTTCAGGGGTATAGGGCGATCGCAGCGTTTCAGCCAGAGCATTAACCGCCGCATCTGTTCCTAATCGACCCAGCGCGATCGCCGCTTGTTCACACACTTGCCCATTCAAATCCCCTAGCAAGGGTTTAATCATGCTGACTAAATCGAGGTGTGCCAATCTATCTGCCTGCAATCCTAAGCCAGTTAAAGCAGCAGTTCTAACCGTTGCGACTGGATCGCCCAGAGCTTGCACGAAGACATCGGTAACACGGGGGTGATGAAAATTAGTCAGAGCATCAATGGCGATCGCCCTTACCTCAACTTGAGGGTCGTGGGCGGCTTGTAACAGCAGCGGCATCGTTTCAGCATGGCGCACTTGGGACAAAATTTGAACGACCCAGCGGCGCGTATCAGGCTTAACAAACACATCCGTTAACACAGCCATCAATTCGGTGAGAGAGCCATTTTGCACCGCCTCTGTGGCAAAGTTTGCCAGCGTAACCGCGATGATTCCACTCAACTCGTCGTTTTGACAGGTTTGCAAGGTTTGCACTAACGCCTGCAACACCACCGCTTGAGGAAAATGACCTAACCCCTGGGCTGCAAACCACCGCACCTCTAGCTCTGCCGCCTCATCCTGCAATCGAGTAATCAAGGGGGCGATGACTCCATTCAGAGCAGTGCTACGCATCGCCCGATCGCCCAGTTCAGGCAAGAGTTTGGCAACATCCCAACGGCTTTGAAAATCGCCCAGATCCAGAACCGTCAATGCCAGTCTCAACGCCTGATCCCAAAACTCATCTGCCGCTTGAGCAGTGGCAAAGCTGGGTTGTCTCAAAAGCCCATCTTGCAAGCACTCGATCGCCTGTGCCCAATCGGTTTGAGCGATCGCCGATTGTACTTGATTGAGAAGGGATTGTGGCTTCAATGGTTTCACTAGACTGAGACTGTAGGGGAATAATTGCGTTAGCTGGCTCGATAGGCTTTGGGCGACAGCCCCGTGTAATGTTGAATCCATTTACCGAGATGGCTATGGCTGCTAAAGCCACACAGTAACGCGATATCCATCACAGATAAATCGGTTGTTTTAAGCAGTTGTTTAGCCCGCTCGACTCGTTGCTGAAGCACATATTGATGCGGCGTAACTCCAGTCGATTGCTTAAACAGTCGGCTAAAGTGAAACTGGCTTAGGTCTGCCAGTGTCGCCAAATCAGACAGTTGAATCTCATCTGCTAAATGAGCATTGATATAATCTATCACCCGCAGCAGATGGCGATCGCTCAATCCTCCTTGATACAATGCAACACACGGTTGCAGTACCGAATGTGCTTTGAGCAGATGCACCGCTAATACGGTGGTAAGTGACTCAACATACAGTGACCCTGTCAGCCCACCATTGCGAAGTTCACTCAACAACATCAGGCTAATTTGCTCAATTTGGGGATGCCGCACTCGAAACTCAGGAAGTAACTCGACCTGCTTAGGGGCAACCGTCAGGGAATCTTGAGCCACCTGTTGCAACACATCGGATGTGAGTTGAATTCGCAGATACTGATCTTTTTGATTCCACTGACTCACCAAGGTTGAGCTGATCGGGGTAATGGTGATGTCCCCTTTGCTAAAAAGGCTGATATGGCGGCGATCGCCCATGACATGCGATAACCGGGATGGGCGACTATTGAGCGAGATACAAAGTGTATGTCGGGTTAAATTTTGATAGGTCTCTTGCCCAGGAGGTTGATGAAATTCCTCCACCAAAATATTCTTCCAACCATAGTCTTGACTGGAAGCAACGGGAGGTTGAAGTTCACCTTTAAGCAACTGAACCGTCATGGTTAAGATGGGCAATTTAGAGGTTTAGATCCCCGGTTTCTCGTTGGAGCTGACTCCAAAGATGCCTCGTTATATCCCTAAAAACCGGGGATCTGGAATAGTCGCACAAAGGGTATGCATTGAGTGATTTTAGAACATTTCCCCTGATTCCTGACGGGTGAAATAGTCGAACCTCGGCCTCCTTTAAAAACTTGCCGCAAGATTTTGGTCATCTCGCAAGAACCTTGTAGTTTGCCAACCGTCATTTTTCTTAGAGTGTAAGCCGTGAAAGAAGCCTACTGTAAGGAACACGGCAATGATCACCAAAGGGATTAATCTGTCCATTTTTGGATTACCTGTTGAAGTCAAAACAGAAATCCGTGCTTTTCTCAGACTGGCGATGCCATTAGCCACTGCTCAAGTTGCCCAAACTGCTGTTGGGTTTGTAGACACCGTAATGATGGGTCAATTAGGTTCAGAGAGTTTGGCGGCTGGTGGATTGGCAGCAACCACTTTCCAGCTTTTATTAAATGTCACCAGTGGAGTCGTAATGGCAGTCAGTCCACTGGTCGCTGAAGCCTACGGAGCAGGTCGAAAAGCACAGATTGAAAGCATTGCCCGTCAAGGACTCTGGCTATCGGCATTGCTTAGCATTCCGCTGATGGTTGTGTTTGCCCATCTAGATACAGTCTTGCTGATTCTCAAACAACCTGCGGCGATCGCCACCCTAGCAGATCCCTATTTCAAATGCATTCTCTGGGGGGTGTTTCCGGCACTGGGGTTTGCCATGTTGAGGGGCTATGTCTCAGCACTGGCTCAAGCGCATGTTGTCATTAGCATCGTTATCGTTGGCACCTTGTTTAACGGGCTTGGCAATTACGCTTTAGGGTTTGGTCACTTTGGTTTTCCGCGCTTGGAGTTAGCCGGACTGGGATTATCCAGTGCTCTCAGTTTTTGGGGAATGTTTGTCATCTTTCTCATCTATGTCGTCCGCCATCCCCAATTAAAGCAATACCGTTTATTACACAATTTGCATTGCCTTCGACCTCAACTGTTGCAACGGTTAATCACCATTGGAGGGGCGATCGCCATGACCATTACCCTGGAATATGGTCTATTTGCAGTCATCACATTTTTAGTGGGAACCTTGGGAACCGATGTATTAGCCGCTCACCAAACGGTTTACCAAACAACCTATTTGATTTTTATGGTGCCACTGGGCATGTCCTACGCGGTTACGGCACGGGTGGGGCAGTGGTGGGGAAAACGCGATCTAGCTGGGGTAAAGCGAGCGGCCTATGTAGGTATTGCTGTTTCAGCCGCTTTTATGTTGCTGATGGCGATCGCCCTCATCGTTTACCGTCAACCTGTGATTGGACTGTTCCTAGATACTCAAGCCCCAGACGATGCTCATGTGATAGCGTTAGCTATACCAATGCTCGTGATTGGTGCCATATCGCAACTTTTAGATGGGGTGCAACGAGTGGCTATGGGTGCACTCTATGGGCTACAAGATAGTCGTGTGCCCATGATCTTGAGTGCCGTGGCGTTTTGGGGCGTAGGGTTAACGGGTGGATATCTCCTGGGATTTCCGCTGGGGTTTGCAGGAGCGGGATTGTGGACGGGGCAATCGATTGGTGTGGCGATCGCCGCAATCGTTTTTGTATGGCGGTTTCATCGACTTACAAATAAGTGATCTCCCTTTACCGTACTGCCATGCTGCTTCTCTAATGATCCTAATTCTGGGCTTGATACTTATTATGAGGAAGTGAAGATTGCAAGGGCTAATGCATGGATGATCAAGAGCTGGCAGCACTTCTAAGTGACCTAGAGTGCGACAGAGTTGAGCGAAAAGCATCGACTTCAGACGGGAAAAAAATACGACAAGCGATTTGTGCTTTTGCAAACGATTTGCCTAATCACAAAAAGCCTGGAGTCCTTTTTATAGGAGTTAATGATGATGGCTCCTGTGCTCATCTGCCTATCACAGATGAGCTACTACTCGGTCTATCTAACATCCGCTCAGAAGGGAAAATCTTACCGTTTCCTGCCCTACAAGTGAGTAAGCGTATGCTAAATGGTTGCGAATTAGCAGTCGTTATTGTAGAACCATCTGATGCGCCTCCTGTCAGATTTGATAGTCGTATATGGATTCGAGTGGGTCCACGACGGGCAACTGCTAATCCAGATGAAGAGCGACGGTTAAATGAAAAACGTCGAGCCAGAGATTTGCCTTTCGATCTACGACCCCTCCCTTCTGCTACTCTCGTCGATCTAAATTTAGAGTTCTTTCAACAATCCTATTTGCCTTTCACCTTGGCACCAGAGGTATTAGAAGAGAACCAGCGATCGCTCACTCAGCAGTTAGCGTCAGTCCGGTTTACTACCCCTGAACCAGAATCATGTCCTACGGTCTTAGGAATTCTTGTTGTGGGTAAAGATCCTCAACAATTTATTCCGGGTCATTACGTTCAGTTTCTGAGAATTGATGGCACTGAATTGGGAGATCCAATTAAAGATCAAAAAGAAATTAGCGGGTCACTCATAGATATTTTACGATTGCTCGATGAAACCTTACAAATTAATATTTCGGTTGCGTCAGATATTACAAGCCAGTCTCTTGAAGTTCAACAGCCTGACTATCCAATTGAAGCGTTGCGGCAGTTAGCCAGAAATGCGGTGATGCATCGCTCTTATGAACACACGAATGCACCAGTCAAAGTATATTGGTTTAGCGATCGTATCGAAATTTCAAACCCAGGTGGGTTGTTTGGTCAGGTCAACCCAGAAAATTTTGGTGACGGGGCAACCGATTATCGTAATCCTCATTTAGCTGGAGTCATGAAGGATCTGGGTTACGTTCAGCGGTTTGGCTATGGTATTCCGACCGCAAAGCGAGCTTTAGAGAAAAATGGTAATCCACCTCCTGAGTTCTCGTTAGACGATACTTACACATCTGTTGTAGTTAGGAGACGGTCATGAGCGTGCCAATTATTGCCTTCTTCAACAACAAGGGTGGGGTGGGGAAAACATCCCTTGTTTATCATTTAGCTTGGATGTATTACGACTTAGGGCTACAAGTTGTAGCAGCCGATTTAGATCCTCAAGCTAACCTAACAGCTGCTTTTTTAGATGAAGATCGTCTAGAAGAAGTATGGGAAGGAACTGAAAATCGCTATGATACTGTTTTTCGATGTGTCAAGCCATTATTGAGTGGTATTGGAGATATTGCGCCTCCATCTTTAGAAAAGATCGAAGATGGATTGAACCTCTTAATTGGGGATTTACAACTTTCCGGATTTGAAGATGAATTGTCTTCTAAGTGGTCAGATTGTCTAGATCGCAAAGAACGGGCATTTAGAGTTATCTCAGCTTTTTGGCGAGTACTGATTCAAGCTGCTTCAAGTAGTAATGCTGACGTTGTTTTAGTAGACTTAGGACCTAACTTGGGCGCAATTAATCGAGCCGCTCTGATTGCTTCAGACTATGTTGTAGTTCCACTCTCGCCTGATCTCTTTTCACTGCAGGGATTGAAGAATCTTGGTCCAACAGTAAGACGTTGGAGAGAAGAATGGCAGGAGCGTATTCCTAAAAATCCCGCATCAGATCTTGCCCTACCAAAAGGGCAAATGCAACCCATTGGTTACGTTATTCTTCAACATGGGGTTCGATTTGACCGTCCTGTAAAAGCATTTCAGCGGTGGATAGAACGAATTCCTCACATTTACAATACTGAAGTTGTGCAGCAAGCCCATCAAATAGCTTCAACTCCATCTAATGATCCGAATCGTTTGGCACTGCTGAAACACTATCAAAGCCTGATGCCAATGGCTCAAGAGTCTCGTAAACCTATTTTTCACCTCAAACCTGCTGATGGAGCGATTGGCTCTCACATCACCGCGGTGAAAAATGTGTATTGGGATTTTCAGGATCTCGCTCACAAGATTGCCAAACAAACTGGCTTGCAGTTCCCCCAACCACAATTAGTGATTGAATCGAAATAGAATAACGGGGTGTTTTTATCAAAACTGAACCCAGTCATGATGAATCTGAATATTGCGACTCTGCATGGTTTGCTCAAATAACTCTGTAGTCAGGGCTTGCTCGACTGCCCATACACCCGGTTTATGCAATTGCCCAGAGAGCAACAGTTGGGCAATGCTGCCCGTGCCGTTGCCAGCGGCGATCGCCGTATTGTCGTGTACCAGGGTCGAGACATAAGCAGCGGGTTGTCCGTCTTTTTTCCCGGTAACCTCTGAGCGAATGCCAACCCCAATACCACTGACCCGATCAGTGACGTTGGTCATACGAAAGCTGACCTGAGCCAAAAACTCAGTTCCTCGTTTGCTGCGAATCCAGGATTTAGGAAACACATGGGCTGCAATCCAGGTGAGGTGGTTATAAAAGTCGGGCACCGAGCCAAACTTGGTGACAACAGTTTTTACAGGAAACGACTCTGCCAGCGTAAAGGTTTCGGGCATTTCAAACCAATAGACATGGACTTTGCCATAGGGGTCAGGCAATTGAATCGGTTGGCGATCGCTATAGGGTTTGACTTTTTGCCAAGATCCCTCTAACCAGGCGTTAAAAGGCTGCAACAACCCCAGAAACGTGGTTCGCATGACGGTGATTCCGGCACCCCCTGAGCCACTGACCACATAGCTGAGATGAATTTGCTCCGGGTCATCCAACTGCTCAACCCCATGTCGCACCATGCTGTTAGAGATGCCCGGAAAGATGCCAGAGTTGACGATCGCCGTTACTCCCATCTTGGCGGCAGCAGCATTGCGGCTCAGTGCCCGTTGGGTAAAGCCTGCGTTGTCACTCACATCGAGATAATTCACCCGCTGATCAATACATCGATCCAGGACGGTGCCATCTCGATAGTGAAAAGGCCCCGCACAGTGAACCACCAGATTAGACTGAGCGATCGCCTGTTTGAGCAGGGCATCGTCGCTTAGGTTGAGTGCCAAAAAATCGGTGCGATCGCTCGAAAGGTCGCTTTTCCCGGTCGCATCCTCACTTCTGCCCGTGATGGTGATATGGGCATCTGTATACTGAATCAGATCAGCGGCGACACTGCTACCAATACGCCCCCGACCCCCTAAAATTAAAACCCGATCTGCCATGACTCTAGAAAAAAATCAACCTAGACAATACCAAACCGAGATTTAGCGATCGCCTTTAATGATTGTCCTGCTTTAGCAATTGCTTTGCCGAGAGACTTTTGAGAACTTAAGAAAACGCGAGCACAATTGCGCCCCGGCATACCAGAAATCGAACCACCAGGATGAGTCCCGGCTCCGGTAAGATACAGCCCTTGAATCGGGGTTTTGTAATTGGCAATTTCTGGCAGCGGACGTAAAAAGATCATTTGATCCAGAGTCATGTCCAGGTGATAGTAGTTGCCCTTATAAGATCCCAACCGCTCTCCTAATTCCGCTGGACTTTCCACCCGCCGAGCCATAATGGACGACTTAAGATTGGGGGCATAGTCTGCCAACTTATCAATGACGCGATCAGCTACTTTTTCCTTCAGTTCACTCGTCCATCCAGTGCCATTCAACCCAGTCCCCTCCGCACCAGCGATTTGATAGGGGGCAAAGAACTCAATCCACAGCGTATGTTTGCCATCAGGAGCCATAGTTGGGTCGAGCATCGTTGGCACCACCGCATACATCGACGGATTTGCATCAGGAATTTGCCCCAATGTAATTTGATTGTGAGCGTATTCTACATGTTGCATCGAGTCAGCAATCAACACCGAGCCAATCAAGTAAGAGTCATCGTGATTGTGGTGTTCAAAGCGAGGAGCCTCTGATAGAGCACAATCAATTTTAAGGATGGTTTCGTTGTTATTAATCGTGCGCCGTTCTAGCCGTTCACGCAGATTGGGGTCAGCACTATCCACATCCGCTGCATCAACTAGTTGCAAGAACAGCCGTCTAGCATCGATATTAGAGATCACACCCTGCTGCGCCCGATATTCCACGCCGTTTGCCACCCGCACGCCAACCGCTTTGCCATCATCCACCAACACTTGTTTGACAGGTTGATCCGTGAGCACTACACCGCCCAAGTGAGTCACGAGTTTAAGCAATGCCTGAACTAACGCTCCAGTGCCACCCTTAGGTCGTGCCATTCCAGGATGGTGACGCATCGACATCATCATCGAGCCGATCGCCAGTGTCTTTTGCGAGGGAGGTGCGCCAAACTCTGATGACAGGCGAGCAAGGGGGGCTTTGAGAAACTCCGAATCAAACCATTCATTTAACAAATCCTCTGGACTGGTCATCATCGTCCGCACCCAATCCAGGGCTTTGGTTGTGCCACCTACCACCGACAGCAAATCTTGAATGCGATCGCCATTGTAGTTTGACAAAATCTCTAGCACGGCTTGCGGTGGCGCATTAAACATCGGAATTAGCGCATTGGTGACACGTTGCCAATAGTCGGTGAACTCGGCATACTTTTGAGCATCGCGATCGCTATAACGAGCAATCTCAGCACAGGTTTTTTCTAGCGATCGGTGCGCCAAAAAATATTTGCCATCGGGATGTGGGCAAAACGTCACCGGGTCACAGAACAGATACTCCAAGCCATATTTAGTGAGTTCTAATTCCTCCACCACCGGCCCCAGGTGAATAAACTCGTGGTCGATCGCACAGAGGTTAAACTTAAACCCCGGAGCCTCATCAGGGAGCACCTCCTCTGTCGTTGCCGCCCCCCCTGGAACTGATCGCCGCTCTAGCAACAGCACACTATATCCCGCTTTGAGCAGGTAAGCCGCACATGTCAACCCATTGTGCCCTGCCCCAATCATCACCACATCATAGGTTTGCATTCAGCCAACTCCGGGATAAGCACCTCTTTTAACCTATATCAAATTGACCAGAAGCGTGGAGTTGATAAAAGCGATTTATACCGTCAAATAACAACACCACCCCGAGAAAACCCCAAGCGCCGGGGA
>JANRJA010000131.1:0-14145 GCA_033764315.1 Oculatellaceae cyanobacterium bins.114
TGAGCGGTATGGGTGTATTGCGGGTTATCCCGATGGCACTTACCGAGGCAATCGTGCGCTGACTCGCTATGAGTTTGCCGCTGGGATGAACGCCTGTTTGGATCGTGTTAACGAACTGATTGCCTCTGGTTTAGGGGATGCCGTAACGCGTGAAGACCTGGCAACGTTGCAACGGTTACAAGAAGAGTTTGCAGCTGAGTTGGCAACAATTCGAGGATTGGTAGATAACTTAGAGGCACGGACTACTGAGTTAGAGGCTAACCAATTTTCAACGACAACTAAGTTGGCTGGTGAAACGATCTTCTCGGTAGCTGACATCTTTGGTGGTGAATTTGACACAGATGCTGGCAACCAAATTGCTGAACCAGGGGTTGATGAAGCTAATAACACTGTCTTCCATTACCGGGTTCGTTTGAACTTTGATACCAGCTTTACGGGTAGAGACCGTTTGAGAGCTCGTTTGCAGTCTGGTAACGTAGTTCGCTTCACTGGCGACCCCAGTGCTGGCGAAGCTCGTCTGGGTTATGAACTCGACACGGGTAATGATGTACGGATTGATAGTTTGTTCTACCAATTCCCTGTGGGCGATCGCGCTCGTTTCTTCATCGGTGCAAACGGTATTGGTTTAGATGACCTGGTATTTGGTAACACCATCACGCCCTTTGACAGTTCGGGTCGGGCGGCTGTCTCTCGTTTTGGTCAGCGCAACCCCATCTACCGGATTGCAAACACCACATCAGGTGTTTCGTTTAGCTACCAGTTCACAAACCCTGTGTTGACTCGTAACATTCTCAGCTTGCAGGTTGGCTACGGTGCTGGTGAAAACAACAGCCCTGACCAAAATGATGGCTTGTTCAATGGTGACTATGGCATTATTGCTCAGTTGACTGCAAGAAGCTTGCTCGGTGGCAACCTCGATATTGGTTTGACCTATGTCAACGCCTATATCGACACTGAAGATGATCCCGCCAATCCTCCTGGAAACCGTGATATCTCTGGATTACGTCCCTGGGGGCTGGGTAGCCGTTTAGCACGGGTCGATGTCGATCGTCCTCTTTCGAGCAACTCCTATGGCGTGGCAGTGAACTACAAATTTAGTCCTACTTTCCAACTGGGTGGTTGGGTTGGTTACTCCTATGTGCGGGCGATCGGTGCAGGTGATGCAAATGTGCTGAACTTTGCTGTGACTCTAGCACTGCCTGACTTCCTTGGAGAAGGCAACTTAGGAGGTCTGATCTTTGGAATGCAGCCTCGTTTAACAGAGTCTGATGATTCCTTGGGCTTAGGGGTCGATGGTGAAGATATCGATACTGGATTCCACATCGAAGGTTTCTATCGTCTGGCTGTGACTGACAATATTGACATCACACCTGGCATCATCTGGCTCACGGCTCCTAACCACAACGAAGACAACGATGATATCTTCGTGGGCACCATCAGAACTACCTTCCGGTTCTAAATGCCCAAACCCACAGACGCTTGAGCCAACGTCTTGGGATAAAAGTGAGTGAATGATTGGCTTGCTAGGGAGGTGGGAATTCTTCTCGGTCAGAGGGGTTTTTCTCACCTCCCTTTATATTTGGGTAGTCCTCATAAAAGTAATGATTTTTGAGTAAGGATATGCCACGCAGAGTGTGGCATATCCTTACTCGTTTAGGACTACTAATCAGTTTTCATAGCATGAACTGTTGTATGCCTTAACTGCTAAGCGATTCACCAAAAAAGCTAATGGGTTTACCAGTCCTTATGTAAATCTTGATTTCTATAAAAAAAATTCATCATCTCTTGATTTTTGATGATTTCTGATGAAATCTAGCTCCGACAGCAAATTAGCATGCTAGTCTAACTTCATCTAGTCCTTGTGATTCTTGATGGTTTTAGCTGCGAAGACTGAGATTTTTTGATAATCTGTTTGTGGAGGAACAAAACATCTCCGGTTGTTAATGCTATAACCGTTTAGATTGCAAGTCCTTTTAGTTAGGTGTGAGGACCCATATAATGTTGCCTAAAGTTCTTTGGAACTCTTTACTGGTTACCCCAGCTCTTTTAGGTGCTGCTCTAATCTCTACATCAGCGATCGCAGCTGATGTAACCAGCACAACCGATTCTGCTGAAGCGTTGCTCACCGATGTAGCAACCACTGAAGTCGCTCCTGTTGAAGCATCTACTGATGTTTTGGCTGAAGTTCAAGTGCCTGCTCAGGTCGCTCAAACTGTAACTCAGCCTGCTGCTGAAGTTGCTCAGCCTGCTCCTGCTGCTTCCGTGACTTCTCTCCAAGAAATCACACAGTACAGCCGTGAAGTCCGTGGTAATTCCATGGCTCAGGTTACTTCTGTTTCTCAACTGTCTGACGTTCAGCCTACTGACTGGGCATTCCAAGCACTGCAATCTCTGGTTGAGCGTTACGGTTGTATTGCGGGTTATCCCGATGGTACTTACCGTGGCAACCGCGCCATGACTCGTTATGAGTTTGCCGCTGGTATGAACGCTTGTTTGGATCGCGTTAACGAATTAATCGCGGCTGGCTTGGCTGATGCAGTGACTCGCGAAGACTTGGCAACTCTGCAACGTTTGCAAGAAGAGTTTGCAGCTGAGTTGGCTACCCTGCGTGGTCGTGTTGATGCTCTCGAAGCTCGCACATCTGAGTTAGAAGCAAACCAATTCTCTACTACCACAGTATTGCGTGGTCGGACTATTTTCTCAGTGTCTGACATCTTTGGTGGTGAAGATTTTGGTGTTGACGACGCTAACAACACTGTCTTCCAAAGCCGGGTTCGTTTGAACTTTGATACCAGCTTCACTGGTGAAGACCGTTTGAGAGCACGTCTACAAGCTGGTAACTTCAGAAACTTCAATAACGTTCCTACCAGCGCGTTCATTGGTGGTCCTGGTATTGATACCGATCAAACTGACCTCTCCTACGATACAAACACTACTAACTACGAAGTTCGTATTTCTCGCTTAGAGTACTACTTCCCTCTCGGTGACAACATCACTGTTTACTTGGGTGCTCAAGGCGAAAGCATCAGCGATATCGTTACTACCGTTAGCCCGTTTGATGATCCTGAGCAAGGATCTCTCTCATACTTTGGTTACAACCCAATCTATGACATTGGCGACCAAAACATTGGTGCTGGTGCAACGGTTGACTTCACAGATGACATCCAACTCGGTTTCGGTTATTTGACCAATGATGGCAATGACCCTGCTCCAGAGAATGGTTTGTTCAATGGTGACTACACTGCCTTCGGTCAGTTGACCTTGACTCCTGGTGACTTGACACTTGCTTTGACCTACACCAACTCCTACTTGTCTGCTGATACAGCTGGCACAGGTGGTTCTACTATCCTGAACGGTTACGGTGTTAGTGCTAACTACTCCCTCAACGACACTATCCAAATCGGTGGATGGATCAGCTATATCGATAGCAGCATCTTCACTGGCACAACTGGTGAAGGTGACGGTTGGACCTATGCAGGTACGTTGGGCTTCTCTGACCTTGGTAAAGAAGGTAGCTTGTTAGGCTTCATCGTAGGTGTACCTCCTCGTCAAGCCTTCCTAGAAACCTTTGGTGCAGGTGGTGCTGTTACTCAAGAAGACGCAGCTCTACATGTTGAAGGCTTCTACCGTTATCCTTTGACCGACAACATCTCGATCACTCCTGGTGTAATCTGGTTGCTCGATCCCGGTAACGTCAATACCAACGATGACATCGTGATTGGTGTTGTTAGAACTAGCTTCAGCTTCTAAGCTTAGTTAATTCCTTAAGTCTCAATTGAGGCTTAATCAAAAAGCCCCACAATTGTGGGGCTTTTTTGTAGGTTTAAAGGGGAAACCTACAAACCCCACTGGAGAACCGGGGTATACTAGAAGAACCCTTAATCTTCCTGTGCAACTTGTGGAACTATCTTGTAAAAGCGAGTACGCCCTGTTAGCGATGTTAGAACTGGCTGCCCATTATACAAGTGGGGAGCCATTGCAAATTCGTCAAATTGCGGCGGAGCAGAGTATTCCCGATCGCTATCTAGAGCAATTGCTGGCAACGCTTAGACGGTGTGGTTTGGTGCGCTCTCAACGGGGTGCTAAGGGAGGCTATTTGTTGGCCAGAGAACCCTGGAAGATTACCTTGTTAGATGTGGTGAATGGTATTGAAGGCTCTGATCATCAATCGACTGAGCCACCCAAGGAATTGAAGTCAGTTGAAGGCATGGTGATTTGGGAAATTTGGCAAGAAGCCGGACAGGTGGCTAATGCTGTATTGCAGAAATATACGTTGCAGGACTTGGCAGACAAGCGCAATTCTCGGCGACAGCTCGATATTATGTACTACATCTAATCGATAAAACCTATGCGTATTGCTGAAAATATTACTCAACTGATTGGACGTACTCCGTTAGTCCAGTTAAACCGCATTCCTCAATCGGAGGGGTGTTTGGCTCGAATTGTTGTCAAATTAGAGGGCATGAATCCCTCTGCCTCGGTTAAAGATCGAATTGGCATTAGCATGATCGAGGTCGCCGAGCGGGAAGGAAAAATTATTCCAGGACAGACCGTTTTAGTAGAGCCAACCTCCGGTAACACTGGAATTGCATTGGCAATGGCTGCTGCTGCAAAAGGGTATCGGTTGATTTTGACGATGCCAGAGACGATGAGCTCAGAGCGACGAGCGATGTTGCGAGCTTATGGCGCAGAGCTGGAATTGACCCCAGGAATTGAGGGCATGGGGGGATGTATTCAACGAGCACAGCAGATTGTTGGCTCGTTGCCCAATGCTTATATGTTGCAGCAGTTTAGCAATCCTGCAAATCCTCAAATTCACCGTGAAACAACGGCTCAGGAGATCTGGGAAGACACCGATGGTCAAGTCGATGTGGTGATAGCAGGGGTTGGTACGGGGGGCACGATTACTGGAGTGGCTGAGGTGATCAAGTCGTTGAAGCCTAGCTTTCGAGCGATCGCCGTTGAGCCTGCTAATAGCCCTGTGTTGTCGGGTGGGCGACCAGGACCTCATAAAATTCAAGGCATTGGGGCTGGATTTGTGCCGCAAGTGTTGAGAACAGAATTGCTGGATGAGGTCATTGTGATCTCGGATGAAGAGGCGATCGCTTATGGACGTCGATTGGCTCGTGAAGAAGGCTTGCTTTCTGGTATTTCCAGTGGAGCCGCAATGGCAGCAGCGATTAAGGTGGGTCGTCGTCCAGAAAACGAAGGCAAACTCATTGTGATGGTGCAACCCAGCTTTGGTGAACGCTATCTCAGTACACCGCTGTTTCAAGACTCAGAGTTGATCGCGTCGGGAGTCTTGAATTAAACTCTCAACCCTCTCCTCCTTAAATAAACCTGAGTTTGGGAGCAGGATTCTGCGGTAAAAACCGCAGTCTGCGGTGTTAAATACTTGCTCAATTCAGTAAATCTGAGATGATAGAGGCACTCATAATGCATCCCTTGTTGATGCGGTTGAGGCAGGAGGATGGAGATGGTGACGATTGTTATAGCGGATGTGGGTTTGGGACCGATCGCCCGTGACCCTGCCATTCCCTTGTTGGTTTCTGTTGGCTTATTTGTTGCCATTGTGATGATCGAGGGAGCAGTGTTATGGGCGTTTCGCCGTAAATCGTTGGGGCGATCGCTCCTCCATGCTCTGATCATGAATTTGGTATCTACTGTGATTGGGGTGGTGTTGACAGCCCTGTATTTTTTATTGATAAGCCAAATTTTAGTATCAGCTCCAGCCGCACTACGAGTGGGTTTGTTTTTGCTATCGACCTGGGTGTCATCCGTGCTGATTGAGGGGTTGGTGTTGTTGGGCTTGAAGTGGGAAAATCAACTCAAAACCTGGCAAGCGGTAATGGTTGCCAATGCCCTCAGCTATATATTGCTTGGATTGGTCACGGTAGGAATTTTGAGATGATGGGGGGCGTCAAGCAGTCATTTCGCCAATGCAAGCTGCCCCGACTGCCGATTGTGTTGGGTGTCGCCCACGGTTTGGCGGATGCAACCACTGGTTTTATGTTGGGGAGCCTGCCTCACATCGTTTCACTAGACCAGGTTACCTGGCTTATTTTGCTTTATAACGGCTTGGCATTTGGCTGCCAACCCTTGTTGGGAATGATCGCCGATCGGGTACAACGCCCCCGTTTAATGGTGTGGCTAGGGTTGCTGTGTCTCAGCCTGTCAGTCATGTTGGTTCCGTTTAGAGGATATGAGGCGATCGCTTTGGCGGGGGTTGGTTCCGCTGCCTTTCATGTCGGAGGAGGAGCGTTATCCTATTGGGCAACCCCAGAACAAGCTACAGGGACAAGTGTGTTTGTTGCCCTAGGGGTTGTTGGGTTAGCTCTTGGTGGGGTGTTGGGGTTTGAGCGATATGACATTACTGCTGAGCTAGTGGGGCTGTTAGTTGGCCTAGCCATAGCGATCGCTGTGACCCGTTTGCCCGAATTACCCTATGGCTCTCCTTCAGGGGTGAGTGTTCAGGCTCAATCATCCATCTCCGATGAATCTAAAGAAACCCTGCTTCTCATGCTAATCGTGGCGATCGCACTGGGTTCAAGCGTGTGGACGGGGTTGCAACTGTGGTTGTTAGGACAAACTGGGCTAGTACTTGGAATGGCGATCGCGGCTGCGGTGGGCAAGATTGTCGGGGGTTACTGGTCTGGGCGGTTGGGTTGGCGACGTTGGACGGTTACAGCATTGCTGTTAGCGGCTCTGTTATTGGTAGCAGGTGGTGATCATCCCGTGACACTGTTGCTTGGTGTGGCGTGTTTGCAATCGGTGGTGCCAGTCACTCTAGCCGCTACAATTCGCTTGATGCCTGGTCATCCTGCAACGGCGGCTGGGTTGGCGTTAGGGGTAGCCATTTTGGTGGGGGGCATTCCAGTCTTAGGAGGCGTAACGCTGTTTCCGCAAGCGATCGCCCTGGTGATTGTGGTGCTCGCTGCCGCCGCGATTACCCTCTGGATGGGGTTGAATCCGGCTGCCTTTGCCATACCATTGCCTCTCGTGACATCCCCCAGTGTCTCTTTAGAAGCAGATGCGAAACAGAGTTAAATTTGTCATGATAGTTCAAAGACTGAGTGCGAACCCCAGAGGGGAACTGCTTCACATTAACCCCTTAACCACACCTCATGGGTGAATTGCGACAGGTCTAGAATTGTTCTCTTGGGTCAATGGTTGGCTATCCAACGATTCACTCGTTACAAACAATGCCTATTTAGAGGTCTACAGGAATCAGTGAATGCCATTGAGAAACTGATGGCAGAAATTTATCTTTAACAACGACTAACCCCCGGTCTTATTGAGAAACCTACTTTTGCAAAGGTTAAATTCGATCTCCTCAAGTACAGAGGTGATCCAATTTTTATATGTTGTGCATATTGGGCTTCAAATGCCTAACGTGAGCTTGTTATGAAACCTGCCTTTAAACTTCAAGATTTACTTTTACAAGGAGATGCTGCACTGGCAGCCACCAGCGGTTTGTTGGGGCAACAGATGGCAGTGATTGACTGTGATGGGGTGGAATTTATGACCCCTGGGCAACTCGATCTATTATTTGCTGAAATCCCAGAAGACTGGGATTTTTTGACCCTGACTCAGATGCTAGAACTGACCTCACTCTCAGATGAATTAGCCCAACACATCAACGAGTGGATTGATCAACGATTGGGGCAGGTTGAGACAGAGCAAGAACTGACCTCAACCGTAACGACGAAAGGAATCGACCGAATTTTAAGTTTTTTGCCGATCTTTGAACGCAAAGGGATTCGGCTGTATGAGATCAATTCTCAGCAAAGTGTTTTAGAACCCTACCTCTATTCCAGTGAGGTCAATGGATTTCTGCAAACTTTGCACGATGAGGGGTTCATCCTCTCTAACTTTAATTGGGGGGTTTGGCTAGATGAGGCCAACCAATATGTCAATGAACCAGATTTGTTACGTTATGCAGACCTGCTGACCTTGCAAAAGTTGTTGACGACTCATGTCCGCATGGAACGGTTTAACAGCGGTAACTTGGCTCAACTGATCGATAGCGGGCACATTTTAGAGGTGTTGTTGCAACTAGCCACTATTCGTCAGACGATGTCTGGCACTGAGCCGGGAATAGCTACCAATAGTGTTGGTCGCATTACGGCGACCCGAGGAGACATTACGCAGCAATCGGTTGACGCGATCGTCAACACCACCAACATTGCCCTTGATATTGGCGGTGGGGTGAGTGAAGCGATTCATGCGGCAGCGGGGCCGGGGTTAAAGGAAGAGTGCCGCAAGTTAAAAGGTTGTGCGGTGGGTCAGGCAAAAATTACGCATGGCTATAACTTATCGGTGCCCTGGATTATTCATACGGTGGGTCCGGTGTGGCAGGGTGGGTTGCAGCAAGAAGATGAGCTATTAGCACAGTGCTATCGCAACAGTCTGGAGTTGGCCGCGTTATGTCCCGTTCAATCGATCGCCTTTCCCTCGATTAGCACTGGGTTTCATGGCTTCCCCATTGAGCGAGCCGTTCATATTGCGGTGACAGAGGTTGATCATTTTTTGCAAAGCAACACGTCACTCGAAAAAGTGATTTTTGTGTGCCGCGATGCCAAGGTGTTTGAGGTGTATTCCAAGATGATTAAAGACGTGCTAGAACCCTCAACTGTCTAGCTGACATTGACGAGTTGACATTGACGGGTGAGGGCTTGTCTTAAGAGGGCTTGATACTCTCGATCGCCAATCACATGGGCTCCAAAGCGAGCTAGGTGAGGGTTCATCAGCTGAGCGTCAAACAGGAGAAATTGGCGCGATCGCAAATGTTCTACCAATTTCACCAGGGCTACTTTAGACCCATCGGGAATGCGATAAAACATGGACTCCCCAATAAAAGCACCGCCGATCGCAATCCCCAAAACTCCCCCTGCCAGTTCATCGCCTTGCCAGGTTTCAAAGCTGTGAGCATAGCCTGCCTGATGCAATTCCCAATAGACCTCCTTGAGGTCATGGGAAATCCAGGTGCTATCCCGATTGGCACAGCCATCAACAACGGCTGCAAAGGCACGATTGATGGCTACCGTAAACTTGCCTTGATTGAGAATTCGTCGGAGCGATCGCGGATAACAAAACCGCTGATCCAGCGGAATCAGTGTGCGCTCACGGGTGGAATACCAGCCCAATTGCTCACCCGACTCATCTGCCATCAAAAAATAACCCTGGGCATATCCCTCAACGATTGCAGGGATATTAAACTGCATAGCAACTCATCAACAACATCTCATCTGAATGATAGGCTGAGGAAAAGCATCTATGAACAATTAAGTTCGTTCTATGACTGACCCCATTCCACCGATTACACTACCTCCTGTTGCCAACCCCCATCAAGAAGGCGAGTGGTTAGAACAGGCGTTGCATCGTTGGCTTGACCAAGAGTTTATTCCCGAAACGGTGAATGCTCAGATTGCCCAACGAGCCGCTCAGGTGTTTGTCAGACAACGGTTAGAAGGAGAGAATGATGTTGGGTCGCTTGTGATTGCGATCGTGACGGAGATGCAAGCATTTGATTTTTCCAAAAGTTTTTATAGTGAGTTTGCTGTTGCCAATGCGGTTAGTGATTTGCTGCTAGATAGCCTGGGGATCGATCGTTGTTGTGGGCAATAGTTAACTTTTGATGCTTCAAGCCTAACTTGATTCATTTGATGAAACCCTGATTACTTCTAGGGTTTAGAAAAAGAATCAGTCAAGTTGTAACGTAAATAACAGAAAGATTTTAGAGACAAATGCATTCGCAATGAAGCGAGTTCTCTTTAGTTTGGTAGTATATGCATGGAGCAACCCTCATTCACAGGACTAAAATGCCATCTATGTTGATGCTAGAAGCCACAAAACCCCAGCCTGATGTGAAATTGGGACGAGTTCTAATTGTTGAAGATGAAGAACTGATTCGGGAAACAGTTGCCCTGGCTCTCACTGAAGAGGGGTATGAGGTCCTGATGGCAGAAGATGGACGAGTTGCCCTTGACCTGGCTGCCAAAGCAGATGATGGCAGCTATTCTGGGTTTGCCACACTAGATTTGATCATTCTGGATCTCATGTTGCCCTACGTGAATGGGTTGGACTTGTGCCGTTTGGTTCGCCATGAGGGAAGTAGTGTTCCCATCTTGATGTTGAGTGCAAAAGGCAGTGAAACCGATCGCGTGGTTGGTTTAGAGGTTGGGGCCGATGACTATTTGACCAAACCCTTTGGTATGCGTGAGTTGGTCGCTCGGTGTCGGGCTTTATTGCGTCGTCATCGTCATACTCAACCGGCCTCAAAAGAGTCAACTCTTAAGTTTCAGGATGTGACGCTTTATCCTCAGGAGTGCCGGGTTACGGTGCGAGGAGAAGAAATTAACCTGTCGCCTAAAGAGTTTCGCATTTTGGAATTGTTTATGAGCCATCCTCGTCGAGTTTGGTCGCGTGAACAATTGATTGAGCGAGTCTGGGGGCCTGACTTTATGGGAGATAGCAAAACCGTCGATGTTCACATTCGTTGGTTGCGTGAAAAGTTAGAGGTTGACCCCAGTCGCCCTGAATATTTGATGACAGTGCGGGGGTTTGGCTACCGATTTGGTTGATTCTGATCTGGTATTTCCGACGCAGTGAGTGAAGAGATTGTAAGCTAGAGTTGCTACGACTCTGCTGATTGTTTGCGTGGTTACTGGTGGATTAGGATTTTTATTGGGTTTGGCGATCGGGTTGCTCCTCTGGTGGCGACAGCGATCGCGTTCTGATGCCAAAATTAAAACGCTGTTACGAGCCTTGCGCACTGATACCGAAGAGTCAGGGCTACCCTCGACCTCGCAGCTAACAACGGCGATCGCCACTCAGCAAAAAGTCCGTCAGCAGTTAGAACAACAACTTGAAAGTTATCGACAAGTGCTTCATGCAGCCCCAGTTGGGTATTTGCAGGTCGATGACGAAAATCGGTTGATCTGGTGTAACGAGCGCACTCGTGAGTTGTTGCACATGACTCAAGAGCATTACCCTCGTCCCCGGTTATTGCTTGAGTTGGTGCGCTCTTATGAGTTAGACCATCTGATTGAGCAAACCCGCAATAGCAAAAAAAATTGTCAGAGCGATTGGACTTTTCACCCAGCTAGTCCCGATCCATCGCGATTATCAAAACAACAAGCTTATGCATTGCGAGGATATGGCTTTCCGCTGCCGTGGGGGCAAGTGGGTATTTTTCTGGAAGACCGTCGAGAGGCGATAACGTTGATGCAACAGCGCGATCGCTGGGCATCGGATGTGGCACATGAACTTAAAACGCCGCTAACCTCAATTCGTCTGGTGGCTGAGACGCTGCAAACCCGGTTAGACCCGCCGTTGCGAGGTTGGGTCAATCGGTTAATCAATGAAACTATGCGCTTGGGCACGTTGGTGCAAGATTTGTTGGATTTGAGCCATATCGATCGGGGATCATCTCAATGTCTAAACCTTAAAACCACCGATTTAGTCGAGTTAGTTCAAGCGGCTTGGCTCAACCTAGAACCGCTAGCCCGCAAAAAACAACTCCAACTGGATTACATCGGGCCAGAGCATTTACTGATTCAAATTGACGAACCTCGGATCTATCGAGTATTGATTAATTTGCTCGATAACAGCATTAAATACAGCCCACCCTGGCAAACCATTCGGGTGCAGTTGCGGATAGAAAAAGAACCCGTAATAGAACCACAAACAGAGGGTGAGACGGCTCCAGGGCAAGTCTGTTTGGATATTATCGATGCAGGGCTTGGGTTCACAGAAAACGATTTGCCTCATGTGTTTGAGCGGTTTTATCGGGCTGATCCGTCTCGCTCACGCCAGATTTTAACAATGGAAGGAGCGGCATTACCTACCTCCTCAGCAGATGTAATAGATGTAACAGACGGTCGCCAAAAGAATGAGGATGATCGGTTTGATTTACAGCGTGGAAGCGGGAGTGGATTGGGTTTGGCGATCGTCAGGCAAATTGTCGAAGCTCACTCAGGTGTAGTGATGGCTAGCAATCACCCTGAGACAGGTGGGGCTTGGTTACAGGTTTATTTACCCTGGCAATCTTAAGGGCTGTGTTTGAAGATCATCGTTGAAAAATTAGAGTTCTGTTAGAATTTGAGGCTCTGAAGCCTTGCATATTCCTGTAATATTTGTACATACCTGTGGTCAGTGCTGTTGCACGTTTTGATCGTTAGTCTGTGGGTTTGCCCGTTGCCCGTTCATTTGCTCAACGCATGGATGAAAGGCTCCAAAAAATTCTTTCTCAGTGGGGTGTCGCCTCTCGTCGTCACGCTGAACAGTTGATCTTGGAAGGGCGGGTTCGTTTAAATGGGGCGATCGCTTCATTAGGACAAAAGGCAGATCCAGAATTCGATCAGATTGAGGTCGATGGACGGTTAATTCAACCCATCAATCGCCCTCAGTTGATTTATTTGTTAATGAACAAGCCAGTCGGGGTAGTATCTACTTGCAGTGATCCTTGGAATCGTAAAACTGTGCTCGATTTGCTGCCATCTCATCTCCAAAAAACACAGGGGTTGCATCCCGTAGGACGGTTAGATGCAGCTTCAACGGGTGCTTTGTTGTTGAGCAATGATGGGGCAATTACTTTTGCTTTGACGCATCCCTCTCATGCCGTTTCTAAGACCTATCACGTTTGGGTAGAAGGGCATCCCCAGGAAGCTGTTTTACGCCAGTGGCGGCAGGGTGTTTTGTTAGATGGCAAGCTGACTCTACCAGCGGTAGTAGAGGTGTTAGACGCGACTTCTGCTAGTCAAACAATGCTAAAAATTGTGTTGAAAGAGGGCAGAAACCGTCAGATTCGTCGAGTGGCAGAGCAACTGGGGTATCCTGTGGTGAGACTACATCGTGTTGCAATTGGCTCGATTCATCTAGGGCAGTTATCGAGTGGTCAATACCGCAATCTGCAACAGACTGAAGTGAATGCTTTAAAGGAGACGGCTGAGCACATCAGTCAGTTGATGTCAGACCGGGTGATGAACAGATGAGGAGCGATGAAGGATGAAAGTTATGAGCAAAGATATTTCTCAAACGGAACAAATTCAGCTTGAAAAGCTGACTGAGTTGGGCTCTCATCTCCGAGAATGTCGTGAATCACAACTCATCACGATTGAACAGGTAGCCGCTAAGACGATGATTCAGCCCCGCATTCTCAATGCGATCGAGGCGGGCAGACTACATCAACTGCCTGAACCGGTTTATATTCAAGGCTTTATCAAACGCTATGCTGACGCTCTTGGTTTGAACGGGCCTGATTTTGCTAATGCGTTTCCATTAGAGTCTGATATCCACTCTATTCAACCCTCCTGGCAAGATTCTCCAGCCGCACAACTCCGTCCGATTCATCTCTATGCCGCTTATGTGGTTCTCATTGTGGCGGCTGTGAGTGGCCTGTCCTATGTTTTGAGCCGCTCTAGTTCCTATTGGGTGGGCAGCAGACCTGCAAGCCCTCAGCCTGTGGTGACAGCTTCAGCTACTCCCAGCACTCGATCAACCGCAGCCCCATCATCAGGCCCAACTGTCGCTGGAGCCATCAGCAGTCCCTCGGCGTCTGATAAGCCTGTGCGCATCAATGTGACGTTGACGGCTCAGTCTTGGTTGCGAATTGAGGTTGATGGCAAAACGGACTTTCAAGGAATTTTACCGGAAGGAACTCAGCGCACTTGGACTGCAACCAGCAAGTTAACGGTTCGGGCTGGCAATGCCGGGGGTGTGATGTTGGCTTACAACGATGGCACACCTTCTCGCATGGGCGAACCCGGAGCCGTCAAAGAAGTGACTTTCTCGGCACCTCAACAGGCCGCCAGTTTGCCTAATACCGCTGCACCGACCAACGACGAGTAATCTCTGGTGGATTAGTAAATGATCAGTTGTGCGGCTTGATTAAAGCACTGTTTTAAGATGCCTTGCACAACCAGGACGCTGGTTAACAAAGTCGCGAAACCGAGCATAAACATAATGAGCATCTGATAAACAGCCGCATGGAGGGGATCAACTCCGCTCAGCAGTTGTCCGGTGATGATGCCAGGAAGGGTGACAACACCGACCACCATCATGGAATTGAGTGTGGGAATGATCCCGGCACGAATGGCGGCACGGCGATATTGGCTAGTGGCTTGATAGGGAGTCGCTCCTAAG
>JANRJA010000146.1:0-12081 GCA_033764315.1 Oculatellaceae cyanobacterium bins.114
AGCGATGATGACCGATGGGCATCGGGTCGAAGTCGTTGCTAATATTGGGGCAGCACCCGAAGCCGAACAAGCCGTCAACGCTGGAGCCGAGGGAGTGGGCTTGCTTCGGACTGAGTTTTTGTTTTTGCAGCGATCGCACCCCCCTTCAGAAGACGAGCAATTCGCGGCATATCAGCAGATGACGCAAGCCCTCAACGGGTTGCCGTTGATCATTCGCACGTTGGATATTGGGGGCGATAAAGCGGTTCCCTATCTAAACTTGCCTGCTGAAGACAATCCCTTTTTGGGAGTGCGTGGCATTCGCCTCTGTTTGCAACGTCCTGATTTGTTTAAACCTCAGTTACGAGCGATTTATCGTGCAGCTCAAACGGGTTCCGTCAAGATCATGTTTCCGATGATTGCGACCTTAGAGGAACTGCAAGCCGCCAAAAAAATAGCAGAAGACATTCGGCTCGATCTCGATGCTCCCAAAGTTGAGATTGGCATGATGATCGAGGTGCCTTCAGCCGTGATGATGGCAGATGAATTTGCTCAAGAGGTCGATTTCTTCTCCGTCGGCACAAACGACTTGACGCAATATGTGTTGGCGATGGATCGCGGTCATCCTGCTCTGGCAAAACAAGCGGATGGATTGCATCCGGCGGTATTGAGAATGATCAACCAAACTGTCAAGGCAGCCAGTGCTTCTGGTAAGTGGGTAGGGGTTTGCGGCGGCATGGCAGGCGACCCCAAAGGGGCAGCAATTTTGGCGGGGTTGGGCGTGAGCGAACTCAGTATCAGCATCCCCAGTGTGGCAGCAGTCAAGGCGAAATTGCGCAGCCTCTCTTTGGCTCAAACCCAAGACCTGGCAACACGAGCGTTGAAATGTCGCAATGCTCAAGAAGTGCGTGCCCTATTGTGAGTGCGCTGAATTGTGGCTGTGCTGAATTGTGGCTGTGCTGAATTGTAGTTGCACTGCACTGTGATTGCTTTTGAAACCTTTAATATCTCCATGTCATCATGCCTCCCAATATTGCTACGATTACCCTCAATCCAGCGGTCGATCACACCGCTTCCATTCCCCATTTCAAAGCGGGAGAAGTGAATCGGGTAGAGTGGGAACAAATTGACCCCGGTGGCAAAGGAGTCAATGTTGCCTCATTTCTCACCGATTTTGGTTTCTCTGTCTCTGTCTCTGGCTTTCTAGGCAAAGACAACGCCGATCTGTTTCAGCAATTTTTTGAGCAAAAACAGATTCAGAACCGATTTGTGGCGATCGCCGGTAAAACGCGAGTCAACATCAAAATCATTGATGCGGCTCAAAATCAAGTGACGGATATCAACTTTCCAGGGCAGACTCCCACAGCAGCCGATGTGGTGAATCTGTATGGGGCGATCGCTGATTTGACTCCTACCTGTGACTGGTTTGTGTTGTCGGGCAGCGTTCCATCGGGTTTGTCACCAGATATTTACGGCAAATTAGTGGCTCACCTAAAAGCCCAAGACAAAATTGTGGTGCTGGATGCCAGTGGTGAGAGCTTGCGCCAAGCCATTTCCTTTACGCCTTACGCGATCAAACCCAACATTGATGAGTTGCAAGAACTCGTTGGGCACTCCCTTGTCGGAGAAAAGGTAATTGCTCAAGCCGCCCAAACCTTGGTGAATCAAGGCATTCACTCAGTTATTGTGTCGATGGGATCTAAAGGAGCCATTTTTGCAGAGGCAGATCAGACGCTGCTGGCTCGTCCTCCTCACATTGAGGTGTTGAGCACTGTTGGTGCGGGGGATGCGATGGTGTCAGGACTGATTACCGGAAAACTGAGAGGCTTATCGCTTGCTGATTGTGCCCGACTGTCAACCGCCTTTTCCATCGGCGCACTCACTCAAGTCGGCCCCCGCCTTCCCCCTGTCAAAGTCATCGAATCCTTCATGGACACCGTCGAGATTCAACCCTTGTAAAGGGAAGAATAAAAAACGAAAAATGAAGAGAGCAAGAGGTTGGTAGTCAACGGTTGTCACCAGAAACACCCGCACTGGGAATCGATGCGAAGCGCGCCTGACTACCGTTCCTACACACCTTGCGGAGGGAGTCTGAGGGACGCGCTTCGTCTCTCAGCAAGGGGGATTGGGGGAAGATTCCCCCAAGGCTTGGTTCTCACCCTTAAAGAAATAACCAACCTCTTTCACCATAAACACTGCTCGTACCATTTCTAGAAATTTGAGACACGCATCACTATCTCCGCAAGGGCGTTTCGCCAAACGTCCCTACCGCTGATCTGTAACTGTGATTGGTTGAATTGGCATAAAACCATTACGACTGAAAGCCCCAACATTCCATCAACAAACCATAACCCTTTATGAAACCCATTCAAAAAATTGTCGCAGTCACCGCCTGCCCCACCGGAATTGCCCACACCTTTATGGCCGCCGAAGCCTTGAGAAAAACTTCAGAAGTCATGGGTTACGACATCACCGTCGAAACGCAGGGTGCTGAGGGAGTCAAAACGCCCCTCTCTAATCAAGATATTGCTGAAGCCGATCTCGCCATTATCGCAGCAGATATTCACGTTGACCCTGCTCGTTTTGCGGGTAAACCCGTGTATGCCACCTCCACGAGCAACGCCATCCGCAATACCAGAGCCGTGATTGAAGGGGCGATCGCCGAAGCACAGCAAGCCGACGTGGAACCCGTTACACCAACTCCTTCTGTCCCTGTGACTGCATCTGCCACTCCTGCCACGACCTCATCCAATGCTCCCAAACATCTCGTGGGTATTACCTCCTGCCCCACTGGCATTGCTCACACCTTTATGGCAGCTGAAGCCCTGCGCAAAGCAGCCGTTGAACTCGGTCATGAAATTAAAGTTGAGACTCAAGGATCAGTCGGAGCCAAAAACCAATTGACCCCAGAGGATATTGCTGAAGCTGATGCTGTCGTCATTGCCGCCGACACCCATGTTGATCTATCGCGGTTTGCGGGTAAGCGACTCTATGAAACCTCCACAAAACAGGCACTCAAAGCAGGCAAGACCATCATTAATGAAGCCCTAGCCCTACCAGAGCCAACGGCACAAGCAGCAACCGCAAACGGTCAGGGTGACTATTTACAGTCCGTGCAGCGAGCCAAAGCCGAACAAAGTGCCAAGCGATCCGGTCCCTATCGGCACTTGTTAACAGGCGTATCTTATATGTTGCCTGTGATTGTGGCAGGGGGTTTAATCATTGCCCTCTCGTTTGTATTTGGGCTAAATCCAGAACCGGGTACTATTGGTGCAGCCTTACTGCAAATTGGCGGAGAATCTGCTTTTGCGCTAATTGTGCCAGTGCTCTCAGGATTTATTGCCTTCTCCATCGCCGATCGCCCTGGTTTAGCTCCTGGTCTAATCGGTGGCATGTTAGCGGCTAACTTGGGTATGGGGTTTTTAGGGGGCATTTTATCGGGTTTTTTAGCAGGATATATTGCCTTGCTGGTGCGCGACAAAGTAACGTTACCCGCCAACTTAGAAGGACTCAAACCCGTTTTAGTTATTCCGTTGTTATCTACACTAGCCGTAGGATTGTTGCTAGTGTTTGTCTTTGGTGCCCCCGTAAAAGCGATTTTGGATGGATTAACTGCATTTCTGCAAAGCATGGGTCAGACTAATGCCGTCATTCTCGGCTTGATTTTGGGTGGCATGATGGCCGTCGATATGGGTGGCCCGGTCAACAAAGCGGCGTACACCTTCTCAGTCGGCTTATTGGCGAGTAATGTGTTTGCCCCGATGGCAGCAGTTATGGCAGCAGGCATGACCCCTCCCTTGGGATTGGCATTAGCCACCTTAATTGCAAAACGGCAATTTACCACAGAAGAAAGGGAAGCCGGACGAGTCGCCACGGTTCTCGGTATTGCCTTTATTACCGAAGGAGCCATTCCCTTTGCAGCGAAAGACCCAATTCGGGTATTGCCTGCCTGCATTCTAGGTTCAGCGGTTGCCGGAGCACTCTCGATGCTATTTGGCTGTACGTTGCGTGCGCCTCACGGGGGCATTTTTGTACTGGCAATTCCCAATGCGGTCAGTCACGGTGGGTTATATGTTGTGGCGATCGCCGCTGGCACTTTGATAACAGCTGTGGCGATTACCCAACTCAAACGTTGGAAATCAACTCCAACAACAGCCGTTGCAGAAGGGTAAAAGAACCATGTAACCAGGAGCTGATGTGGGTTAAAAAATTGATTTGGTAAAAGAAGTGCGAGTGAGATGCCCGTACGACGATTCAAATTGTCATAAGTACGCCATAACTCTGTCATCTTTTATTCCTAAAATAAACAGAGTCTTAATTTTAACTAGACGGTGGTGATGAGAAACGTTTAAGCCTAACTCCAATCTCAGAGGAGCAGGTGTTTTCTTTGAAACCACAGCCACTGTCTTGCAGGAAATATAAAGATGATGCCTTTTATCCTTTCGATCGCTGCTAGTCTGTTGATGATCGGGTCGCTGGTCGTTATTGTGATCAAAATCATCTATGTTCTATTCCCTGACCCAAGCAACGACAGACAGCGTTCTAAGTCGAGAGCCTTTAAGCATCTTGAGAAGTTTTAGGGATCAGGCATGACATCAGCTATTAACGCCGATGTTCCTTACCCATATACCAGGTGTTGCAATTCTCTAAATCTTCTAGCTTTTGGGTTGCCTGCTCAATAGCCGCGTTGACCTGAGCTAAAAAATCTTGCCAAACCCAGACAGGACTAAAACAGAAATAATCCGTAGACCTACAGAGTGATGGTTCATCGTAAATCCTCCAAATTTGAGAATGGATAAACACTATCATCCAGTTGTGATGAAGTGATGTTGAAGGTGTGTCAATGAGATGGTGTCTGCGAAATATAGCAATTGTCTTGACAGTTGCTATAGGTTTTATAGCGATCGCATCAATAGCTGAGTGAAGTAATAGGTATTGCCTTTGCGCCACACCCCAATCCCCATTTCTCGATACTCAGACCGCAAAATATTACGGCGATGTCCTGGGCTATTCATCCACCCTGTGACCGCTGCAGAAGCAGGCTCAGAGAGATTGGTACCTTTAAATAAATTCTCCCCTAAAGCAAAATAAAAGATTCCAACCGAGCGGACTCGATCTACCATCGTGTCTCCTTCAGGAGCCGTATGGCTAAAGAAGTTTTGCTCCGCCATGCGTTGACTATAGCGTCTCGCGACTTGAGCTAATTTAGGATTATTTTTTAAGGGACTCAATCCACGTTGTTGTCGAATGACATTAATTTGCTGCCAAACTTCTGCCTCCAGTTGAGCTTCGGTGGCCGATTGGGTTGCATCGGCGATCGCTGACGGTGGCGGCGCGGGTAAAGGAAAAGTTGGCAAAATTGGGGGAATATCACGAATCAAATCACAACCCGACAATAGCAGAAGAGTGATTACCCCCCAGAGAGAGCGACTTCGCATCACGCCTGAGCATCCTCGTTGTAATTGGTCTTGCCAGCAGAGCGGCTTTTTCTCATTTGGTTTCATCTCACTTGAGATCATCTCAGCTTAAACGCGGCCTCTGCTTGATGGCGTGCAATCCACGACCACGCCCATTGAAACGGCACCTCTGCCCGACGTGCGGCTTCCTGATCTTCAGGGCGATCGCCAATATAGAGACAATCTTCAGGCAAATGGTTATGCCGCACCATCGCCAGCTTTAACAACCCAGGATGGGGCTTACAATATTGTCTAAACCAACGGGTTTGACTGTGATTATCAATCCTGTGACGAGTTACCCGCAAACAGCGTCTGCCGTCAAAATCAGGGCAAACGTAAATCTCTTGCAGTTCAGGAACCAACTGAAGGGTATATTGCTGTTCTTCAATGCACTCTTGCAGCGATTTATATCCTGCGGCAACGCCAGCGTCATTCGTGATGCCGACCACAATCCAATTCTCTTTGTAAGCTCTAAGGGCTGTGTCCACTCCTGTGATAATGCACTGATCTTGAGGATGTTGGGAGTAAAGTTTCTCGCTGAGTGGCATGCGGAGCGTACCGTCCATATCTATCATTAATAAGCTCATTGGTTGATTAGCTGATATTGACGATCCACTCTTTAATTTTGACATATAGCTTAGAGGCAGCTATCAACCTTGAGTTTATGAGTCGCTCTACATCACGATATATTTTGATGTTAAACACTTCACAGCGACAGTTCATTTAACTGCTCACACAGCACTACTCTTTTATCCCCAACATTATCCAGAAGAACGCTGACACGCCTGCTCTTGCAGCCAACGCTCCAATAATTCGTTGAGTAAAGACTGTTTAACAAAGTCATCAAATTGAATGGGAATAATGGCTTCTAATCGAGTAATCACAATCCATTCGTCGATCGCCAGGGGCTCCCATAGTTGCCCCGGACGCGCTCCATAAAAAAGATGAGCCAGATCAGGGTGAAGCTTGCCCAACTCAATTGGCCCGACCTTGCCATCAGCAGATGCATCAAATTTTTGTGAGTAAGTGAGGGCTACTTCAGCCAGCGATTGTTCTCCTTCAGCAATCCGAAAGTAAAGTTCTTGAGCAATGTTTTTATCTGTTAAATAAATAAGAGAGAAGACCACCCGATCGAGTTGATGTTTGCGATCGAGAAAATAAGAACTGACCTTTTTACCCCATTGCCGCTGTTGAAACTTGCGGATGGCAAGCTCTCGCTTAACCCATGCCTCAAACGTCTCTGACTGAACTTCTTGTTGTTGGAGCCAAATCTGATATTTTTTCTCGTGTTGAAATTGCTGGAGAAATCGTTCCCATTCTTCCTGGGTGTAATCAATGGTTGCAATTACTGAATCAAGAATCAATTCATACGATGAGGGCAACATAACGCTCACTCATTGACGCCACATGATTAATCAGCCGTTATTCATTAGCCGTTGAGGATCGGTTGCCGATATACCGTGATGCTTAGCAGAGATTTTAGAGAGGCATTTCAGGCAGGTGCGATCGCAGAATTAGATTATCCTAGCACTCGCTATACGAAATGCCCTCATCCTTAGAGCGAGCCCTTTCGCTTCCTGCAAATCAAAAAAACTCTGCCCCTATCGTCTTGATGAGGCAGAGCTTAGCAAACTGAGAATGACACAGGTATGACACCGTGTGTCGCTTCTTAAATGCTCTTGGGCTTAGCTTGAGTCGAGCGAGGCTTGCGTGGGGTTGATGTGCTTGAGGTTTTCTTAGCTGTTGTCTTTGTCGTTGCCTCAGATGTTTTAGCCGCTTTAGTCGTTTTCGCTTTAGTCGGCTTAGTTGCTTTTGCTGGCTCAACTACTTTTTCAGCAACCGAGGGTTTGGCTTTAGCTGCCGCTCGACTAGAGGGAGGTTTAGGCGTACCCTTTGCAGGGCCGCGTCGCTTTGCAGGAGTAGGAGCGGTTTCAGCGGCAGCGACTGACTCAGTTGCAGTGGACTCAGCAGGGGTTGCAGTTGAGATACCTGCCGCTTCAGCTGCTTTTTCAGCCTTTGTGCGACGTGGTTTACGAGTCTTGCCTTTGGTCTTGGGAGCTTGCTGACGAAACCTCAACATGTAGTACTGCAAAGATGCAGGGGTGATTTCAATGCCTTTGTCATTCAGCAATGTGACAACTTCTTCGCGGCTATACCCTTTTGCTAAAGCAGCGGTGATGGGGTCTACCAGCAATTGAATCGCTTCTCGCAACTGCAACGTTTCCTTTGGCTTCTCTGGTAAGTCGGCAAGTGTGAGAGAAGCTTTTTCAATCATTGATTTAGGAACAGCAGCAGTAGTTACTCGTCTCTTGGACTTGCTTGGCGATCGCTCTTGTGTGGTAGCCATGTTTGGTATAGTTCTCCTTTTATGGATTGGTGATTGGAATTCTAGTTGGAATTCTGTGATGCTGCGGCGACTGGTCAGTTATTACTGAACTGATCGTGCTGATGACTAATGAGCATTCATCATACTTGCTATCATACTCGTTCGGATCAAATTTTCATCATTTTGTTCCTAAATTTATGCATTGGTGTGTAAGATCGCGAAACTGTAGAAGTACAACTCTTAGCAGTTTAAAGACTGCTCTGGGCAGCAATCGATTCTCATGTACGGTTTAGAACGAAACGACTCATCGACATGATCAACCCTCATGCCAAAAACTTTTAGATCACGTTAGCTCCCGAAACTGCCAGGGCAGAGAAATGGAGAACCTGACCCAGTCCTTTTCACTCGTAACAGAAATATTGCCTTGCAACAGGTCTACTAGTTTTTTGACTAATGCTAATCCCAACCCGGTTCCTCCATGTTTCCAGGGGTCACTGTTGGGAATGCGGTAGAACTTTTCAAAAATGCGATCGCACTCTGTAGGCGGAATATTGGCTCCAGAATTGTGAATTGTAATTTTCACAAATGGATCAACCTCATCGACAACGACCCTAATGGATTCACGCGGTGGCGTATACTTACAAGCATTTTGCAATAGTTCGGTCAAAATGCGGTCAAGACAGGAAGGGTCTGTTGTGAGAGATGGTAAATCAGAAGGGATCTGAACCTGGATGTGTTGCTGTGCCTGTTGAGTGCGTTCGAGAAATGGCTCTACAATTTGAGGAATCCAGGTTTGTAAGGTCAGTTGAGCCAAGTTGAGTGACAGGGTATCCGCTTCTAATCGTGTTAAATCTAATAAGTCATTAATCAAGCCGGTCTCTCGTTGGCATTCCTGATGCAAGATTTGGAGATATTGCGTGGCTTTTACCCGGAACTGGGGTGAGGGGTCGCTAACAGACGTGATAACCTCTTGGCTTTGGGTAAACAGGCTCAACTGCAACATCTGAGTTGCCATTCTAATGTTGGCCATCGGTGCCCGTAGTTCATGGGAAACCGTACTCAAAAAATCATCTTTGAGATGATTGAGACGTTCCAACTCTATGACTTGAGCTTGGGCTGTTTGATAGAGCCGAGACTGACGCAGGGCGATCGCACATTGATTGGCTACCTGTTGCACCAATCGCACTTCCTGCTCATTAAAACGGGTTTCAGAGGGTTTAAACAGCCACAAGTCGCCCAACACTCCCTGATTATCTCGAATGGGACAAGCCAGAATGGTCAGCAAAAGTTGATCTGAGCGGATCAAATCAGGTTTTAAGTTGCAAAACTGACACAGTTGACCCTGCATCAAATGAATATAGACATCTGGGTGGGAAGCCGTTGCGATCGCAAAGGTTTGTCCTTGAACTGAACTGAAGTTTTGAGTAAATTCGTAGACAATCGTAGACGTGGTCTGATCAGGGTTATAAATTCCTGCATCACAACACTCTAAATTCAATCCTGCGGCTAGTTCATTGACTACCGTTTGCAAAATTTGCTGCTCATCTAAGCTATCGCGAACTTTATCGGTAATCCGTTTTAACAGGGCTTCAAACTCTAATAGTTGTTGCAGTTGTGCCGTGCGCTCATTGACTTGTTGCTCCAACGTTTCATAGAGATGCACATTTTCAATGGCGATCGCAGTGGCATCGGCTAACGATTTCAACAGGTTTACCTCTCCAGGCGTTGGGGTATAGGGAGTTGCCCAATAACTGCCAATCGCACCCAGGGGTTGAGTCCCACCCAGCGGTACCATGATGAGGCTTTTAATAAACGTAGCTTGATACAGCTCGCTAGAAATTCGCGGATCATTACAAATATCAGGAACGATAGCTGGCTCACGATGCTGTATGACCCAACCACTGATGCAATTTTCTATCGGAAATCGTTGCCCTTTCCAAAGAGGAGCGATCGCATCCTCTTCAACGTAATGACACATATCTCCATCGCGCAAAACAAATGTGGCACCATCGGTTGCCATTAATCGACGAATGGTGCCTTGCACCGCCGTCAGAATCGTTTGTATGTCACGGGCAGCTACCAATTGCTGAATGGTTTGAATGAGATATTGGAGTTGTTGGTTGAGGCGATAGGCTTCGATCTCGATTTGCTTGCGATCGGCTTCAATTTTTTTACGTTCTGTAATATCGTTTGCCATCGCAACGACGAGGTTTCTGTTATCTAAGAGTTGCCCTAATGGAGAAGCATAAACATCCCAGATGCGGGTTTCACCCATCGATGTTGTCACCGCATATTCGCCCATAGCCGTTGGGTGTTTTAATGGAAACACCTGGCTGATTTTGTCTTGCACCTGGTCTTTATGAGTGCCATAGGCTTTTTCAAGCCAATCATCAAGCGTTGGAATATCAGAAATGGTATATCCTGTACTGTCTACCCAGGCTTGGTTAAGCTGGAGCACTTCGCCATCTTCTGTGTGTAGCATGATGGGCAAAGGGGCATTGAGAATTCCCAGGCGAAATCGTTCTTCACTCCCTTCCAATGCTATCTCTGTCTGTCTGCGATCGGTAACATCAAGGATGACTCCCAACATACGTTGGGGTTGCCCAGATGAGTTATAAATGGCCTGCCCTTTGCCAATTAACCAACGAATGTCACCATTTGGATGAATGACCCGATAATGCGCTTCGTAACAAGTTTGGTCGGTCAAGGCGGATTGAATAGCTAACTCAACCGCATGCAAATCATCAGGATGCACGCGATCGCACCAAGTTTGATAACTGACCTCCGTGGTTTCTGGATCTAAGCCAAGTAAGCGAAAATGGTTTTCATTCCAGATCACCTGATTGGTTTGGGGGTTCCAATCCCAGGTTCCAATCTGACCAAAGTCGAGGGCTAGACGCAGTTGTTCTTCACTGACTCGTAACTTGGCTTCAGTTTGGTGTAGTTGGGTCTGTAATCGTACCGTTTCAAGGACTCCACTCACCGCTATTTCAAGTGTCTCTGGGGTGATCTGCCCTTTAACCAAATAGTCTTGTGCACCTGCTTTAATCACTTTAACTGCGATCGCCTCATTGCCCTGACCAGTCACCACAACAATCGGCAAAACAGAGTGCTGTATTTGTTGTTGCAGGTGAGATAGAAACTCTAACCCATTTAAGTCAGGCAATTGATAGTCTAGAATCACCACATCAGGGCGGCTCTGTTGCCATTTCTCCAACCCTTCATATCCCAGAGCAGCTTCTACTAATATGTAAGACCGTTCTTTGTTGCTCAATAAATAGCGTCGATACAGTTCTCGATCTTCTGGAGAGTCATCAATGATCAAAATAGTGCAGGGTTGTTGACTCATGCTGACTCCTGTAGAGAATCAAACAAGCAATGGGTTTTGCACCAATCATTTACTCTAGCTTGAATGGCATATTCAAAGGGATTACCATCCGTTGTTGATGGGATTTTGTGCAGAAAAGCTCTATTTGGATCGAAATTTTGATTAAGATTAGTGTTGTTAGGAGGGGTTAAAGCAACAACAGAAATTTTGTTTAGGGTTTGATCAAAGTTGAGGTGGCATAGAGCTTTTTGTCCCTCGATTTCAAATAGATTTAGAGTCAGCGCAATCATGGTAGAGTGTGAAGCAACCTCTGCATCAGTGTACCCATCCTGATAAAGAAAAAACAGAAACTCCTGATGGCTGTTAATACAATGATGAATAAATCGCTATTCAGGAATATATTCTATATTTATCAGCTTATAACCATAGTTGTAAATTGCTTGAACTCAGCATCAAAATTTTAACGAAAGAGTTGATAGTGGCAGGGGGATAAGGGTAGAACTCCCATTCGCTTGCTCTAACTATTTTGATGATGACTCTATAGTGATGTGTAAGTTGCTTCAGTATAAGGGGGCTGATTGACTGACAAATCTTTAAGTTGCAGAAAACTTGAATAGAGTCATACCTATTTGAGCTGAAAACGTGCAAACGCGAACCCTCCCAACCTTCCCTTGCTAAGGGGAGGTGCCGTAGGACGTTTGGCAAAGCTCAGACATTCGGCGAAGCTCAGTCGAGCCGTCGAGCCGCAGTGGGGTCAAGTGCAAGGTTCGCTGTTTAAATGGGTATTAGTCTGTGCATGTGGACTTCGATCGGGTCGGTGCGGACTCATCCGCCAGCCACTGACTATAAAGATAGCTTTCAATCAAAACAAACCCCCTAAAAGCTCTTAAAGAAGACTTTAGGGGGTCAATTCTTTATTTGCGACATTACAGAAGGGCTATGACGGAGTGCAGTTTACCCTCATACCCCTTCCTAACCAACTCTTTAGTTGC
>JANRJA010000149.1:0-7183 GCA_033764315.1 Oculatellaceae cyanobacterium bins.114
GAGGATTCTTTCAAGACATCCTCTGCCTCACCAAGTATTTGCTGTTTGAGAGTTGGCAGCAGTTGATTGACTTTATGCTCTCCGATTCAGACCCTGTGATTACCACGAACTCCTCCTAGAGTTTTGAATTTGGAATTGCTGGCTGTGATCGACCTGATTTCCTCAGGGCATTTCTCCCACGGCGACTGTAACCTGTTTCGTCCGCTGCTTGACTCCCTGCTGACTAACGACCCATACCTGCTGTTGGCCGACTACCAAGCCTACATCGACTGTCAGGATCAGGTATCACAGGTCTACCGCGATCGCGATCGGTGGTTACAAATGTCGATCTTTAATACCGCTCGCACAGGCAAATTCTCCTCCGATCGCTCCATTCGTGAATATTGCGAAGACATTTGGCACGCTCAACCCGTTGAAGTTGAGATCGCAGACTACGTGCAAGCCCAGGCAGGCTTACTGGAATAGGGAGTGAGGGATTAGAGAAACGCGATTAATCGCGTCTTTACGGTTCACCTAGCACTTCCCCACCCCATCACCCCATTACTCTCTCACCCCCATCACCCACCCACTCATGAGCCTAAAACTCTACTTGCTTCGACATGGCGAAACGACCTATAGCCGCAGCGGAGGCTATTGTGGCGATCTTGACCCCGACTTGACCCCCGAAGGCGAAGAAATGGCAAAGGGATTTGCCGAAGCCTATCACACCGTTCCCTGGGATGCCGTTTACGTCAGCCCCATGAAGCGGACGATCGCCACCGCTAAACCTCTCTGTGATGCGGTAGGGCTAGACATGCAACTGCGAGATGGACTCAAGGAAATTCGCTATGGCGAGTGGGAGGGCAAAACCCAGGAGTATGTCAAAGAACATTACCTCGATGACTACATTCGCTGGATGACCGAACCTGCCTGGAACGCCCCAACCGGAGGAGAAACAGCCGTCGAGATTGCCAGTCGTGCCTCTCTGGTGATCGCTGAAATCGAAGGCAAATGCAGCAATGGCAATGTTTTGGTAGTGTCTCACAAAGCCACCATCCGCATTATTCTCTGCACCCTGCTGGGGATCGACTTAGGACGCTATCGCGATCGCATTAATGCCCTAGCCGCCTCGGTTAGCATCGTTAAATTTGGCGAACACGGCCCCTTATTAGAGGTTTTGGGCGATCGCCATCACATCCCTCCTCACCTGCTCACCATGCCAGGAACTTGATCAAGCTAGGAGGCAGAAGGCAGAAGGAGGAAAATAGATTTATTTTTTACTTTTATCCTTCATCCTTCAGCTTTTATCCTTTCCCCTTTATCCTCCATCCTTTCCCCAGCTCCCGAACTTGGAACAGATGCAAAGCGACCCATACCACCTCTCTAGCACATCGTATCGAGGGAGTCTGAGGGACGAATTTTGTCCCTCAGCGAGGGGGGTTGGGGGAAGCTTCCCCCAAGGCTCGGTTTTCTTCAAGCGATTCTTCTTTGAATTGATATAAACCCAGGAGTCATCTCATGAAGATACTGGTTCTCAATGCAGGATCAAGCAGTCAAAAAAGTTGCCTCTATTCCCTCAATGGGGATCTTTCTGCCGATCCCCCTGAACCCCTATGGGAAGCCCACATCGACTGGACTCACCACCAAGGCAAGGCTGAGATCACCGTCAAAGCCGCTGGGATCACGCTGGAAAACGAGTTGCCCTCGACCTCACGAGCTGAAGTCACCCAACACATGCTGAAAACCTTGTGGAGTGGCAAAACCCAGGTGATTGACCATCCCAACGCGATCGACATAGTGGGACATCGAGTTGTGCATGGGGGGCAAGACTATCAATCCAGTACACGGGTCACTGCCGAGGTCAAAGCCGCGATCGCCCGTCTTGCCAGCTTTGCCCCGGTGCACAATCCTGCCAACTTAGAAGGGATTGAGGTGATCGAGCAAGTCTTGGGCGATGTACCGCAAGTCGCCGTGTTTGACACCGCATTTCATGCCCATTTGCCACCCGCCGCTGCTGTCTATCCGATCGGTTACGACTGGTTCAAACAGGGCATCCGTCGCTATGGCTTTCATGGCATCAGTCACCAATATTGTGCTCACCGAGCCGCTCAACTGTTGAACCGAGATTTAGAATCCCTCAGGCTGATTACCTGCCATTTAGGAAACGGCTGTTCCCTCGCGGCGATCGCTCAAGGACACAGTGTCGATACCACAATGGGCTTTACCCCGTTGGAGGGGTTGATGATGGGCAGTCGATCCGGGTCTGTCGATCCGGGTATTCTGATTCATTTACTACGCCAAGAGGGATACACCGCTGACCAGTTGGATCACATGCTCAACAAAGAATCAGGGCTAAAGGGGGTTTCAGGAGTCTCTGCTGATGTGCGTCGAGTGCGAGAGGCGATTGCCCAGGGCAACCCTCAAGCGCAACTGGCTTTAGATGTCTACGTCCATCGGTTGCGATCGCACATTGCCTCCCTATTACCTGCGATTGGGGGCTTAGATGCGCTTGTCTTTACGGCTGGTGTCGGCGAAAACGATGCTCAACTGCGAGCCGACACCTGTAAAGCATTTGGCTTTTTGGGCTTAACCCTTGATCCCCAAAAAAATAGCCAAAAACCTGTCGATCAAGATATCGCCACTCCAGACTCCGCCGTTCGGGTGCTGGTGCTTCACACTCAAGAAGATTGGGCGATCGCTCAGGAATGCTGGAAATTGGTCAATGAGCCATAATCGACGGGTCAATTAAACGTTAGGGGTGCGGCATTTCGACGGTAGTTGGTGGATAAGCTACAAATGGTTTGCCAAATGCCACACCCGTACAGAAATTGTTCGGTACGGATCAGGCGGGATAGACGATTCAAAGTTAACCTTCCTGAAAATGTTGAGAAAAAGTGAGCATCTGAGCCAATTCCTGATCCATGAACAATTATGGGAATGAGTGAAATGAATCATTTCATTTGCTCATCCACCCTTTTCCTCTCACATTTCAGTACAGATGCGATGAATCGCGTCGCTCCTACCTACCTTTCGGATAGACGTGATGAATTGCGTCGCACTTAACCCTTTGTCCAAACGCGATGAATCGCGTCTCTTCCACCCTTCTTCTCAGGAACTTAGCCATGTCCAACTTGCTTGACCAACTGCGGGAAATGACGATTGTAGTTGCTGACACAGGCGACATTCAGGCGATCGAGCAATTTACCCCACGGGATGCAACAACGAACCCTTCGTTGATTACTGCTGCCGCTCAAATGCCCCAATATCGAGAAATTGTCGATCAAACCCTGCTGACTGCCAAACAAGAGCTAGGAGCAGGGGCAAGTAATGAACAAATTGTGTCCTTAGCCTTTGACCGATTAGCGGTGGCATTTGGACTCAAGATTCTCAAAATTATTCCGGGTCGCGTCTCCACCGAGGTCGATGCTCGGTTGTCCTATGACACCGC
The DNA here is from genome assembly GCA_033764315.1 of Oculatellaceae cyanobacterium bins.114. GTDB lineage: Bacteria > Cyanobacteriota > Cyanobacteriia > Elainellales > Elainellaceae > FACHB-1407. The sequence goes on from JANRJA010000149.1 coordinate 3,428, forward strand.
AGCAACCGTTGCCAAGGCTCATGATTTGATTGGTCAATACGAAGCCGCCGGAGTCACACGCGATCGCGTTTTGATCAAAATTGCCGCCACATGGGAGGGCATCAAAGCCGCTGAAATTCTTGAAAAAGAAGGAATCCACTGTAACCTAACCTTATTATTCGGGCTACACCAGGCGATCGCCTGTGCTGAAGCTGGGATCACTCTGATCTCCCCCTTTGTCGGGCGCATTCTCGATTGGTACAAAAAAGAAACCGGACGCGACAGCTACCCACCGGCTGAAGATCCCGGTGTTCTCTCAGTCACCACAATCTATAACTACTACAAAAAGTTTGGCTACAAGACCGAGGTCATGGGAGCCAGCTTCCGCAATGTGGGCGAAATCACTGAACTGGCAGGCTGCGATCTGTTGACGATCTCCCCTGGGCTGTTGGCAGAGTTGAAATCTACCACAGGCGAATTGCCTCGCAAGCTCGATCCGGCTAAGGCTGCCGATGCCTCGATCGAGAAAATCGAGATGAACCAAGCCGTGTTTGCCGAAATGCACGCCAGCGATCGCATGGCATCTGAGAAATTAGATGAGGGGATCAACGGCTTCACCAAAGCACTGGTGACCCTAGAGGGACTGTTGAGCGATCGCCTCAACCGTCTCGTCGGAGAAGACACCGTCATCCACGCCGCCGAAGACATCTTTCATGTCTATGACCTAGATGGCGACGGCTTTATCACCCGTGAAGAATGGCTCGGCTCGGATGCGGTGTTTGATGCTTTAGATATCAACAAAGACGGCAGAATTACCCCCGAAGAAATGGGTTCTGGCTTAGGTGCGTTACTGCGAATGGCAACCGCTCAGTAGATCAAAAAGCTAAGGGCTGAAACTGAAGTGCTGAGTGTGCTCTCACTCAGCACCCTTTCACGCCTCACATTTTTACCCCTCATAAAAATTCCGTGAACCTGGGAACACTAACTGTAGTCATACAGTAAGGAACACTTTAATTCCTGGGAGAAGGTCACAATGAGAGTCACAAAACGATTGCACGGATCGGGCACAGAGGATGTTGGCGGCGGCTTTAAGTCTGCCTCTGCCATGCAAGGCAGCTCTCCCGCAAGAATCATTGTTCCTGTAACAGCCTCCCCGTCATCAGACCCTATAGACGATGAAGACAGTACCGCTCTGTATGCCCCATCGGTTATAGCTCCCATTCACAAGCCCAAACACGGCAAAAACCGGGCTAAAGCTGTGGCGATCGCAGAAGCCCGTCTCAATCGGCTCTCTGAAGAACTGCTGGAACTAGCAGACGAGTTGCGCTATCTCAATCCCCTCATGGCAGATGCGCTCGATGCAGCTTGGCAATCTACGGATGAAGCCCTCGAAATTTTGGCAGAGCCGCACGCCTGGTAAACCCGATTCATTTTGGATTGGGGATTTTGGATTTTAGATTGAAACCAAAATCCAAAATCGTTCATCTAACAGACGCAATTAATCGATCCACCCACCCGTACAGACGCGATTAATCGCGTCTCTGCTATATCGATAGATGTGATTAATCGCGTCTCTGCTATATCGATAGATGTGATTAATCGCGTCTCTGCTATTCGACGCCTGCCTCTTTTTCCCACTGTTGGCGGGCTTCAATGGCTAATTGCTTTGCCTTTTCTTCGCCATATTTGTGAATCGAGAACTTGGCACTTTTGCGGTTGTCGCCGCTGCCCCAGCGGGCTTGCCAATATTCATAGCGATGCCCTCGACTGGCAGATTTAGTGCGGCTGACGCCAACAATGCCACTGGTGTTGCGCACACTCATGCGCCCAACTTGAGAATCGAGCGGCATCTGCTCATCGAGTTCATCAAAATATTGCTCTGCTGCCTTTAACGCCTTCTGCTTGCCGCCATACTTCTTATCTGAAAAAAACTTTGCGTATTGTTTTCCTCGCCACATCAATCTGACGTAATAGCCGAAGTGCTTTTTTGCTGGTTGCTCAATACGACTAATACCCACAACGCAATCCTGTTTTCGTAAGCTGTGCTCTCAGAGAAGGTCTGACGAGCCTTTGCCACCCAAATACACCGATTCTTCTGAGGTTAAGTCCCTTATCCCGTGTTTCAAGGGGGATGCCACAGGCAGGGAAATCAGTAATTTAAGGGGCGAATGCAAAAGTTTTTACTTTCCAGACATCCTCTCACTGTGATTTTACACGTTACGGCTTACCAGTGATGCGATTCCTGGTGATCCTTAACGAGTTGTGAGTAAGTCTTGATATTAGAAATTATAACGGCAGGCCCAATGCTTTGAGAATCATTGGCAATAGCTTCGTGCAGGCTTCGACAATCTTGGCGGTGTCAGGCAGGCTCTTGAGGGTTGCCTCAAACAGCTTTTTGGCGCGTCGTGCCATGCCCTCTTGTTGGGCAGGTTCTGGGGTCTGAGGCACTTCTGCCAGGACTTTGACCTGTTCGAGCAAATCGGCTTTGTCGGGGTCGGGCAACTCAACCGCAGATTCAATGGCTTGTTGAAGTTGGGTCAATAGGTCTTTGAGGTTGGGCTGAGCGGGATCGGTAGCGTCGGGTAACTGGTTGATGGTGTTTGTCACTGTGCCACTGATGTCGCGCAGGTTCACCACTGAATTGGTAGCGTTGAGGTTGAAGTTGCCCCCGACGCTAATATTTTGACTGGAATCGTGGTTGGATTGCATGGCGTTTCCTCCTCCAACGAGTTGATTAAAAATCTGTGCTTTTTGGGTCATTGCCACGTCTTTTAGATCAGCGGCACGAAGTTCATGTAAGCGTTCAACTTTTGCTTCGAGTTGCAGGATCTTCTCTTCGTAAGCCGCTTGCAGCGTGCGAGAAATGGCAGCCTTGTCAGCCGTCTCAGCTACTTCTAAGGTGACGAGGGCATCGTTGCCCTTGCGCTCAATCGCCTGAACAGCGTCATAGCTAATATCGGGATGCTCTGCCATTAACGCTTGAAATGCCTCCGCAAAGGCAGCACGATTCATGCCGTTGCGAAACAATACCTGCACCACGTTGATCATCTTGTGATAGAGCTTTTCAAAATCACCGGGTTGAAACACCTCCTCTGGGTCGTGGGGGCGACGCTCTCGACTGCCCAAGGAGTTCGCCGTCTCTAACAAAAAGATGTACTGACAATCGACCTCTTTGAGTTGGGTGGTGTGGTCGATGTTCCACGATTCCAGACAGACTCCTGTGAGGTAAGCCCCGGTGAAATCAGTGCCAATGGCTAACACCTCTCGCAAATTAGCCGCTTTGAGGTTGGCTTGGTGGAGCGTGGCTTCGCTGAGGTCTGCCCAGGTCAGGTTTGCCTGCTCTAGATTCACACCGTTGAGGTTTGCTCCGCGCAACTTGACATCGACATAGGACTTTTTGTAGCCATTGCGTGTCACCAACAACTCTCGCACCGCTGCATCTGCCAAAATAGACTCGCCCACCCTGGCTCGGTCGAGTTTTTGAGCCTCGTGCCAGCACACCTGAGTTAAAACAGCTTCTCGAAAATTGCTGCTTTTGAGGATGGCACTGGTAAAGTTAGTGTGGGTCAGATCAGCATGATGAAAGCGAGTGCCACCCAAAGCACCAAACGCCACTCCCAACGCCCGCAGCAAGGCAAATTTTTCATCTCCCTTGAGCGCACGACGGCTACAATAGATGCCTAACAATAAGCTAGCGACAGCGCCAGCGCCAGCGACAGCGACAGCGACAGCGCCAGCGACAGCGATGCGCGTGAGAACCTGTCTACGGCTTTGTCC
>JANRJA010000152.1:0-5003 GCA_033764315.1 Oculatellaceae cyanobacterium bins.114
CATGATGAACCCGTTCCCATACCTCATCTGGCAATCGATAGGCAGGGTTGATCTCTGTGAAGGACATCGCTCGTTAATCCCTGAAACATCCTTCTTAAAAGCATCTCACCCATTGAGACGTTTTCGGATAGGTTCTTAATATGGCTTTTATAGAGTGTCTGTCCGATTTGGTACTCAGGCAACAGATGGGGTTGTACTCAACCAGTAGTGTTATGACACACAGTGCAACTTAATTTTGAGTTGGGTTAAACTGCAAACTTCGCCGCAAATTTAGACACTCAATTAGATATTCGGCGAAGCTCATCGATCTATTGTTAATTCTCATTTCTCAGCAGTCTCTAACCTATGTGTGATGTACCTGCTTGAGCGTAAGGTATACTTTGAGTACGGTTGTCGAGGTCGCTATGACTATTAGAAACCGTTTGCTTACTGCGTTACCCCAGACACTGTTTAACAAACTCGCTCCTGATTTAAAACAGGTGTCGATGTTCGCGGGCGATCGCTTGCACGAACCGGGCGACGAGATCCGTCATCTCTACTTTCCGCTTGATTGTGTTTTTTCCATCACGATCCTTATGAGTGATGGCATGATGGCTGAAACCGGGTTGGTTGGTAACCGGGAAGTTTTAGGGGTTAATGCCCTCATGGGAGGCAGAGAGACGACGCAAACTACTTATACTGTGCAAATTCTAGGCGAGGCTCTTAAGATCGATGCTGGCATTTTGCTGCATGAGTTTGACAGCAATAAAGAGTTACGCGACGTGATGCTGCGCTATACTCAGGCACTAATCGCTCAAATCTCACAGACCACGGCTTGTAATAGTCTGCATAAGATCGATCAGCGATTGGCTCGCTGGCTATTAGAAGTGCACGATCGGGTTGAAGGTAATGAGATCGATGTGACGCAAGAATTCATGGCACAAATGTTGGGGGTGCGACGTGCCGGAGTTACCCAAGCGGCTCAAAAGCTGCAAGACCAGGGTTTGATTTGTTATAGCCGTGGGCGCGTTCAGATTCTTAACCGAGCAGGGTTAGAAGGCTCCTCCTGCGAATGTTTTAGGATGTTGAAAGAGGAATATGATCGCTTGCTTGGCATCAATCAGAAACTTGTGGAAATGAACCAATAGGATGCCACATCATCTCCAACCATACTGGTTTTCCTTCTAAAGTACTAAACCGTACTGCCCTCTGACCTCAATTGCACTTATTGTAAGGGTTGAGGTTAAAACTCATGATTTGTCTTCAGTATCTGAGAAAAGAGCACATCCCTAATCCTGTAGCGTTTTACTCTCCTCATGTAGGAATGTTGCCTAAAATGTGCGCACTGCTACTAAGAAAAGATCTGCGAGTGCTGATAGTCGATGGTGATGCTGATTCGAGAGAATTGCTGATAGCGGTGTTTAAAGCATATGGCGTAGAGGCGATCGCAACCAGTTGTGTTAGTGAATCGCTGACAGCCATAAATCAGGCTCGTCCTGATCTGTTAATTAGTGAGTTGGCTATACCCGGTCAAGATGGGTATGAGCTGATTCGTCAAGTCAAGGCTTTGGAAACAACAGACACTGTTCAGATTCTAGCGATCGCCTTAACCACCTACACACAAGAGTGCGATCGGGTTCAGTCACTTGCCGCTGGATTTCACAAACACTTATCTAAGCCCTTAAACATTGACCAATTAATTGAAACTGTCAATTGTCTTATGGGAGCAACTCAAGTAATGACAATAGCTTCATGACTCTCCATTGTTCTGATGGGATGTGTTCTACAAAGAGCCGCTCTACTAATCCTTTAAGGCTCTTATGACCGCTGAAAATCAAATATTGGCTGTCCTCCCTTCTAATGTTTTTGAGCGATTTGCACCTCATCTCAAGCTTGTCTCATTAGAACAAGGCACTATGATTCACCGACTTGGTGAGCTGTTGATCGATCTCTATTTTCCAATCAATTGTCTTTTCTCGATCACGATGCAAGATGGCGCAACGGCAGAAGTCGGTATCGTTGGCAATCGTGAAGTTTTGGGGATCAATGCTTTTATGAAGCAAAGCTCAATCACCCAAACCCAATATGTGGTGCAAATTGCAGGCAATGCCATGAAGATGGGTGCTGCGGTGGTGAGACAAGGGTTAGAGCGCGACGCAGCACTGCGCGATTTGTTATTACCCTATACGCAAATATTTCTGGCGCAAGTCTCGCAAACGGCAGAGTACAACTCGTTGCACACATTAGAGCAACGCTTGCCTCGGTGGTTACTTAAAACCCAAGAGCAAATCCATTCTGGCTATTCCAAAATCATTACTTTTAGAATACTACCTGCGCAGGTCGATCGCAGTTGTGCGTGGGTTGAGCGTAATCGAAACCCACTTAATGTCAGTTCTTTTGTTGTTGGATTAATACCAGCGTAATTAATCCAGTTCCTTAATATATCCCATGTCATTTATGCCAATTGAAGTGACTTCTCCTGCAGCCGTTCCACGCATTTTCGTCCTTGAATCGGATGAAGATGTTCGACCTGTGCTGAAATATAATCTGCAAGCTTGGGGCTATCAAGTGATAATTGCCGTTGATCAAGCTGATGCGATACAACGTACCCAAGGCGGACGGGAACAGTTTGATCTGATTTTGATTAACCATGTTGGGCAAACCATTGATGAACTAATGGGGATCGGGCGGCAAATCCGCCAAAATGCAAACCTTGATAGCCGTGTTCCGATTCTGATCATGGCAGAACGGTATGGCAGAGAACTCGAAGGAAAAGATTTCCAAGTGGGCGACAATGAATACGTTACCTATCTAGAAGATGGACAACAGTTAAGGAGACTTCTCCAACGGTTGTGCCCAATTTAATAAGACTAAATGGGTACATCCTAGTTTTGTAATTTTGCCCTCATCTCCTAACCTCTTCTCCCAAAACGGCAGAAGGGGATCTGGACTCAAAATCCTGCTCTACATGTGTTGCTGGGTATGTACTGGGGGATAAGGACTAACTGAAGCTTCACAGTCTTGATTCAGTACAGACTTACTTAATCAAACCTCATTCCTTTGGTAATTTTAGATCTGCGCTGTGGGTGGATATTCTTAGGAGAAGCCGTGTTGGGTGACAAGGTGGCTGATGTGATCATCAGTCCGCCATACCCCTTGCTGAGTTAGGTACCCCTTGTCCGAGTTATCAAACCTATCATCTCGATCAGATCGATCTGGCTCAGATTCTGCTGCCCCCTCAATTTCCTGATTTGATCAAAACCTCACGCGGTCTTTCAGGTGAAGGAACTTATATTATTTGCAATTTTATAGCAGTCCTAAATCATTTGTGCGATTAGGGAGTTGTAAGAAGCGCACCCCGTTGGGGTGCGCTTCTTACAACCCATTTGGGATTACTATAGTGACTTTAACTATTCTTTAGAAGAACTCAAAAAATACTTGAGTATTCACTCACTTAAAGCAATCATTATCTCAGAGTTTGTTAAGCATGAAGTTCACAATGATTGTGTTCAATTTTATGTCAATCGCCAGATAAATATTTCTCTAATTGGGGTAATTCAACAACTTGTTAGCCCAAAAGGAAACTATTTGGGAGGGTTGATTGACTACACAGATGATTTAAGTTAGTTTTCTCAACTGATTGCTACAGTTTAATTGAGGATTAATCGAGGATTCTATTGAGGCAGGAAGGTGAAACGACTTAATTTAACCAGTACAGGACGGTTGCAGTCCCACTCAATGCCGCCTTCAAAAACGGAAGGAACGCCTGGGTTGCATCCTCTCAATCTAGGCAACCAACGAGACGGTTGGCTCTATGTGCCTGCCACCTATCACCCCGATCGCCCTGCCCCTTTGCTGCTGATGTTGCATGGAGCAGGAGGAGATGCAGAAGAGGGTTTAGGAATCCTTCAATCTTGGGCCGATCTCTTCTCAGTTCTTGTGTTAGCCGTTGACTCTCGTCAAAAAACTTGGGATGTCATTATCAGTCGCTATGGCCCTGACATTGCCTTTATCGATCAAGCCCTGGCAAAAACCTTTACTCACTATACAATTAACCCAAATCAAGTGGCGATCGCAGGTTTTTCAGATGGAGCCTCCTACGCCCTCTCCGTTGGCATCACCAATGGCGATTTGTTTACCCATATCCTGGCGTTTTCACCAGGTTTTATGGCACCTATTGATCAAGTAGGTAAACCTCAGATCTTTATTGCGCATGGTCAGCGAGACGCTGTATTGCCGATTGATCAATGTAGTCGTCGCATTGTCATGTTGTTACAGAGAAAAGACTATGCAGTGGTTTACCGAGAATTTGATGGCCCTCACATCGTGCCAGAGGCGATCGCCCGTGAAGCTGTGCAATGGTTGATCAACGGATCTTGATAGGACAAATCTGATTTACAAGAATAACGCGATGTGCAATTTAAAGGTTTAAGTAAAGTGAGAGACGGGGTGAGAGATGAGAGCAGAACTCAACAAAAGTGTTTCTTAAAGTATCTATGTTCAGTCTCAAGCCAGACGCCAATAAAGGGTTGAATCCCTATCGTTAGAACACGTGTAGAACACATAAAGCACTAACCGCGAGTCGAGCCTGAGCAGATTTTAAACTTCAAAGCCAAAAATTTATGCAACTTCAAATTGAGTGTAATCATGTTCCGTTTCAAAAACAGTCATGCTTGATTTGTAATCGGTTGTTTCCAATGACTGAGGCAAAAATTATTGTTTGCAATGATCAGGGCAAGTATTGCGGTGAAGTTTGTCCCACTTGTTTGAAGAAGGGATTTGATTGGTTAAGCGATCGCTTTGAGCAATTAAATCAACCCAAAAAAGCACCTGTCATTCAGTACACTCCCACTCGAAAAACACCTTGCAAATGGGTCTGAATGCAATAAACTTAATCGGAAATAGCTAGATTAGTAGAAAAAGGTTGAGGGTAAACTGCGGGGCTTAGAATGCTGTCTTACGAGCAAGTTCAAAACAAACCACAAGTACTACAAAGCTTAACAGGACTGAAAGCGAGCGAATTT
>JANRJA010000175.1:0-55111 GCA_033764315.1 Oculatellaceae cyanobacterium bins.114
GCGGTTCAAGTCCGCCTCCTGGCATTATTCCTCGACTGGGAAAACAGTGTTGCAGTTAACGCACTCAACAATGTACTCAGATTCATCTTCATCAACCACTACGCCAGCTTCCCATCCATGATTTTCAAGGCATAGTGGGCACCTTCCATCTGGGTATTGCTCACGTTTCTCCTGAGCTGTCATTACTTCACCATTGTTTTTTATGAAATAAGTCATCTTGTTTACCTGCGTGATAGAGCAATTAGTCAAGCAGCATCGGTTAGCTGTCTAAGTTTTTCAATCAATTCACTTGGCACTAAATAGCCCTTTTGAGTGGGTTTTGCCGCCTCAAGAATTTGCTTGAGCAGGAGCTTGCGATCGCGGTACTCTTTCGCTGTGCGCTTGAGTAATTGTCGCGGGGATTCGTGGGTCATGGGCGATCGCCTCCCAATTTGCCTTCAATTCGCTCAATCATGCTCTCAATGCGCTTTTCAACAGGTGCAATCGCCTCTCTAGCAATGGCATGAATCACGTCAGGGCTATCCGGGTAGTAGCGGCGATCGCCCAAGTTATTGCCTGCGTGCTCCATTGCCCTGCAAGCCTCCATGAAATAGGAGAGGGTTTCAGTTGAGGCGTCAGCGACGATCGCCTCACCCAGCTTCTGTTTGAGAAACTTCTGCGACTCGTCGATTAGCTGTAGCAGCTTTTCATTGTCTCTAGCCATTGCGATCGCTTCAGGGGTGCTGTATTCATGGCAGTACATGATCAGCCCAAACAGGTTGGGGTGATTGGCATAGCCGAAATCAAAGAAAATCGGCTCGTCGTTGAACTGCAAACGATTCAGGTTGGCTTCTGATAGCCCGAAGCCGTAGAGTGTCCCTCCATCCTCTTTTTGAGCGGTGAACTTAATCATGGCGATCGCCCTCCATGCTTTGAACAAAAGAGTCGTAATCGATGCACATGTCAACGGTTCCGTCGAATGCTTCCTCCAGTTCTTCGGGGGTGTATTTGCGATCGACTCGTCGGGTCAGGTTCTCCAGCAACGGCAGATCTACGTTTTTGAAAATGTAGAAATTGAAAAAGGCTTTTATCGCTTTGAGGTCGGCTGGATCGGGTGCTCTCTCTAAATCCCCATCTGCCATTTCCATTACTGCTGCGTCTGCTCTAAGGATGGTTGGGGCGATCGCGCAGATGCGCTCAAGCTGGCGATCGTGTCTACCACTCCTGCCATCTGGAACAATGAGCACATCAAAACTCATTTCAGATGCGGCATTGAGTTCAACGTGTAGAAATTTGTGGTCTTCGTCAGATACATCGATTTTGAGAATGCACATTAGCGATCGTCTCCTTTCCTAACTGGCTGAATAATTTGGGCTTGCGGGTATCGTTCGAGCAGATTGCTCAACTGCCGTTGGCTGTAGGCAACCAGAATCGTTTTGCCAACCGCGAGGTAGTAGATCATTCAGCCTCCTCTGTTTGCCATGCAGTTTGACAATCACCGCATTGCCACCAGCTAGGAGCATGGAAACTTGTGGCGGTGTTAATGCTGCCACAGTCAGGGCATTGCTCTCCTTCAAAAACCACTTCCTCTTCAAAGATCGGCTGCTTATCTTGCAAGGCTTTAAACTCCTCATCGGACACGTCGAACTCTGGATGCCAGCCGTGTTCTAGGGCTTCAGCGATCGCCGGGTGGATTTGCCCCAGCCTTGCCTGAAGCCTTATTGCCATATCTCTGGCTACATCTGCGGACGGTCCTCGGTTTTGCGGATGTCTTAGAGCGAGTTGGATCTGTCCGACCAACACAAAGGCTCTAAATGGCATGATTGCCATTTCAATCGGCTCAGCTTCATCAAGGATTTTGCCTATTTGCTCAAAGTTGGGTAATTGCATAAAAGCTCCTATGTCCAATCAAGTAACCAGTTGCCAATCTCAGCTTTCTCTGCCTCGCTGCAAGCCTTTAGAGCTGCCATCGCCACCTCTTTTGCCCCATGCGCGACGATCGCTTTCTTGATATCCGCTCCCGCAAAATCAATGGGCCGCTCAAACGCCATGCAGCCGCCGCGTTCGGTTGCCCAATCAGATCTCAAGGGGCGATCGCCTTCAAACTGCCCTGCCATGCAGGTGTAAGTGCTGCCGTCACCGCCTAATTTTTTGCGATCGCAGTTGTAGCAGCTCTTACCCGATGCACCCCAACCCCTGCTCATCTCCTGGTTGAACTCCTCCGGAGTGATAGAGGGTTTAAAGGTGAGTGGGACCCGATGACCAGCCGCTGTAGAGGCGATCTCTGTTACGTCATCACCCTCGTAAATCTGCTTAACTACAGCCGATCGCCCTTCGTATCTGCCATGTGGGACCGTGACGCGATCGCCCTCTTTTACCTCTCCCAGGTCTTCTATTGCAAACAGTTCGCCCACGGCACCAAAGTTGTCCAACCAAAGCCTGCAATAGCGAAAGGTTTCCGACCCCTGCTCCTGTGATCGTTTTTCAGCCGCCGCTTGGTTTGCGTCAAACCGCTCTTTCAGTTCCTCCAGCGAGTTGACCAAATCGCGCTCAACCACTGCTGGAGCGGTGGGTGTTTCCGTTGCGGATTTGAGGGAGCGATCGCTCTTGAGCAATGCAGCCGCTTCACGGAGGGTGCAGACCCTTGCCTGCTCTAACTCCTTCTGCCGTTTTGCCATCCGCTGATACAGAGTTGCAGTGGAGCTGGGCAGCGGATTGCCAGACCGGGGGGATTTGATTTGAGCACGGGCAGCTTCCCAATTACCGTGCCCACACTCAGCTTTAGCTTTGATCAGTTTGTGCCCAATCTCCAGGGCAAAGCTAAAGGCGGATTGCGCGGCGTTTTCAGCAACTTCCTCGGCTTCTTCTAGGTTGCCAAAGAGGGTGTTGATTTCGGTGATGAGGGTGTCGAGCGTTGTTATCGATTGGGTGGGGGTTTCGATAATAGCGATCTGGTTATTATCGAGATCGGATTCATAAGCCCAAACCTTACCCTTCCTGCCTGTAACTTCGTAAAGGTAGTCATCCTGGCTTCTTTCTCTGCTAAGCACAACCACCGAGCTACCTTCAAGTAAAGGGGGTATGCTGCGCTTAAGAATCAATTGCTGCCCCTGCTGAAACTTTGGCTTTGAATGGCGCACAGAAGGGGCGATCGCGTCTCCTGCACGAAACTCAACCTCTTCACCTGTCAGCACTAGACGCCGTTTTTTGTGCGAGATTAGTTGCCCTTTGCGGGTAATCGATCCGCTTATGCCGTCACGCGGTAGGTTGCTGTGGCTGTAGGTAGGCTCCTTCCATTCCTCTAGCGAGACCACAGAAGATGCCCAGACCGCTTCATATGCAATAGCACTGCCCGATCCTCGTCCACCAGTTGCAACCCACTCCCGATCGTCCCAACTGAAAGTGCCTCTAACTTTGTCTTTGGTTAGCAAATCGCAAGAGATTAGCTTCGCAAAAGATTCAAGAGCTTGCTGGTCAATACAAGCGATCGCTGGCTGTGACTCAATTTCTGCGATCGCCTGCGCTTCGGCTTCGTAAGCTTCGGCAAAGGCACTCCCCTTATCCTTGCTGTTTGTCTCAGTCGCTTCGACCGCTTCAGCCCCAGGCTCAAGCAATGGATTAAGAGGCTCCAGCAGGTTAGCAGTAGCTCTTTCTACAAAGCTTGTGGGCTTTTGTTCTCCATTTACCCATCTGTGCCGAGTGACCCTATACCCCTCCTGATCCTCATCTGGGAAAATGGCTATCACGGTTTTACCCAAAGCATCAACAGTGCCACGCAGCCTGATTCGATCGCCGTTGCTGCTGTTGGTGTGCCAGCCCTCAATGCGATCGCCCTCTATAAACTCGTCACATCTAGCCAAAACATCCGCGCTGTACCAGTTTTGAATCTGTAAGTCGTTCGGGTCAAACCGGATTGAGTATTTTGTCTCCAAAGATGAATCGGGAATGGCGTATTTTTTGCGGTTTTCGGCTGTGCTAACGCTTTGAACCCAGCCGTAGAGGTACTTTTTCCCAGCACACAGGAAATACTCTTGGGTGCTATGCCAAACGCGATCGCCTATCTGATAACCGTTATGAGATGGGTCGATATCATTACCCACCTTTAGTTCAATTTGGGGTGCAACCACTACGCCACCTCCTTGAGCTGCTCATTAACCAGAGCAACGATGTCAGCAGGGGCATCCAATAGCTTCCCCTGGCGAGACTTGAAAGGGATGGGTTCGGAGAGCGATCGAACGCTGTCGAGCTGAAGAGCGTAGCGTCCCGGTTCCCATAAACCCACTGCTTGCTCTAAAGCACTTTTGTCTTGAATGATTGTGAATCCTTCTGGAGGGTCTGCTTCAAACCAACCAACCACAATCCCCGGAAGATTCATCATCTGCGAGCATTTGGTTAAATCAGCGATCGCCACGATGCAGCCCAGCGGTAACTGCTCAGCAAAAGGAACCTTTTCGGGGGGAAGGCCGAGTCCTAATTTGCGTCCATCTTCAATCGCAGATAGGTAGAGCTGTCGTTCGGAAAATCCCATTACCCGTTTGGCTGCATGAATCAGCAGCGGTCCGCGATAATCAGTCGCCCAATGCCGGGTTTCGTATCGCTTCAGCTCAAGGGCTACCAGGCTTGCCCAGGGTTGGTGCAGTGTGATGATTTTCATTACTCTTCTAGCTCCTTAACTCTTGCTAATGCCTGCGATCGCAATTGGTGCAGGCGGATAATTTCGTGTCGCTTTACGTGTGGCAGCAACCGGCTGCTCGCCATGATGTTGTTCATGAATCGCAGATACACAGAGGCTTTAGCTTCGTAAAAGGCGATTTCATGTCTGTTGATGGGCGACTTGGGTTGTGGTGGTGTCTCGGCGGCTTCCTCTGGGGTCAGAGCGTAGCTGAGTAGGTCAAGTTGGATCATTTAGCCCCCCCGAATTGGTAATTGAATTCGTGTTGGGTCTTTTCCGTTCCCAGCGGGCTTAGGAGGGGTGAGCATGTCAAGACTTAATTGCCCTTTACGCTCTAACTTTGCCTTGGTATTTGCCGCTCGAAATGGGGCATCGTGCTTCAGATGACAACCAGAACACAGAGCTTTGAGGTTACTAGGGTCGTTGTTGCTGGGATCTTGATCCAGGTGGGCAACGGTGAGAACGAACCGAGCAGGATGCTCACAGATCGTTGAAACTGCTGTCTGATTCACCCAATCAAGAGAGGAATGATTGCAGCCTTGAATCTGCTTAATGAAATCGCCTAGATCTTCGCCAGTACGACGACAAGGGCGATCGCACTGCTGACATTTCCAATCAGCCGACTCTTTGACCTTGAGGGCTATTTCATCCCAGTTTTTGGGGTAGCGATCGCGCTCCATCGGCATTACAGCTTCACCTCCCCTTCAACCAGTACTCCATCAAAGAACCTGGCAAAGTCGATCGCCGCTGACCTCAGCTCATCTGGCACTCTCACCATGAGCCGGTGCTGATCTCCAGACACCAGAATTGAGTTGCCACTGCAAATCACTTTGACGTTGGTGCCAGCGATCGCCCTCACCTTTTGCAGTTGCTCTAAAGCCAGTGGGATGCAACCTTTGGGAGCACTTGAGCGGTAGTAGAGCGCCTCATCAGCGGGATTAAAAACAAGCGGTTCAGGTTGTTTCACTGGGCACCTCCATCGGTTTTTCCGGTCGTTGTGCTTGGCTTAATTTGCGCTCTAAAGCTCTCAAGGCTTCTTCAGGTAGTCGGGTTTGGAAATAAACCCAATGCCGTTCTGGTGGGCGTTCTTGCAAGGCTGTAAGGATGCTTTCGATTGAGTAGTTGGGATTGCGACTGAGGGCTGCGATCGCCCACTGTGTCACCCGCTCGTCAAGGATTAGAAGGTTCCGACCCGAACGCTCTGCCATGCCGTGCTCAATCAGCAGGCATTGGAGGTTCACAAAGGTGTCGATCAGGTGCTTTTCCCTGGTGATGATTGCCATATATCCCCCCTCCTCCGTAGTCAGCGGACTGAGGCGATCGCTTCCAAGCCTCTAAAATCTGGCTTAAATCGCTGAAACCTCCACCAGATGGGCTATTACACCCTGATCCATCCAAATCCCACCCCTTAAACCACTCCTGAACCACATCCAATGCGGGTTTACGGCCATCACTAGGCAATAAGCTTTTAGCCGCATTTGGGCGCGGCGCTCCAACGCCAGCGACCAATAGGCTTTCTGATAAACACTGGGGGGGCGCGGGGGGGTTATCCACAGGCTCAACCTCTGCGGGTCTGCCGATGTATTCGGGGTGCCACAGATCCAGGTGATGGTAGAGGGTTTCTCCTGAAAAGCCGTATTCGGCGGTCAAGATGTTGAATCTATCGGTGATGCCTGCTGGAAACCGCTCTTGGTTGAGCAGATCAGCGATCGCAAAACAGATGCGCTCGATCGCCCTTGCCTTGAGAAAGTCATTCCACTTCGTCCAGGTGGGCTTAACTTTCTTCTGCTCTGCCTTGCGAGTGGGAGTTTGTCCGTAGGGGTAGTATTTCGAGTTCTCAACGCACCTTGCCCAGTCAGTGGCCCTCGACCAAATCTCAGTTTTGTGCCTGCAATAGCGGTTGTATCCGGGAAGCGAGGCAGCAACTTTGACGATTTGAGCAACCAGGCGATCGCCCGTTAATGGCTCACCGCCATCAATCCGGTGGCGAAAGATGTACTCTCTCAGCGTGATCCGGCCCAGCAGGTGATTGGTCTGCCCAAAATCAGTCCACCCCGGTTCGATCTCGGTATCGAGGTCGCTCAGAAATTTCTCACCCTTGTAGCCAATCCGGCGATAGTTGGTATTGGCAATCTTTCGGAGTCGCTCAAACTCCTCCTCGTCAACGACATTTCGCGCTTGGCAGAACTGCCACTGCTTCACGAACTCAGCGGGGCTATCCCAGCTCAATGCCCAGTTATCGGTGAGCAAGTAACTGCCTGCCTGGAGGGGCAAGCGGTGGGCTTTGTATTTAGCAAAGGATTGCTTTTCGATGTCGTAGTTGCAGACATTGGGGAATGTCTCTAGGAGGCCATCTGCCACCTTTAAGCCTTTGCATTCGAGCAGGTGACGAACCACCAAAGCCAGCTCCCAGCTCGATTGCCCATTTGAGAGGGGGAAATACAGATGGATGCCATTGCTGTAGGAACTGGTGACAGGGACAAAGCTGGTGATGCCAATTGTTTCGAGTGCCTCAATGATTCGGGAGATGGCAAAGCGATCGCGTCTGGGGTGGTAGTAGCTGCCCCAGTCGATGTCGAGCATCAGGTAGTTGGTCTTTGAGCTGAAAGAAACTCCGTAGAGGTGCTCTCCAGCCTTGAGCATTCGATCTGATAGGGGGTAACGATCTTCACGCTGCCACTGTGGGGCTTCGAGGGGTTTGGAATGTGGCGCAAATAGAAAATCGTAGCGATAGGGGAAGAGGTTAAAAAACGGGTCATTTTCAGGAATCGAATGAAACGTCATATCACGAGCCAATAAGTAAGGCCCCAGCTCAGTTGCCTAAGCCAGGGCGTTGTCTAGGAGGGAGAGCTAGGGGCGTATTCAGTCGCCCATGCTTTGATGTGCGAGCACCGCTCAACTTGATTCTCAGGAGCAACCTTAGACCAAGCTTCTAGAGCCACCAGCAGTTCATTGAATAAGTCTTGAGGAATAACCATGCAATCTGGCTCTGTGGGCTGAATCAAGCCGCAGTAGCCACAGATGGTTTGTTCTCTGGAAGGCAGCAAGTTTGCTGAGTGGCAGTAGACGCATGTGGGGGTGCTAGTCGCTTCTTCAAGCGAAAGGTAGCGATCCAAAGCACAGCAGATGATTGCATCCCCATCTAGATCGGGGTTGCGCTGTTGATGAGCAAACAGCCGTTGTTGCAGCAATTCTGGGATCTCAACAAAGTAAGTAGTGGTTGACTCGTAAGGTTGTTGGCTCATGCCGCACTACCCTCCACCACTGCATTGGTTTCGATCGCAGTTGCTTTCAGGGCCTCTAAATATGCAATCAGAAGGGCGATCGCTGGTTCGTCTTGAGGTTCGCTGCTGAGAGATGGCTCCTCAGCTTTGCGCCACACATCCGCGCTGTATTTAGGTTCGTCGTTCAGATCTAAAACCATCTCCAGAATGAAGCACCAACCCTCCTGAGAGGCGATCGCGTGCTGAACCATCTCCTGAAGCATCGCCCAGTTCTCGCAGCTCAAGTCCCCCTTGTAATAAATGGGGTAGCGATCGAAACCAATCCAGGCGATTGGTAGATGCTTGTCGAACTTGCACGAATCAGGTTGTAGGTCTGCCCATTGCTTAAGAAGGTCTAAGAGTTTGTTGGTCATGCCGCACCTCCAACCGCGATCGCGTGTTTGCCATTGCCATTGGAGGGATTTGCTACAACCATCTCCAGGTCAACAGGTGGGCGATCGCCTGTCTCTAACTCATAAAGTTCGTGCAGAGCGTGGAGTTTGAGTAGGCAGGCTTTTTCATCAGCATCTAGCTGCTTCCGTGACTCTTCAAGGCGTTTGAGGGTGGCTCTCAAGGTTGAGATGTGATTCTCAATGCGCTTTAGGATCGCAGTTTTCTCGTCGGCGGATGGCTTAGTAGATTCCAGTTCACGGCATCGATGCTCTAGCTCGGCAATTTTTTGTCTCAGTGCCCAAACTTCTGTTTCTTTGGTTTCCGCAACAGGAGTTGGGGGTGTTGCGGATTTGGTTTCTGCCTCTGTTTTGATCCGTTCTCGATATTGAGCAATCGCATGATCGGCTCGATATTTCAAATCGCTAAATTCTGCCTCGTAAAAGACTCCGCGCCCTACACCTGCTTTTTTGCGGATAGTTTCAAGGGTTATTTTTGCCCCTGATTTCTCTAGGGCAGCGATCGCTTCAATCACTCTCTTTCTGATCTCGTCAGCAGTGGATTTTGCTTTGTGTGAGAGCTGTGGCTCGGTAGCCACATCAAACTGACTGAGGCGATCAATAATCGGCTCTGGTTGTGTCATGGCAGGTTTGGTGGGAGAAGGTTTGGGTTTTGCCACTGAGTTGCGCTGTGGTGGCGTTGCACTAATCAGGCTGGGGTCAAAGTAAGTTTTGCAAGGCTCAGGAGGCTTGGCGGCGCGAAACAGCTTGCTGTCTCGCACTCCAGGCTCATAATCAATCGCCCAAGCTCTGATCTCTGGATGCACTTTGCTGGAAAAGCGATCGCAGCCCAGCCGGATTTCACCTCTTTCAAAAAGGTGGGTGAGAGTGCGGTCAGTGATAGCGCGGCTGCAACCCAGCTTCACGTCAAGCCTGGGCTTAGTGATGCCTGGGCTCTGAGTGATTATCACAAGGGCACAATCGCACTGATGCTCAAATTCGCTGCTGCTGAGTCTGCTCATGATTGCGCCGCCTCACTCCGTTGTAATTCGTCGATTAGGGCGATCGTTTGGGCTTCCTCAAGGCTGATAGTCGTTGGCTCGTCTCGGCATTTGAGCCAAAGCAAATACTTGCGGTTCCAGTCGCTCAGGTTGCCGCTCAAAAGGGTTTCAATCTTTTGGTGGGAAGAGTGTGAGCGATCGTGTGTTATTGTTGTGGCTTGAACTTCAATCATTTGTGTCTCCGTGTGAGACAAAAAGCCGCTCAGCCAGTGCTAAAGGGAGAGCGGCTTTTTGTTGTGATTAGGAAGCTTTGGCGATCGGCTGGGGTTGAGAGTTGCGCTCGATGTATTCATCAATAGCGGTACTGGCAACCTCTCTCATTTCCCGTCCGCTAAGAGCTGCAAAAACTTTTAGCTTTCGGTGAATTTCTTGACTTAGAAGTACTTGAGGGTTGGTTTTCATTTCAGATCTACCAATCGACTAATTCACTTAGCTTAGAAAAGCAAAAGCTTTTTGTCAATAAAGGCAAATGTTTTTGCTCTAATCCTAATATTTGCCGTGCTACCGTTTGTGTAAACCAAAAGCACTTGGTTGATTGGCTCAATGGATTTATCCGACGAACAACAGCGATTGCTATTTGCAAGGCTGGCAAGACATTTAATGGAAGGGTTGGGCGAAACTCGTGATGAGTTTGCTGCCCGTTTTGACATGACAACCCAAAATCTTTGGTACTGGATCGGATCAAAAAACAATCCGATTGCTCGCACTAGTCCATCAAAAATTGCACCAAAACACCTCACTACATTGGCGTCTTTGGCGGGCTGGTCAATTGAACAGCTTTGGTTTTACTTGAAGACGGGCAATGAACCCAGTAATGATTCAGTAGCTAACCTGAAGCTACTAATGCAGTCGGCCCCACTGACGGATGTTGAAGCGGCGATCGCGATTGGCGTACGCCGTTTGGCTCAAGCTGCTGGCGTTCCCGCAATTGAACGCCCTGTTGATGTAGCATTAAATACTCAAGATGTTAAGTATAAGAAAACGTATATATCTAGAAACAGCCAAGAGGGGGTTACTATGTCGGTCGGCTCCATGATTGCAGGAGGTTTGCAAAAGTCAGGGGATAAATTCATTGTGGCGTCTGGTCTTAGCGAAAGCAGGCTAAAGACCCTGGCCAACAATCCGTCGCTAGCGAGCAACGAAGAGCTGGAGGCAATTGCTAAAGCACTCTACAGTACCAAAGTCACCAAAGAACTTTGGACGGTTGCAGAGCTGCACGATTTAATTCGTACCACTCGCCGACCCACGGGTCAGACTTGATCGGGTTCAGGCTGCTCTTGCTCCATCGCTTCGGCAACGAAAACGGCCTCAACCCGAACACCTAAATTTTTTGCTATTACGATTAGATCTTCTTGCTGACTGATGGCGTCAAAAACCCATTCATCTTCGCACTCAAAGACAATGGCTTGACGAGCGGAAGAATAGTAGGGAGGGCAATCGCTTTGCCGCAAGAGTTTACGTTGAGCTGCGGTCAGCTTGTCTAGGAATATTGCGATCAGATGCTCAAAAAGCCTCTGCAACGCAGGGACTTGGGACGATTCAGGACACATGCAAGGGCAAAGATTGAACAACTTAAAAGGAGGCACACCCTTAATATTGCCTCAGTATTCTCCCTGAGTGCATTAGTGTTTATACGAGTCGAGAAGCAGTATTATGCAGCACCCTTTTAATCGAGCTGGTGACGGTCGTCACATCTCCGTTTAAACTGAAACAACAATATTAGTACATTGATACTAATTGCGATCGCAAATCCGCACAGTTGCGTAATGAGTTTGACGATATGTGCTGACAGACGCTAATGCATTTGAGATGATTTTCAACGGGCAGCCAACTTTTCCAGGGTCGGGCTGCCCGTCGTTGTTTTTGGGAGATAGACGGTAGACCGCTAACGGTGCACCGTCTTATTTGCATTGTATGAGATTAGGTGGTGAAGAAATCACGCCAAAATTGTTGCGCGAACGAGTAGGTTTAACGCAGCAACAGGTGGCGATCGCTTTGGGCAAAAGGGTCGGGACTGTCTCGGAGTGGGAGCGCAGGCTCTACGCGCCCCGATTGACGTTTAGGGAGACCTTGAAACTGATGGAGATTTATCAATGCACACTAGAAGATTTGGCTGAGGCTTTTGATGAGTAGCGATCGCCCAACTTCATCAATACTTCATGACTGCCACCTGTTAAACCCTATGAATACAAGGGCATTTTGAAAGAAGCGTTTTGTTCACTACCACCATGAAAAGATTTTTGCTTGCGTTTGCAGCGGTTTCCCTGCTTGCTGGGTGTGCCGCTCCTACCCCTACTTCCACATCCTCCGGCTCTACAGCCCCTACTTCCTCCAGTCCCAGTCCCACCGCCAGTGAAATCACGCTTGAAAAATACAATCAAATCAAAGCTGGCATGACCCAAGATCAGGTTGAGGAGGTTTTGGGCAAAGGTACTGAGATGAGCCGCGTTGAAATGCCCAATGTGCCCGTAACTGTGGTTTACATGTGGCAGAACCCGAACGGCTCAAATATGAACGTAACCTTTCAAGGCGGTAAGGTCGTTACCCTAGCTCAGTTTGGATTGAAATAAT
This sequence comes from Oculatellaceae cyanobacterium bins.114, assembly GCA_033764315.1. GTDB lineage: Bacteria > Cyanobacteriota > Cyanobacteriia > Elainellales > Elainellaceae > FACHB-1407. The sequence goes on from JANRJA010000175.1 coordinate 11,936, forward strand.
TCGATTTGTTTATCGTGGTGGACTCTAAGCAAAGCCCCTGATCTAAGTGGTCAGGGGCTTGTTTTTGCCTATGGTAGATCCGCAAAATTTCTTTGATCGTTGCGGATTTGATTAAAGCTTTTCTGTGGCGATCGCGCCCTTAGATCTTAGGCATGGTTACTGACGAATAATCAGCGGAGTTCCATCTGGAGCCATTCTGAGGAGCAACGCTTGACCTGCGGCTCAGTAATAATGCATCCCTGACTACCATCCTTTAACCCAGTGCTCATGGTGTGAATGGAATACACAATCGGTAGCCTGCGCTCATAGTTGTAGCCTCCATCCTTAAAAGCCAGAACCGGCATTAAGTGCAGTTCAGGGTCAGCAGAAATGTTTCTCATAACTTGAAACGTGCCCGTAGGGGTGGGCGTCTCTGGGGCACCGATGCCGATGGGGTAACAGCGGCTTAGGTAGCAAAGCTGGCGATCGCTTAGGTCAACAAATATCGCCTGATTTGTATTTGATAGCGATCGCGTTTCGGCTGAATTAGCAATCGGATAATGGGTGCGACTTCCAACTTGAAGACAGGTAATTCCTAGCCACAGTAATATCAGCGAGGTCAAAAGGCTTGAAAATTTAGAAGCCATCGCTTTCTCCGATAAATTCAACGTTTACAAGCGGGATGCTTTTTTTGTCTCTGGTGTTATATCTCGAAGCACTCATCCAGCGGGAAATTACCCGCCACTGATACCCACCCCAGTCAATAAAATCACCGGGGATTGGATCGGCATAAAAGCCCATCAAATATCTCCCTTCAATTTGCTTGCTTTTCTCAAAGGTCATTCCTTCTTTGACCGAACCAGGTAAGAGAAAATCTACCATCCAAAAGACCTGTTTTCGAGTTGCTTGAACAGGGGTTGCATCAACCCCAAAGCTCATAAATTTAGGCATTGCCGTAAACCTTAATGTTGATAGTTTATTAGCCCTTTGTTGGGCATTGAAATTTGTTGGGTGGCTTGTTGGGTAGGTTGTTGGGTTGTTGGGTAAATTTGTTGGGTAAGTGCTGTTGGGTTGTTGGGTTGCCTGTTGGGTCGTTACCCAACAACCCTTTCTGGGGGTCTACCCAACAACCCAACAACCCAACAGTTCACCCAATAGAGTTAAGTTTCTGATAGTAAAAATCTTCTTGCTTGGTAAGCTTGCCCTCTGCCACAAGCAAATCAAGATACACAGAAAGATCTTCAGAACTAACCCCAACCAATCCCTTGGCCTTGCTCATCACAATGTCTCTAACTTTGTGCTTTTGCCCAGAGCGTTTAGAGAACCAAGACAGCAGTGATTCTTCAATCGTTGGCTCACCTTCGCTCACTTTAGGCTGTAGCTCCGTGCTCTCAAAAAGCTCTGCATCGTCGGGCAAGCTGAAAGCACTTGCAGTGGGTTGATTGTCAACTTGAGAGCGCGTGTCTCGGTTGTATCCAGAGTGGTTTTCAAGGGATGGCATTGCATACCAATGCTGCCCATCACACCAGCAGCGACTGACTGGAGATTCGTCCATTTTGGCTTTGATATCTGCCATATTTCGAGCCGAATCAGCCACAAATTTGGCAGCTAAAACCGCCTCAATTTGCATTTCCTCTCCCCTCAATCCAATGATGAGAAGTCTGAATCTAGAGCGAGCTGCACCATTGACTCTAAGGTCATCAGTGTGAGCACTTTGCCCTGCTTCAAAGACGTATTTTTGACGGCTATCACCTGTGCTCACTAGGGCGTTAACCGCTTCTACATAGCGGCGTGAGTGTGTGCGTACCTCAGTGCCCTCGTTACAGATGAGGATTGCCATCTCAGGTACGCTCAAAAACTCATCTAAACAGCCCTCAATCCAGTCCTTAGCCTCTCTCCAGGTAGCGATCGCGAGGTTCTTGCGATAGAGAGTCGTGTTAGGCAGATTTGCATAGTAGGCCGTTTCCTTGGGGTCATCTTTGCAGTCCATCACAAAGAATTTGAACCCTGGCCTCTGGGCTATCAATTGCCGCAATACGTTGCTGAGCACAATATCTTTGCCACCACCGCTGACACTGACAATCAGCGAGGTACGCAGACGAGAGCCAATCAGGTGATCTACGGGCGATCGCAACTCCACAGCTTTTTCCTCCTTGACCTCCTCAGCAGGGGTGTCTAGAACTGTTGCGTCAAATGGATTAGCAACTGCTGGTTGTTGCGACTGCTGAGCATGTGCAGGTGTGGGTGTGCTGACAATTGGCTGTTGCACCGGCTGTGGGTGGCTCACCACAACCGGAGTAATCGCGGTGGGCTCAGGAGCCGCAATTGCCTTGACTGGAACCGTTGCAGATAGTTGATAGTGTTTCGAGTCTTCTTCGTATGCCTTGCGATCGCTCTCATCCAACAGGTCTACAAAATCGCCTGCAACGATTCTGCGACGTGATTCAGCACGCTTGTTGTAGGTCTGATACCAGTTGTAAGCAAGTAGCCCCGCAAAGATGGGGGCTATCCCCATGCCTCCGAAAAAGACAGCTACTGCACCAACTGCTAGATGCTTGATGGCTGAAAACACATAGTTGTCCTGGCTTTGCAATTGACGCAGTGCAGCCCTTTGATAAACCAGTTCGGGGGTTAGTTTTCCTGTTCTTTCAAGCTCTAACAGAGCTTCAATCTCTTTTGGTGTAAGACTTTGCATCGTTTTTGCTTCCAAAAAAGGGGCATTGCTGCCCCGTGACTGCTGGGATTTAGGAGAGGATTAGTTATTGGCAAAGTGGTTGGTTGCGACGCTCACCACCAATTTGTAAGCCTGATAGACCAATTCGACGGCAAACAGCGTGCCAAAGGCGTTGAAGATGTTGCCCCAGTCGAGGTAGTCCCACGCACCGGCTGCAAGCAGAGGAAGATTTACCCAACCACCTTGAACTGGGGGATAAAACCATAGGCAAATGCCACCATCAATTAGGTAGGCGACGGCTCTGCCGACATTGGCACGCTCTATCGCCTCTTCTGGAATGGAGTTAAATCGTGCTTTCAGTCGCCTGGTGAGTGGACTGTCATTTGCATCTTCTTTGAGGCGTGACCATTGTTTGATGCGAATCAAGGTGCTGAGGATGAATGCGGGTGAGTCCATCATGAGCGTTGGCAAAAGTTCAAGCCCTTGCAGAGCACACCAAAGCAGGAAAGCGGTTATAGCAACAAGAATGCCGCCTACACCTCCAAAAATCAGGTTCACCCCAGGGATGCCCATGATGAGTATCCCTAGCCCTGTATCAGCCCACTGCCCGATCGCCTTGGAGACGATATCAACATACGGGCGAATGTTGCTGAGGATGAAGAATCCGCCAGTTGCCATCAGGCTGATTTTCAGAATCTCAAGAATTCTGTGTTCGCGGCTATCAATGCCCTCGATAGGCTCTGCCTGGGGTTGAGGTTGTTGGGGTTCGTGTTTGCGAGTCTCCGATTGCTGCGTTTCTTGCTTTTGCTGGCGATCTCTTAATCGCTTTCTGAATCGGTTTCCAACGGTTTTAGTTGAGGTCATGGCAATTTCCTTACTGAGCGGGGTTGTTGTGCTGGGGAATTGAATCGAGAGTGGTGTAGCGGAGTTTGGCCTGCTCGACTACGAGGCGATCGCTAGCAAACGCCATACTGGTGAGCCTGCCGCCTTTCAAAATCCCTGTGTTTCCAAGGTGGTCACAGTAAACGCCACCGTTTGGCAGTGGCTGGTTGGTGACAGGATCTAGAATTGCTTGCCCCTCTTGCAGGGCAACGAATGAGGCGCGATTGCGACTAAACACCATCTGACAACCCTCCTCGTAACGCTTTACAGCGATCGCGTTTTGTCGCTCGGCTGAGGCAGTATCGAGCATCGCCTGACGCTCTATTTCTTGATTGGCCTCGATAATCTCGCTACTGGCCGCACGGCTCTGACTCATCTTGCGAAGTGAATCACCACCGTTCATGACGATGAACACCAGGGCGATTAGCCCTCCAACGGCGTATACGGGGTCAATCTGGGGAATCTGAAGCTGTTTTTTCATCACTTCCCCTCCGTCGCATAGACCTTGGCGTTGACTTGCTCCGAGAGAGCAACAAGTAGTCCATTCTGGATAGACTCTTTTTCTTCCAGAATCACCTCGATCGCTTCGCGCACCACTTCATCGCAAACGTGGTCAGGGTCGAGCGATTCCATGACCACGTTGAAGCCCTCTCCTAGTGCGGCATTGAGGGCGATCGCGCTAATCATCAGCAACTTGTCTTGCCTGCTGATTTTTTGGAACTTGGTGCCGAACTCCTCAACTAACTGCTGAGTTAGCTCGGTGTCGGCGTAGAAAGTAACAACCTTCGACATAATGAGGTATCTCCTTTTTCGAGAGGGGTGAAGCAATAGCCACTGCAACGGGGTGAGATTCGTGAGCGGTGGCTATTGCGTTAGTCAAGTAGTCCGGCAAATTCCGCGAGCGTTGCGGATTCAGGAGTGCTTTCCTGTATGGGTGACATTGAACTAGGGTGAGCATTGAGGCAAAGGAGAAGTGTTTCTCGCTGGATGCAAACTGCCAAGATGAGATCTGAGATATCTGTGGTTCCAAATTCGTCGGAAGCTTTCATCAGGCGGTCTATGGCAAATTGGCGGATTGAGTAGCGACCAGATGAGTTCATCGCCCACCACCTAACAGCACCGCAAACCGACGCAACCCGCGAGCATTAGCCCATGCCCCGTCCTTGACGGGTACAATTCCCTGCTGGGTGAGTAGCTCTGAGATCAGGGGCAACTGCGAGCCACCACCAATCGCGATGCTGTGTGAGCAAGTAGGTCGCCACTTTGAGCCAGCTTTGAGAGCGGTTTTGAGGACTGCCACGATCCAGGGCTTTAGCTCGCTGCGGTAAATCTCCTCAAAGCTCCAACCTGTTTCGCCGTAGCGGAAAGAGCCAGTTTCAATTCCAGCGCGAACGATCTGGCGATCGCCTTCCTGCGAGAGCTGTCGAACCAAGTCAATATTTTTGGCGATCGCATTGATCAGGTTCTCGACACCGCCTGGTCTAACCTCTCGGTCAACTAGGCGACCTTTGGAGCCAAACACACTGATGATGCAGGTTCCGTTGCCAAAGTCGTAGACCAGTGTTTGTTTTTCGGGGTCAATTTCCGAGCGGCATTGAACGATCGCCCCAGCTCCTTCCTCCAGGGTTTTGAGAATGTTGACAGTGATGGTCGTTTGTTTGCCGCAAGCATTGAACTCAACAACATGCTTGCCTTGCAAAACCGCCTGTAATTGGTCGCCAAATGCTTTTTGTAGATGGATAGAGGCAACCAAGTTGAGAATCATTTGAGCCTGATAAGGCAATGTGGCGAGGCATCCTAAGAGCAGATGTAAGCCATATGTAATCTTGCCTTGAGGGTCGTCTACTACCCTGAAATAGCTCTCAGGGTTTTGCTGGTAAGCAGGATGGCCAGCCAGCCAACGCGAGCCTTTAAGGTCAGTGCGATCGCCATCGATATAAGCCACCAGTCCACCCTGGTCGCTGGTGGGTGGGTCGTAGATGTCGGCGTGAATTGGCAGGATGTAGCTAGGGCAGCGAACTTCGTGGATATCGAGAGCAAGCTTGACTGAACCGTTGCCACAGTCAAAGCCTCCCGGCATGGGGTGACATGTTTCTGTCAAATCCTGACGGTTTTCTGACGGTTGCTTGGGTTGGGGTTTGGGGGTCATGGCTGATGGATTTAGGGTCAATGTTGCGTCACTCATGGTTTTGAGGTGATTGATGGGTAGAAGTAATGCAAAAGTAGCCTGTCAAAATCTGCCTAATTTCTGGCGATTTCCTGACAGTGCATCTACACAATAAAAAACCCCTGGCTAGGGGTCAAGGGATTTACTGTAATATCTCCAGTATTTAATTTTGCTTATAAGTTACCTTGCGATCGCAATTGTTCAATAACGGCTCTCATGATGTCTTCACTGCCAGAGCTGGCAACCTCAACTATCCGTTTGATCGTTAAAGCGTAGCCCAGAGTGTTTTCGTATTGAGGGGGCATGTCGGGAAAGTCAATCCCAGAACCCCATCGCTCAACAGTGTCAACCTTTACGCCAATCACCTCAGCTAAAAGATTGACGCATTTTTTGCGATACCCCCAGGCTTGCTCGCCCTCTTCTGTGACATTAAACCAATTTCGGCAGAAGTCACGCGGTTTCATGGTTTTAGGCAAAGTGACAGACAACACTCTACCTTTACTCGCTAATAGCAACATTTGCGTCACGTTTAATGGAGCCTTTCCACCAAATTTAGCATGAATTCTTTGTGAACTACTGGATACTTTCCAGTAGTTTATGTATATTAGAGATATGGGGCAACACCCCAAACCTTCAAACCAAACAAGCCAATGCAATCACGCCAAATCAAAGCCCAAAACTACAACGCCACGATCGCCTCTCTTAAGGGAAACGATGCCTGGTGTAACGACTGCCAAATGCTTAAAGTGCTTTGCCCCTGCAACAGCACAAATCCCACCAACGCCGATGTTGATGCCTTGCTCAATCGTGCCGCTGAACTCAACGGCACACCAGTCTATGACGATGGCGATGATTCCTTGATTCCCGATGACTGGGATGACCTGTGGCAACGCTACAACCAGTTTGTTGGCGATCGCCCCTACCTGTCCGATAGATCGCCTGCCTGAGAAACATCGCGATCGCCCCTCTAAAACCTTTAACCACCATGACTGACAACAAACAACAAACCCCTAAGCCGCCGCCGTACTGCATGGCTCAACCCCGACCTTTACCCCCCCCTGACCCTAAAACTGGTAAGCCACGGGTTTAAAAGCCGAAAGGCGATCGCCTGCCTGAGAAACATCGCGATCGCCCCTCTAAAACCTCCTACCACTCGGTAGGAACCCCCAAACCAAACAGTAAGGATTAATAACATGGTATCAACACCGATCAAGATTTCAACCGAAGAAGATGAGAAGCGTGGTAGTGGTCGGCTTCAACCTCAAAACTTCCGAACGCCCACCGGCTTGTGCATCCAGTTCATCCAGCAGCATCTGGATCGTCCCGTATGGGATGTTTCAGTTACTTTCCCCGTCGCCCGCTTCTTAGGCAAGATTGAGCACGCTCGTAGTGGCTGGAAAATTGTCAGTGTCAATCGCCAACCCCACGCCGACATGGTTAGTCACCCTTCTTATGAGGAAGCAGCGATCGCCCTGTTAGACCTTTGCCGCAAGCCTGCTAGTCTACCTGATGCCAGCAAAACAGCCCATGAAGTGGTTCTCACTCACCCTCGAAAAAGCAAGGTCTTGATTGTGGTGCTGACTGCCACCGACGCGGCTACAGACGTATTTCGTGAGATTCAAAATCAGTTGAGTATTCGGCGGTTAAACGGTTACTCGATCGCATCCCTCAAGCTCTTATCCGACCCGTTCTAGCAAGCCAATTGCCCCTACTCCCCCAAGTGGGGGCAAACATCCCCCTCTTGCCCTCTTACCCCCTCACCTCCTAAGCCCATGTACAACCTTAGAGCGCGACTCGAAGAACACCGAAGACGCTTGCTTGCCTCATGCCCAGTGCCCTCAGAGCCGCATGTACAAGCCTTTGAAGCTGACTGCTCAGACAGTGTCCGCGATACGGTGAACCATATCAGAACTGTGATGAACGAACTGGACACAGAGCGACTAGGGGAACTCCAGCACATGCTCGAAATACTCGCCGATGAAGCCCACGCAATGGCGATCGCCAATCAAGACCTATGACCTTATCTGAAATCTTTCCTGAACTGACCGCCAAATTTGAGCCACAGGAGCACAAGAAACGCACCGTGCCTGGTGGTGGTGATTGGTACTTTGTGCCCTGGCAGACGATTAGAGCACGGCTCAACCGTGTCTGCCCTGACGACTGGACAAACGTTTACTCAGACCTCACCTTTGTTGAAGGCTATTGCATCATCGTTTGCACCCTGACCATTTGTGGTGTAAGCCATCAAGGGATTGGCTCAACCCAGATTGAGATTCTAAATGCCCAGGGCAAGAACACAGCCTATGGCGACCCGATTGAACGGGCAACCGCCGATGCTTTCAAGAATGCCGCAGAGCAGTTTGGTATTGCAGCTTATCTGGACGCTCAAAGTGACCCCAGCAAGAAGCAGGCATTCTTCAACTACGTGAGCGGTCGCACCAAAGCGGCTGCATAATAAGCTTAGATTGCAATTCAAACATTCACGCTCACACCCCTACCAACTTGGTGGGGGTTTTGCTTTAAAGCACTTCTAAAGCATGTCTCCCAACAGGTCTGTCAGATCGCGTTGGTGATTTATCCGGTTGTCGTCATACACCATCAGCGTTTCAATCCGCTTATGACGGCTGAGCTTCTTTACACGCCGCACATCACCCCCAGTTGCATCTAGAGCTGCCGTAACGCTGGAGTGGCGAATCCTGTGGGGTGAGAGGTGCTTCTGCACGCCGGCTGCGACAGATGCCTCAACCACCAGGTTGTAGATGGCGTTGCCCGTGATCCGCTTGCCAGGGCTGTTGTTAGAGAGCGAGATAAAGAGAGGGTCTGAAGGGTGAAGGGTGAAGGGTGAAGGCTGAAAGCGAGCAGCAAGCCATTGGGCGATCGCGTCCACCGTCCCAGAATTCAAGCTCACCCACTCTGCTTGGGTGCCTCGCCCTTTCCCCAAAATTTGCAGCCGTGCTCCCTGCTGGTCGAAGTCCTTCACATCACACTTCACTAGCTCCCCCCGGCGGAGTGCGTTCGACCAGAGCAGGATCAGAATTGCGTAGTTCCTTAGCCCCAGCAGGCTAGAGCGATCGACGCTACTCAAGATTTGGCTGTAAATGTCCCTCTCGACTCCACTGGTATCGCGGTAGTGTTGCACCTTCTCACCGTCGATTTCTTCCAGACTCCACTGGCATTTATCAACCTTCTGGGCAAACTTTACCAGGCTCTTAATCGCTGCCAGCCTGCGGTTAATCGTTGCCTCAGCCAGGTTTCGCTCAATCAGCCCTGCTTTGTATTGCAACACTAGGGAGATGGCAGTGGCTCTCTCTAACTTTAGGAATTCCGCAACGAGCTGCGGGTTTGGTTCGTGCCCTGAAATCGATTTGAAAAAGTCTTTGAGGTCTTTAGCGTAGGCTCGGCGGGTTTCTGGCGATCGCTTGTCTCTGAGCAACTCGGCTACTAAATCTCGCTCTTGAACTTTGAAAAAACTACTCGGCTGGAGTGAGTGAGGTTGAATGCTTGCATCCATGTATGCAACCTGGGCTATCTATCACCCTCACCGTTCCTACTGGTGATAATGACTGTTTCCGCTAGTAGGATTTGCGGATTTGACGTGTGAAGCTTCGATGAACTTCAAAAAGTCAAGTGGGATCACAGGGGATTTTGAGGGGTCAGACCCCTTATTAAAGAAATATGAATTCCGCTGCACCCATGAATACTGCGATCGCTACAGAAACCATTTGGCATCAGTTCCGCAATCAGGGGTGTCCTACAAGGCTCCGCGATCGCCTAGCATCTGCCAACGACAACCTTGCTCGCAAGATTGCCCATAGAGAGGCAGGCTGCTGCCCAGAACCGATCGAAGACTTGACCCAAATTGCCAGAATTGGCCTGCTGAAAGCCATTGACAGATACGACCCGACTAAGGGCGCGGCGTTTAGTTCCTTTGCAGTTCCCTACATCCGAGGTGAAATCCAGCATTTCCTCCGCGACCACTGGGGGCATCCCAAAATCCCAAGACGTGCCCATGAGGCGGTTGGCAAGGTCAAAGGAACCCGACGACGGCTAGAAAAATTAGGTTATGAAATTGACGAAGAACGTATCGCCCGTGCCCACGGAATGGATCGGCAGCGGTGGCGATGGACTAAAGAAGTGGTGCAACGCAAGCCCCTTGTCAGTCTGGACGATGCCCTGCACCTGACCACCGAAGCCGATGACATGGAGCGAGAGCGGTTGATATTGGCAGTTAAGCAAGCGATCGCCACCCTACCAAAGTTAGCTCGCACCTGTATCGTTGAGCGGTACTTCAGCCAGCTCAGCGATGAGGCGATCGCCCGTCGCCATCGTCGCACCGTTGCCGAAATTCAAGTTTTACTAACTCAGGCTATTGACACTCTTCGCACCCAACTACAGGAGCTTGCCCCATGACTTTGACCGTAGACGAGAAGATCCGGCGCAGTCACCTGGAGCAAACGATCGAGCGGGGGCTGAAAGCATTTTATGAAGCGGGTCAAGCGTTGATGGAGATGCGCGATCGCCGCCTGTATAGAGAAGAGTTTGCAACTTTTGAAGACTACTGCCAGACTCGCTGGGAGATGTCCAAAACTCATGCCAACCGACTGATTGAAGCGGCTGAGGTTATCGAAACACTGACACCAATTGGTGTCATTCTGCCGATCAATGAATCTCAGGCTCGACCCCTAGCCCCCTTGTCTGTTGAGGCAAGAGTGGAGGTCATGCAAGCCTCAGCCGCGATCGCCCCCAGTGGCAAGCCTACGGCTGCTCATGTGCAGCGTGCAGTAGAGGCGGTGAAAACCAAGCCTCAGCCGCTCACACCAGGCCAACGTCTTACCGTGCTGGACGAGCAATCCCCCTACTATGGGGAGGAAGTTGAGGTGGTTGCCGCCGAGGGCTTAATTGTCGAATGTCAGGTTGAAGGGGTTATAGGTAAAACGGCATTTTTGAGCAACGAACTCAGCAGCCAACCCAAGCGGTGCTCATCGATTGAGCAGACTTGGAAAGAGCGCAAACATAGCCCCGTTGACGAACTGCGAGGACGTGCTGAAATTGCAGAAATGAGAGTCGAGGCTTTGGAGAGGTTGCTTGGGTTCGCTCTTGTAGCTATTAAATCTGGGATTGCAGATCCGGCTCTGATAGAGCAGATTGAAGCTGCTCTGGCCTAGCTGCCCAGCCTTTACCCTCAAGCTCTGTCTGAGTTCCAAAAACCAAGCCACCGCCCGTTTTGTAGGCGGTGATTTTCCCATAACAAATACTGCCGATTATGGCAGTGCGAGTTTTTTTCCACAAAATCATCCCAACCGCCCAATCCATATACGATTCGCCTGAGTGAAGAAGCTATCTTAATTGTTTGTTACAGAGCAGGGCGATCGCTCAAATCTTAAAGAAAAGCAAAGCCTTTGCTCCTTTTGGGTAGGAATCCTGAAGCAGATTTGAGAAATGCCATGCCTCCATTTCAATGCCCTGCTGAGTGTCCACGAAAAGACGAGGTTGCGCGCACGACTGGCAAGATAGGCTCTTATGCTTTTGCTCTACTGCTTTCGATGTTGGCATTAGTTTTCAGCTTTGAACCAAGCCCGCGTGGTGGTTGGCAGCCAAAAGAGGAGCCGCCTGTATTTGTGTGGGCTATTTTTCTGCCAATCATTGGCGGTTGCGTTGGAGTGCAGATATCACCTGAGTTTGTCGGTCGCCTGGTTGGTGCCCGTCAATAGCCAATCATTACTAATTAATTTTGTGGCACACCATGCCAATCGACCCCCTAACAGCCCAATCGACCGCCTTATTCGCCGCCTGTTGCGATGGATGCGCCGATCGCTCGGAGTTGAGCAACCCCACAAGCCCAGCGGCATTATTGAAGCTAGAACTGAGCGAGCAACTCTATGGCGAGCTTTCAGCGACGAGCCAGGGGTGTGCAGTTACTGGCAGATTTGCCATGAAGACGCCAGCTCAGATTTGGCTATCAGCATCATCAGTGTCGCCCAACTCAGAGAGGATCTGGGACGAGGAAGCGATCGCCTCCCATCTAGTGCAACTCGCCCTGGCTCCAAGTTTAAAGATGAATTTGAAATCTACCTCAAATCCATTGGAGGGCTGGACTCGCGGTTTATCTCTCACATCTTTGTGGTGGCATGGCGAAGCCGGATTCCTCGCAAAAGGAGTAAAGCTGGTGAGCGTCCTAGTTATTTGGTTCGCCCTATTGCAGCTATCCCTGGTGATTTCCAGGGCATCAGTAACGCATGGGCATCCGGCGATCGCTATGCCATCAAAATTGCAGAGGTAATAGCAAAACGATTGCTGCGGATGACCCCAACTGAGAGCGTCGGTTGGGAAGAAATTATCAATGGGGTGCAGTGGCTTGATTGGCTTGAATTCTATGCAGCCCGCGCCTTGGGGAAATCACACGTTTTTCAGCCACGCCGCAACAATGGAAAGTAACGAGATTGATCGAGCATTAGGCTGCGTTGGTGAAGCCTCAAGGCTTTTAAGGGAGGCTACTACTACAGATGCATCAAGCTGGATCAAGCTAAAAACAGCCCAAATGCTACTCAAGGACGTGCAGCACCTGCTAGAGAGAGCTAATGCGATCGCCTCAGCTGATTCTCAAGAATCCCAACAGTAACATTCCTGACTGGCTCTCTCTTGTAGAGCAGTGTGTTGTCGTAGATAACGACCAATATTGCTTCTATGTGGCGGCAATGCCGATTGAGCAGGCGATCGCCCATCTCGCCCAGCTTGGCTTTGAGGTTTGGGCTAAAGAGCACTGGAATTATGGTTGGGTTTCCAGGAAGCTCTAATGCATTTATTTCCGCAACAAAGGGTTAGTTGTTGCGGATTTGAGTAGACTTTAGATAGCGATCGCCTGGTAGGGGGCTACTGGCGATCGCCCTTTCCCACACCCAAGGGAACCCTCACAGCGTTAAATGCGGTGAGATAAGCGAATGTCAGGCGATACCTTGGGCGTATATTGGGGTGGATTTCTACTAAACAGTTGCTCGCCACTGGAGGTCTACCTAAACGTCTGCTCGCATCGGTGCTCCTACTGTTTCGCTAACCTCAACAAGCCCGATCGCAGAGCCAATCTGCCTCAGATGTTCAACCTGCTCTCCGAACTGTGGCAAACCGACGATAAAGGCGAATTCAAGCGCAAAACCTACGCGGCTCACCTCCTTCGCTCTGGCTACGCTGTCACTCTCTCAAACCACGTCGATCCACTGGCTGCATCCAATTGGTTCCAGGCATTGCCCCTCATCGAAACACTGCAAGAAATGGGCATTCCCTTGAACCTGATGACCCGCTTTGGCAAGGACGAGCACACTCAAGAATTATTCAGCCTACTCAAACAGCCCACACCCATTTATGTGAGCGTCCCCACCCTCAACGCCGAGATTGCCCGTAAGTGTGAGCCAGGAGCACCCCTGCCAGAACAACGGCTGGAGTATATCAAACAGGCGATCGCGCTTGGTCATCCTGTCAATGTGGGCATTAACCCTGTAATTCCAGGCTGGATTGATGACCGTGATTTGATGGCTAAAACCTTCAAAGAGATTGGGGTTTGGGGGGTGTGCCTCGGTAAAATTCACCTCAGCAAAGACCAGATAGCCAACATGAGCGAGCGTGAGCAAAAGAATTTGGGCGATCGCGCTATTGAAGCTGCCAGCCGTCGCCACAAAGACCCTGAACTCAATGAGCTTTACAAAGCCGTCGAAGCGGCTTGCGATAAATACGGGCTGCACATCTACACGGCTCAGCAAGGGCGGTATTCAAAATTTTTTGAGCATGAAAAACGCTTAGCCTCAAAAGGCTTCCCGCTAATGCAAGAGTTTGTGAATCACTGCCATAAAACCAAGAAATCGGGGGATTTGGTGGTGTGGGGTGAGTTTCACGATTTCTTTGCCCCTCACCTTCCCAAGGGGGTCTGGAATCTCAGAGAGCACGTCAACTCAACCACTCGTATCCGCGTGCTCAATGAAAAGAAAGTTCCTCAGCGGATGGATTATTCGCAGCTACTCTGGCACGGCTGGCAGTACACCGAAATAGGGTTTTGCCCTGCTAATGTCGATTGCTTTGCCTGGGCAGGTGATCCACTAGATGCGAAGAAGAACGTCTGGACAACGCTTTTAGACGATTTGGATCTCCCCATTTTGGTTTTTAAGCCTGAAGGAACAAACGGGCAGGCGTTTACGAAGGAGCACAAACTATGAATCTTGAATTGAGCCTCGAATATTTGGAGAATTGCCAGGACGGACGCAACCCCAGTGGCAGAGCCAAAGGTGCTAGTGGTGGCAGTCGTGGGGCTGGTGGTGGGCTTACAACCCAGCAGCGATCGCTCTCCGGCGAGGTGGGGCAGTTGGCCGCTCGAACCGCAGCCGTTACCTCTAGTCCCCTAACTGCCAGCAGTGCGGCTGGTAGAGCAGGACAATTGGCAGCAAGGGGGGCAGCGATCGCCCGTGCAACTGCTAGTGCAATTAATTCCCCGGCAGCAAGGCAAGCGGCGTTTAATGCGGGGCAAGCCGTTGGGCAGGCAACTAGAGCTGCTGCTAACCGAGCACGGCAAGATATTGGAAGAACAACCAGGGCAGCGCGTGGAGCAAGAGCATTGGCTCGTCGGCTAGGAATCTAAATCTATGTCCAAAATTAATCTTAGAGTCCAGCAGCGTAACGCTAATGGTCATACCGAGCGCGGCATGACGATGCTGGATAGCAGCATTACTCAGGATGGCTTTATTGGAGCCGTAACAGTCGCTGCTAATGGCGAGGTGTTTGACGGCTCAGCTCGAACTGAGACAATCGAGAACCGTTTTAGCGATGTTGAGCCAATTATTGTGCGGAGTAATGGCGATCGCCCAATCATCCATATCCGCGAAGACATTGCCACTGCTGAAGACCCTAAAGCGGTCAGGTTATCGGTTGCAGCCAATCAAATTGCGGCTGTAAACCTCAACTGGGATGGCGAAATCCTTGAGGAGATGCAATACGAGGCTGACCTCTCAGGATTGTTCAACGACGAAGAGTGGAGCATCGCCCTTAGTGATTTAGCCGACTCCGAGTCTGAGGGCTTGGGCGGTCATGACTCCGAAAACTCGGACGATCGCAATGTCTCCAACGACTCTGAAGATGAGGAGGACGAGCCAATATCCAACCTGCCTAACAACCTCAGACCCCTCTCAATCGTCCTCACCTGGGCAGAATACCAGGAGTGGAAGGTGATCAAAGAGAGCTTAGGTGCAAAGTCCGACAAAGACGCCTTTCTCAAGCTGATGCGTGAGTAGCCAGGGAACTCTGGGGCAGTAATACCGCAGTTTTGCCTCACTCTGCCCCATGCCTCAAAGTCGCTCTCTGAAGGAAATACAGCTCAAAGCGATCGCTGAACTTGCCTCTGGTAAGTCGCAGTCTGCCACAGCTAGAGACATCGGCGTAGACCGTAAAACGATCAACCGCTGGCTGGCAGAAGAAGAGTTTAAAGCAGAGCTAGAACGCAGGAGCGATCGCCTCCAACAGCAGCATCAAGAACAGGCTGACGCCCTCCAGGACGAGGAAATTAGCCAGTTTTATGAGGGATTAAAGGCTTACCGCGATGCACGACTGCAAATCTACAGAGCCAAGCTGGCACGGGGCACGAAGATCCTCAAAAAAGCGGGTGAGCGGTTTGATGATTTGCCTGCTGAAGCGATCGCCGCTAGCAGTCTCGTTGGTTTCCTGAGTATCGCTGACCAGCTCTGTGAATCGGGCTTGAGTGGATGGGCAGAGCTGCTCGCACTTGAAGAGCTGTTGAAACGATTAGAAGATGCCGCTTAAGTCAGCACTTGCCATTGTTCACGGTCGAATGAAGAGTCAGGCGATCGCAGCCGTTGAACCCGTGATAAAGCCTAAGCCAAAGAAAAGGCTTATTGCACCCTTAAGTTTGGCTGAGTTCTTTAAGCAAAGCTGGCACGTTTTAGAGCCTTCCACTGAGCTGCTGTGGAATTGGCACATGGAAGCGGTTTGCTTCCACATTGAAAGCTTGTTTTACGACTGGCTGAAGCATCGCAATGACCCAGACTATGTGCAGCGTGCTCAGAATTTAGTCGTGAATGTTCCACCAGGCAGCGCGAAAAGTCGGATTGTCTCTGTGAATGCTCCTGCCTGGATTTGGACAATTTTTCCAGGCTTTAAGATGATTTTCCTTAGTGCCAACCCTCGTGTGGCTCTGCGTGATAGTGTTTACTGCCGTGACCTGATTGAGAGTGAGTGGTATCAGAAGACATTTCAACCTGACTGGGAATTGAGAGCCGACCAGAACAGCAAAAGTGCTTACTGGAACACAGTCGGGGGTGTAAGAAGTGCAGCCGGATTTAATAGCCGCATCACGGGCGATCGCGCTGACGGCTTGTTTTGGGATGACCCCCATGATGCAACTGAGGTCAGAAGTGATGCAATTAGAGAAGGGGTTTTAGAACGCTGGGATTCAGCCATCAGAAACCGGGTTAACGATCCAAAGTCATCCATTCGGGTTGGCATCATGCAGCGGCTGCATCAGAAGGATCTGGCAGGGCATGTGCTGACAACGGGTGAATGGGACCATCTGTGCATCCCACAGGAGTTTGAGCGCGAGCGATCGCCCACCGCATTTGGCTGGATTGACCCACGCACCAAACCAGGTGAGCTGATGTTTCCCGATCGCTTCCCTGAGAGCGTATTACAGGCTGAACGATTGGTGCTAGGAGATGGTTACTCAGGGCAGCATCAGCAGAACCCTACCGCGTCAGGTGGGGGCATCTTCAAGATTGGCAATTGGATGATCTACACCAAAATGCCGCCTATCACGCGCTGGCTACTGTCGGTTGATGCCACCTTCAAAAAGTCCGTCAACAGCGACTTTGTGAGCATCAATGCCCTGGCACAGCAGGCAAACGTAATGGAGATAGAATTGCCAGTTAAAATCGATGCTCGCACGGGCAAAGAAGTGCGGGAAACGAAGTGGCTCCATAACTACTACATCCCAGGCATCTGGCACGCCAAAGCCGGGATTACCGACACTCAAAACGCGATCAAACTGATGCGATCGCAGTTTCCCCAGGCTGGCACTATCTTGATTGAGGACAAAGCCAATGGTTCAGCCATCATTGAGCAGCTCAGCACAACAGTTCCAGGGATAACGGAATTCAACCCAGGTAACGATAGTAAGACTTCTAGAGCCTGGTCAATTCAGCCGATTCAAGAGCGCGGCGGCTTGTTTCTTCCTGCGGCTGACTGGGCGATCGCTCAGATTGAGGCACTGGGTAAAACCGAGATTAGCCTCGCTGAGTGGTGGGAGTTGTACCCACCACCACACCAGGAGAATGCTGAACATGCTCCCCTGCCAGAGTGGGCAAAAGGGATTGTGGATGAGTTCACCGTATTTCCAAACGGAGCAAACGATGACCAGGTGGATTCAATTGACCAGGGTGTGATTTGGTGCGAACTGAACCCACCGCCCAAACCAGTAAGACGACACACCCCGACTGCAATTAGACGCTGGTAGGAATCTTTACCCAAGAAGCGATTAGCTACGCAATAGCCAAAGGCACCGCCACTCCCACATGATTTCCAAAGAGGCTCAGGAAAATTTAGACCTATACAGAGGTGAGCATTTCAAAAGCTGGGTGGGCCCCAAAATCCCCTCCAGTGTGCCGAAAGCCGCCGAGAAGATGAAAGAGATTGAGCGCGTGTTTCAGTCTGCCAACCTCATTGCTGAATGCGTTAGCAACTGGAAGGATGGGCTGATTTCACAAGATTTCGTGTGGTATCTCAAGGGCACGGATGGACAGCGCATCGACACCAAAGCTGGGGGCAATGAAAGTGCTGCCCAGGCAGAGATCCAACTGCAACGGTGGCTTGATTGGGTAGAGCAGCAAGCGATCGCCGCTGACCCTGAAACAACCAATTTCAAGCAAGCTGACCCCTGGAGTGAGTTTGTTCTATCCCTGGGAGTTACAGGTGAGGGCAACTTGCGGCTCTGGCAACCCCGACGCTACGAAAACGACCCAGACCCCATTCACCGAATCCACTTGCACGCTCCTAAGACTGGCTCAGTAGCCACGGAGCGTGATGACGACGGCTTTGTAAAATCGATCGCCTACACCTATGGCGACAACAAAAAAGAGGTGCAAACCCTCAATGAGCAAGGAAACGTAGTTGTTCAGACCTCTGGTAAGACCAGTGAGCCAGAAGGTGAGGCTCTAGAGCTTGATACCGCTGGCAGGTGGACGGTGCAACAAGTGCGATCGCCCTCACTGCTCACCAAGCCCATCAAGCAGAAGCAGAACGCAATCAATCACGCGCTCACGATGAAGCTACGCAACCAAGAGTTGAGCGGCTTTCGTGAACGCACATTTCTCAATGCCCAGTCCCCCGGCGAGTGGGTGGATGACCCAAAAGAACCCGGTGGACAGCGGTTTGAACCCAGCACCGAGCCGATGGAGCGAGGACCAGGCTATGACAACTACGTGTATGGAGTTCCAACGGGCGATGCAGCCAACCCTGGCTACACCAATCCCCAGGTTCACGAGTCCCAACCCATCCCAGTGACCACTTTCAAGGAAGGGATTGAAGTCGATCGGGTGCTGATGTACCTGGAATTCAAGCAAGGACACCTGCTTAGCCAGGGCGACGGAGGCTTAAGCGGTGAGAGCCGAATCCAAATGCGTCAAGGGTTTGAGTTGTACCTCAGAGGGTTCAAACGTCGCATTGAGAGTGCGATCGCCAACATCCTCAACATCGTCCTGAAAATTCTTGAATATGAAGGGTTTGAGGTGGTTGTAGAGCTGCAAATCACAACAGGCAAGCTTAGCAGTGAGGAGCGGCAAATCATTATCAGCGAACATCAAGCGGGATTACTCAGCACGCCAACTGCGATCGCTCGCCTGGGCACAGCCGACCCTGATGCTGAAATGGCTCTAATCGAGGAAGAACAGCAACGCCAAATGCAGCGGCGATCGCCCATCACGGACCCGTTTGAAACCGATGAAGACGAGGATGAGGATGGAAATTAACTTCACCCCGCAAACCGAGGAGCAACCGCCTCAGCAGCGTAATTTCACCATTCCAGGATGTTGCGTAACCATCGTTTGCAACCAAGAAGAGGGCATCCCAGTGAGTGAGTTTCTGGCGATCGCATTCCAACTCGCCCATTCAAACCCAGATGCCAAGGTCGATTTTTGGATCAAGGTTGTGGGTGAGTGAACGCAGAAGTTTTAAGGCTAATCAAGCGCTATGATCGCCTTTCTCGAAGTCTGGAGAGGCAAGCGATCGAGCGGCTTGATGGTGCCATTGATGCCAGCTACAAAAGCCTTGAGCAAGAGTTCTTGAGGCAATACCCCAACATCCAATCTCAAGGCAGTCTGCTGGCAGCTCAACGGCGAGCGGTGTTGCTCAACGACCTGGGCGGTTTGCTGCAAATCATTGAGCCAGAGCGGGAGGCTGAGTATGAGCAAATGTTCGATCGCCTGATTCGTGGCTCCTATACTCTGGGCGGTGACTTGGGAGGGGCACTGATTAGCGCGATCGCTCCTAACTCCTTTGTCAGGGCATTTGCAGGGGTCAACCTTGAAGCAGCGGCACTCCAGGCAAGAGACGGAGTTAGACGACTCTACCGGTACAACGATGAGTTTAGAAGCAAAGCATCAGCCATTGTTGAGCAGGGCATCATCCAGGGCTGGGGTGCAAGGCGTGTTGCTGGGGTGCTTCGCAGCGAGATGGCGATCGCCAAGTACAACGCCGAGCGCATCGCACGAACAGAGGTGCTCTCAGCTCTCAATGATGGTGCTCAGCTCAGGTATCAGCAGAATGGAGTTGATGGTGTGCAGTTGGTGGTGAGCATCGGTGAAGTGTGCCCTTACTGCGTGGCTCGTAATGGCAACGTGTATGAGGTAGGGAAAATCAGGGTTCCGCTCCATCCTTTCTGTCGCTGTGTGCTGGTTTGTTGGAGGCGGGAATGGCAGGAGATGGGACTAACCGATGACGACTTCACCCGACAATATCGAGATGCGCGGCTAGCAGACTTGAGAACAGAAGGTAAAGAGCCGAATTATGGGCTGTCACCGTTTGAAAGGATGGCAAAATTGGATAGACCACCAGAGCCGATTTGGACACCGTGAACAAGCGAGCTAAGCGACGACAGAGAGGGCGCGATCGCGCTAGGAAGCAGATTTCTCAAACCCTAAGAGGTTTTCAGAAAGGGCTGAATGGGCTTGTCATAAGTTTTGGAATTAATGTATCTCCATTTGTGGAGGCGATGAACAGAATGGCCGGGGTGTTCAACTCTGAAAGCTTTATGGAGCAAATCAGAGAAGTGTCAGCATTAATCAGCTATAACGTGACTCTGGCAATGAGTAGGCAAGCTCATAGTCGCAGGGATTTTGATGTCGTTTTTGTTGACGACTTGCGATCGCCGTCAGGCTTCCTAAAAGATTGGTGCAGTGAGCATGGCTACACAGACCTTTTCTACCAGGAGGGCGAGTGGTGGGCGTTCCCACCCAAAGGGGTCATGCCCGTGCAATTGTCGGCTGTGATGGGTAAAGAGCGATCGACACCATGAAGACGCCAGAAGAGCGCAAACAATACTTTGAAGACAAGTTCCGAGAGATCCCGCCCCAAGTTTTAGAGCAGGCGATCGCTGTTTTTGAGTCGCTACCTGCCGAATTCAAGACTGAATGCAGAGTGAGGCACGCGATCGAACCTGACAATTGGATCTCTTGCTGGCATTTAAGTGTGGGGATGCAGCTCAGAAATCTTCTGCGCCAAAAAGGACTGACAGATGATTTGCTGCCTGACAAAAACTGGGATGACTACTATGTGCAGGTGCTAGAGGTCAGCCTGGGGTTGCGATCGCTCTAGCCATTAGTGGGAACTCTGCCACCGAACACCACACGGCACTTCCCACATGAAATTCAGCGAAGCTCTGGCAGCTATCAAAGCTCTTGAAAATGGCACTGAACTGGCTTCAGCCATTGAGGGAGAGGTTGAGGGACTGAAGACAAAGAACTACGAAATTATTGGCGAAAAGCGTAACGCCACGGGCAAAGTTACCGCCTACGAAGCCGCGCTAACCGCGATCGCCAAAGCACTCGGTATTGAGGGAGATCTGGAATCTATCCTCTCGGATACCGAAGGCAAGGTGAAAGCGATCGCCACCGAAGTTGCCACACTCAAGACTGATAAAACTGCACTTGAAACCCGTACAACTGAAGCTGAGGGCAAGGTCAAGACGTTTGAGCGCAAAGCCAAGTTTAGCGACATTGCTACAGCAGCCGGGGCAAATGCAGCGGTATTGGAACGATTATTGGGTGATAAGTTCGACCAACTCAAGGTTGAGGGTGAAGGCGAGCAACGAGTCGTCAAATTTGGGGACAAACCCTTGAAGGAGGCGATCGCCTCTGATGAAAGTTTGAAGCCGTTTGAGGCTGCATTGTTTCCCGCCACCTCAGCCAGTCCATCACCTAGCCCATCCCCTGCACCAAAGACCTCTCAAAAGTTGCCTAGTGGTTCACCCAATGGCACCACGCCAGCTACCAAAAACCCGGTGGCTGCCACCGTTACAAAAATGAAATTTGCCGTTCCCGGTGCCTCTAATACGGGCAAGTAGGAACGCTCAAGCGATTGAAACGCATTAGCAATTGGAGTCAATGAATGTCGCCCAAAGTTACCTTTAAGCCCTACAAGCGAGTTACACCAAACTGGCTAGGCACAAAGATCACAGATCCTAAAGTTGTCATTCCGGGCGGCATTCTTCTCAATGCTGCTGCTTTCCCTCGTGAAGATCAGGTGGTTGTCACCTTGGCGGCTGGAGCCGTCACTGCTGGCTCAAACAAAACCCTGACGGCTGCTACTGCATTAACTGGCAATATTCCTGCTGGAACCATTCTGGACTTTGGGGCGGGTGAGTTTGCCACGCTGACCACAGGAGCAACCAAAGGAGCAACCTCAATTACTGGGGTAACGCTTGCGGCTGACCTGGAAGGCAGCGAATCTGCGACCTACTTGGGAGTGGGCGATCGCAAGATCGAAGGCGGAGCTTTCTTGGGACGGACACTGACCGAGCGCGATGCTGGCACGGGCTATGGCATTGCAGATCCCGCCAACGACGAACAGTTTGCATTGTTGCTCCATGACGTGGACTTGAGCGAGGAAGACGTTGCGGCAGGCATCCAGCCTAATGCAGGCAATGTGATTTACGAAAACTTATTGCCTGGATGGAGCGCATTGTCGAGCCAAGCCAAAACCAAGGTGCGATCGCTCTATCACTGCGTCACTGCCACGGCTTAAATCCTTCCTGACTGCGATCGCACCCGCCCACCCTCCTACCAAGACTTGAGACAAGAGAATGGCTGACCTACTAAGCTTCATTAATGAATTCACAAAGTACGGCTACCCACGGCAGGTAGCCAATGACCCACGCATCCAGTTTGGCACTCAAGATCGTGCCTATTTGGGTGCTCAAATCATGCCCATGCAAACCTCTGATACCAACATGATCATTGAGGATCTGGGACGCTTTGAGGTGGTAGTCGCTGGCGACGGCGACTCCCTCAGCCCTCCCCAGATCAAGCAATCGGCGGGTGGGGCAGAGCTTATGGTGCGACTGGGGCATATCGACATCGCTTCCCAGATGACCGCTCGTGACATGAAGCGACTTGGGAATTTGCTAGACCAGGGCGATCGCGCGGCGGCTGAAGAATTTTTAACCCGGTGGCTTACCCGCGCAATTCGTCTCGGTATTGAGGAGAAAGCTGAAGTCCAACGCTGGCAGATGCTGTGCAACGCACAAGTGACGGTGCAATATCTCGATCAGCCTTCTCGAACGCTCAACTTCCCCGACCTGCAACCATCCGGGCATCGGGTGACGGTTCCCAGTGGCACTACAGGCTCTCCCACAGGCTGGTACTCTGACACCTTCGACCCCATGAAGGAAACCATCATTCCTCTCAAGATCATGCTTGAGGAGAAGGGATACATGGTTTCTCGCATCGTCACTAGCACCACTATTCGTGATGGTGTTCTGGCTTCCAACGCCAAAATGATGCAGCGATCGGGCGGCACGATGGTCATCAACACGGGCGGGCAACTGGAGACGATCGATCGCAACCTCAGCGATGTGAATTCTCGCTTTATTGCCAACGAACTGCCACGCCCTGAAGTCTACAACCTTCGCTACAAAACCCAATCCAATACCGCTCGATTCTTGGGCGAAGACAAGTTTGTGATGCTCTGCACCACCGGGCGATCGCTTGAAATCGACTTGGGCGACGAAGGTATCCAGGTCATTGAGGATGTATTCGGCTATTACGGCGTGGGTGTCTCGGACGGTCAAACTGAACCCGGTGCGGTCATCACCACTCGCTACAGCGACCTCAAGCCCGTTGGTATCTATGCAGAGGGCTACGAAGAGGGCTTCCCTGTCCTGCTTGAGCCTGAAGCTTTGGTGGTTATCACGATTCCCAAGCCTACTGCCTAATGAAAGTTAACCTCCAACAATCCTATTTTTGGAATCGTCGCACTTACGGACCGGGCGAGGTTGAGATCCCTGACGATCTGGCGATCGCCTTGGGGATTGCCGAAGGCACCGCCTTGGGGATTGCCCTTGAACCGGACGAACCAACTCTCATTGAGCCGCCTGACAAATCCGCAACGGCTGCGGATTTTAAAGGTGACGACGAACCAACCCAACCGCTTGACACACCCCCCACCACCGCCTAAGCCCACCAGTAAGCGGAAACGCTAATGTACACCACCATCCCGGCTGCACTGACAGAGGTGAAAACCAACCCTGCTACACGGGGGCTAATCGGGGCTGAGTACGACTCCTATCTCACCAACCTGCTTACCCTCTCGGCAGGCAAAGACGCGGCTGATGTTACTCAATATCGCCCCTTCTATGTGGCTGCAAAGCTCCTAGAACAGTTGCGATCGCAGCAACAGATCTCAAAGGCAGACGGGGCTGAATTTACTGGCTTGGCTAAACCAATTGAGTCGCTACTAGGGACACAAATTGCCTTTGATAAAGCCCTGGGATTAACCATTCCTGAAGGCTTTGAAGCAGTTTTACCCAAGTGCGTAACGTGTGAGGGGCAATCATCAGGGGCAATTCGCCGATTTGGAACGCGATCGCAAACCACACAAATCCGACCCTAAACCATGAACCTCAAGCAACTGATCGAGAAAGGCATTAGCTACGAATTACAGAGCATTAAGGCTGACAGGGAACTGGTAAAAGACATCCAGCTCAATCTCAACCGCACTGGCTTTGAATGCGGCTCTGCTGATGGCATTTGGGGAGCGAAGACCCAACTTGCTCTTAACCGCTTTGTTGACTCAAAACAATTAGTCTCCCCTCGCTTTACACCGGCGATCGCCCAAGCCTTGCTCACAAGCGAAACCGTGGTGAAGACCAGGCGGCAAATCAACACCGCTGGATTGGAGCTGATCAAGAGCTTTGAAGGACTGCGGCTCACAGCCTACAAATGCCCTGCTGGAGTGCCCACCATCGGCTATGGCACAACTGAGGGCGTGAAAATGGGCACAAGCATAACCAGAGAGAAGGCTGAAGAGCTACTGAAGCGGGACTTGGAGAAGTTTGAGCGAACCGTTGAGCGATTGGTTGAGGCACCGCTCACCGACAACCAATTCAGCGCACTGGTATCGCTGACCTACAACATTGGCGTGGCGGCATTGCAGCGATCCACGCTCCTGAGCGTACTTAATCAAAAAAGTTACCGCGTTGCCGCTGATCAGTTTTTGGTTTGGAACAAGGTAGACGGCAAAGTGCTTGCGGGGTTGCAACGTCGCCGCGCTGCCGAGCGTGATTTGTTCTTGAAGTCATGAGTAGCCCGTTTCCGCCCAATGCCACGCTCACGTTTCAGTTGCCAGTAAGCGGCGAAACGATTGACGAGCTGGGTAATGCCGCTTCAACCACTGAAGATCTGGTGTTGCTCTGCTACCTCAAAGAGGGCAAAAACCGTACCCGAACGGGTGACGCTCTAGATGCAGGCGAAATTTCGCGCACACCTGTAGATGGGCGAATTGTGGGGAGATTGGTCAGTGGTGAGCTGCAAGATTTGGCAGAGCTGCCACCATCGCTTTTGCCAGGAGCCAAAGCAACAGCCACTATCGATCGCACCGGTGGAAACATCACGGGCGATTTTTTCTTAGAAGCTTCAATCCCTTCGGCATTCGGGGTCGATGCAGTACTAGGGGGAAAGATTCGAGGCTACTTGGTGATGGCGATCGCATGGGGTGAAGCGTTGTGATTGAGATCTTTTGCCTATTGCTGCTGATAGTGGTTGCGATCGCTGTAATCCTCTTCATGCAAGGGGCTGACGGCGATGATTAGCCTACGGCTCAGTGTCAAGAAGATGGGCAATGATGAGCTTGCCAAGTTGCTCAAGAAAATCGATCGCCTCCAAGTGCCCATGAGACAAGCCGGGGAATACATGGAGCGCGAAACCAAGCTTAACTTTGCAAGGCAGAGCGACCCTGATGGCAAACCGTGGGCACCGCTCAAGCCTTCGACTCGAAAGCGTAAGAGAGGCAGAGCAATTCTGCGTGAGAGTAGCACCCTAGTTGGTGGTATCTCGCTAACGAGTGTGAGCAATAGCTCAGCGACGATCGCAGCCACAGCCGGATCAGAATATGGGATCTATCACTCCACGGGCACGAGCAAGATGGCACGGCGGCAATTCATTGGCATTGGCGATCGCCACATTCCCAAAATCACCCAAATCTTTGAAAAGTATTTAGAGGGCTAAGCAATGGGCATTGCAGCGATTGAGCAGAGCATCATTGAGCGTTTAGCACCACTGCGAAATGCTGGGCTATTGGTTCGAGCATTGCCCAACAAATCGGGTGAGGTTGGCAAAATCGAGGGCAATGGAGCCATCACCCTGAGCTGGTCGGTGGATGAATCTCAGCCACCAGGCTCAATGGGCTTCTTCACTCAAGATTGTCTAATGCAGTGGGTGCTGGATATTCGTATCCGCAACTTGCGTGATGCCAGTGGAGCCTGGGCAATCCACGATGCAATCTATGGGCTTTTGATTGGCTTTCAGCCAGCGGGTTGCAGGAAGATGTATGCCCAAAAGTTTGAATTTGTTGATCGCACCGATGCGGTGTGGGTATTTGAAGCAACGTTTATCGCTCCCACAACGCTGATGGAACAACCGACCCCAGATACCGGGGCGTTGCTTAAGGATGTTTTCTTGAGTGAGGAGTTGAACGGTGTGGCGATCGCCTCTGAATACCCCTTAATCGACACTCCCTAGAGAGTGGGAACTCTGCCCCAGAACTCAAGCTCTGAGGCAACGGAATGCCACTCTACACCTATTTGGGAGTGCAAACGGCAATTACTCTCCCACCTGCCAGCGAGGGAGAAACCCCTCAAGAAGTGCAGCTTATTCCCCACGCACAGGTGGAACTGCCTGAAGATTTGCCCTATGTGCAACGGGCGATCGCCAAAAATCTTTTAATCCCTGTGGAAGCTCCGAAGCCTGTTAAATCTCGCAAATCGGAGGCTGAAAGCTAATGGTTACAGCATTCCAGCATGGTGTTTCGACAAGATATCTCGACAATGTTCCACGTCCAGTAACGGTTGTGCCCTCGGCGGCGATCGTCCTAATTGGTACGGTGCCAACTTATAAACTTGCAGTGGCTGACAGGCACATCAACGACCCGGTACGCTGCCTTAACGATTTGGATGATGCTCAATTTGGGGGCGCAAAAACCCCAGGCTTCACGATTCCCTACGCTCTGGATGCCATTCGTGACCACGGAGCTGGTACCGTGGACATCATCAACGTATTTGATGCGGCAACTCACAAGACAACTGCCCAGGCTATCTCCTACACCTTCCCGACCACGGGAGCCAGTGCAGACAAAATTCAGCTCTTAAAAGTTAGTGGTACAGCTCCCTCTCAAACGGTTGTTGCAGGCACTCTCGCCGAAGGCTTAACAGGCACATTCACTGTTACAAACCAGGCAGGAACCACAACCTACGTCGCAACAACCGACTACACCTATAACGCCACAACCGGGCTATTAACTCGTGTTGTGGGAGGTGCGATCACCAGCGGGTTGCAGGTCGAAGTGACGTACACCTATGCTGACCCCAGCAAGGTGGTTGCAGCCGATATTGTGGGTGCAGTAGTAAGCGGCGATCGCACTGGCTTGCAAGCAGCCCTAGATGTTTACCCTCTTAGAGGATATAGACCGAAAATCATCATCTGCCCTGGCTACTCAGAGCTGGCGACAGTCGCCACCGAAATGGGCGTCATGGCAAACAAACTTGAGGCTTATTACTGCCTCGATGCTCCAGCGAATGCAACTCGTGATGAGGCGATCGCTGGCAGGGCAGGCACCGCACCTGTCACCACCTTTGGCACCGCCAATCGTCGCGCTATCCTTTGCTATCCCAGAGTGTTTGACTCTGAAGGGCTATCTCAGCCACTCTCTCAGTCTGTAGCGGGCGTAATCGCTGCAACTGATGAGGAGTTTGGCTATTGGTGGAGTCCATCCAATAAGCCAATTCAGGCGATTACAGGGCTAGAGCGAAGGCTGACGGCTGACTTTACCGACCCTAATACCGATGTAAATGCGCTCAACACCGCTGGCATCACAACGGTTTACAACGCTTTTGGAACGGGCTTTTTGCTGTGGGGCAACCGCTCGGCACTTTACCCAAGCGACACCACACCACTGAATTTCATTTCGGTGGGCAGGACACTTGATATCTTCCATGAATCGCTGCAACGGGCATCACTGCCTTATGTCGATCGCCCCATCAATGACGCGCTGATCGATGCGATCGAGGCAACGGGCAACAACTTTATTGCTGAGCAGGTGATTTTAGGGGCACTACTCCCTGGCTCACGACTCTACTATGAGCCTGCCCGGAACCCTGCTTCTCAGCTTGCAGCCGGGAAAATCGTTTTCAGCATCGTACTGATGATCCCAACTCCAGCGGAACACATCATCTACGAGTCCACACTCGACATCAACCTCTTGAATCTCTTAGGGCAAGGTGAGTAATGAGTAACAGCACAATTTACAAATTTGATGGGGCGGTGCTGTGGCTCAATGGCACTTCTCTTGCTGGCTCAATCAATGAGATTGAGTTACCTGAGATTTCCTGGGATGCGATCGAGCATGAAACCATTGCCCTGATTGGTACACCTGAGTTTGCCAACAAGCTTGAAGCTCTGGAATGCACCATCACATGGGCATCCTATAGCCCTGAGATGGCAGAAGCCGCAGCCAATGCATTTAAGGCGGTCAACTTGCAGCTCAGAGCCTCTATGGGTGAATACACGGTCAATGGAAAAACGGCTGACCGCTCTCTCAAGATAGACCTCACTGGACGCTGCCTGAGTAACTCAATGGGCACCTTCAGCCCTGGCGAGATGGAAAGAGAGTCGATGTTCAAAATCGATTTTATTTCCGAACGGTGGAACAACCAGGAAGTTTTAGCGATCGGCATCAACCCGCCTATCTACCGGGTGAAAGGTCAGGATTTGCTGGCAGGGATGCGCCGCAATTTAGGCGGTTAAGGACGAGGCGATCGCCCAGTCATCGACGAGTACGCAACTTTAGAAGATTTTGAGATAAGCCATGAGTGACGCAGACGCAGCAGTATTGACCTTAAAAGACGGTCGAACCATTGAGCAGATTGACGAAGAGGAACTGGACGGCGATCTCTATTTCCGATTTCAGCGGGAAAGCGTGAAACACAAAAACGCACCCGATGAAGCGATGAAGTGGTTGATGATGCGGCTTTTCACGGTTGGCGGTGAGCCATTGACAATCGATCATCTGACCGAGAAACCTTCCCAAGGTGGCTTAGGCTTTCGTGCCGTGGCTTCGCTTGGAAACCTGGCAGGGGAGTTTATTCAAGGCTTGCCAAACCCAAAGACACAATCCTCCTCAGTAAGTTCACAGGCTGGGGACTCGGAGAGCTAAAAGCCGCGTCGATCGCTGAGCTGCGCTTCTGGACTAGGGAAGCGATCGCTCTACAAAAGGACATTGAAAAGGCTGAAAAAGAAGCTGAGAAAAAGGCGCGGAAGTAAATAAATAAATCCAACCAAACCCAATAATGGCAAGCATTTCAGCTTAAAATGGAGTAGCGGCGATCGCCAGTGTTGAAGCCACTGACGACAGCCTAACCCAGCAATGTTGAAGCCATTGGAGGGCTTGGTTTATGGTACAAAAAATTGATTTAACAGATCAAAGATTTGGCAGCTTGCAGGTGATTCGGGAAGATGAGAATACCGAATTTACAAGGGTTTCCTGGATTTGCAGGTGTGATTGTGGCAACACGGTCACAAGAACTGGCAAAAGCTTAAGAGCTGGCAGAACTAAAGACTGTAGTCAAAAACAAGTAGGAAACCTGATACCGTAGCTATCGGGTTTGTCGTGTCAGTTCAAGCTCTAGAGATCCTCATCCAAGCCACTAATGCCGCAAGCGGCCCGATTCGTGAGGTGCAGGAGCAAATTGATAAGCTCCAGCAAAATGCCAGAAATATCAGCGACGTAGGCGATCGCATCAGTGGCTTTGGACAGCAAATGACCCGCAATGTCACGGCTCCCATTGTGGCGGGTCTGGGGGCATCAGCTTATGCTGCCATTCAATTTGAATCAGCGATGGCTGATGTCAACAAGGCTTTTGGTCTGCAACGGGGCACTGAAGAGGCTGATGCGATGGCTCAATCCATTTTGAGGATGAGCCGCACACTGCCCTATAGCGCAGATGGATTGGCTCAGATTGCAGCTGAGGCTGGAATGCTTGGGGTGAAAGCTCCCCAAATGCAAGATTTTGTGCAGCTCGTAGCCCAGATGGGAACTGCCTTCGACATGAGTTCTGCCCAGGCAGGGGAATCGATCGCCAAGCTTTCCAACGTTTTCGGCTACATGAATAGCCAAGGACAGGTTGATATCCAGGGGCTAAACAGCCTGGGTGACACGATCAACTACCTTGCCGATAGTGGTGCAACCTCAGCCAACGACATCGTGAGCGCGATGACACGGATTGGGGGCACAACTCGAACCTTTGGGCTTGCCAATAATGAGGCGGCTGCT
This sequence comes from Oculatellaceae cyanobacterium bins.114, assembly GCA_033764315.1. GTDB lineage: Bacteria > Cyanobacteriota > Cyanobacteriia > Elainellales > Elainellaceae > FACHB-1407. The sequence continues at coordinate 41,716 of JANRJA010000175.1, forward strand.
CTGGCGACTTCCATGCTCAATTTGGGCAGACCTCCAGAAATTGTGGCGACGGCAATCAGCTCAATGCTCCCGGCTCTGCAAAACGCAACTGGGGGAACTGACAAGTTCCAGCAGGGCTTAGAGCGATTGGGGTTATCAGCCACCCAGATGGAGCAGAGCATCAGCCAGGATGCCAGCGGCGCAATTCAAGACTTTTTTGGCAGGCTTAACAAGCTCGATTCTCAAACCCGCGTAAGAGCCATTTCTGAGATGTTTGGGACTGGCTCTGACAGCCAGATTGTTGCCCAACTTGCGGCGGATACCGGACAGCTAACTACTGCGTTTGCAGCACTCAATAACATTCCAGCAAGCGGGATGCTCAACGAATTTGAGAATCGCTCTGCCACAACCGCCAACCAGATTCAGTTACTGAAAAACAACGTAATGGAGGCGGCAATCAACCTGGGTAGCGTACTTTTACCCGCAATTAATGGGATTATCAGCGCGATCGCACCGATGGTGAAAGGCTTTACTGATTTTGCCGCAGCTAATCCAGGCATTACCAAGCTTGCTGTGGCATTTGCTTTGGTACTCGCAGCCGTGGGGCCTTTATTAATCATCATTGGACAGATTATTAGCGCAATCAGCGCAATTGGCAGTGCGATCGCAGCGGTGCAGGGCTTTATGCTTCTGGTGTCTGCAATGGCGGCTGGGGCAGTGCCAGCGGCGGGATTTGCTGGGGCGGTTGCTGGGATTGCTACAGCGATCGCAGGCATCGGACTTGGCCCTATTTTGGCGATCGTTGCGGCTCTAGCCGGTGGAGCCTACCTCATCATCTCCAACTGGGGCGCGGTTAGCAGTTTCTTTCAAAGCACATTTGCAAGTATCGTGGCAGCGATTCAGCCTGTAGTAATGGCGATTATGCAATTTGCTCAAGGCTTTGCTCAAGGGTTCATGGATGGTATCCAGCCTGCCATCCCTGCCTTGATGCAGATTGGAACTGCATTTCAGACCATGTTTACCGCACTCTGGCAAATGATAGTGGCGATCGCCCAGATTGTGATGGGCTTCATGCAGTTTGCTAATGCAGCGATGCAGCTAACCCCAATCGGGATGATGATCACAGCCATTGGCATGGCATTTAATAGTGCTGGGGTTTCGGTTGGCACATTTGGGGCAATGGTGGGTGCAGCTCTAGGGGCGGTGATTAGTGCGATCGCCAACGTTGCAGCCCAGGCGATGACTCTTGTTGCCACCTTTGCCAGCGTCACCGCTTCTATAGTTGCCACTGTTAACGGCGTTGCGGGGCAGATGTTTGCAGCCGGAGTAAACATCGTCAATTCGATCGCCCAGGGTATTCGCTCGGCAATGGGTAGCGTGATGAGTGCTATTTCATCCGTCGCCAGTGCAGTACGCGGGGCGTTACCCTTCAGCCCTCCTGAATGGGGCCCTTTGAGCGACATCATGAGCAGCGGCGGCAACATCGTGAACTCGATCGCCAGCGGCATTGTGCCAGGACCGCTCACAACTGCAATGGATACGGCTCTCTCGCCTATAGCTGGAATGATGCAGCCGGGTAGTGGGATACTGCCGACTCAATCAACCGGGGTAGGAATGGGGACTACAGGGGCGATCGCTCCCAGTGCAACAGGCAGCGGAATCAACCTGACCTATGCTCCCCAGGTGACAATAGGCGGCAATGGGGCTGAGGCTGAAGGTAACTTCGCCCAAATGCTCAATGAGCACAAGGACCAGATTTTAAGGCTCTTGCAAGGTGAGGAGCGTCGCAAGGAGCGTGTAGCGTATGGTTGATGCAGCTAAGCAGCCCAGCAAGAAGAAAGCCAATCAGCCCCCACTGTTTCTGTTGGGGGATATTGAGTTTGAGCTGATTGAAGCTCCCAAGGGATTTAACTTCACCGAGAAATCGGTCTATTCAGAGCACCCCAAGATTGAGAAAAAGCCAGGACTGCAATGGGTGGGTGAGAACCTCAATGAGATCAGCATGGATTTTCGCTTCGCCTCCCAGTGGGGTGACCCGGACGCACAGCTCAAACGGCTTCAGGCAGCGCGAGTGCAACACAAACCAATGGCTCTAATCCTTGGAACAGGACGATTCCAGGGCAATTATGTGATCGAGGACATTCGCACAAATTTGCTCACTACTGACCAGCAGGGCAGGTTCGATCTGATTGAGGTGCAGGTGAAGCTCAAGGAAACCCTGACCAAACCCCCTGCCAATAAACCATTTGGCAGGTCGCCCTCACCATTTCAAAAACGGAGGCGCTGATGGACTACACCGAATACACCACAAGGCAAGGGCAACGGTGGGACACGATCGCCACCGAAACACTCAATGACCCTTATGGGTACCCTGCGATTATTGAACTCAACCCGCAGTGGAGAAACAACTCCACGCTCCCAGGTAATGTGAAGCTACTGATTCCTGTGGTTGAGGCAACTGAAGTGGCGATCGCGGCTGAAAACTTACCCCCTTGGAAGCGTTGAACGATGCTGAACAGGAGTAGTCAGGGCTTTTTCTACGCCCCATCCGGCTTTCAATCGATAGTGCAGTGTTGTGAACGGTATTTGAAGTCTTTCAGACCAGTCCCCCAGCACCAATGTTTCGCCTTCAAACGTGATCCAGCGATTATTTCTCATGTTCCGGTTCTGCTCTCCTCTCGTAGCCCATTTGCAATTTTCTGGAGAATAGTCTCCATCGCTGTCAATACGCTCAATGGAATGATTCTTGGTTGGACGCTTTCCCATGTCAGCCAAAAAATTCTCAAAGCTATTTGCCCAGCGATCGCACACCTTTATTCCCCGACCGCCATAGTTTTTATACTCTTTGGCACGAACATTGTTGCAGCGTTTCTTTATATTTTTCCAAGCCGTGTACTCTGCCGTGACAACATCATTGTGTGTGCATCCATGAGTCGTATGAAGTCGTCGCATAAAACATCCACGGCATTTGTTGTTAGCTCCACTGCGAAGTCCGTCAAGCCGAATCTCTTTTTCTTTGCCGCAGTCAGTGCATTTGCAAAGAATGTAACGCCTTCGCCTATCCGCTTTCTGAGACTCCTGAATAACCTCCCAGTCTCCAAAGATATCGCCGGGTTGAACGTAAAATTTAATCATGCTGTGACTCCTGTTAGCCATAGAGGACTGGGTGTTAGCGCACCGCGAGTCCATAAACTACGTTTATTTTACCTCAAAGCCTTGCTGTGTAATGGTTTCAGCATTTAACAACACTAAGAATTTACATGGCTAAAGTTCCTATCTTTAAGCTCAAATATCAAGGCAAGGACATAACCCAAAATATCAAGCCGCTGACAACCTCCATTGCTTACACAGATAAGTTGGAAGGAAGTAGCGATGAGATTGAGGTGTCTCTAGACAATGCGGATCTTCGGTGGATGGATTCGTGGCTTCCCAAGGAGGGAGATTTAATCACGCTGCAAATGGGCTACGAGGGTGAGGTGCTGTTTCCAGAGGTGAACGGGGAGATTGATGAACCGGAATACCAGGGGCCACCTGATACACTCAGACTGCAAGCACAAGCCACACCCATCACCGCGAGCTTGAGGCAGAGACGAACTCAAGCCTACGAAAAGACTACACTGAGGGCGATCGCCCAACAGATTGCTGGGCGACACGGGCTAGAGCTGGTGGGCAACGTACCCGATCTGAGGCTGGAACGAGTGACTCAGAAGGAGCAAACTGATTTGGAGTTTCTTTTGGAGCAAAGCCAGGAGTATGGGCTTGTTTTCAAAATTGAGGGAGCTAAGCGGCTCGTGTTCTACAAGATTGAGGACCTGGAAAAAGCCCCTGCTGTGTTGACGCTCGATCGCACTGACCTGCGGAGCTATCGCCTGACCCGCAAAACTAAGGGCACGTACAAAGCCGCCAAAATCAAGTACTACAACCCTGCAACGGGCAAATATATTGAGGTAACGATCGATGCTAATGGCAGCGTATTGCCCAAACCGAAAGAGGGTGATCAGGAGCAAGCGGTGGGAGATATCCTCAACATCCGCGAGCGAGTTGAGAACTTGGATCAGGCAAAGGAACGGGCTAAAGAAGCTCTGAGGCGAGAAAATAGCAATCGGATTGAGCTAGATATCGACCTTGAGGGCAATGTAGTCTTAGCCGCTGGCATCAACTTCAACCTAACTAGCTTCAAGAAGTTCGACGGCAAGTTCATGATCGAGCAAGTGAAGCACAGCCTGACCAAACGTCAGGGCTATCAATGCAGTGTCAAAGGTAGGAGGGTAGAGCAGTGAAATCAAAGCCAGAGCAGAGTAGTAAGGGGCAATCTTCGCTGCACTTTGGCACGATTGAGGAGGTCTACCCCAACGGCACAGCGCGGGTAAAACTTGAAGACATGGACGGCATGACCACGATGCCCATTCCAGTTGGGCATCACAACTCGTTTGAGCGCATTTGGTACTGGATGCCCAGCGTCGGACAGCCGGTGGCTTGCCTTATGGACGAAAAAGGGGAGGCTGGGGTGGTTTTGTGCGGCATCTACACGGAATCAAATCCGCCGCCTGTTGAGGATTTAAACAAGTTTCATTTCAAGTTTGGGGATATTGAAATCACTGGAGATGTGACTACTGGGGTGATTGAGGCGAATTTCACCCGGATCGACATCACCAACCCAACCGAAAGTACCATTAACGGGAAGGCGATCGCGGTGGTCGGAGCCGTTGACTCAGACGGTGAATCAGATGGACCTGATACCCTTGTGACAAGTGGACAGCTTTGATATTGATAAATTAATTGCGGCAAGAGACGTGGCTAGGGCAAACAAGAATTACGCCTTAGCCGACGAGTTACGATCGCAGGCTTTAGAACTCGGCTGGCAACTGATAGATAGTAGCGAAGGGACTAAGGCGATCGCTCTCATCAAAAAGTTTGGCTGGCGCGACGACTGGTACAAGCAGTATTTCTACACGGTTCGTCGAAACGAGCTGACTCGAACCTGGTGCGACACATTTGTCAGGAAAAACGGCAGCAAAACGGCAATTGTCGGCGGCTGGATAGAAGAGGGATGGCAGGAGGGCGATCGCCCCTAGTCTTGTCACGACTCCAGTACCCTGCGCGTTCGTCAGGGCTTCCCAAAAGGCTTTGACATGCCACTGGCTGAGGCGATCGCAAGCGATACCCGAAGGATCGCCACGCCCATCCTAACCTGTAGGAATCCTACGGGCATGGTAGATCCAATCCGCTCACACCCCGATAACACCACCTTAGATAACTGGTGGCAAACCAAACTCACCCAAGCCCCTGAAATCCTCAATCAGAACGGGATAGACGCACTTTGGTGGGGATTTGAGTTGTTTGGCGATGGCATCGTGCAGGATGCTGCCGAGCTTAATCAAACTATTAAAATTGTGCTTTCAACTCAGCAGGGAAGCGACTTACATCGCCCTGAATTTAGCTCTGGGATTTGGAATTTTATCGACTATCCAATCCCTCGCGCTACGCCTTTTGTGGTGAGAGATTCGGTGCAGGCGATCGCTACTTGGGAGCCAAGAGTAAGCCTAGATACTGTCTCTGTGCAGCCTTACAGCCCTGGCATTTCAGGGCTAATGGTCAATGCTCAGTGGGCGATCGCAGAGACTGACGTAACAGGACAAACGGAGGTGGAGATTGGTTAGCTCTCTACCTCGTCCCAGTTTCATTGAGCGATCGCCCACTACCATCGAAGCCGAGCAGATTGCTCTGTGGGAGGCGATCGCAGACAAAACCCTCTACCCAGGGCAGCCAGAGCGGCTGCTGATTAACCTCCTCACATACCGTGAAGCATTGGTGCGAATTGGCATCCAGTACGCGGCTGAGCAAAACCTGGTGAACTATGCGGTCGGAGTAAATCTTGACCAGCTTGGGGCATTGCTGGATGTGGTGCGCTTACCAGCTTCTAAAGCCCGGTGCACGATGCAGTTTGTACGGGCGATCGCCCTTCCGACCTCCCTCCTGATTCCAGCGGGAACGCGAGTGGCAGTACCAGGTGACGCGGGAATTATCTTTGCCACCATTGAAAACGCCACCATCCCAGCCAATCAAAACGGCGTGAGCGTTATCGCCGAGGCAACTGAATCAGGTATCGCCGGCAACGGATTTGCCACAGGGCAAATTAACGAGTTGCTTGATGCCTTCAGCGGCGTGAGCATGACAGCGAGCAACACTTCGACCAGTGCGGATGGAGCTGACATCGAAAGTGACGATCGCTTCCGTGACCGCATCAAACTCGCTCCCAATAAGTTTTCTGTGGCTGGCAGTGTGGGGGCTTATCGCTACCACACCCTGACCGCTGACCAGACCATCAACGACGCGGCTATTGTCTCTCCCTTTCCTACCAGGGTTGAGGTCTATCCGCTCACATCGGGCATTCCATCGGCGGGAATTCTTGCCAAGGTCACGGCTGCGCTCAGCAATGAGAAGGTCAGGCCGCTCACTGATGAAGTAGCGGTGTTACCGCCCACTCAACTGAGCTACAGCATCAACGCCAGCGTCGTGGCCCTGGCTTCTGCTGATACTGCCACGCTCAGCAGCCAGTTGCAGACAGCGGCTGCCACCTTTGCGAGCGATCGCCGCTCTGGACTAGGGCGTGATGTGGTGCGAAGTCAGCTCATTGCAGCGTTATCACTACCGGGGGTCTATAGCGTAACCCTAGCCTCCCCTGCTAGTGACTTGATTGCCCAACCTAGTCAGTGGGCAAACTGCACCGCGATCTCTGTGTCAATTACTGGAACCAATGGAGGATAAATGCCGAATCAACTTTACCCGTTGGGCAAGAATGCTCTACTGGGAAGCTTAGATGTCTCAACCGCTAACCTCAAAGTTGTCTTGGTTGATGCCGGAGCCTATACCTACTCATCAGCTCATCAGTTTCTCTCTGATATAGCAGCCGGAGCAAGGATCGCCACATCGGGCAACCTGGCAAACAAGACAATTAGCAACGGTGTCTTTGATGCCGACGACATAACCTTTACAGCCGTTTCGGGTGTGCAGTCTGAAGCCCTCGTGATTTACGAAGACACAGGCAGCGCGGCAACATCCCGATTAGTGGCCTACATCGATTCAGCGACTGGCTTGCCCGTAACGCCTAATGGCGGAAACATCCTCATCACCTGGGATAACGGCTCTAACAAGATTTTCGCGATTTAGCGATAGAGCATGACAATTCTCAGGCAGCTATTGACGGGGACTACAACCCTGGCATCTGGCAGTGCTACAACCACTGTCACACTTGGCACTGCTCTGCTTGATACCTCCAAGGCGTTCATCGTTGCGATGGCGGAACCGGGCAATGCTTCTCCTGAATTTGGCAGCTTCACCTATCAAATCCTCTCAACCACCCAGATCCGCTTCCAGCGGTTCACAGCAACATCTGCCCCAGTTCAGAATATCCGGTGGTATGTCGCTGAGTTTTCAAGCGGGATTACAGTTCAACGGGGCAGCTTAACAACATCCTCAACCCCTATCACAGCAACAATTACAGCCGTTGATTTAAGCAAATCTTTTATCATCGGCTCGACGCGCTCTAGCGGGTCAGGGTACAACCAGGATGATTTTGTAGAGCTAGATTTTCAAAGCTCAACCCTACTGAGAGCACGGGTAAACACCACAGCCACACAGATTGCTACTGAGTGGCAAGTTATCGAATACGCAGATTGCAGTGTCCAGTCAGGCCGGGTTACGTCTTGGACAACAGCGCAAACGCCTCCTGTCACGATCGCCTCGGTTGACACCTCAAAAACCCTGCTGCTGTTTTCTTATCAGCAAAACGGAGCAACCGCTAGCGGTATTGGACAAAAACTTGTTAGAGGCGCGATCGCCAGTAGCACCACTCTTATCTTTGATCGCGATGCGACTGGATCTACGGTAGAGCTGAGCTGGTTTGCTATAACCTTCACAGACGCCACAGTTCAGAGGGGAAGTACGACATTTGGCGTTTCTGACACGTCGCTGCCAGCAACGATTACAGATGTTGATACAAGTCGCTCGATCCCACTGCTGACAGGGCTTGATCAAAGGCACGGAACGGCAAACTACCCAACCGATGACCATCCTGGCATTTCTGGATTCATTCCTGTCTTCACTTCCTCAACTCAACTAAGCCTGACTCGTGGATTTACGGCCTCAAACACAGTTGGGGCGATCGCTAATTGGCAGGTTATTGAATTTACGGCAACTATTGCCCCAACGGGTATTGCGCCTACTGGTGGGGTAGGCAGTCCGACTCTTACACTGCTCACCCAAACCGTTGCCCCAACGGGCATTGCAGCTACTGGTGGGGTGGGGAGTCCGGTCGTTACGCTGCTTAACCAGGCGATCGCCCCAACGGGCATTGCTCCAAGCGGGGGCGTAGGAAGTCCCCTGATAACGCTTGCAGGTTCTCAAGTCCTGACCCCAACAGGTATTGCGCCTACTGGTGGGGTGGGAACGCCAGCGCTCATCAAAGAGATTGAGTCGCTGTTGCCGCCATCGATCAAAGACGAGCGGTTTTTAACGGCTGAGCAGGTGTTTTACCGCATCACCGAATTACCTCTTGAACCGCTCAATATCTACGATTTCGACAATGTTGACGCCTCAGCCTTGCCTCATCTGACTGAGCAGTTCAACGTCACCGGCTATCGCGGTTGGTTGCTCGCTGACACTGAGCAGAAAAAACGAAACCTACTCAAGGCAGCGATCGAGCTTCATCGCTATGCGGGTACACCGTGGGCAATCAAAAATGCCTTGACGACCCTGGGTTATGGCGACGTGACGATCCAGGAGAACCCAGGAGCTAGATTCGACGGGGAATACTCGTTCGATGGCTCCACTCGATTCTCTGGTAAGGCTTACGGCACCTTCCGCGTAAATCTCAATATTGGGGGGCGATCGCTGCCACCAGCAGAGATTGACCTCATCATCAAGCTGATTGGTGAGTGGAAGAATGCTCGCAGCCACTTGATAGAGGTAATCTTCACCAATTTTGCTCGCTATGACGGGCAAATCTACTTCAACGGAGTCTACAACTTTGGAGGCCAGCCAATTTAATGGGCGTTCAACCTGAATCAACCCCCAGCACCGCTACTTACACCTCCACTATTTACCAGTGGGAAACGAATGATCCTGTCTTAGGTGGGTCGGGAGGGATTGCAAACAACCCAATTTTGGGGTTATGCAACCGCACCCAGTGGCTCTTCAACAAGGTTAGTAGCCTAGTTATTGGTACGGACGTGCAAGCCTATGACGCGGATTTGGCGGCGATCGCCGCTCTTACGGGCACTGGTTTGTTGAGACGCACGGGCACCAACACTTGGGCACTCGTTAGCCCGTTTTCAGACAACTCGATCGCACAAGGTAGGCTCACGCTCAGCAGTGGAACCGCTGTTACAACTACTGACCAGGTAGGGCAAACAACGCTCTATTACACTCCGTATGGTGGCAATGGAATTTCACTTTGGAATGGCTCAGAATGGGTGTTCTACACTTTTCAGGAGCGCACGTTGTCGCTTGCTGGATTGGCCGCGAACACAAATCACGATATTTTCGTTTGGGATAGTGGCGGGGGTAACTTGTCCCTGCAAGCGATCGCTTGGACGAATGGTACTACACGAGCAACCGCACTCTCTCTCCGCAATGGAGTTTGGGTTAAATCGGGCGACGATCGCCGCTATTTAGGCACGATTCGTACAACCGGATCGGTGGGACAGTGCGAAGATAGCGAAGCGAAGCGATTTGTCTGGAATGCTAGAAATCGCGTCCCCAGGAAATTGTTTGGTTTTGATGGAGCGGTAAATTACACATACTCTGGAACATCTTTCAGGGCCACAAATAATAACGCCCTTTGCAGGATTGAAATTGTTGTGGGCTTGCCTGGGGAGGAGATTCTTTATGTGCAGGGCGGTAACGGTCATTCATCGGGAGATGGACTGGTTTCGATCGGAGTCAATAGCACCACCATTGCTAGTGCTGATCTTTCAGGAAATAGCGCACAAGGTAACGCGACTAACAGAAATTTGACCTATTTCACCCATCTTTATAGTCCTCCCAGCCTAGGCTACTCTTACTATCAATTGCTCGAAGCGTCCGAGACTGGGGCCGTTACCGAGTTTGTAACCCCTCGTATTGCAGGAGCATGGAGAGCATGAGCTTAATTAGATTACACGAGGCGATCGCCGCTGTTTGTCCTATTGTTGGCGTCGCCCTTAACGAAGATGGCACTCATCGCATTGATTTTGCCGATGGCGTAACTGAGGCAGAGATTGCAGCAGCGACATCGGTTCTAGCCAATTGGCAACCAGAGCCAGAGCCAAAATGGGATGAGTTTGTAGCAAACTTCAACTACCCCGGCAACACGCTCTATGCCTCGGTGGTGGGCAAAGTTTCTCAGGCAGGATTTGCCGCCCAAGATCACTGGGGCAATTTTAAACTGATGATGGTTGATTCGAGATTGCGATCGCCCCAGGCCCTGCAAGCCTCGATTGGCTATTTGAAGCTGCTATTAGAGCAAGCCAATCAACCCCTATCACAACAGGATATTGAGGCTTGGAATAATGAGATGGAGAGCTACGACTTTCCCGAAATCTGCAAGCTGTAGGGAATGCTAGGGCAGATTTGAGATGCCCAATGCAACTATCAGACAACGACCTAAAACGCTTTGAAGCAGTCGGCTTTGAAATACTTGAAGAGCGATTGCCAGATTTAGAGATGGCAATTTTTCATCTAGATTTAGGCAACAAGCTCAACGTGATCTGCCTAAACGAAACCCAGAGCAAAGCATTGGTTGATCAGAGTAGCGCGATCGCCCATGAAGCATGGCTCGTTTTTGGGTGTGAACTGGTGCAAATTTGGCTAGGGAGCGAGCAGCTTATTGCTGCTGGCATACAATCAGCAATAAGCACTGATGAGGCAACCCGCATGACAGTAACTTTAGAGAAGCCGGTAACCCAGGCTAATGGGGCAACCGCAGAGCAGCAAACCTTCTACCCAATTGAGCAAGTAGCCCAAAGTTTGGCTGCTTTCACCAAACTCCCTGCCGATCAGATGATTGATTTGATTTTGGAGAGTCGCCCGCTAATTAAGAGAGAGGGTGGAGTTTTCAAGGTGATGCCGAGCGCGGCGATCGCTGCTTTCAGGCAGTGGGCGAGCGAGATAGAGGTGAAACTTGAGTCGGGTGACTTAGCAATTGGTATACCTACCCCAACAGCTCCAACAAAAGCTTCGGCTACCAGAAAGGTGACTGCCAAGAAGACACCAGCCAAAAAGACGACCACTAAAAAGCCAGCCGCGAAAAAATCAACTCCTACCCCAATCGAGGCGTAGAATAATAGCAAGTCCGAGAATGCTCCTTACCTCTGCCACAAGCAGAGGATTTTGCTTTTTAGGGGAACTGGCACACGTCTCAACTTAAGACAAGCGAGACGTACTACAACCCCGGACTAATTTTGGACTTGACCGACTTGTAATACGACCTGTAGTACGAGTCTCAAACCCTCAAAAACTCGTGAGACTGTAATACGACAGTGGACTAGGGTTAAAAACAGCTAAAACTCAACCACATCAATGGTTTTAGTGATTTGGACTAATCTTGACTATCTGCTGTCTTGAGCAGGTGATCAAGACTGGACTAAGCTCAACTGGCACAATCAGGGGCGATCGCACTAACCTTTAACTATCCGCCATTGGTTACTCTTGCACTGCGGTATACTCAATGGCGGACATTGAGGACGGTGGATGAGTGAAGCCTTAATTTGTGGCTACGCACGGGTTTCAACTGAGGAGCAAGCGCATCAAGTAGCTCTCAGCAATCAAATCAAGCGACTTAGAGACTCAGGATGTCAGCGGATTTACGCCGATGTTGCGAGCCGTGCTGATAGCCAGCGCGATGGCATACTGCAACTCATCAGCGATATTGAAGCTGGACTGGTGGGAGAGCTACGCATCACCAGGCTCGATCGCATCACTGCCTCACCAGCCCTCTTTGAGCAATTAGTTGATTTGCTTAAAGCCAAAAAGGTTGCTCTGACAGGCTTAGACGAATATCTTGATATCACCTCAGCTGATGGCGAGTTTTCAGCCGGACTCCAGATTTACTTTGGTAAGCGCGAGGTGAGGACCATCCAACTTCGATCGCAGCGAGGGCACGAAATCAGGCAGCAAAACCGACGACCTAACCCATCCGTGCCATGGGGTTATCGTTCGGTCAATCGCACCTACAAACTAGACTCCGAGACGTTTTTGTGTCTCTTGAGCGATCGCTCAGAGCTAACCAGGGCACAGCTTGCCAGAGATGTGATTGATCTGTTTTTTGTAGCTGGCAGCCTGAGTAAGGCGGTGGGGCTGATCCACACAAAGTATGGTGTGCTGAAACGAGGACACCCCAAGCGAAATCAGCAGGTCAAGGTTGCCTCATACGTGGTGGAAGATGAGGCAGAACTGCGGGCGATCGCCCCAACTCGCAATGCCCGGAAAGGAGTGTTCCAGTGGAGCCATGACGGATTAGCACGATGGCTGAGAAACCCGGTGCTACGAGGTCACACACCCTACAACACCCGAAAGTATTTGGGCACTGACGCAGCGGGGCGAAAGCGATATGGCAACGACAATCCCCGTGAGCAGTGGCAAGTGGAACGCGATACCCACCCCGATCAACGGCTCATGAGCGAGGAGGAGTATGAGCAAATTGAGCAAATCCTTTCTTACAACGCCAAAACACGGGGCTTTGCATTGATTGGTGGGAGCGATCGCCGTTACCCAGTTTCAGGGCTACTGGTGTGTGGTGAGTGTGGCAGTCGGATGAAGTCTCAAGGCTCGAAGGTCAGACAGGGCAAGAAAATCAACTATTACAGGTGCAAAAACAGTTTAGATAAAGCTTGCACCAACACTTGCAGCCTTCGAGGTGACAGGGCTGAGGAGTTGATTATCGCCGCTCTCACGACCAGGGCTGAAGCGATCGCCCTGGCTGCTGATGAGTCCGAAGAGATTGCCTCACCAGAGTTGGCAGAACTTAAAGAGCAGTTGCAGAGGCTAGAGTCAATCCCTGGCAGCAATCCAGCGATCGAAGCGGCAAAAGTAGATTTGCAAGGGCAGATTGAGCGGCTGATCTGGGGGTTGAAGCAGAAGAAAGTAGCTACCCAAGCGAAACAGCTTGACCTTGTTGAAACCCTTCAAGATCCCGATTATTGGGAAACCTTGAGCGATTCTGATAAAGGCAAGCTGTTCAGGTGGTTGGTGAAAGATGTGGTGGTGAAAGAGGATAGAAGCGTAAGAGTTGAATTAGATGTTTAGGGCAGAGGACTGAAAATCCTCGTGTCGGCGGTTCAAGTCCGCCTCCTGGCATTATTCCTCGACTGGGAAAACAGTGTTGCAGTTAACGCACTCAACAATGTACTCAGATTCATCTTCATCAACCACTACGCCA
>JANRJA010000201.1:0-5987 GCA_033764315.1 Oculatellaceae cyanobacterium bins.114
CTTCACACTCTCTGGGGTTTTGTCCCAGTCCGTTTGGCTGATCTCACTGATGGAGTTGGGCGAGTTCTCTTCCATCCTGTTAGCCTAACAGCACCTTGCCATTTTCTCAATTCCTTGCTTCAACCCCTTGAACGATTACCTCGAATTTGGAGAATGGGTATTAAACTCAAAACTTAAAACTAAGAACTCAACCTTTGAATTTTGAATTGAGGCATTAAACTCAAAACTTAAAACTAAAAACTCAACCTTTGAATTTTGAATTGAGGCATTAAACTCAAAACTTAAAACTAAGAACTCAACCTTTGAATTTTGAGTTGAGGCATTAAACTCAAAACTTAAAACTAAGAACTCAACACTCTCTCAACCCTTAGCACACATTTCACATCACTTCTTCTATTACAAACGCACTATAAAAAAAGGCTTTGTCTTGAGCATATAAGGCTTGAGCTAGGTCGGTGAGAGGTCGGAGTTGGTTTGCCATGCTATCGGGGCGCGATCGCGGCGCAAGCATGTTCCAATAGGCGAGACGAGCCTGGGGACGACTGGCTTTAACAAGACGTTGTAGCAAGTGGTGGTAGTTGGAAGGAGAGAGATATTCAAAGATGTCGCTGAGGTTATAGCGATCGATCGCGTTCTCACCTATATCATCTAAAAAATCTTCAACAGAACTGCATCGCCACTCCAGGCGATCGAGATTGGCGCGAATGGCGTCAAAGTTTTCGGGGCGTAGGGCATAGGGCAATGCTGTGGTGTGATGTCCAGTGAGAATCCATTGTAAATAGGGATTGTCAGCGGGGTTTAATTCCGTGAGGGCATAGCGGGTACGGTGCAAAATGCGATCGGCAACATTGCCCTCGACATACTTAAAGAAGCTGGGATCTCGTCCGGCGCGACCCATCACAAAACGGGAAAAGAAAATGCGGAAGAGCGATCGCCACTGCCACGTATCCCACTCTCGCTGATAAAATTCTCGGCGTTGAGTTAACGTACCCCTGCTGAGTAACTGCTCTACTCGATGGCGATGATGGACTAGCGGCAACACCCACCGACGAAACAGTTGAAAGTACCGTTCAAATTTACCTGCATGACCAATGCCGCGATCGATTTCAGCTGTATGACTGTCCCAGAAATAACGTGCATCAGGAGAAAGTTGCGATCGACAGCGACGATATAGACTCTGACGATCTTGTCCAGAACGAGAACCAATCAACACTAACAACTCGGTGTGACTCAACTCTCGGTAAGCCGCGACGCGCAATTCCAGACAAGCTAGTTGTGCCGGACTTAGATCGAGAGCAATCACCCGTTGTGGGCTGCGGCTCAATAACGCTAATGTGTTATCTCCCGCAGAGGCGATCGACAAACAGATGTGATGGGGTTGAATGTCGAGTGCCTGCACCAAAATGTCGGCGTCTTCCCAACATTGGGCATAGCGGATCTGCTCAAACGTGGCGCGATTGGCAATTTCACTGCCCATAGGATGTCTCGACTGGGTTTGCCTCGACTGGGTTTGCCTTGATTGGGTTTGCCTCTAAGGGAACAACTTCTAATGGCAGAGTCTCCACAGGCTCAAACACCACCGGAGTAGATGCTTCAGGTGTTGCCTCTTCAGATTTGATCGGTGAATGAACCACCTCCAGGCGACGCACCACACCCGTGCTGCCGTCCATCTCAACCCAATCGCCATCCTTTAACCACTGTGTTACACCTGCCAGAGAGACGATCGCCGGAATTCCCATTTCTCGTGCCACGATCGCCGAGTGTGAGAGCAAGCTGCCCCGTTCGACTAACAATCCAGCGGCAGCGGGGAACAGCATAATCCAACCGGGGTCAGTGCGCTCAGCCACGAGAATGCTGCCTTTTCGCAATTCTGCCGTTCTGGGGTCGGTGATCACCTGCACCGAAGCGCGAACGATGCCGGGACAACAGCCCATCCCTTGCAAACTCATAGTATCGGTCGCAGAAACGGTTGCAAACTGGGAGACAGAGGGAGAGAGATGGAGGATAAAAGGATGGGTTGTGCCGCGTGTTTGAAAGCGATCGGGCGGTGCTGATTGGCGACGATAGCGTTCAAACTCGGCTTGTCGAAGGTTAACTAGTCCCTTCAGATCAGTGCAAGTGGTGGTGCCATCAATGAATCCTAATACTTCCTCCACATTGAGATAAAAAATGTCTTGGGGAGAGGTGAGTTGATCTAACGCAAAGAAACGTCGTCCTAACTCAACAAACAATCGACGCACCCGACCAAACAAGCGAGTTCGTTCAAAGCGTAGATTTTCGCGATCGCGCACCCGGAGGCGGGTATGACTCAAAACCCAGTTAAACAGCCATCGTTTAAGAGGATTCTTTTGCAGGGATTGGGCAACGATGAGTTCGGCTTGTTGACGCAGGGAAAGGGAATCGGATGGCAGAGGTGCAATGAAGGGCGTCTGTACGGAATCGGAATCGGATAGCAGAGACGCGATTAATTGCGTCTGTACGGAATCAGAATCAGAATTGGCAGAAGCCGCGAGATTGCCGATCGATCGCAAGAGCAAGAGCGGATTGTCATGGAGGGTCTGGCTTTCAAGTTTGAGTTCCTCCAGGCAGCGATCGCCAAATTTTGCCAGATACGCCTCATATTGCTGATGAAAGGCAGGCAGAGTGGGAATGTGTTGCAAAATCTGCGGCAGTGACCCATTACACAATAAATCCACAAAGATTGGATCGGTGCTAACTGTCGCTGCCATTTGGCGTACTCGTTCCGCAGGTTCCGCGCTGATCATGCCGCCTTCACCACTGATCAGGTCATTTTGCAGCGTTCCAGCCGTGTCATGACACCAAGCGATCGCCAGTTTTCGTAACACACCATAAAAAATCATGGCAAAAAAGTCGTTGATCAACGGTGCATCCCACCGAGTCAGCAGTTGCTGTTCGAGCAGGTGATAGTAGGCAGCTAACTCATCAGGACGCATGCTTGACAATTGCGCTGGAGGTAGACTGAGAGCACGATCGAGCCGTTGATAAAAACGCCGAATTTGCCGGGGTAAGGTGATCAGATTTCGGATTAATCCCACAACACTGTTGACCAGACGCAGGCTATCTCGCAGCTTGTCGGTCAAACTTGCAGAGGTCAGGGTTGCTAAGACATCGGCGGGCAATTCCTCACGCACCCCCATCATTTGCTCCATAAAGCGGCGATTGACGGTGAAACCGGGCAGCAACGCCAGCACCCGATACCAACTCAATAAGTTGTAATAGATGCGTCCTTGAATCAGCCCCAACATGCGGCGAAAGGTGACGTCATGATCGGCGATCGCCCCTTTAGAAACTCCCATCATTCGGCAAAACTGGCGATAGACCTCTTCATAGGCTCGCCGTGCAAACGAAAACGTTAAAGGAGTGGTGACACCACCATAACTTTCGACGATGTTGCTGTTATCCCACAGGGTCAGTGCACCATCAGGGTCAGCAACCTTAACCAGCGTCGTAATTGGTCGGGCTTGGAGCAAATAAAGCTCTCCCTTTTCGATCGCCCACTCGATATCTTGAGGCCGCTCAAACCGCTGCTCTACCTGACGTACCAAACGGGCGATCGCTTGCACTTGTTCATCGCTCAGAGTGGGTTCATTGACCAGGTCATCCGCTACAGAAACAGCGGCAACTAAACCCGTGCCGTCCTGTTCGATCAGGCGATGGGCAACCGTTTTTTGAGCCAAATAGCGGTGGATCACCTGTCCCCGGCGATCGACCTGAAAGGTATCGGCATCCACCTCTCCTGCCACCAATGCCGTCCCTAAGCCATACACCGCTGAGATCACTGCCACTCCTCGCTGTCCAGTGACCGGATTGGCACTAAACGCCACCCCTGCCACATCTGCATTCACCATCCGCTGAATCAACACGGCTGGTGGTGAGGGCAGATCAGTAAGTTGATTTTCTTGACGGTAGGCTAAAAGGCGATCGCCAAACCCCGATCGCCAGACATCGGCTATTCGTGTCGCCACCTGGTCGAGAGGAACGCCTAAAAAGCTCTCTAACTGCCCCGCAAAAGAGTGCGCTGTGCCATCCTCATCCACAGCAGACGATCGCACGGCTACCCGTCCACCATTGGGGCATAACCGGGTCAAAGCAGCCATCAACTCCTTTTGAGCCGCCTCATTCAGTTGCAAATCACGCAAGGCATTGGTGAAATCTCCAGCCTGTAATTGCTCTCGTTGTTGCGGTGTAAGGCTAGACTCAAATGCCAGCGGTGAGAGCACAAACCAGGCTGGCACCGGAAAATTGTATTGAACTAAAGTCGCCAATGCGTTGGCTTTGCCACCCAACTGCCCTAAGGTGACATCGGGTTGAGCCGCATTCATAATGCATTTCATGGGAAAAATCCTTTGCAATTCACCATTGGGTGAGCCGTGCACTCACCCAGTTTGACAAGTTAAATCAACAGGCGGTAATCGCGGTTTCATGGCTTGCCTACGGCTCGTAGCGTTCACTCTTAATGTCGTAATATCAGCGGCAGTAAACCCAAACTTAAATACACCCCCAAAGACCAGACTCCTGAAACCCACTCTATCCACGTTGCCGATTGGGTGGTTGGGCGCATCATAAACCGCCATGCTACCAACACAGCTACCGTTAATAACGGTAACAACAGCAAGATAACCGGAATCGTGAAGCGAATATGCATCGCCGCAACTAACGTAGACAGAGTCAGCAACCACAACATACCTAGCCAGACCATCACTGCTTTTTGGCGACCCCAGAGAGCGGTGTAAGTTTCAACCCCTTTTTCTTCATCTTTGGGTGCCCGCATTTTGCGTCCGATTTCAATCACCATGCCCCCAAAAAAGCTGACCACCATCAACCAAGTCACCCCCGCGGGCGCAAACCAACTGCCGTTGATCCAGTCGCAAGCAGTCGCATACAGCGTGATCAGCGGCATGATTACCATGTGACTTACGAGGTAAATTGGAGGGTTTGCTTTTAACCAGGATGGCGCAAAAAACTCAGTGGTCATCAACCCCATATAACCCCACACCAGCAATAGCAGGAGGACTAATCGGGGGTCAATGGCGATCGTCAAACCGAGTTGAATGGCAGCCGCCGCGATCGCCAACCGTCCTAGCTCTTTCAGTGTGATCAACCCGCGTGGCACTGGGCGATAGGGACGATATCGAAAATCATCCTCATAGTCTTTAAATTCATCCGCAATGCGAAGTTGCAAGAAAAATAAAAATACGACCAGAAAGGCAATCAGGGCCGACCCAATCGTCTGCCAGAGCGAAAACCCTTCTAGTTCCCATAATGGCCTTGACCGCTGCACGAGGAGTGGGTCAACCACTCGTTCTCGTAGCAACACCGAATAACAAACGGCTGAAACACTAAATATTGCAATTAACAGACCATTTTTGATAATAGGAAATCGCTCTTGTTGATAAGCCCACCATCGCTTAAACATGGCTTGCATAGTCGCCCTCGTCACATTGTTCTGATATTTGTCCCTGCCCTGGATCTGATATTTTTCGGCGTGCCAATCGTTGATGGGCACGGGTAAACTCACCCGAACACAACGCCCCAATAATAGACAGCTCTCCAGCCAAGAGGAGAGAGGCACATACCTCAGCAAACGCTCTAGCGTTTCCCGCCCCTGCCAATCCTAAAATCTCTAAGCAAGCCCGTTGACTAGGAAGCCCCGTGCCACCTCCAACCGTACCCACAATCAGATTGGGGAGCGTGACTGCGGCATAGAGTTCACCGGCGGGTGTAATCTCAAATCGAGTCACCCCGATCGCTGATTCAGCAACACAGGCAGCATCTTGACCACAAGCGATATAGAGTGCAGCCAAACCATTGGCGTAGTGCCCCTGAATGCCAATCGTGCCCGTAAGAGTACCCCCAATCGCTGACATTCGCCAATAATCAACCATCTGCACAGGGCTGGCATGGAGTCGTGTTTTTTTAAATTAAAAATCCCCGGGCCGAACAGGATAAATAGATAAATATATAAA
>JANRJA010000202.1:0-34477 GCA_033764315.1 Oculatellaceae cyanobacterium bins.114
ACAACCTCCTAATTTCACAAATGATTTAGGACTGCTATATTCACTGTGTTTGAGGAATTATGTTTGAGGACATCCATTGTTGCTTAGCTTAGCTGAACAGGGCTTTTCCAAGAAAATCCATATACCACTGGCACATCTTGCCAGTGAATATCGTCAAACTACCCAGCAGGATCTCAAGCAATCCTGATAAATTCATATAGTGACGGTGTTGTTATTAGTAACGGCTTTTGTTGTTCGCATCCCGCTCATTTCCCTTATTGAGACGCTCTAACTCAGGTATCAAGCCTATGTCTTTGAAGCAATCACTAACCCCTCGTTTTTTATCGGCTTTAGCGATCGCAGGTCTTCTAACTCTTGGAATGCCGATCGCTAGCCTAGCGCAGGGCTTACCTGGACTCACCATTTTTAGCGGTGTTGATCGAGAAAACCTGTTGGGCTATCGCCTCGATTTTGATGGCAGACCCGGTAGCCGCGATCGCTACCGCTTGAGAATTCCTGCCCGCAAAATGGATACAGCCGTTGCTCAATTTGCGATTACTTACCCTGAAACCTACGAGGGTGAGTTTGACGAAGATGACATCGAAATTCGGATTAGCGGCGATAGCGTCCCTTTAGATGAAGTGACCTGGGATCGTGAAAACCGAGTGGTTGAAATTTATCCTGTAACGCCCATTCCAGCTGATACACGAGTCGAGATTGTGTTCTCCAATGTTCGCAACCCGACTAATGGGGGAACTCACTATTTCAACGCATTGGTGCAAACTCCTGGAGATGTGCCATTGCTGCGCTATATTGGCACCTGGATTGTCAGCATTGGCGACCAATAAATCATATTCACTCCCTCATCCCATCACTGATTTAGGACTACTGTCTATTTGAATTGTCTTACAAGGCTGAGGAAGCACTCAGCCTTTTGTTGTTCAGGACTACCAGACGAGTCTTTGACCGCCATTTTGTGACGTGAGATCGGGATAAGAACTTTGGCGGTTAAAACCTTGCTATTGAGGCATTAAAACCGTTTACGTGTGGAGTCGTTGCCACAAAAAATGTTATAGTTAATGACTGTGACTTTTTTTGGAAGTGTAATAACGGTTTTGCCGGATCATTCAACTGGAGATAAATCTCGATGACTAAGCGCACCCTTGAAGGAACTCGCCGCAAACGGAGAAGAACATCTGGTTTTCGCGCCAGAATGCGAACCTCAAATGGTCAAAATGTAATCAAGGCAAGACGGAGTAAAGGGCGGCATCGTCTGGCTGTTGTTTAACGGCTTGTGTTTCTCGATCCTCCTTACCCTATGACTTGGATGACGACTTAATGTGGTGCCTAAAGCCAATCGGCTCAAACGACGGCAAGATTTTAACGCAGTCTATCAAATGGGCTTGCGACGTAATGCCGCTCACCTAACATTACGAGCGTTAAAACTGCCACCCCGCCAAGCTAGGGCTGAAAACCAAGAAGCAATT
Source organism: Oculatellaceae cyanobacterium bins.114 (assembly GCA_033764315.1). Classification (GTDB taxonomy): domain Bacteria; phylum Cyanobacteriota; class Cyanobacteriia; order Elainellales; family Elainellaceae; genus FACHB-1407. The sequence continues at coordinate 1,467 of JANRJA010000202.1, forward strand.
ACCCCACAGGGTGAACGGCTTCCTGTTGCATCACTGCCGACTTGTATTGGTATTTCAATTAGCCAAAAAGTAAGTAAGCGAGCGGTCATTCGCAATCGAATTAAGCGGCAGATCCGTGCGGCTCTATATCAGTTATTGCCTGATCTTCATCCAGGTTGGTACTGTGTCATCGTGGTCAGACCTGGGGCGACCCAGTGCGATTATCAGCAATTTCTGCAAGAATTAAAACAGTTATTAACAGACGCTGAGGTCATTGATGGGTATTAAGGAAGAGGTCTATTTTGAAGGCCCGCCCCACGTCGGGGATTTGATTATTAATATATTGTTAGGGTTTACAGTAATTTGCTTGCCTTTGACGGTTGGTGCGATCGCGAGAGCACTATGGCTGCGATATCGCATCACCGATCGCCGGATTTCGGTAACTGGCGGCTGGATGGGGCGCGATCGCTCTGACATTATTTATTCTGAAGTCGTGAAGGTGGTTAAGGTTCCTCGCGGACTCGGCATTTGGGGTGATATGGTTGTAACGCTGAGAGATGGGAGTCGCCTCGAATTGAGAGCAATGCCTCGTTTTCGCGAAATTTACGACTATATCAATGAGCGGATCGCAGCTAAAGGTCGTAAGGTTAACGAGACGGTTTAGGGATAAACCTTTAAGATTGAGAGTGGATTGTTACAGTTCACGGTCAGATTCAAGACGGTTGGATTCAAGGTAAAAGTTGGCGATCGCAATCTCCAAGACCTCAATCCCATAGCACGGTTACCTCTCCTGACAGTTTCCTCAGTCTTTACACTGTTGCCGCTTATAACTGTTGCCATATCAAGTAGATTAGATTCAGCAAATTCAGAGCACGTTAGGTTGACATAAGAGCATGGATTTTGGTGTTGGGTTTCTCTCCAATAATGTGATGCTGCCGATCCTGGATTTTTTCTACGGGATCGTACCCAGCTATGGTCTAGCCATCGTGGCTCTGACATTGGTGATTCGATTTGCGCTGTATCCCTTGAGTGCTGGCTCAATTCGCAGCATGAGACGAATGCGGGTTGCTCAGCCAGTGATGCAAAAGCGTGTCAAGGAGATTCAGGAGCGTTATAAGGAAGAACCTGCAAAGTTGCAGGAAGAGATGAGCAACGTTTACAAGGAGTTTGGCAACCCACTTTCGGGATGCTTTCCCTTGGTGCTCCAAATGCCAATTCTCTTTGCCTTATTTGCAACTCTGCGCGGGTCACCGTTCTCTGATATCAATTACTCAATCAATCTGCAAATTGTACCGCGTGAGCAGATTGAGCAAATTCAACCGCAAGCGTTCTCAACCAGTCCTCAAAATATTTACATCGCTGATGGGGTTCATGCTCCGATCGCGGCGTTGGTTCCCAGTGGCAATCGACTTGTTGTAGGTGACAAAACAACGATTGAGTTTCAAACCACAACGGGTAAGCCCTTTAAAGAGCTTGTTTCTGAATATCCTGATACTCAGCTCACGCCCAATTGGAAAGTTACTAAGGGTGAAGATCGAGTTCAGCTTGATGAAAATGGCGTCATTGAGGCTTTACAGCCTGGTGAAGCAACTCTCCAGGGTACGATTCCAGGTCTAGCTGCCAATAAGGGTTTCCTTTTCATTACGGCGTTGGGTCGTGTTGGGGCGGTCAATTCAGATGGCAGTGTCAACTGGGATATTGTCGGCATGGTTATCTTCTTTGGGGTGAGCCTCTACGTTAACCAACTACTGTCGGGGCAAGGGTCGAAGCCGGGAGATGGCAATGCCAACTCTCAGCAAGAAATGGTTAACAAGTTTACGCCTATCCTCTTTTCAGGGATGTTCTTGTTCTTCCCGTTGCCTGCTGGGGTGTTGATGTACATGTTGATTGCAAACGTCTTCCAGACCTTCCAAACGTTCATTCTCTCGCGAGAGCCGCTTCCCGAAAATCTTCAAAAGATTATTGATGAGCAGCAAGATAAAACCGTCAAGGACGATGAACGACCGGCACTTCCTTTTGAACCAGGACGTTCTAAGAAGAAAGCCTAATCATGGATGACATCAAATTGCAGCAGGGTAAACAGTGGTTAGAGCAGCTCTTAGGGCTTGCGACGTTGCCTGTTCTTGTGACCGCTGACCTGACAGGAACTCAGACCTTAGACGAAAGTTATTGGTTAACAATTGACCATACGGCTTTGACAGCCGAACAAATTGAAATTTTGACCGGGACTGATGGAGCAGTCATCGACTCAATTCAATACTTGGTGAATACCATTTTGAATCTGGGTCAAGCTGAAGATCAACGTCGAGCCTATACGGTTGAGTTGAATGAGTACCGGGTTCGCCGTCAAACTGAGTTACAGCAGATGGCAGAACAAGCTGTCAACCATGTCAGAGAGACGGGCGAGGAGTACGAAATGAAGGATCTATCGTCAGCAGAGAGACGGCAGGTTCATACTTTTCTCAAGTCATTTGAGGATGTTGAAACCTATAGTCGTGGGCAAGAACCTGATCGCCGTCTTGTTGTTAGGCGATTGCAATCTTAAATTCTGATTGAGATCATTCTGATTCATCACTCCCTATGCGTTTGTATGGGGAGTTTTGTTTAGATTTAAAATATCTCTCTAGTTAATGCTCGCAATGAACTAATGCTCGTGTTTCCAATTAGACTGAGGGGAGTGGGTGGCGATCGCCATTTACCCTACTCCTACATTTAAGAAACTTTCTCAGCGAGTTGAGAAGGAGGGCTGATTCATGGATGCAATTTATATTCCTCACCTACTCAGGGCGTCTGAGCAAACCGAAACCCTTGAGATTCACGATTATCTGTCTGGATTAGAGACCTTGATGCCTGTGCAGGGTGTGGTGCGGGTCACTCACCAAGGCAACTACCTAGAAGTGGCCGCTCAAGCTGAAACCATTGTTACTTTGATGTGCGATCGCTGTTTGAAGCAATACAACCACCGCCTCTCGATCGATACGTCTGAGTTGATTTGGCTAGAAGAAGCTGCCGAGGATGCTGACAATCTCCCGTTGGAAAGAGAAATCACGCTAGAAGAGCTAGTCGAAACGCTCCCTCCACAAGGACACTTTCATCCTGATGAGTGGTTATATGAGCAGCTTTGTTTGGAGATTCCCCAGCGAAAGCTCTGTGACTTGAAATGTTCTGGGATCTCTCTCAACGACTCACTTCCTGCATCACCCCCTGCCAATGGCGATCGCCGTTGGGCGTCTCTTGAAGCTTTAAAGCGGCAGTTGTCATGAGTTTTAGCAACGAGTTTGAATTATTGCTGCGTGCTCGTTACTCACTGATTTACGTGCCAACGCGTGAGGAAGAGCGGGTTGAAGGGGCGATTGCTGAGTGTGCTAAGCGACAGGGCAATCGCGGTGTCTACATCTGGGATTTTGTCGATGGCTATCAGGGCAACCCTAATGATGAAGGCTTTGGGCGGCGTAATCCCCTGCAAGCACTCGAACTCATTGAAAAACTTCCTGCAACAGTTCCGGCTGTCTTTATTTTGCGAGACTTTCATCGGTTTCTAGATGATGTGGCGATCGCTCGCAAACTGCGAAACTTGGGGAGGGTGCTCAAGTCTCAGCCCAAGAATATTGTGCTGCTATCGCCTCAGTTAACGATTCCAGATGACCTGGCAGAAGTGCTCACTGTGATTGAGTTTCCCCTGCCAGACCCACATGAGATTCAAGTAGAGCTAGAAAAACTGTTGGTCGCAACTGGGCGATCGCTAGAGGCGAGAGTTTTAGACGAGTTTGTGCGGTCGTGTCAGGGACTATCGATGGAACGGATTCGACGGGTATTAGCCCGAGCGATCGCCACCCACGGTGAGCTACGTCCTGAAGATGTTGACCTGATATTAGAAGAGAAACGCCAAACGATTCGACAGACCCAAATTCTAGATTTTTACCCCACAACTGCCAATATCTCTGATATCGGCGGCTTAGATAACCTTAAAGATTGGTTGATTCGTCGAGGCGGAGCCTTTTCAGAGCGGGCACGACAATATGGGCTGCCCTATCCTAGAGGGTTGTTGTTGGTGGGTATTCAAGGAACAGGCAAATCGTTGACCGCTAAGGCGATCGCCCACCACTGGCATTTGCCGTTGTTGCGTCTCGATGTCGGACGATTATTTGCGGGGTTGGTGGGTGAATCAGAGTCCCGAACTCGACAAATGATTCAGTTAGCAGAGGCACTTGCCCCTTGCATCTTGTGGATTGATGAAATTGATAAAGCCTTTGCAGGTCTAGATGGCAGGGGAGACTCTGGAACGACCAGTCGTGTTTTTGGCACATTTATCACCTGGCTAGCTGAAAAAACCTCTCCGGTGTTTGTGGTTGCCACGGCTAACAATATTCAAGCTCTACCTCCAGAAATGTTGCGGCGTGGGCGGTTTGACGAAATTTTCTTTGTCGGCTTACCCACTCAAGAAGAGCGCAAAGCCATTTTTGCCGTTCATTTAACCCGACTACGCCCTCACAATCTCAAGAGTTACGATCTAGATCGCTTGGCGTATGAAACCCCTGATTTTTCTGGAGCTGAAATTGAACAAATGCTGGTTGAGGCAATGCACATTGGTTTCAGCCAAAACCGAGATTTCACGACTGAAGATGTGTTAGAGGCTGCCAGTCAAATTATTCCTCTAGCGCGAACGGCTCAAGAGCAGATTCAGGCATTACAAGATTGGGCAGCGTCTGGCAAAGCTCGGTTAGCATCACGGCAGGGAAATTTAAGTAACCGAATTCAGCAACAGTCATTACAATAATTCCTGTAGCCGCTGGATTACGGGTATGATTTTGGACGACTGTTCCTGTCATACACTGGGTGTTAGTCGATAAAATTCTGACGTGAGTTGATTCACGTTGCGTTAATAAAACCTATTCATGTAGGAGATCTCATGAGTTGGTCTGGGTTAATTAAGTTTTTTACCGGGTTCACGTTAGCGATCGCCCTGTTGTTTTTTGCAGGGGTCAATATGACTCGGCATCTGATTACTCGATTGACGGCTCCTCCCCCAAGACCTGTTTTTCCAAATGACACCCCGACCGCCACTGCTGCTGCGGCATCTGCCCCTCAATCGCAACCATCAAGCCCTACGCCCAATCCAAGTGCATCTCCAACAGTAGAGCGATCGCCCTCTCCTAATGCATCCAGTGGTTACGAAGCAAGAGTAACTGAACCCATCGGTTTAATCGTACGCCAAGAACCCAATCGGGATGCTGAGCGACTAGGGGGAGTCGAATATGATGAATTAGTGACTGTCTTAGAAACCGCCCCTGATGGAGAGTGGCAACGAGTTCGTTTACCAGACAGCGGAGTTGAAGGTTGGGTCAAGGCAGGCAATGTTGAACAAGTCAGCGAATAAAATTGTTTTCTCTGATTCCGTAGAAATGACATAAAATGTCGCCTAAAGAACCAAACCAACTCAGCTTTACTGAAGATAGCTGTGACAACATCATGCATGCTCTTTCCACTCGATTTCTAAACGCCTTTATCTCTTTAATCGTGAGCATCCCAACCGTGGGAGCCAGTACCCTCGTCTTGGCACAACAGATGCCATCAGCAACCCGCCCTAATGAACCCCTATTGATGAGCCAAGCCATTGAGACAGGGGTCTTGCAACTACAAGATAGCGGCAGCTCAGTTGAGCAACTGCAGTCTCAGCTTGCAACCTTGGGCTATTATGACGGTCCAATTACAGGCTTTTTTGGCCCATTGACCGAAGATGCTGTCATCCGCTTTCAACAGGCGAGCGGTCTAACTCCTGATGGCATCGTGGGTCCTGCAACTCAAACCGCATTACAGCGATCGCGCAACCCTCAGAGCCAATCCTTTAATCCATCTACCCCCTCTGTTGTAGACGATGGATTGTTGCAATTAGATGATCAAGGAGATGCCGTAACAGCTCTGCAAACTCGGTTACAAGAGCTAGGTTATTACAACGGTCCGATTACAGGCTTTTTTGGCTCGCTAACCGAAGATGCAGTAATTCGGTTTCAGCAAGATAACGGGTTGACTCCAGATGGTATTGTGGGTCCCGCAACTCAATCTACGTTAAGCCGTCGGGTTGCACCGACTCCCCAAGCTACTCTAACAAATCCCTCTCCTATCAGAGTGACTCCTCTAACTACGACTAGTGATGGATTGTTGCAGCGGGGAGATTCTGGCACTGCGGTAGCTAGCTTGCAAACTCGTCTCAGAGAGTTAGGCTTCTATAGCGGTGTCAGTAGTGGAGAGTTTGACGCCTCAACTGAAGAGGCTGTCAGGGCATTTCAGCGATCGCGGGGATTGACAGCCGACGGTGTTGTGGGTGCTCAAACGGCCTCATCCTTAAACTTAGCCAATATTGCAGATCCTGAGGGAGGGCGATACAGCGTCCTAGCATTACAGCGACGCCTACGTGACTTGAGATTATATTCTGGTCCTTTAGATGGGCGGCTAGGACCCGAAACTCGCACGGCCATTCAAGCCGCTCAATCTCGCTTTAACTTGAGTGAGCGCGATATTGTGAATGGACAGCTTTAAATAGGCAACAGTGCTCTTTGGCAGGTCGGACAAACCGCATGAATAATAAGCTGGCAATCTAACAAGTGATAGCCCTCTTTTTGAGCCGTCTTTGTCCCAGTCTTCAAAATAGAATCGTTCTTAAATTCAATAGTTTTATTGCATCGCACACAGATCAAGTGGTGGTGATGGTAGGGAGAAGGCTGGTTAATTTCGTAATGTTTGTGACCTTCTGCCAACTCTAGCTCGCGCAAGATCCCCATGCGAGCCATTAATTTAAGAGTCCGATAAATCGTTGATAGGCTAATATTTTGACCTTCACTGTGCAAAAGGGTATGCAGGTCTTCAGCACTCAAGTGGTTCCCTTTAGGAAGATTCTGAAAGATTTGCAGAATAACTTCCCGTTGTGGTGTTAATCTCCACCCTCGTTCATTTAATTCAGCTTTGAGCGAGGATGCGGTATAGGCTGTCATAGTGCTCTTCTCAATAAGAGGCCTTAATTGAGAATGATACACAATTCACAACTGATTTTCAAGAAACTCTGCTTGTTGAGAATAAAAGTTAGTAAACCAACTGATGGGACGCTTCAACTGGTAAGCCACTATAGCCTTAAGCCATTCGGTTAGGACAGGGAGTGTCTCAGAACCAAGAGCATCCCCTTAGATCAACTGTTTTGACAGTTGCTATAGCCGTAGCCACATTCAATGGGGCGGAGGCGAGTCAGAAAGCTTTCCTAGCATCAGGATTTGAGCCATTGCCTTTGTCTTAAGCTTTCTGACCAAAGCTATATAGAGCACTACCCTTTCATGAATCCCAACAAATAGCGGCAGACAGTCTTTCATGGAACTGTCTACCGCTGTTTTAGTAGAGGGAGCCTGCCTATATGTTTCGTTACAGATTAAGCCAGATGTCACAGACTACGTGAGAGATTCCAAATAGTCACGAACCCGGTTGCGTCGTTTGGGTTGGCGCAGCTTTTGCAACGCCTTAGCTTCGATTTGGCGAACCCGTTCGCGGGAGAGATCTAAGGCACGTCCAATTTCAGCTAACGAGTAAGGATGCCCATCGCCCAGGCCAAAACGCATCCGAATCACATCTCTTTCGCGGCTCGTCAAATCGGTCAGCAATTGCTGCAAATCACGATGAAGAGCTTCACGCATCAGCATTTCTTCAGGCGAAATGCCATCGGTTTCTAGAAGCTCACCCAACTCGGTGTCGCGCTCTTTCCCGACTTTAGTTTCTAGAGAAACAGCCCGAGGAACTCGTAAGAGCACTTCTCTCACTTGAGGGGGTGTCATATCGAGTTCAGTAGCAATGTCTTCAATGCTAGCGGTGCGTCCTTTTTCTTGTGAAATTTTGCGCTGCGCTTTTTTGATCTTGTTGAGCTTTTCAGTGATGTGAACTGGCAAGCGAATCGTGCGGCTTTGGGTGGCGATCGCCCGTGTGATTCCTTGACGAATCCACCAGTAAGCATAGGTACTAAATCGATAGCCTTTGGTGGGGTCAAATTTTTCAACGGCTCGTTCTAAGCCCAGCGTTCCTTCTTGGATCAGATCGAGCAGTTCTAATCCACGGTTTTGATATTTTTTAGCAACAGAGACGACTAGACGCAGGTTGGCTTTGATCATGTGATCTTTAGCCGCAGTCCCCTCAGATTGAATCTGCTCTAGCTCTTCTACCGTGATTTGGGTTAACTCTGCCCATCTCCGCTTTCCTTCTGCCAGGATGGGTTTGAGGTCTGTAACAGCAACCTCTGCTTCGGTTGCCCACCGTTCTAAAGAGGGGCGATGGCCTAGATTGGAGGCGAGCCGATCGTGTGCATCGATTAAGCGTACATACGGTTGCATGACCGTATCTCCAGCATTGGCAGCAACTTTACAAGCGTCGAGTAATCGCATGTATCGTTGAACTCGCTGAGCTTCGGAAACTTCCTCATCTCGTCCTAATAGGCGAACCCGTCCAATTTCCTGAAGATAGAGCCTCACTAAATCAGTAGTGCGACGACCTGCCCCTTTGCCTAAAGTATTGGCATATTCCATTTCAAGGTTTACGAGATCATCCTCAATACTCTCGGCGTCAATCTCCACAGATTCGGGCTGAAAGTTTAGGGCACTAGAGGATTCATCGTATTCGGCGTCAACAAAAAAGGGTTTGACTGGCATAGTGTATCGTCTCAGTTGCTCCGGGTATAAGGGGCTGTACTACTACTGCTTACCGTTAGTGTTCCCGCAATTCAGGACTAAGTAATCAAGACTCAGTAACAATCTTGGCGGTTCCAGCCTGAATCCTTGTACGATGCACCCCAGTAAAATTAGCACTGGGAATAACTTTCGGGGTCAGTATCTGTTGTTTACAACCCAGCGTCAACACATGACTTCGGGTTAGATGCTTGGGTAGCTACATTACTTGTAGCGTTAATTCCCGAATCGTTATTTGAATGTTGTTGGTTTCTGCATTAAGTTGCAATAAAGTTTTGAAAGACACCGATAGCCTTGATTTTATTGAGCAATGGGTTGCTTCATGGCATTGAGCAGGGCAGACAAGGCTTTGTCTTCAGAGGGGTTAACCTGACGGTCGAGGAGGGCAAGGCTAACCGCTTTAGGTAGGGCGATCGCGGCTACATCGGCGTCTAGCCCCATCAAGAGTTGATCGAGTGATTGAGGAACTTTGAGGGCAGATTTGATGCCCAACTGGGTTGGCTCATCAAACCCCAACTCGATCAGTTGAGGATGCAAGATCTCCCAAGACGGCACTCCCTGGGGATGACCCGCTTGAATCACATAAGCGAGTAGACGCTGAAGTTTGGTTTGTTGTGGTGATGGAGTGGCGATAGATTCTGGGTGAGCAGCGTGTTCCCAAGTGCGAGTGCGATCGAGATTGTTGAGAATTTGTTGCCAGTCATCGGCGTCGCAGGCTTCGGGTTTGCCCACTGTTAATGTCACATGAATTTGACTGGAGGTAGCATCTAACTGTGTGACCTGAGCTTGAACACCCAAAAAGCCTAACCATTGGGCAATGGTATTCACCAAGGTGGAGCGAGTGGCTTGGCTATTTGCCAGTAGGCGAATTTGGGTGCGAACCATCGGACGCACAATTTGTGAAAGCATGATGTTCCAGTGATGACGCGCAAGGGTATTCTCACTAGAATAACGAATCATTCAAGAGCGATCGAGGGTGTTATTAGAAAAGATTAGAGATTGATGGCAATCAGCCCGTCTCAGGGGGCGATCGCCTCATGATGTGATGATGTGATGACGAGACGGTGAGATGTGACGGAATGAAGAGATGACCCTTGAACGCTCTGTTTCTCTGACTCTCCCAACCTTTGCCATCTGACTGACTAAACTTTGACTTCTAAGGATTTGAGATATTCAGTATTAACACCCGATTCACGGACAAGAGAGATCTTGCCAGTGCGGGCGATTTCTCGAATGCCAAAGCGATTGAGCACTTGAACGATCGCCACCATCTTACCGGGGTCGCCAACCACTTCTAACGTGAGCGAATCTTCTGCGACATCAACGACCCGCGCTCGAAAGATCTGAGCCAATTCAACGATTTCAGAGCGAGTTGAGCTGGTGGCATTGACTTTTAATAACATTAGCTCCCGCTCGACGCAAGGAACATCAGAAATGTCTTGTACTTTGAGAACGTTAATCAGCTTGTAGAGTTGTTTGGTGATTTGTTCAATGGCTCGGTCATCTCCAGGAACCACCATCGTGATGCGAGAGATGCCATCTTGCTCAGCCGGACCGACCGCCAAACTTTCGATATTAAAGCCACGACGGGCAAACAAACCTGCAATCCGGGTTAAAACGCCTGCTTCATCTTCAACAAGCACCGAGAGAGTATGTTTCATAGTCAATTAACGTTGTACGGGAGTGGAAACCGGAGTCAGGCGTGTAATTTTGAGCCGTTAAAAAGCTGGGAAATTAGGTATCTAAGCTTAAGGTTTGATCTTTGATTTTATCTTGACTGTTCACCATTTCTCGCTGAGTCTGCAATGATTACAAGGAAAAATGTTTTTCCTGAAGGGAACTATTAGAGTTGGAATGGTCAGGCAGCGATTTAACCTTTACCTCTCTTGAAATTTGTGGATGACTTTTACTGGTTAGACCAAATTCGACCGGCGCATCGCAGTTGGGTTGGGGATAAAGCGTTTCATCTGGGTTTGTTTAGTCAACGAGGATACCCAGTGATCCCTGGTGTTGTGGTGTCTGCTCCAGCCTTTCGGACATTTTTGGAAACGATTCAATGGTTAGATCCTCTATTTGCTGATTTACCGAATTCGTCGTTGCACATTGATGTAGACAACCCTCGTCAGTTGCAGGCGATCGCCCAGCAAATTCGCCAGGGGATCATAGATACCCCGATCGCTGAGGCTTGGTTGACAACGTTTAGAAGCGTGATGGAAACCTGGCAGGCTAAAGCCGTGATCTTGCGTCCCTCTATCAGTGTGAGGTCCGATGTTGTTGTTCGGATGGGGGCCATTACTGGGTTACTGCAATCTCAGGTCTGTTGTGCAGAACCAGAGGCGATCGCACAGGGGTTGCGACAGGTCTGGAGTGAGTTATTTCAGGCTAAAAGTCTGTTGTACTGGCAAAGATTGGGCATTCAATTGCAGCAGGTTAACTTAGCGGTGTTAATCCAACCGATCAGACCAGCGATCGCCTCTGGCACCTTGAGTAGCGACGCCACTGGGGTTGAGGTGCAGTCTATATGGGGGTTGGGCAAGGCACTGGTTGAGGGAATTGTGGCAGCGGATGTTTACCAGACGGATCTGCAAACTGGAGCCTTGCGTCTGTCTAGGTTGGGGACAAAGCGATATGCCTATGGTGTCGAGTCGATTGACCCAATCTCAGTTATGGATGGAGCCGCGTTATCGGTATCTCGATCAGAGGAGTGCCTGAAGATTTATCCCGTTAGTGCAACCTATCAGAATCAAGCCACTTTGAGCGATCGCCAACTGCAACATCTACTGCAAGTAGCTCAACGACTGGTTCAAGATTGGGGGCAACCGATTGGTTTAGAGTGGGTGTTTTGCCAGCCAACAGTGGGGTCAGAACCAGTGCTATATCTGACTCAGATCAATCCCTGTCCGTTGCAAAAACATCCATCCACCACACCTGTTAATACATCTTCTCTCGCTCGCGCGATCGCCCCCTTGCAGGAAGAGTTGTTATCTCAGAAACATCTCACGCCTCATGTCTCTCCCACTGAGTTGGGTGGATTGGCGGCTTCGGGAGGGCAAGTGTTGGCACAAGCCTGGGTGGTGGATAATGAACAACCCTTGACTAGCATTCCGGCCAGCACTGTATTGATTGCATCTCACATTCAACCTCAATGGGCTACCATCTTGAAGCACTGTGCGGCGATTGTGACACAGCAAGGAGGCGTGACCAGTCATGGAGCCATCTTGGCAAGAGAAATCGGGATTCCAGCGGTTGTTGGAGTGATCGATGTGATGAACCAGATTCAATCGGGGGATTTTGTCTTTGTAGATGGCAATCGGGGTAAGGTGTATCGGGTGAATGCGTTGGATGTAGCCACTTTTGCTATTCCTACACCTTCAATCTCTACACCTTCAATCTCTACACGTTCAGTGCCTGCAACGTCGGTGCCTGCAACGTCAGTGCCCACAACGACTGTCTCGGAGGCTCCCTCATCTGTCACCCCCTCATCTCACGGATCACCTCAGGTGCCCACATCGATCGCCACACAACTCATGGTGAATCTGAGCCAACCTCATTTATTACCCCAAGTCGCAGCCCTGTCAGTCGATGGGGTAGGGTTACTGCGGTCAGAATTAATGTTGCAAGACATTTTGAGGGAATCTCCCCAGTTGTGGTTGTCAAAGCACCCCGATGAGGAATTGGTTGAGCAATTGAGCCAACAGATTCAATTATTTGCTCAGGCATTTGCACCACGCCCAATCTTTTATCGTTCCTTAGACTTGCGATCGCACGAAACAGGCATAGATACTAGTCATGCGCTCATTGAACCCAACCCCACATTAGGGTTGCACGGAGCGTTGAGCTATCAGACTAACCCGGCCTTGTTTGAGATAGAACTGGCGGCACTGCGACGAGTGCAACACCTGGGATATGACAATTTGCGGTTGATTTTACCGTTTGTGCGTACGGTAGAAGAATTTGAGTTTTGTCGCGATCGCGTTATTCAAGCCCACTTAACGCAAAATTCTCACTTTCAACTGTGGATCATGGCAGAGGTGCCGTCGGTGTTGTTTTTGATTCCTGATTACGTCAAAGCTGGAGTTCAAGGCATCTCAATTGGCAGCAACGACTTAACCCAACTCCTGTTAGCGGTCGATCGCGATCATCCTCATATGACCGCGGCCTTTAACCAATGTCATCCGGCTATCGTTCGAGCCATGCAACACCTGGTTCAAGCGGCAAGACAAGCGGGCATTCCCTGCTCTATTTGTGGTCAGGCTCCTGTTCAATATCCTGAGTTAATCGAGCAATTAGTAGAGTGGGGAATGACTGCCATTTCAGTTAGCCCTGACGCAGTAGACAGCACCCGGCGTGCGATCGCTCAGGCTGAAGGCAAGCTGCTATTTAACAAAATGCAGTCAGAGCGAACCACACAAAACGTTGAGAAACAGAGGTAATTGGGTCAGGAGGTTGAGCTAATTAACCTGAGTTTTGGATAAGGATTTTGGCGGTTAAAACCGCTGACTTCGGCGTGAATTCAGACGTTCGGCGAAGCTCAGTCGAGCCATCAAACGCTATACGAGCAAAACCGACCTGCGTCAGTTCAGTAAACCTTTGATTTTGCCAGTCCGCGAAGGCGGACTTCGCTCTGGTAGCCGCGAATTCATTCGCTAGGCTCTACGGCTATCTACGCATTAAGTACACCATTTATCTCTAACATCTAACATCAGGCAACAAGCAAGGACGATTAAAGCATTTCCCAAACTTTAACAGTGCTATCAGAACTGCCACTCACAATCAATTTGCCGTCAGCCCCAACATAAACCGCGTTAACAGAATCTCCATGTCCAGAGATGGTGTCGATCACATTACCTGTGCTGAGATCCCAAATTTTAATGGTGGTGTCACTACTGCCGCTGACGAGCATCTTGCCATCGGGTGTAAAGGCGACCGAGTTGACATCGCGAGTGTGATCACCAAGCGTGCGAATTGCTTCTTTAGTGCGCACATTCCAGAGCTTAATAGCTTTGTCTTTCCCGCCGCTAGCGAGGGTTTGACCATCTGCACTAAAGGCCAACGCATTAACTGTGCTGACATGACCGCTCAACAGCCCAACTTGTTCACCTGTTTGCAAACTCCAAAGCTTGATCTTATTGTCAAAGCCACCGCTCACTAGGATTTTACCATCAGGGCTAATTGCCAAAGACTTGACCATGCTGCCAACACCCAACAGGGTTCGCAGAGAACTACCTGTGCCCATTTGCCACAACCGAATCGTGCGGTCTTGTCCGCCACTTGCCACAATCTGTCCGTCAGGGCTGATCACTACTGCATTGACATTACGGGAGTGACCCGTCATCGTTCGCATCAAAACTCCGTTTTGTAAGTTCCAGGTTTTGAGGGTGTAGTCATCACTGCCGCTAGTTAAGGCTTTGCCACTAGGACTAATGGCGATCGCATTCACGGCTTTGGTATGTCCTACCAGACTATATAACAGCTCTCCATTCAGCAAATTCCAGACCTTAACTGTATCGTCTAAGCTACTGCTAACGAGCACCTGCCCACCAGGACTAATTTCTACGGCTGTCACCCAACTACTGTGACCCGTCAGCGTTTTGGCACACCTCCAATGCAATGACTGTGGGCCAGTAGCTAGCCTTGATATAGGTTTAGCCGACGGACCAGAGGCAGGAGGGCGAGATGGCGGCGGGGGTGGGGTTGGAACGGGAGGAGCAGGTCTCGCACTCGATGTTGAGGGTGCTGGAGGACGAGACACTGGAGGAGTTGTCATCCTAGCAACTGATGGAGCCGGAATGGGAGGTCTTGAAACAGGAGTGGCTTCCGGCACCTTAGGAGTTCGAGGAGAGGGAATGAAAGAATCTGCGTTTAAGTCACGCATCACCTCATCCGCCGATTGATAGCGTTCTGCCACCAAGTCTTTCAACATATTGTCTAGGATGTATGCCAGTTGGTCACTGACCACCCTACCCATATCTCCTAAATATTCACGCCAAATCCAGCGTCCATTGAGCGGATCGTATAAATTATCTGGCTTTGCCTGAGTCATTAAATGTAGGCATGTTGCCCCTAAGCTGTAAATGTCGCTAGCGGGATAGGCTCTGCCGCCTCGAAACTGTTCCATCGGGGCATACCCCTCAGTGCCAATGCGAGTGCCAGGTTCAGCTGCCGTCTCTGCATTGACCTGTTTGGCAACTCCAAAGTCGATGAGGACTAAACGCCCGTCAGGACGCCGCAAAATATTGGAGGGAGTAATATCCCGGTGGATCACTTGCTTATTGTGAACAAATCGCAGAACAGGCAACACATCTGCCAACACATCCCGGATTTTGCGTTCATCAAAGGGACCGTCTTGCTTCATCGCTTGCAATAAACTCTGCCCTTCGATGTATTGCTGCACCAGGTAAAGGTATTGGTCTTGCTCAAAATAGGCAAGCAGCGTTGGGATTTGAGGATGCTCTCCCAACTCATATAACCGAACTGCCTCTTGAACAAACAAGGCAACTGCTTTTTCTAAAGACTTGGTACCTTGAATTTGCGGCGCAAATTGCTTGATGACGCAATAGGTTCCTAAACGATCTTCATCTAATGCCAGATAAGTTCTGCCAAACCCTCCTTGCCCCAACGGTTGAGTAGCACGATAACGCCCACGAAGGGGTTTGAGTGACCAACCACAACTTAAACACACGGTTGCATCATCGGCATTTTGAGGCTTGTGGCAATGAGGGTTAAGACAACAAATCATGGTAGGTCGCACAACTGCCAGTATTTTAATTTTCACCCTGTTTGGCAATTTTGCTGCCATAAACATGGGTCATCTAGATCAAACTTATAAATCCGACGGCTAAAGCTTTGAGCGGCAGCCGACCCAAAAACTATAAATAGAACACTTATGTAAAGCCCCTCGATCTGAATTAACTGACCCTATGTGCGACTATTGCAGATCCCCAGTTTCTAGAGATGTAACTAGGCACTTTTCGGTCAGCTCCAACGAGAAACTGGGGATCTAAACCCCTAAATTGCACATCGCGTTAACTGTGCGTTAACTGTCTCCAATCACGAAAGATTGTGTTCTGATTCATAAGGAACAAAATCAGTATTTAAGCCCAGGCTTGAAGGGGAATGAGGTGTTTGGATAAACATCTCTAGAAAAATACAGAGGTGGAGTGTGCTGACTGAATACATCGCTTGTAACAGCGAATGTTGGTCTGATTTAACTCACAACCTCCATTTAAGATGGGGTAATAAAAATCACGAGTTAATCTTTTGGCTATCCATGCTTGCTCCCGAATGGGAGACGCAGATAAATAGTTACTTCAAATTTTAGATGGAATTTACAAAGTTGAGTTGGAATTTGCTGATGTTACAGTTGGTTGCGATCGCTCTAAGGTTTTGATAGGCGGTGACGTTGAATGGCTTGCCAAAAGCCAAGGGCAACCATGATGTTAGACAAGGTTAAAAAGACTTCGGCTCCACCGTGTAAGACATCGACATTGGCTAAGGCTTCACCATATACTCGCTCTGCATAAAGCCCAGCCGGAATTGTTACGGCTACAAACACCAGGGTCATATAGAAGCCAAGCAACGCCAGTCGAGGAGTTTGTTGAGAGCGCGTCAAAAACCAAAGAAACCCCAGATAAGGAAAGAGAGATAAAGCAAAGAGGGTTTCTTTAGACGCCAGTAGTGCGACAGAGGGTAAGGCTGAGAGGTGCAGCATAGGTTCGACAAATGGGGATAGAGGGTGGGTTTCCGGGTTCAAGAGTGGAGTTTAGAAACGGTAGTTACCTCATTTCAGGCTAGAAGCCAGGAACGAGAATTTGCCCAAGTTTAGCTATGTTGCCCTATTCGGGTTGTTTGAGGGAATTCGCATTTACTGAAGCGTTTTCTGATGGCTTGGCTTGAGCGGTTTGCCAGATCCACCAACCCGCTATGCAGAGGGTGATATTTCCGATCAGGGTCATAGCCGCTTGCAGGGTTGCTAGCCACTCTAAATCAGTGGCGTTATCAAAGAAATGCCAGGTGCAGGCACACATTGCGCTGACTAGAGCCGGTAACATGGCGATCGCCAGGGCTTGCCAAGCCCGATTGCCACTGACGTTGGCATAACTCCAAATCAGCCAGATCGCGACGACCCACTCAAGCACACTTGAGATATGAATCACCCAGGTTGGAATGGACAAAGCAGTCATAACGTTTGGGATGAAAGGGTTGATTTTGAGGTTTGAGTTCACTTCGTGTCCGTTAAATGCGAGACTCACTGCAATAGGGAACTCGCTGCCCAATAAAGCTCAAGCATTTATCACTCGATAGCGATATAAGTGTAATGGTTTTAGGGGCAGTGGGTACAGCCCCATCACCACCCGATCATTAACGCTCTAGAAGCACTCCATGACTCAAGTATGAAACAAATGCGGGCAGTTTTATGTGGCTATTACGGCAAGGGCAATGGTGGGGATGAAGCATTGCTAGCATCGTTGCTGCAACTTTTGCCCAGCCATATCACCCCACTCGTGTTATCGGGCAATCCAGCACAAACTGAAAGAGATCATGGAGTTGAGGCGTGCGATCGCATGGCAATTGGGGCCGTGTTAAGTGCACTGCGGCGATCGGATGCTTTTATTTGGGGTGGGGGTAGCTTAATGCAAGATGCTACCAGTGCCCTCAATCCGTTTTATTATGGCGGTTTAATGAAATTGGCTCAGTGGTTTGGGCTAAAAACGATTGCTTGGGGACAGGGGATTGGGCCTTTGCGTCGCCCAACCACGCGATGGCTCGCCCGTCAGACCTTTGCCAAATGCACAGCAGTCAGTGTGCGCGATCGCGCCTCAGCTACTTTATTGTCACGCTGGAACATTCCCTTTACCCTGGCTCCTGATCCGGTGTGGGCACTGCAATCAGAGCCAGTTCCTGGGTTATGGAATTTTCCTGCACCTCGGCTTGCGGTTTCACTGCGGACTCATCCCCACTTAACGGCTACTCGATTAGAGGCGTTAACCCGTGCTCTGGTGTCGTTTCAAAAAGCAACTCAAACCTTTGTGTTACTGATTCCATTTCAGCCAGCCCAAGACCTGGCGATCGCGCAGCACATCCAGGCTCAATTGCCCAAGGTCAGTGAAATTTTGACGTTGACCAATCCACAGCAATTAATGGGCGTTTTTAATGGGGTTGAAATGGCGATCGCCATGCGACTGCACGCTTTGATCATGGCCGCTGCTTCTGGATGTCGGTGCTTTGCATTGAGCTACGATCCAAAAGTGAGCCAACTCATGGAAGAGATTGATCTGCCCGGTTGGACACTCGATCAAATGCCTTCTGACTCCAAACAGATCAGCCGCATCTGGTTAGAGCATTATGCCAATGGAGACGCATTATCAACAGAGCAAATTCACTCGCTGGTCGATCAGGCTCTCATGCACCAACAGGTGTTAAAAACGGCCTTAAACCCCATCTAAGGCTCAACTGAGATCAACCTAGTTTGAGTCCTACAGGGTTTGTATTGAACTCGCTTAAACTCAAGTAAGAGCACTACAGCCTGTTAAAATCACGACTCTTTTTTAAAAACGTCAATTTTCACTGCAAAATGTGTTGTGAAATCCGTTTTTTGTGCTACTAAATTAAGTCATTAGATTGTTAAATATTTTTGTACTACGGTCAGTTGTCAGACAACATCATTCCAAAGCTTCCTGTTATTTGGGATGTAGATTTGCAAAATAGAAAGTGTACTGGTGTGTGCAATTGATGGATTGGCAGATCAAGCTGCCCAGAGTTTTTTACCCTTTCGAGACAAAGCCATGAGTGAAGCGACCAATTCCGACCACTATTCAGCGAAGCTAGATGCAACTGACTCTGCTGCGCCCGCATGGTTTGCCGATTGGGCAGATTTTTCCACCTCAACTGTGCCAGAGCCAGACGCTCAAGATGAGGGTGAGGGTGAGCCGACTACTGACCTAGCCGATGTAACTCCAACCGAAGAGTGGACTGATTGGCAAACGGTTAACTTTCCCAATGCCATTAGTGCCGATGCGATCGATCGCCAATCTCTCTATACCGATGCATCTCCCACTCATCCCCCCCAGACGGCCTCTGCCCCCTCAATTGTTCTACCCCATTGGGGGCGATCAAAGCCAACACCACCTGTCTCTCAGGCTCCTAGTCCAACTCCTATTTCCCCCACTCCCGTGACTCCTCCTGTGATTCGTCCTGCTTTGACTCAGCCCACCCCAATTCAAGCTCCTCCGGCTCAACCGTCGGCTGATCAGCCCAATGTCGCTGATTTGATGAGCTTGATTCAAGAATTAAATCAGTGCAATAGTGCCCTGATCGATCGCGTGTCTCAGTTAGAAGATGCGTTGGATCGGAGTGAAACCGCACTGCAAGCTGAAATTGGGCGATCGCAAGAACAGGTTCTGGTAGATCCTCAAGAGTTGGCGACGGCTCATGAACAGTTGGCCGCCGCTCATGAACAGGTGACACAACTGATGCATCAGTTAGAGTTTGCCCATCAAACTCAACAGCGACAGCAGATTTTAGTAGAGACGCTGACTACTCAACTCGAAAATAGTCAAGAGCGTGTCGCCCAGCTAGAGCGAGATTGTGCTGCGTTGCAACAGCAGTCTAATGAACAGGCGATCGCCCTGACTCAAAGCGAACACACCAGTCGAGATTTGTATGCGCGTCTGCATCGCCAGCAGCGTTATACCCTGCAATACAAAGCGGCTCTAGAAAAGTGTTTAGAGGTGCCGCCTCCCAATTATGAATCTGGAGCAGACAGTGGAGCCGCGGCTGTCTTTCAGGCTGGATACGACTTGCACCATCTCGCTCCGCAATCTCTCTTACCCAAGGTGCAGCGCATTCAACCCTGGTCTTCGCCATCGCGATCGCTGACGGGCAAGTTAGAAGCCTTAGTGAATAGCCCACTCGAAAATCCTTTACCTGGGTTAGAGCTGCCCCACGAAAAATCTGTCGCAGGTCAAGGCGTGGGCATCGGAGAACAGGAGACGGTTGCTGCTCAACCCCTAAATACCACTGATGAAACGGTTGATCTGACTGAGGATGAAGCCATTGAGTCGGCCCTGTTAAATGCAGCAGTGCAACCCTTGACAGACCTGTCGCCCGAAGCGATTCAAGCGGGTCTAGATGAGTTGCAGTCAGTCATTGATGATTTCTTAAGCGGTAAATCAGATGCGCCAAGCGATACAGAAATTGCTTTGTGGCAAGACCTGGCACGCCTGATTGAAGTCTCTACTGATGATGTGATTAAAGCCAGTGCAGCTCAAAACTTTGAAAGCTTCACAGAAGACGCGTCTGACCTGACAGCATCGGTTATGGATGACCTGACAGACTCATCCCCTTTGACCCAGGTGCCACCGGATTTATCTCAACAGAAAATTCCCCCAGCGGGCATTCCAGCTTTATCTCAACAAAAAATTCCTCCGGCGACCATTCCGGCTCAACCTGCTGCTCATTTGAAGCTGCCCATGAGTGCGATCGCTGCCAAAATTGCGGCTCATGCCAATGCCTCCAAAGATGGGGCAATGGCGTCTGCTCAAGCAGGTGGGCCATCGCCTCTGGTTTATCCACTGCGACCCTCGAAAAAACTGTCTTCTCTAGCCGCCGTGGATCTGCCCACGTTTCCTCGCAAGAGTGAGAATTAACCTAACTTGACGCACTGGTATAAAACCGTAGGGCAAAGTTCCAAAATAAACGCGAGGTATAGAGAAGGGCGATCGCCAGTACTGCTGCGCCGACCACCCAGGTAGCATCGCCGCGTTGCAGCAGTGTTTCAGCAGGAACGGTCGTTAAGAACGTAACAGGAATCACAAAGGTAAAAAAGAAGCGGTAGGCAGCCGGATAGGCCACGATCGGAAAGCGACCCGCTTCGACTAAACCGCGTAGAACCTCAGTGACGTTATAGATTTTGACGAACCAAATGCTCGTTGCTCCTAACATAAACCAGAGGCTATAGAGGCTCAACAACCCAAACGCTAAGGGCACAATTCCCGCTAGATAAGCAGTGGGTTGTAATTGCAATCGTGTGCCTGCATAGACAATGACGATGAGCCCAAACAGAACATCAGGCAAGCCCCACGGCGAGACAACGCGAGTAGACAGCCAAAACTGAGAATTAATTGGTTTCAGTAAGACAAAATCGAGGGTGCCTTGTTGCACATGTTTGACGATGTGGCTCAGGTTGGGGGCTAGAAACATGGTTGAAAACCCCTGAAGCATTGTAAAAATGCCCAGTACAATTAACGCTTCTTCCCAACTCCAATTTTCAAAGGTATAGCTGCCTTGATAAAACAAAAACAGCCCAAACAAGCTGCCTGCAAGACTACACAAACTGCTCAAGGTGGCAATCACGAAGTTGAGGCGATATTCTAACTCAGCCGCGATCGCCGTTCCCCAAAATAACTGCAACACCCGAAGATAACGGCTCATGGAGTCATGGCTACCTTAATCACTTTGCGATCGCGCATGTCACAAAACACTTGCTCTAACGATTTCAGAGGTTGGTAATCGCTGATCAACTGTTCAAAGGGCAACGCACGACTTGCTAATAACGCTAACGCATCTCGCACATGATGGGGGGTGCTATGAAACACGCCCTTGAGGGTTAACTCACTGTAGTGCAACTGTTCGGTGCTGACGGTAATGGTCGTGTCACGCGGGCATCCACCAAACAGATTGACCGTGGCTCCTGGACGAGCACAGGCGATCGCCGTTTCCCAAACGGTGGGTGATCCCGTTGCCTCAATCACGACATCTGCCCCCCAACCGTCAGTCAAGTCACGCACGACCTGGGGCATATCCGTGATCTGATGATGACGAAAGGTGTGGGTTGCGCCAAACTGTTCCCCCACTTGGAGCCGCTGAGGATTGCCACCAAATAAGAAGATGGCACTGGGTTTGCCGTTGGGGTGTCCATAGCCGATCGCCAAAGCCCCTACCATCATCAACCCGATCGCCCCATCACCAATCACGACGACGCGATCGCCTGGTTTGACATGGGAGCGGGCTACCCCATGCAACACACAAGCTAGCGGTTCAGTCATGGCCGCGATCGCATCTGGTAGTCCTGCTGGAATGGGCAACAAATTGTGCTGCACAATCGGGGCTGGAATCTTGAGAAATTCGGCAAACGTGCCGTTGTTAAAACTAAGATCGGTGCAGAGTGAGTATTCCTGTTTTTGGCAAAAAAAGCAGGTCATGCAGGGAGCTGAATTATTGGCAACCACGCGATCGCCCACTTGCCACCCCGTCACTCCTTTACCCAATGCCACGATTTGCCCTGCTGCTTCATGCCCAAATAGCGTGGGTGGCTTGAGCATCTTGGCATGGCCGCCGCGTCGCCAAACCTTGAGGTCTGTGCCACAGGTGGTCGCTGCATTTACTCGAATCACGATCTCACCCGCTGCTGGAATCGGTTCTTCGACCTGTTCCAACCGAAGATCTTCTTGTCCATACAGTACTGCTGCCAGCACGCTTTACCATCCTGCATTTATGATCTTCCCAATTCTACAAGAGGCATAGGGTCGGAAGAGACGTCATTAATCGCGTTTGTCTGACAGAAGGGGTTAAGAGAGGAGAGGTTTTGCCGGAGATAAAAATCGACCCGTAGCAAACACACAGAGGGTCGCTATAAAAAAGGCGATCGCTGCTGATAGAGCTGCCCCGCCAACATTTAATTGCTGTAATTGACTAAAGAAAACTCCGAAGATGCAAGTTGCAGCGGCTCCTCCTCCCAAATACATCCCAGTGCCCAGACCCGCTTTAGCCGGGGGCACCAGAGATAACACCAATGGAAAGGCACTATTTGCCATCAAGCTGAGCGTCACAACCAGGCTTACAACGCATCCTGTCAGTGCCCATTGAGTTGAAGAAAAAACCATCAATTGCAGCAGCACCATCGTCAAAATCAAACTCAGGAAAACAACCCGTCGATTGCCTAACTGGCTTGCCAAGAATCCTGCTGGAACGGCTAACACTGCCAACCCCACCGCCACCCAAAACATGACCATTCCAACATCTAGGTCAGGCAAACGGGTTTGAAAGACCTTCACAAAAGTATCCATTACAAAGCGGATGCCCCACCCGATTGAGACTCCTAAACCTGCTGCCAAAACCAGAGCTGAAATCGTCAATCGAGGGGATTCAGGAGCAGCAGATGGGGCGGTGGGCAGAGGGGGATCAACCAGGCGCAATGCTGTTGCCGATCCCAGCAAGACGATTGACCCGATGGTGAAGGTAGCCGTCGGCCCCAAACTCAGAATAGATTGATTGGCAATCGGTCGGGCAGTGCCAATTAAGCCGGAGGTGAGCACGAGGAGACTGTTGGCAATGGGTAATTGGGGAACACTGGAGTAGGTTCGCAATAACGACAATACTGGGCTGTGAAAAATGGTCATCGCCACAGACCAAGTCACCAATACTGCAACGACAACCCAACGAGCCACTTGTTCGGGATTGCCAAATAGCCCAATCAAGGGAATTGCAATAAATAGGGCTGAGGCAGCAACCACCCCAACGGCGATCGCCGGAAAGCGAGAACCAACCCACCTTAACGATCGATCTGAGATGCCACCCATGATGGGTTCAATCACGACAGCTAAGCCATTCTCAACTGCCACCAGGGCGATCGCCACTTCGATCGACATGCCAAACTGTGCCAGCAACTGTGGCAGATATAGCCCATAGATCACCCACATTAGGGCGATCGCACTTTGCACCGCCGTTAAGCCCAACACCTGCTTCCATAAAATTGGTGCCTGAGGCGGAGACGTGCTCATAGGCGAATGACCTCAAAAAGGGGTACTGGTTTGTCGTCAGCCACCGTCCTGTGAGTTAGGCATCGGCGCGAAACTCCTGCACCCCGTCCTAACTAACCCTTCAGTTGCTAAAAACAAGCTGAAATTTTGAAATTCAATGTTGCAACTTTGTGGGATGGGTCTCACGCCCGCCTGAGCGGGTAGAAACAGCCACCCCACCTTGAGTTAATCCGTGATCCTTAGTATTCAGGAACCGAGGGATCAATCTCACGACTCCAAGCGAGAATACCACCGACGACATTACTGCCCTCAATGCCTGCATCCTTTAGAGCCGCCAGAGCTTTAGCAGAACGTACACCCGACTTACAGTGCACCACCAATCGATGTCCATTGACCAGTTCCTTTACTTTAGTCACCCCGTCTCCGTTCTCAATCTCAGAGAGTGGGATCAAGACTGATCCTGGGATCTGGGCAATCTCATATTCATGGGGATTGCGAACATCTAAGAGCACAAAGTCATCGGCACCACTATCCAGCAGTTGCTTCAGCTCTTTCACAGAAATTTCCGTCATGCCTGCCTTTTGTTGTTCTTCTTCTGCTTTTGCTTGTGGAATGCCACAAAACTCTTCGTAGTCAATCAGCTTCTCAATCACAGGACGTTCTGGATTGGGACGCAATTTGAGTTCACGGAAGGTCATGTTGAGCGCGTTATAAAGCAACAACCGACCACTCAACGTCATACCCTGCCTGAGGATGATTTTGACTGTTTCGGTTGCTTGAATCACCCCAATCACCCCTGGCAAAATGCCCAATACGCCACCTTCAGCGCAAGAGGGCACCAGTCCTGGTGGTGGGGGTTCGGGATACAGGTCACGGTAGTTGGGGCCGCCTTCGTAATTAAATACGGTTGCCTGCCCTTCAAACCGGAAGATAGACCCATAGACATTGGGTTTGTCAAGCAACACACAGGCATCATTCACCAGATAACGAGTGGGAAAGTTATCGGTGCCATCCACCACGACATCATAAGGTTTAACGATATCTAGCGCATTTTCAGCACTGAGCCGAGTTTCATATAAATCAACCTGACAGTTGGGGTTGATTTCTAAAATTCGGTCTTTGGCAGAGTTGATTTTGGGTTTGCCCACCCAAGACGTGCCGTGAATCACCTGACGCTGAAGGTTGGAACTATCCACCACATCAAAGTCAACGATACCGATTCGCCCGATGCCAGCGGCGGCTAAATACAGCAATAACGGTGAGCCTAACCCGCCCGTACCAATACAAAGGACACTGGCTGCCTTGAGGCGTTTTTGTCCTTCTAGCCCGACCTCCGGCAAGATGAGGTGGCGGGAATAGCGTTCATATTCTTCTCGACTGAGCTGGATTTCATCCAGATTGGGATCTAGCATGGCAATTTTCAAAGGTAATTGAGTCAGGATGCGTAACATCAATCAGCTCTAGAAGAACTGCCCTAGAGGTGAGGGGGTAGGGCTAGTGGCTGTTGAGAATCGTTTCAGGTTGAAACTGGTGAGTTGGGTCTAACCTCCAGGATAGTAAATTTTGAGCACAGCCCTGACATACGGAAACAATCAGATACGAGTAGTCTGACCACGCCAACACGCGATCGCACTCTGAGGGCACAGCGGCATGATCAGGATGGGAGTGATAGATACCAATAATTGTCAGGTGGCGATCGCGGGCATAGCGTTGACCCGCCAACATTTGTTTGGGATCAATCCAGTAGCGACGAGATTTGCTCAACGACCCATGCTCTGACTTTGAGTCAGATAGCTCACGAGCAACCTCATCGCTCCATGCATTTTGGGTTTGCCAGACTTCAACCACAATGCGGGTATCAGGCTCATCCGGCAGCCCCTGCCCCAACAACAAACCGCAGCACTCATCAGGGTAAGTCCCTTCAGCATGGGCTTGAATCTGTTGTAAATGGTCAGAGGTGAGTCTCAGTACCACAAGCGGTTGAGCATTTTAAATTCCAGCCTTTTATCTTACCGTCAGTCAGACAACGGGGTAAAGTTCATTTTAGGAGTGGGGTGCTGAGTGCTGAGCCACTCAATATATGGGTCAATCGTTAACTCATTACCCGTTACCCGTCACTTCTTTACCTGATTGACTCCTCCACTCTGGTTGCCTTTTGTTTTCAGCGGTGTTTTAAGCGGCTGTCCCAAAGTCTTGAGTCCAATAACGACCGTAGTTGACGCTCCCTGTGTCGTTGAGCAACTCATAGTAGCCCACCCCAATCTCACGCAGATTCGCGTTCAACATATTTGCACGATGTCCAGGACTGTTGATCCAGGCATTAACCACTGCTTCAGGGGTTTGTTGTCCTGCTGCAATATTTTCAGCCGCTTGTGCCCAGCGATAGCCTGCTGCAACCATGCGATCCCAGGGTTGAGAGCCATCTACGCCAGTGTGGGCAAAGAAATCGTGAATGGCCATATTTTGGCTGTGGGTCTGGGCCGCAGTCGTCAGCTTGGCATTGAGGGTCAGGGGTTGTAGACCAAATTGCTGACGAAAGGCGTTTGTCAAGTTCACCACTTGCTCAACGAAGGGAGAAATGGGATTAGTGGCACTCTGGGTCGGGTCGGTTGTGGTATCTGCCAAAGGCTGAGCGATCGCCGTTAAGCGATAGCTGGCTTGTCCGGTTGTGGTCGGTGACACTCGTAAAAAGAAAGTACCAGCGGTCAAGTTAGGTAGATGCAGGGAAAGAGTTGCCCCAGAGGAGCGCGATCGCCTCATGATCTCGTTGCGTTCAACCTGACCATTGCCATTGCGATCTTGCAGTAGCTCTACGGCTATAGGGGTGCTTGAGGGTCTTAAGGTGACGTTGAGACGGTTGGAGCCAGTTAAGGTGAGGCGATAACAATCGCTTTGATCGCTCCCCCCAATCACCTCGCTGACGGTAAAGCCCGATCGCAATCGGCTAGCTTGTCTCAATGTATTACCAACTCTATCTCTCATAGTGCTTCTACTCCATGCATTTGATATCGACCGATTTACTCTCAGTAAGCCGTCAAATTGCAGAGCAATCAACCTGATATCTACAGAGTTAAATTTTTGAAGGGGAAGTTTTCTACGAGATTTTTACGATTTCAATTCAGATGAAAGAGTCAATTTTTAAGAATCTCTTTTTTCTAATAAAAATTCCGTTGACTTTTCTTGAAACACAAGCTTTACGGAGATTACTTACGTAGAATGAGTTAGCTTTGAAGCTTGATTTTCAAGCCCTCTGAGAAACAAACGGGTCGATGTAATCGGCATGACGATCGGTACGATTGACGAATTGTAGATTATGTATATATCCGGGCAACTCTGTGTAGAATTACTTAAGTTAAAATGTGGTAATCGGGTCAAGTTTGTAATACTTTTAAAGTAGGCTTTTATCCTTTGTTTAAGCTTCATTCACTTCAGGGTGACATTTTGTTACGATGCTGAGCAAATCCTTCTTAGGGGTAGTGATTCGGTGATGACTAACAAATCCACCCAAGAAACCAAACGACTGAGAGCACTCCGGAGATATCGCATTCTAGATACTCTGCCAGAAGCTGCTTTTGACGATCTGACTACGCTGGCGGCCCACATTTGTGGAACTCCCATCGCTTCAATTAGCCTCGTCGATACTCACCGTATTTGGTTTAAGTCAAAGGTGGGCTGGGATGGGGTTGAGACCCCCCGACAGAATGGCTTTTCTGACTACGCGATTCGGCAATCTCACGAAACGCTGGTGATTCCTGATGCTTCTGAGGACGATCGCTTTGCCAGCAATGCGTTAGTGGTGGCAGACCCCTATGTGCGGTTTTATGCAGGCACTCCTCTGATCACACCTGATGGATATGCGATCGGCACACTCTGCACCCTCGATCGCATTCCACGTAAGCTGTCGGCGGGTCAAATTGAGGCACTTCAGGTCTTGGGTCGCCAAGTCATTACCCAATTAGAACTCCGGGCCAATGTCAACCGCTTAGAACGCACCATTACGCGGCAAAAGCGAGTTGAAAAAGCACTGAACCAAAGTAACAAACGATTTCGGCAACTGGTCGATGAATTGCAGCAAACCCAGACTCAACTGATTCAAACCGAAAAGATGTCTAGCTTGGGTCAAATGGTGGCTGGGGTTGCCCATGAAATCAATAATCCAGTGAGCTTTGTCTACGGCAATATTACTTATGTCAGCCGCTACATGCAGGATTTGTTTGACCTGCTAAAGCTTTATCAGAAACACTATCCCTATCCTCATGACGAGATTCATGACTGTGTAGAGGCGATTGACCTCAATTTTCTCTCTGAAGACCTGCCTAAGATCTTGTCTTCTATGAAAGTAGGTGCCGATCGCATTCGTCAGATTGTCCTGTCTTTACGAAACTTCTCTCGCCTAGACGAAGCCGAGAAAAAGCCGGTCGATATTCATCAGGGCATCGATAACACATTGCTGATTTTGCAACACCGCTTAAAAGCAACCAATGACGGTTTTGGTATTGAGGTCGTTAAGTCGTATGGCAATGTGCCCCCCGTGGAATGCTATGCTGGGCAACTTAATCAAGTCTTTATGAATATTTTGAGCAATGCGATCGATGCTCTAGAGCAGGCTAATATCACTGCCCTTGAAGAAGGTAAGCCCACAAAAATGGGTCGCATTTGTATTCGGACTGAAGTACTCAATCGTCGTCTTGAAAATCAAACCTGTGCCTCTGCTCTGATCCACATTACAGATAATGGCCCTGGGATTCCGACTGAGTTGAGAGAGCGCATTTTTGATCCGTTCTTCACCACTAAACCCGTGGGTAAAGGAACAGGCTTGGGGCTGTCAATTAGCTATCAGATTGTTGTTGAGCGACATGGGGGGTCTTTGAAATGCCTCTCAGAACCTCAAAAGGGTACTGAATTTTGGATCGAGATTCCGATTCACCCCAGTTGTGAACTTGATGATGCTTTTGACAAAACAGACGCTCAATCGAGTGGGGCAGCATTGCCTCAATTAGATACCTTGTCTCAATTAGATGCATTGCAATCCCCAGAGTTGTGTCAGACTCCAACCAAAGTCATTGTTTCATCTAAGTTGGCAGGATAAATCTTAAGGTAGTCCTAAACAAGTAAGGATATGCCGCGAGGAGCGCGGCATATCCTTACTCAAAAATCATTACTTTTAGAGTACTACCAATCTTAATTGAGGGTGGTTTTATAGGGCTGCAAAGCGATCGGTTGCGTCTATTAAGGCACTGCCAATACCTGGTTCCGTCATGGAATGGCCTGCATCTGGCACGATGATAAACTCTGCCTCAGCCCAGACTTTGTGTAACTCCCAGGCAGACACCATAGGGCACACGACATCATACCGTCCCTGCACAATCACCGTGGGAATATGCCGAATGCGATCGACATTTTGCAAAAGCTGATCCTCAGGTTCCATAAAGCCACGATTGACAAAATAATGGCATTCAATCCGAGCGAATGCTTCAGCAAAGTGTTGCTCCCCAAATTTTTGTTGCAGGTTGACATTTGGAACTAACTTGCTGGTGCTGGCCTCCCAAATTGACCAGGCTTGAGCCGCGATCGCCCGTATCTCTCGATCAGAACTCGTCAGACGTTTGTAATAAGCTCCTATCAAATCATGCCGCTCCTCAGGTGGGATCGGCTCTAGATAAGCTTCCCAGGCATCTGGAAAAATGTAGCTGGCTCCCTCTTGATAAAACCACAGCAATTCCTTTTGTCGCAGCATAAAAATGCCCCGCAAAATCAGCCCCTTGCACCGTTCAGGATGGGTTTGACTATAAGCCAGTGCCAGGGTGCTGCCCCAACTGCCGCCAAACACAACCCATTGGGAAATGCCTAGATGAATCCGAATGGTTTCAATGTCGTTGACCAGATCCCAGGTCGTATTTTCTCGCAACTCAGCGTGGGGTTTGCTATGCCCACAGCCTCGCTGGTCAAACACCACAATTCGCCACTGTTGAGGATCAAAATAGCGGCGAAACAGGGGATCGCTGCCACCACCGGGACCACCGTGTAAAAACAGGACAGGCTTACCGTGCGGATTGCCGGATTGCTCGATATAGAGCGTGTGCAGGTCAGAGACGGAGAGCATCTCAACCCAGTACGGTTCAATGGGTGGATAGAGGTTAAACATGGGATGCACAACGAACGATGCCAATCCATCGTAACGGCTTATCTCTCACTTCCAGTGAATAGAGCTTGAGAGGCAGATTGACCGAGTTGTTTTAATTGCTGGGTTAATTGAACGTTGACCATCACGATCGCCAACCACTGCCCCAAAATTGCCTTGCTGATCAGAGCCATTGAGAAACCTTCAGGTCGGCTAAGTGTCACCCACGGGATTGGGCTAAAGAGAAACAAGACATGAGCCAAAATCGGGTTTGATGAGGTTGACAAGATGGCAGCAAATATAGGGACAAATATGAGCGTTCCTAAAGCAATGGCTGCCCAAAAGACGCGTTTCAGGGTTTTCATGAGGAGGACGAGTTGCAGAATCGCCGCATACAGAATAACCAGATTGATGGTAATTATGACCCCTGCAAACCCGTAGATGCGTTGTTCCCAGCTATCTAACCCAAATGCGACAAGCAACAACAACGGCACACTAAAGATCAACAGGTTAAGGGCGATCGCCACAATAGCTGGGCTACGTTCACCCCACACCAGATCCCAGATCAAATCTTGCAACCGAGTTCGTAATCGCGATCCGTTTTGTTGAGGGGGGTGTTCAGTCGAGGGCGCGATCGCCTTTTGATCAAAGTGGCGATATCGTGCCCAATCCATCAAGCTTTGACGCGAAATTGACAGGAGTGCAATCAAGCCCAAAAACATTCCAATATTAATGACAGCAATAGTCCCGATTGTCGAAAAAGTATCACTAAACGGCTGTGAACTATTGATCAAGAGGGCAAAGCCAACGATCAGTACCTCCAAGTAGAGCACTAAGCCATAGCTCTGCCTTTTGCTGATAATGGTTGCCCCAGGCTGGTGAAAACACCGATGGAGTGCCTGCCAGATCCAATAACTGCTGATAGCCAGGTTAATCAGCAGAAACGCATGAGGGATAAAGGGGTTGTAGGTTGAAAAATTTCCATCATAATTCTCACCAGTCAAGAAGAAGTGCAGGAATGGATTCCAGGTGAAGTAAGCATTCCACAGCATGTAAAGCGGAACGAAGACGATCGCCGTAAATCCGCTGATTGTTAAGGCATAGATACTTCCTACATTGACATTGCCCAATCCCCCCGATAGTTTACTCAAGAACCCATTGAGCAACGCTGCGCTATAGACCAAAAAGCTTCCTCCTAGCACCACCCCGTAAAAACTCAACACCACCCAGAGGGGTAATTTTGCCCCAACTGCAGCAACGATATGGAAGGGCACTGCTACGGCGATCGCCACATAAACCAAACTGGGAACTCCCAATAGCTTCCCTATCAGGATTGTCCAAGCCGATTGGGGACTGAGACGAACGAAGTTAAGCGTGCCTCGCTGCTCTTCTTGATAGAGGTCTACAACCAGCGTGAACACACCGGGCACGATTAACCCATACATCAGAAACCAGTGCAGCACCTTCATCATGTCTGCCCACCAATCTGCCCAATTCACTAAAAAATTTCCATTTGCGTCTTTTAAGCAACTGGATTCAAGAATGTCAGGGGTGCTGGTGCAATAGATCGAAAAGCCGTGGTCAGCAGGCAACTGGTTGTAGAAGAAGATAATGATGCCAAGCTGAACGAGAACAGAGGTGGCGATCGCCATCAACACATTGCGAGCTTTAAAGCGACCCTTGAGTTCGCGAACGAGTTGTGGATTCCAGTCGCTGGCGTGGTTGATCCAACTTGATAACATGGGCTTTCTCCAGATGGGTGGAAGGGTGGATGAGTGATGAGTGATGAGTGATGAGTGATGAGTGATGAGTTTTAAGTTTTAAGTTTTAAGTTTTAAGTTTTAAGTTTTAAGTTTTGAATGGGTAGGTAGAAGGTACATCTCGTCATCGCATCATCTCACCTGCTCCCCTTACGATTGGCGATTGGCTATTGACGATCCCCTTCTCTCTTCATTCTTCTCTTTTCGTTCTTTTTTAAGAGGCTTGTTTGTGTCCCAGTTTTAAGAAGATGGTCTCCAGGTCTTCGTGAGTGCAGTGAAATTCGGTCAGGGGAATGCTTGCATGAATCAGCGATCGCAGCAGGTCGGCGGCAGCTTCAGGAGTACCTGAGAAATGTACTCTGAGAGTCGATTTAGCTGGCATCACCTCGACTTCATCGACATGAGGACAATGTCGCAGTTCGCCTTGCAGGTCATCTAGACTACCCAAGGTAGTCATGACGATCTGTTGGCGACTGAGGCGTTGATAAAGTTCTCGAAGGGGGGCACTTTCAACCAGATAGCCCAGTTCCATAATGCCGACTGAGGTACACAGTTCTGCCAGATCGCTCAATACATGAGATGAGATGAGAATCGTCATGCCCACATCGCGCAAGGTCTTCATAATTTCACGAAATTGCAACCGAGCGATTGGGTCTAGCCCCGATACGGGTTCATCGAGCAATAACAAAATGGGTTCGTGAATGATTGTGCGGGCGAGGCTGAGGCGTTGTTTCATGCCACGCGACAAAGTGGCGATCGCGTCATGGCGTTTGTGGCTCAACTGCACCAGTTCCAAGACCTCGTGCAACCGCTGAGTGCGGTGGTTACCCCGTAAGCGATAGAGCCGCGCAAAATAATCGAGGTAATCCCAGACGGTGAGGTCTTCATAGAGTGGAAAATCATCGGGCAAGTAACCCAAATGGCGTTTGACGTGAGCGTTGTCTTTGTCTCTGAGCACCCGTTCGCCATTGATGTAGATCTCCCCAATGGTGGGTTGTTCAGCCATTGCCAACATGCGAATCAGGGTGGTTTTGCCTGCTCCGTTGGGGCCAATTAACCCAAAGACTTCCCCTACCTGAACGTGCAAATCAACATCGTTCACTGCAATGTGACGGTCAAATTGTTTAGTTAGCCCATGAGTGGCGATCGCCAGTTCTTGTGTCATAAGGTCTGTGAGGCTTTGAGCTGGAAAAACTAAACGCTTAATTACATAGCCTAGCCGTTACCTACAATCGATGTCATTGGATTTTCGAGTAAAGAGGGGATCATGATATGCAAAGATAATGAGAGTATTGCTTTCAGGAATGTTGCATTACTTAACGGTACAGTTGCTAGAGAGACCCCAAAACGTTATGAAAGTTGGCGATCGCGTTCGTGTCAAAGAATCGATTACCATTTATCATCATCCCGAACACCGCAATGAACCGTTTGATATCAAAGGTCAAGAGGGAGAAATTGTTGCGATTGTTAGCGAATGGCACGGGAAGCCGATTAGTGCAAATTTACCAGTGCAGGTTAAATTTACACCCAAGTTCAGAGCGCATCTGCGAGAAAATGAGCTTGAAGTGTTAGACATTTAAGCACTACGTCTAATTCAGCATCGTCATTCTCTGAGTGCGACCGTCTCGGTGCGTTTCGGGTGCATCTGACGGTCGGGGGAGTGGCGGTTAAAACCACA
>JANRJA010000232.1:0-7514 GCA_033764315.1 Oculatellaceae cyanobacterium bins.114
GGCGCACCCCGGAGGGGTGCGCCTCTCACAACCCACTTGGAATTGCTATAGATCTACATCGTCAAAATACAGCTTTGAATCGTAGCTAGTAGGTGGAGTTGAAGTATGAAACCCAGCGTCCGCATAGGTTATGCGATCGCCACCCCATCCTACAAATAATTGTGCCTTCCTACTTATTGTTTAATTCGCGTTCCTTTGTGATTTAAAGATCAGGGTTGCAATTTTTTTAGAGGTTTTGCGACTTTAGAATCAATTTTTGTGGCTTCACAGCAGGTTTGTGGGTTACAAGTCAGCTCAATAATTGTAGTTTCAGGAATGGCTGATCCTCTCTAACTTGCTGTCTTTAAAGGTCTTCTGTTAGGGGGGTTATGGCTTTAAGTAAGTAGGTGGGTGTCATTAGCGGTAAGATGCGTTTCGATCTCCATTCGACTCGCTCAGGACAAGTCGCTCAACGTTCCAAATCTCTCTGACAGCAGGTTGAGTGGAGCCGAAACCCGGCATTTAGTTTACTTTGATTTCACCCGACTACTTACTTACCTGGATGTGGTTGTTAGCTGTTAAAGGCTAACTGACGTTTCTACGGTCACTGCTTCTGAAAATTTTGGCTTTTTGCGGGCTAGCAGAGCCGTTTTAGTAGGGACTTTGAGCTTGGATGCTAAATTTAGGAACTCAAGCATTTTGAGAAAGCGAAATGTGGGGTCAGGGAGATATACTACTTGTCCATCACGGATAGTGATGCCCTGCCGACTGGATGACTGAAAGGCATGATGGAGATTATGCCAGCCTTCTCCTAGTGTTAGAAACGCTACAAACCCGTTGTTTTGGCTATGGTCATCGGTGATAAATGGTTGTTCTCCCATCAAATGGCTCAGGGAGTTAACTGTTTGTACACCGTGGAACAGTAAGGTCGTACTGAGGAAAAAAGCACCCAAATATTCGACTCCACCGATGAGATAAGAGATTATCCCAAGTGCAATTAGAGGGATGAAGTGCAAACGATCAATCGCTTTCAAGACCCTGTCACTCTCAATATCGATCGGTAGCTTATCGGGAAAGAATCGAGGAGACAATAGCCACCCCCCTTGTGACCAATAAAACCCTTTGATTCCCTGAACTGGAACATAAGGAGAATGAGGATCAAGATCGTGATCGACATGATGATGATGAGCCACATGATGAGCTTTCCACCAACTTGGCCCCATCTGTCCGGCTGATGCTGCTACAATGCTGCCTACCCACCAAACTAAGATGGGAGCTTGATAGGATTTGTGGGTAATGAGTCGATGGTAAATACTGGTCGTTGCCAGCATACGGATGAGATATAGCAATACGATGTATGCGACAGCGTCCCATGCTAAGCCAGTCGTTAGAACGAGCAACGAACCAAGATGGCTAAGGATAATGAGTGTCGGACCGGTTAAATAGGAAACAATTGTCAGTAGGGAATACTGCCTCATTCTTACTCTGATACCTTGGGAGAACGTTTGGAGATGTCTAACGATGAAGTTGAACGGTGGAATTTAAGGGCGACAAGCCACTTTTACGGGATATCAAGGGTTCCCGCTCCATCGTTCTAACCCGTGTTGGACAGCTTATTGTAACAGCACATAGCATTCACTCCTCACATAGCATTCACTTCTACTACACCATTTCAATCCATTGTGGACAGATTACTGTAGGGAAAGTGCATTCTCAGTCCAGCCACTTTCATTCATGTTGCTGACTCGGCGAGTCCTACCAATCTCTCATCTCTGAAATGGGTATGATGTATATGAATAGGTTGGATAGACCCTTTAACCGCTCACAGCCCCTTCTTTAATCCGGAGTAGAGCCGTTCAGATATTCTCTAAAATCCACAGGTTCCCTGAGCAACTGAGTTCACGACTGTGCCGCTGGTGGTTAGCGTGCCAACATTATTGGCTCCAAGCTCTGCATCAAAGGTTTGTGGATTCCCCAGATTTTGCTGTAAGTTAAACCCCTCAGTCGTGTTGCTGCTGGTATTGTCGCGCAGTTGCACACAGAGATTGGGCGAGGCATTGTTAACGATATTGACCCCCGCAGGAGCCGTCCCACTCAGGTTATTGCGATCGAACTGGTTGAGCCGAACTGCGGCAGCAATTTGGGTGGTGCCATTGGCTGCAAGGGTGATGCCTGAGTCACCACTTCCTGTGACGATGTTTGATTCTATTAAAGGACGAAAGGTTGAGCCATTAGAGGCAACGCTGATGGCGATTCCCTGTTGAGTGGCGTTGCTAATGGAGTTGTTGGTGATTGTGGCCGTCCCCCCAGCGTCGCCCGATAGATCTAAATTGATGCCACTTGCCCCGGTCGTAGAAATTTGATTGCCTGATGCGGTTAGGCCGACCTGTCCAGTGGTGTTGTTTAAGATGATGCCATTTTGTCCGATGGTGGCGAGGGTATTGTTGTTAACGATCGCCGTCCCCGTAACGGCGTTAAGCGCAATCCCATCAACGGTCGTTGCCTCAACGGTGTTGTCGTTGACGGTGGTGTTAGTGGAGTTTGTAATATCAATGCCGCTTTGACCCGTGGTGGTGATGCTGTTGCCGTTGATCGTTACCGATCGACTCACATTGCTCAACGCAATGCCATTATTGGTGGAGTTGGCGATCGCATTATTTTGTAATGTCACAGTACCAATGGTGTCACCTGTGATGCCATCGGTACCTGCCCCAGTAATCTGCAACCCAGAGACGCTGACCTGACCAGGACTGGTTTGAATCGCCACCCCAGCGTTTGCTGGATTGGTAATCGTACCTTCTGGTGCAGCGATCGCCACTGAGCCAGCAACATTCGTGAGGGCAATGCCGTTGCCAACCGGAGTCGTAATGGCGATCGCCGTATCTTGAAGGGTTGCAGTGCCGCTGACCCCGTTGAGGGTAATGCCATCGCTGGCAGAGTTGGTGCTGGTTAAGGCACTGTCGCTGATCTGCACGTTGTTAATCGTGTTGCCCACCAGAGCCGGAACCGTATTAGCAATCACCGTGTTATCTGTAACAGTGATTGTGCCCGTGGTGTTTTCTAAAAAGATGCCCGCATCAGTTGAGGTGTTGATGTCATTGTTACTCAGAGTGGCATTGGCAATCGTGCTGGCGCGAATTCCTGCTCCTCCCACACTGCTGATGTTGAATCCCGAAATGGCGATCGCTCCAGTGCTATTTTCTAGCAAAATGCCTGCGGCTCCGGCATTGGTAATCTGCCCCGGCTCAGCGGCGATCGTCACAGGGGCAGTGGCGTTGCGAATGGCGATCCCTGCATCGGTTGGTGTTGTAATCTGAATCGCACTGTCGGTCACGTTTACGGTTCCTGTCACGCCGTTTAATGTGATGCCGTTAGTACTGGAGTTGGTGCTAGTTAAACGGCTATTCGTCACGTTGACTTGATTGATATTCGTTCCTAATAACGCTGGAACGGTATTTCCAACAATCCGGTTGCGATCGAGGGTGATGGTTCCTCCGGTGTCTTCCAGTCGCACGGCGGCGACCTCTGCACTGGTGATCTGGTTATCTCGAATCACCGCATCGCTCACTGTATCAACAATGACCCCGGCTCCAGTGCTGCCTGTGATGTCAAACCCTGACAAGGTGCTGTTGTTACCCATGACAACACTATCAGTAATGCGTGGACGTACTCCTGCCCCCGACAACGGCAACCGAACTACCCCAAACTCGCGGGTATTAAGTCGCTGCACAGGGGCGTTAGACAATACCTGCACCTGATCGGGAATAACAAAACCGGGGTTTCCAGGATTGCTTCCCGGTCGCACATAGACGATCGCATTACCATCAGATCGGGTGGCATCTAACGCGGGTTGAATGGTACCGAATGGGCTTTCAAAGGTGCCAGTGCCTCCGGTTCTACCTAAGTTGACGTGTTGAAAGACGTAGGGATCACCCGTAGCAGGGTTGGTAGCAACGGTGTCACTGATTGTTTCTTGCGTATCTACGACGATCACGGGGTTCCGCTCGACTGTTTCCCCCAAGCGTGCCACGACCGTATTTTCAGGCGCGATCGCGCCTCGTGGACGACGACCCGGAAAGGTCAATCCCACCCGAAACAAAATATTTGTGCCAAAGAGTTCATCCCCTTGCACACCCAATCCCACATTGAAACTGTCGGTAGGACGAGCCTCTAAGCGTAACCGCCAACCCACCCCACTGGGACTACCAGAGGCGTCATACCAATACAAGCCCCCATAGCCCCGCAGATCGCCATCATCTCCCAAGTCTGTGAGCTTTGCCCCCGCTTCTAGATCGACTCCGCCCACGGCTGCTTCAAATTGATTGCGTTCTTGTAAAATTAGCGATCGCTCTCGAAAAAAAGTGTTCAACAGTTGGGGATTGCCTACCGTTTGTTGGCGATCGCCCAGTGGCAGATAGCCATTCACCCGAAAATCCCACACTTCTCCCAGGCTTTCAAAGCCTACTCCCAACTGGTTAAAGGTGTTTTCATCGGTGTTGCGGTTGTCATAGGCAATGTAACCGCCAAAAACACGACGGGCACTGGGACTGTAGGCACGGTAGCCCAGCACAAGATTGCCCCCCACATTGGCATCGTTGTCGAGCAAAAATCGTCCTTCTAAAAAAGCAACATCGCGACCCTGGGTTTGAAACAGGGGCAAAAATCCCTCAAATCGAGTAGTGCCGTCATAGCCACCACCAGAGCTGGTGTGCCCAATGCCAACCCGAGGAGAAATTCTTAAATCTGCGGCTGTGCCCGTGGCATCTTCAGGGTCTGTCGCTTCGTCGGGTTTTTGCACCGGAATTTGGGCAATCAGTTCCGGTTGAGAGACCTGTGTGGCGGGTTGCCGCAGCAGTCTGGTGTTATCAGGATTAACAGTGATCTGTGCTTGAGGAGTGGCGATCGCGGGATCAGATGTATCGATTTCAGGTGGACTGACTTGAGCATTGACCGCATCACTCATTGCTGGAGTGAGTAACAACCCAGCTGAGACATAGCGTGCTACTTCTTTCACAACCCAATCCTCACAAAACTGCCATGATGAATCAGAATCGGTTTTTAGCCCGCTGCTGACGCAGTGTTCCCGATTCGCATTACGCTAGATCTGGCGACTAAATAAAGCCTCGCTACCCTGCTAACCCAAACTTCGCAATCATTATTCACAATCCGGACGTTTCAGCCCATTTCGACCTATGCCAGCCAATCAACTTTTATCAACAATTTCAGCTATTCCCATTGATGAGATTCAATACAACGAGCAAGGGTTGGTGCCTGCGATCGTGCAAGACTATCTGGATGGCACTGTGTTGATGCTGGCATGGATGAATCGAGAGTCTTTGCAAAAAACTCTGGAAACTGGAGAAACCTGGTTTTGGAGCCGATCGCGAGCTGAACTGTGGCATAAAGGAGCAACCTCTGGACACCTGCAACAGGTGCGATCGCTGCGCTATGACTGCGATAGCGATGCTCTGTTGATCGGGGTTGAGCAAATCGGCGACATTGCCTGCCACACTGGAGAACGCAGTTGCTTTCACCAAATTGACCACGCGATCGCCCCACCCCCTGCGGATACTTTGTCGCAGTTGGCGGCTGTAATTCGCGATCGCCGCGATCACCCGACCCCTGACTCCTATACCTGCAAGCTGTTTGCTGGAGGTGATAACAAGATTCTCAAAAAAATTGGGGAAGAATCTGCTGAAGTCGTAATGGCCTGTAAGGATGATGACCCAGAGGCGATCGCGGGAGAAGTGGCAGATCTGCTTTATCACACCCTGGTTGCCCTGGCACATCATAATGTTGATATCCGGGATGTCTATCGCAAATTGCAAGAACGCCGTAAATAACCTGAGTTCGAGATAAGGGTTTTGGCGGTTGAAACCGCTGCTATACGGGCAAAACCGACCTACGTCGGTTCAGTAAGCCTTTGATTTTGGTAGTCCGCGACGGCGGACTTTGCCCTGGGAGCCGTGAATTTATCCGCTGGGCTGCTTAAACCGAACTGACATTATACCAATTTGAGTTATGAATGCGACACATCAGATCCCCCTGCCTCCGGCATCCCCCTTGAAAAGGGGGACTGAGGGGGATCAGTTCGGGGCGATGATCTGTCGTAAAGACTGTTTCAATTGGTATTAAATAAAGGGTAGAGGCAAATATTTGATCAAGCAACTCATGCTCAGCACTCAACTCTCACAGTGAATTTGGGCTAAGTGAGGTAAACGCTCTGCCCTAAAACAAAGGGCTTAAGCCCCTTGCCTACACCCCATAACCCTGGCTCAGCCTGTCACTCGATTCCACGGCTCAACTTTTCTTTTTGTGAACAAAAGCAGCAATAGTCCACTGGTCTTGACCAGCAATAGCTTTGCCTGCCAATAGGTTGCCATCTACCTCAACCTCAGCTAGCCGTTCTTTAACTCCTTTAAGGGTGACTGCTGTGCCTACAGGAACCATCACAACCTGATTTGAGTTAGCAATCTTGTCCCATTGAGTTCGATTGCCAGTGGTCGCTTCAGCCAACATTTTTTGGATGGTAGCTCGATCCGCAATTGGGACAAATTGTTCGGGATTGATCTGTCCTTCCTTGAGAGCTAAATAATGTCTTGCTGATGGGGTTGCATTGGGTTGTGAAATCGGGTCAGCGGGAGATTTTTGTTGAATTAACCTAATACTCAAAACGATTCCCAGCAGAACTACCCAGGGAATCAAGAGTTGTGTCCAGGTAGGCAGGTTTAAAAACTGCTCCATATTAAACTTCTTGCATCAAATAGGTTTTGGGGATGTTCCTTTAAAATAACCCCCTAAGGAACCTTAGGGGGTGACTTACACTATATTGTTTCTAATAGAGCTTGATGCTGGATTTCTCAATACTATTCAACCCTTGCTGAGAGTGACATTGCACAAATGGCTGAAAAATTTAAGCCAAAGCGATCGCTCCCGTCTCTGCATCTGCCCTGACCCACCCTTTTAAGATTTCTATTTAACAACTGCGATTAAAGGGCTAAAAGACCTGCAATCGTAGCAGTCAATTGTTTTAACCGCACTGGTTTGCTGAGGTAATCATTGGCTCCGGCAACCAGACAACGTTCGCGATCGCCATTCATGGCTAAAGCCGTCAGCGCAATGATGGGTACATTAGCCAGGTTGGGATCACGGCGGATGTGCTGCATCGCTTCTAAACCATCCATCCCTGGCATTTGAATATCCATCAAAATCAAATCAGGGATGTGAGACTGAGCCAGAGCGATCGCCTCTTGCCCGTTTTTGGCTAACAAAATGCGATACCCTTTGGCGGTTAGATAGCTTGAAACAGTGCTGACATTAGCTTCATTGTCTTCAGCAAGCAAGATTAAGGGAGACAACTTCTGAGCGACCTGACTCAATTCAGCCCTTGTGCCACTAGAGAATACTGACTCAAAAGAGTGGGTCTCAGAAACGGCACACGGGAGATTAATCGCAAAACAACTGCCAACGCCTACCTCACTGGTGAGTTCTACCTGCCCCTCGTGCAATTCGACAATGCGTTTGACCAGTGCCAG
>JANRJA010000246.1:0-20915 GCA_033764315.1 Oculatellaceae cyanobacterium bins.114
TCCAATACTTGTTCTAAGATATAATTGCAATCAATTTTTTGAAATTCTTGCGGTTGTTTGCCAACTTGAGCATAGGCAAGTAAATCTTGAATGAGTCGCTGCATTCGGTTGCCTGTTTCGTGAATCCGATTGAGATAATCCTGTGCTGTTTCATCTAAGGTTGTGTCGTACTTTAACTGCAACAGACGGACAAAACCAGTCACACTTTGGAGAGGTTGCTGCAAATCATGAGAAACAACGTAGGCAAATTGTTCTAGCTCCTGGTTAGAGCGATGTAATTCTTCGTTTTGCTTGACGAGCTGTTGCTGGAGTCGTTGAATCCGCAATTGGTGCTCAATGCGGGCTAAGACTTCAGCCTCTTGAAATGGCTTTGTCACGTAATCTACACCTCCGGCGGCAAAGGCTCGAACCTTGTCTAAAGCATCGTCTAGCGCACTGATAAAAATAATTGGCACCTCACAGGGGCTAGGAGTTGCTTTTAGCCGCTTACACACTTCATAGCCATCCATCTCTGGCATTTTGATATCTAATAAGATGAGGTCGGGTGGTTCAGATTGCACAGAGGCGATCGCTCGTTGTCCATTTAAGGCTTTGCGAACTTCATACCCCCGATTTGTCAACATGGCGGATAAGACGCGGAGGTTGTCGGGAGTATCATCCACAATTAAAATATCGGCTTTAGCAGGTTGTCCTGGAATGTCAATCATTTTTTTTATAGTGAATTAAAGAAATAACGTGGTCAAAATGAAAGTCTTCTATCCAACTTTTAAGAATATTGGCTAAAGGAGAGTAGCTCACCGGAATTTCATTCAAGAGTTGAAAAATCTCGTCGTCGCGCCCTTTTACAGCGGCCTGATGGAGTTGGTCGATCCAGTGAGGCTCCATTTGAATCAGGTAATAGTGCAACAGAGCATTAATGGATGTAGTAGATGGCTCTAACTCAGAGGGCGATCGCTCTGTTAGGGCTTGATCCAGGTAATAGGCATGATATTCATGGGTTGGCAGACGAGATACTCTTAAAATGTTGTTGATAAGAGATAACAGTTGGTTGCCGTTGCGGTGCATAATTGCAATTTGGGTTTGGTGCTCTTGAGAAAGTGCAGGATCATGTTTCATCATTTGAGCAAAGCCAATAATTGCGTTGAGTGGAGTCCGCAGTTCATGACTAACCTGAGCTAAAAATTCACTTTTTGCCTGGTTGGCGGCTTCCGCTGCATCTTTAGCTTGAGCAAGCTCAGCCGTTCGTTCGGTAATGCGGTTTTCTAACTCTGTAAATGAGGCTTGGAGTTGGGCGGCCATCTCGCTAAAGGACTGAGAGAGTGAGTTCAACTCATGAATGCCATAGGACTGGGGTGGTTGGTCGAGGTTGCCCTGGGCGATCGCCCGACTTGCTTCGGCCAATTGACGGATAGGCTGAGTCAACCAACGGGAGGTCATCAACCCAACTAAAATGGCTACGGTGAGGGCTAACAAACATAACAGAAGAGTGGTACGGGTATTGGCATAAATGCGTTCTGTGAAGTCTGATTCTGGTACGACAAGCACAATTAACCAGTCCAATCGCATCTCGTCTTGCCAGGGGATGACGGAGACAAACAGGCGGTTTCCCTGCTCCTTAAAATCAAGGGTTTGACTGGTTTGAATGGTTTGCAAATTGCCAAACTGCTGTTGCAGTTGCAAAGCGGTGGCTTGAATCACAGGATCTTGGCTTTCGATTGCAGCGAGCCGAGTTACCTCTCCATTGACCACTTTAAAGGCAGGTTGAGCACTAGAACTGGCAACGAGTAAACCGTTTCGTTCTACTATAAAAGTTTTGGCAGATGGGCTGATGTTAATAGATTGCAA
Source organism: Oculatellaceae cyanobacterium bins.114 (assembly GCA_033764315.1). Taxonomy (GTDB): domain Bacteria; phylum Cyanobacteriota; class Cyanobacteriia; order Elainellales; family Elainellaceae; genus FACHB-1407. The sequence goes on from JANRJA010000246.1 coordinate 1,846, forward strand.
AAATCGATTAAAGTCTGACAAGATTAGATCAACCCCAATTACTCCCAACAGGCGTTGATCGGAGTCAAAAACGGGATAGCTAGCCGAAATGGAAAGCACTTCCGGTTTGTCGTCCCACTGATAAATGTTGCTCCACACGGGTTTTCTGGCTTGAGCCGCGTCTGCATACCAGGCTTCTTCATACACGGGGGGTTGTTCATGAATAATCTCTTCCAGGCGGAGCCGATTTCCCTGCTCATCGGCTTGATAGACAGCCATGTCAGACAATGAAGACTGACGGGTTTCGTTGATGACAATCGTTCCGTCATCTAACCGTTCAACCCCGATGAACTCTCCTTGAGGATTGGCAAAGTTAATATAGCCGACGTCAAACAATTGCATCTGTTTCCAAAACAGTTCACCCATGCGATCAAAATCTTGTAGGTTAAGCATGTTTAACTCGATCGCTTTCAGATTGAGTTGATTAATCTCATGGGGAGAGATTAATTGATCTTCGAGGTAATGGGAAATTTGGTTACTGGACTGATTTCGCAATTTTTGAACCAACTCATATACGGATTGTTCCCCATTTCGTAGTGACAACCAACCTGTGATCCCAACGGCGATCGCTAATTGCAAAACAAATGGAACGACTAAAACTAGTCGCAATGGCATCCGACGTAGCAATGGAGATATAGATAAGGGACGTACAGGATTCACAGCAATGCGTTTGATTTGTGGTGATTGAAAACCTGAGTGAATGGATACTGACCTGGGGTGACTAGAGCAGGAGACTATTGGGGGACTTCAGTCACCTCAACGATGCGATCAAATTGAAAATTGTGAGTCCACATTTCTAGCGTTTTTGCCAGGGAAGCATGGTTTGCCGGAACCTTTTGTAAAAGATGGAGAATTTGTTGGTCAAACCCTTTAACAGCAGCTTGATGCAATTGCATTAACCAGTCATTGGGCATGGCAGTTTGCAAGGTTTCTTTGGTGAGTGTGTCTGGCTCTAAAATAGTTTGCCCAACAGAGGCTACAAAATGAGACGAGGATTGAGCCACTGCCTGCCGGGATGCCACCTGAACTGGCAGATAAACCCACACTCCATTGCTCTGCCCAAGGGAACTCTTGAAAATCACATCGCCCCCCATTAATTGAGCAAATTGACGCACCAGTAGCAAACTCAGTCCCAGTTCTTGCCCCAACTTTTGATTAGATTCGGTTTGAAAAAATGCTTGCAGTCCCATCTCTAGATCACTTAACGCCACCCTTACACCATTCCCTTGGACTTCAAAGACGAGCTTGCAAGTTTCATCGACTGAGAACGAGAGTGGATTTTCGACAGCAACCTTGATGGCGATCGCCCCTGTATCAGTCGTTTGAATGGCGTTGTCCAACAGATTCATCAAGATCTGCCGAACTTTGCTCTCATCTGCTCGGATGTGCTGAGGCACTTCAGAACTTCGCTGAAACTCAAACCGCAAGCCCTTTTTCAGAGCTTTAGATTGCCACAGTGCCACAATGGAGTCTAAAAGATGATGGAAATCAAACTCTTGTTCGTTGAGAGACAGTTGATGCAGTTCTGCATGGGTAATCGCCAAGATATTGTTGATCAGTTTGAGGAGCCGTTGAGCACTGTCATCAATGGCGGCTAAGGAATCTTGGTGATCTGGTGTCAAATTGCCCTCTCCTCTCATGAGGGCTGTATATCCCAAAATAATATTGAGAGGCGTGCGTAACTCATGGCTCATTTGAGCTAAAAACTCACTTTTGATATAGTTCGCAGCTTCTGCCATATTTTTGGCATCTTGCAGGGAGGCTTCAGTTAAAATGCGGCACTGAATTTCTTCATGTAACGATTGCTCGATTTGTTTGCGTTCATCAATTTCTTGAAGTAATTGCTTGTTTTGAATAGCTAACTGGTTCTTCAGTTCTTGAATCGTCAGTTGATGCCGAATTCGAGCCAGCACTTCTTCTGTTTGAAAGGGTTTTGTAATGTAGTCAACCCCGCCCACTTGAAAGGCACTGACAATATTTCTGACATCACTTAAGGCACTCAAAAAAATGATCGGAATCTCTTCTGTCTTAGGGTTTTGTTTCAACCGTTGACACACCTCATACCCATCCATTCCCGGCATCCGCACATCTAGTAAAATCAGATCGGGCGGCAAGTTTTGAATGCTGACAAACGCCATTGAAGCGTTGATCACACAGCGGACGGTATAACCATGAGCCGTCAGAGTTTTCGACAACACACGCAGGTTGTCTGGTGAATCATCGATGATGAGAATAGTACCTTTAGGGGGGTTGGCCGACTCAAGGGTCATCGTTGGATGGGTTGGGTTAGGGTTAGCAGTTGGTCAAAGCAAAAATTGTTAACTAACTCAGTGAGTGTCGTGGCGATCGCTGGATGGCTATCAGGGATTTGATCAATTAGAGCCAATAACTGTTGATCGGAGCCAAGATTAGCGGCTTGATAAAACTGCTCAAACCACGCGGTTGGCATCAACCCACTCAGCTCAGATTGCACTAATTCCAGGTCTAATGGCTTTACTGGCACCTGTTCAGTGGATGGCAAAGGGGTGAATTGAGCGGTGACAAATTGCACTCCTAAATAGTGTTGGATTTTGCTCAATAGCAGATCTTCTCGAAAGGGTTTGCGGACAAAATCATTACAGCCTGATGCTAATACTTCTGCCCGATCTTCCTCAAAGGCACTCGCTGTTAGTGCAATGATGACCGTTGAAGATGGAGGATCAGGATCATCGTCCCATCGTCCCTGTTGTTCTAATTGTTCTAATACTCGAATTTGTCGAGTGGCTTCATAGCCGTCTAGACCGGGCAAGTGCATATCCATCCAGATGAGATGGGGTCGCCACTGTTGCCAGAGTGCGATCGCGGCGTTGCCGTCCAAGGCTTCTTGAACGTCAAACCCCAACGACTGTAACAGCGTCACCAACAAGCACCGACTTTCAACGTGATCCTCTACAACAAGAATTCGATAGGTGGGTTGCCCTGGACCTAAATGGATGGCGGACTGCCTTAATTGGTGCGATCGCGTTGAAACAGAGGCAACTGGCTGAACTGGAATTTTGATTTTTACGGTGGTGCCAACTCCCACCTGGCTCAAGAGTTCGATTGTGCCTTGCATCAATTGCACAAACTTACGACTGATGGGTAGCCCCAACCCCGTGCCCTCAGTGGCGTGAGATCGACTGCGTGACTGCATAAATGGTTCAAACAACAGGGGCAGTTCCTTTGGCTCAATGCCTAGTCCGGTGTCGCACACCTCGATTTTGAGGAATACGGTGTTCGGTGGATGGGGAAGTGGTTGATTGGGTTGTGTTTCAGGAGTCTCTAAAAGGGGTGTCTGCAAGGAGTCAGAGGGTAAGCTGAGAGAGGCTGTCTCGGATGGGTCAACCCTCTCAGTTGCGCTCTCTCCCTCTTCTGCATGCTCAACTGACACCCGCAGTGTGACCGTTCCAACCTGGGTAAACTTGATGGCATTTCCCAACAGATTGACTAGCACCTGGCGTAATTTGCCTTCATCGGTTTGAATGTATCGGGGTGAGTCTGGTGTTAATTCAACGGCAAGCTGTAACCCTTTAGACTGTGCCCTTAAGTGAAACATTTCCTCCAGACTGATCAGGAGATCCTGTAAGTCAAAATCACTGGAATTAAATGACTGTTTTCCAGCCTCAATCTTAGACATTTCCAGGACTTCATTAATCAAATCCAAAAGATTTTCGCCACTGCGGTTGATCGTAGCTAAGTAGTCTCGGACAGAGTCGGTTAATGAGTTCTCTCGCGCAATCACTTGAGTGAAACCCAAAATAACATTGAGTGGAGTGCGTAACTCATGGCTCATATTAGCCAAAAACTCGCTTTTAGCCCGATTGGCTGATTCGGCGGCATCTCGTGCTTTTTCAAGCTCAACCGATTGCTGTTGAGTTTGGGCAAGCAAGCCTGACAAAGCATCTTCTGCCTGTTTGCGTTCTAGTTCAGCTCCGGCTCTGGCTGCAAAAATGCGGAGGATTTGCTCAGAGAATGGATATTGGGTCAGAGGTTTGCTATCTAGCACCTTTAAGTGCCCAATGACATTTCCTGAGGAGTCATTTAATGGGATGCCAAAATAGCTCTCTATACCCAGTTCTATCAAGTGTTCGTGATCTGGGAAATGGGTCTGAAGGGAGTCTCGATAGTAAATTATCTCGCCAGCTAAGACTTGTGCGCATGGAGTTCCAACGATTTCATATTCAAAATTCTCACCAAATGTATTGCCCTTCCAAAATGCTAGGGTTCGTGCGGTTGTTTTGTCGGGTTTGAGCAATTCGGTGACAAAGGCATACTTCACTTGCAAGATTTCGGCTAGGTGACGCACTAGCGACAGGAAAAACTCACTCCCTGTTTTAGCCGCTGTTCCTTCAACAATTAATCGCAGTGCTTGCTCCATTTGCTTGCGCTCAGTAATATCAGTGGCGACTCCAAGCACTAATGTGGATTGAGCATCGATTGATTTAATCGGTTTTTTAATCGTTTGAAAGAAGCGCGTTTCTCCAGAGGCAGAGGTCACACATTCTTCGATCAGTTTAGGTTGCTGGGTGCTGATGACTTCACGATCGTCTTGCAAAAAATGCTCAATCTCGGCTGAGTTAGGGTTGAAGTCAGCATCACTTTTGCCAATCAAATTTTCAACCGTTGTCCCATAAATTTCTGCTACCGCCTGGTTTGCTAACACAAATCTGGCATTCCAATCTTTTGCAAAAATAAGATTGGGTGGAGTGTCAATGACGTTGCGGAGAAATTCTTGTTGCCGTTTTAGAGTTTCTTCGATGCGTTTGCGATCGCTAATATCGGTGTCAAGTGTGGTAACGATCCAACAATTGGCTGTATCGTCCCATTGGGGAGTGTAGACTTCAGAAATCCAATGAATGGTGCCATCGGCGTGGTAGAAGCGATATTCCACAATGCCAGACTGTCCTGCAAAGACATCTGTTGTCAGTTTTGCTTGATAGATCTCCAGATCCCTGGGAAAAACATGCAATGCCCAAAAATTGGGGTCGGCTACAAATTGTTCTAAGGGAAACCCAAATACTCTTTCATACCCGACAGAGCGATACTCCGGACTCCAAGTATGATCTGCAAAAAAACGAATGGAGGCGATCGCGGCATTCGCACTGTTTAATACGTTACTGAGCTTGGCTTCAGACTGTTTGAGGGCTAGTTTTAGTTGTTGGCTTTTGGCTTCTGTTTGCTCAAGGCTGATAAACTTACCAATGCTCTCAGCCATGAGTTCAATGATTTCTTGCTCATGATGCTCAAACTCAGGCGATCGCGGTTGAGTTGAAAAAAAGCACAGTGTCCCAAACAGGGCATCATCAACCCAGATAGGAGTTCCTAAATAGGATTCCAGTTTTAAGCTTTGATAAAGTGGGTGATCACACATCTCCGCCATCTGACCCACATGATGAAAGGCCACCGTCTGTCTCCGTTCCACCACCTTGCCACAGAAGGTATTGCCCAACTCTGTCTTCATTCCAGAGACTAACGACTCTATATCGGACTGAACCTTTAAGAACGTAAAGGTTTGATCTTGAACTTGTCCGGCTGACCCAGCGGCAAACCCTAAAATCTGACAACCTGTTTGGATGTAGTCTGAAAACAAGTGTTCAAGGCTATCAAAGTGGGTGACGCTGAGTCGATGCAATTGTTTTAAGCTATGGCCAAACTCAGCCAGTCGTTGAGTCTTTTTCTGTAACTCAGCCTCAGCCAGTTTGCGATCAGTCAAATCTCGACCTACGCCAATTACCCCTAATACAGTGTTCGTCTCATCCACAAAGGGAGTTCTTAAAATGTCGAGCCAGCGTTGATTGCGGTGTTGATCTGGCAGACATACCTCATAGCGTTGAAACGTGTATGGTGCTAATGCGGTTGTCGTAACCTCCAGATCAGTCGATGCCCCGACATGTAACAGGGGATCGGGGTGCCCCATCATGTCTTGCTGAGATTGCCCGATAAATGCTTCAAATGCTCGGTTACAACTCTGGCATGTGCCATCGGGAGCCTGATAAAAAATCAGATCAGGGATAGAGTTAATTAAACATTGCAAAAATGCCCGTTCACGACTTAATGTATCTTGCAAATTCTGGCGATCGACAATTTCTTGTTGAAGCCGCTGATTTTGAGCAATTAGTTGGTCTTTTTGTTGATGTAATGCTTGGTTTAAGTGCAACAATTGCAATTGATATTTCACCCTGGCCATGATTTCAGGGGCTTGAAAGGGTTTGTGAATAAAATCAGCTCCGCCGATTGAAAAAGCTTTGACCTTATCTGCAATTTCGTCGAGGGCACTAATAAAAATTACGGGAATGTGACGGGTATGGGGTTGAGCTTTTAGAATTCTACAGATTTCATAGCCATCTATTTGTGGCATCATGATGTCTAGCAGAATTAAGTCAATCGCCTGATTAGAGGTAACTGTTAATGCAGCGACGCCATCAGAAGCCGTTTGGACATTGCAACCTAATCTAGCCACGATATTGACTAGCAAATCTGAACTCACTTGATTGTCATCCACAATCAAGACAGTTGCTTGAGATAGCGAAGCCCATTCTATACTCATGTTGCCAATATGTTTTCAATGATTAGATTACAGAAGTTGGATACTTAAAAACTACTAAACCCAGTCTTAATGACGTTCTATGTTTTCTCATGACAGATGCCTTAACCCCCTTTAAAAACTACGGTCAGTTGTTTAAATGTTTGTCTGAGTAAAACTTTAATAGTTTAGTAGCAGCGACCTCCGCTATCGGTCTTGAAAAGAAGTAGCCTTGCATACGGTTACACCCTAAAGATTGAAGCGCGATTGAGTCTTCTGGAGTTTCTACTCCTTCTGCAATAACTTGCAACCCCAGACGAGAAGCGAGCAAAATAATCGTTTCGCTGATATCCCAACGTTTAGATTGAATGAAAGACCGATCGATTTTAAGGGCATCAATGGGCAGGTCTTGTAACCGCGCTAGAGAAGAATATCCTGTCCCAAAGTCATCGAGATAGACCTGCAAACCCATGCTGCGAAATTGTGACAGCAGATAAATGGCAACGTCTTGATTGGCAATTAGCATGGTTTCTGTGATTTCTAGTTTTAAACTACCAGGCGCAATTTTGCTCTCTTGTAGAATCTGTTGTATCTGTTGTAATAGGTCAGGTTGTAACAGTTGCACCACTGAGAGATTGACACTAATAGAGATGGGAGGAGCACCAGAAAATTGTCGCTGCCAGTCTGCCAATTGGTAACATGCTTGTTTTAAAGCCCACAACCCCAATTGCTGAATGATGCCAGTGCGCTCTGCCATAGGAATAAACACGGTGGGAGAGATGTCGCCTTGAGTGGGATGTTGCCAGCGCAATAATGCCTCAAAACTAACGATTCGCTCTGGATTAGTCTCGATGATAGGTTGATAAACTAGCTGAAATTGTTGTTGATTTAATGCGTGATGTAGGCTGTTTTCGAGTTGAAGCTGTTCAATTTCAGTCGATGAGAGTAGTTTTATTGGTGTTACAGCTGCTTGCTCAATCGTGTTTGCTAAACGAGTTAACCGATTGGCATTATTTAGAGCGATCGCAATTAGCCGATATCCTTCATCAGACAGATCTCCTAATTGCCCAGTCTGAAGTAATCCCAAAACACCCTGAATCGAGGTCAATGGAGTTCTTAATTCATGACTGATAAATAAAGTTGGGCTTTCAAATAAGTTTGCCATCATTTCTTTCAGATTCTGCAATGCGCTGGGAGATAGAGAAGTGGTGTTCTGGAAACTCATTATGATGATAACCCTGTAAAATTTTGGTCGTTTGGCATTGGTTCGTTTAACCTTACTGTTAAGAGTTGAGGGGTTAAAAGGGTAGCATTGCTGAATTAGAAATAAAGCGATGAATATCTATCCTTAAGAAACCCTAACTATCGGGAGTTTTATCGACTGATGGGGATGAGCTAGTTGACATCGTATTAAATAAGGTAAGGGATAAGTTTCATATAAATTCTTGAGGCACTCATAATGGAAGTCCTTTAGGAGACTGACCTGTTAAGACAGCATTCAGCGATCGCAAATTTAACCAAACTGAGTAAGTGGCTTTAGAAACGGTTATGCAAACTTGAATCTCACTTAAGGTCTGTTCGCAAGCGACATCAGACGCTTTTAGGCGATCTTCAATGGGATAAGACTGAAATAATGTGTAAAGTTCAACCCCGTACTGCATTCCAAAACGCAACTTAACATCCCAATAGGTGAATCTAGAGACCAGGCTCTCATGCACCATAAAGGGCAAATCACCCAGAAGCAATGTTGGTGCTGACTCTACGTCAGGTGTTGACTCTACATCAATGGTTGAAGATACAAGGGTCATGTCAGGGATTGAGAACAAGCAATAACTCAATCCTAAAGATGAAATGTGGCATTCCCGTGACAACCTTTCGGCTCGCCTGCTTCTCTACAGGTATTCCAGCCTAAATCTTGAATCAATTGATGATCTTCGGCACTTGTGTGGGCTTAGCTTGCTCTCACTAAACCGTCCAATTTAATACTGTTTCAATCTGGTTTCCCAAAACACCGGGATCAAACGGTTTGATTAGAACTGCTTTAGCTCCCAATTCGTCATAGTATTGTTGAGATGCGACCTGCACCGTTGCAGTTAGCAATAGCACTGGTATATGTTGGGTGGCTGGGTTGAGATGCAAGTCTTTGAGGGTGGTCAACCCATCCATCTCTGGCATGATAACGTCGAGCAAAATGGCGTCGGGCTGCTCTGTGACAGCGATCGCAATACCCTCTTTACCGGAGGCGGCTGTCAAAACATCCCACTGTTTTGTAATTTTGAGACTCATCCTGGCGATCTCGCGAATATCTGCCTCATCATCAATTACTAAAATGCGTTTGATATTCATAAGATAGATTCAATCCAGAAAAAGGCATCGCCATCATTCAATCAGTATATAGCAGTCCTAAATTACACCCATTTAAACTGCAAGCCTTGCATATCACCCCACCGCGGCTCAACGGCTCGACTGAGCTTTGCCGAACGTCCCCTGAGGCGATGCGTTACGCTGCGCTAACACATCCTACTCAAGCATTCGGAGTTATTAAATCCATGACCCTATACGACTTTAGAAAGAGTCGAGGGATTAAGACCAGGGCAGTTGCAGTGTAAAACAGGTCATGCGATCGCCACTCGTTACTTGAATTGTGCCACCCATTTGCTTGACCAGTTGCCACACTAACGATAATCCTAACCCCGTACCATTGTGTCGCCAGGGGTCATGATTGGGAATACGGTAAAACTTGTCAAAGATGCGAGACCGTTCCTCAGGTGGAATCTCAACGCCGGAGTTGCGAATGTGGAGCAGGATGTGTGAGGCATTTGCCTCGCTAGACACCATGATCTCTTGATTGACAGGAGTATATTTCAAGGCATTGTTCAATAGTTCTGTGACAATGCGGCTCAAACTGTTTACGTCAGTTGTTAACGCTGGCAAATTGGGGGAAAGCTTGACTGTCAACCGTTGGTGGTGGGTTTGAAACTGAAGTTCATAGGATTCCAGGAGGTGAAGCACCCACTCGTTCAGGTCTAGGGGTACGAGCTTTGGGGGATGAGCACCTGCTTCTAAATGTTGTAGGTCTAACAGGTCTTGAATCAAACTAATTTCTCGTTCGCACTCCTCCTGTAAAATCTTGAAATATTGCATAATACGGTTGTTTTCGGGTTCAGTTCCCGCCACTTGGTCTAGAAAAGTCTGCCCTTGCTCAGTCGCCAACATCAGCAGTTGTAGCACCATACGCATATTGGCAACAGGCGTGCGTAACTCGTGGGAAATAGTGCTTAAAAAGTCATTTTTAAGCTGATCTAACAAGTCTGACCATTGGCGTTGCTTTTGTTGCAAGATGAGTTGATTATTAATGCGAGCTACCACTTCTCCAATTTGAAAGGGTTTAGTAATGTAGTCTACCCCACCCATATCAAATGCTTTGATTTTGTCTGACACTTCATCTAAGGCACTTAAAAAAATGATGGGAATCTCTCGTGTTTGTGGAGCCAGTTTAAGCGCGGTACACACTGTATATCCATCCATTTCAGGCATCAAAATATCTAGCAAGATGAGATCAGGCGGTTGTGCGGCGATCGCCCTTAAAGCCATTGACCCACTTGGAGCCTGTCTAACCCGATAGCCTTTCCCTTGCAAAATCTTTGAGAGTGCTCGGAGATTGTCTAACTGATCATCAATAACCAGGATATTTGCAGTGCTGTTTGACATTGATGTATTTACTATGGGGAGATCAGGCTACGTAGATAGCAATCCTATTTGGTTCGTGAAAAAGCTTAGGAGTATGGTCATCTGTCAATCATCCTTTGTCAATCGTCCTTAACCTTTAGTCCCTGTTACATGCCAATGACCCATGATCAATCACAGAGCAATTTTTACAAATGATTTAGGACGGCTATGGATACAAATCACCTCGATTGCTCTACTCATAAATGGCTGGGCGATCGCTAACTAGAGGATTGGCTGAGATATATGATGATTTCAAAATCATAGTTATAAACCAGTTGCTTTAAATCGTTGATCAGTGCGGTATGGTGGGCTGGAATTTGGTCAATCAAGCTCTCAACCTCCTCAGAGGAGCAGTTGAGAGCAGTTTTGTAGAGTGCTGCGATCCACTCAGGGGGCATGACTTGAAGTGATTCTGGCTTTAGGGCTTTTCGTCTGTTGCTGGAGCCGATTTCAACTACATTTGAAGGGGCAGAGTCGGCATACTGGCATTGCAGATCTAGATGGGTGGCCAACTGTTGAAAAATAAGGGTTGTCTTTAGAGGTTTAGCCATAAAGTCAGTAAACCCAGCGGCAAGAGCGCGATCGCGCTCTTCTTGATAAGCCTGGGCTGTCAACGCAATAATGGGAACGGGTACTGGAGGGACGGGGTCGTTCTCTGCTATTCTTCCACTCTCCCACATTTTCTGGATGTCTTGCTCTTCTTGTCGAATCTGTTGCATGGCTTCATAGCCATCCATCCCAGCCATACGAATATCCATATAGATCAAATGAGGTCGCCAGTTCTGCCATTGTTGAATGGCTTCAACTCCACTAGCGGCTTCACGCACGTCTAGACCCACCTTGCGTAAAATGCTCACTAACACTTGTCGATTGGCGATTTGATCGTCTACCACCAAAATACGGAATTGGGATTGACCCAGAAGCAACCCATTGATCGGACGTTCAGCCGTAATAGAGGCAACTTGATCGGAGTTGCTCAGTTGCACCGGAACCCAAAAACTGAACAGACTGCCTTGACCAACCACACTATGAACTCGCAATGAACCCTCCATCAACTGCACGAACCGATCGCTGATTGCTAACCCCAGTCCTGTTCCTTCGGTTGAGCATTTACCGGCACTCGCTTGGGAAAATGCTTCAAAAATGGTGTCCAGTTCATCTGGAGCAATGCCCACCCCTGTATCTTCGACCTCAATGTAAAGGACAGAGGAGGTCGGAGAAAGCAGCGGAAAGAGGGTCTGGTTCGATGGGTAATTGTCCGTTCGTTTACCCATCCACTCCCTGACTGGCTCACTCCCCCACTCTCCTGCGTTGACCCGCAACGTAATCATTCCTGCTTCGGTAAATTTCACAGCGTTGCTGAGCAAATTGATCAGGATCTGCCGTAGTTTGTTGATATCGGCAACAATCCATTCAGGCAGGTTGGAGGGCATGTCTAGAATCAGGTTTAGCCCTTTTGAATTAGCCCGCAATTGAAACATTTCCCATAGGGCTGTGATTAAATTGGGTAGATTGAAGCGGTTTTCATTTAAGGTCAACCGTCCTGCTTCAATCTTGGACAGATCTAACACATCGTTAATCAGCGTTAGCAGGTGTTCACCGCTGCGATGAATCGACCGCAGGTATTCTGGGTATTCCGGCATCAGGGACAGGTCATAGTTCAACAGTTGGGTATACCCCAAAATCACATTGAGTGGGGTTCGCAGTTCATGGCTCATATTGGCTAGGAAGGCACTTTTTGCTCGGTTGGCCGCTTCGGCAGCTTCTTTTGCTTGTTGCAGTTCCTGTTCTGCCCGCTTGCGATCGCTGATATCGACGACCCGCACCAGATTAAACCGCTGTTCTCCAAAGATAATGGGCTTGGCAGAGATATCTCCCCAAAATTCTCGTCCCTGGCGAGTTATATATTCTATTTCCAGGTTCCAGAAGCCCTTTTGGTTAATTTCTTGTTGAATGGTGGCTAATTCATCAGTCGTAAATTGTCGCTTTTGCAGCGTGTGACCTTCAATATTCATCAAGTCAGCTTTGCTAGCCACCTCAAACATCTCTATGGCTTGTTGGTTGCAGTCTACTGTCAATAAAGTGTCACCATCGACTAGAAATAAAGCATCATTAGATTTGTCGAAAAGCAGCTCTCGAAAATCGCGGTTTTTGACGAGTTCCTGTTCTAAATGTTTGCGATCGGTGATATCTCTGGCGGCAGAATAAATTAAGTTGCCGACTGGGTAGGAACGCCATTCAATCCAGCGGTATGACCCATCGTGGCATCGATAACGGTTGACGAAGTTGGGCAATTCTTGTTGATTGACAAGAATTGCCATCGCGTTTAGAGTGCTCTCTAAATCCTCTGGATGAACGTAGTCCAGGAATCGGACTCCTTCAAGGTCTTCTAACCGATAGCCGAGGGTTTTTTCCCATTGGGGGTTGAGGCGCAGAAAGTAGCCATCGATATTGGCAATGGAGAGCAGATCGAGGGCAACTGAGAAGAAGCGATCTAACTCCTCTGTTTTGGTTTGCAACACCAGTTCTGCCTGTTTGCGATCGTGAATATTAACAACAACGGCTATATGGGAGAGGATGTGATTGTGATTGTCCTCTTGGGTTAGGGTGGAAATGGTTACTTGGGTCCAAATATAGTGCCCCGCTTTGTGGCGATAGCGTTTTTCATGCAGAAAAAAGGGAATGTGCTGATTTAGAAATTGTTCGTATGATTGTTGGTGATTGACAATATCTTCAGGGTGAGTCAGATCCCAGGCTGTTAATTGCAAGAGTTCTGGGTTGGTATAACCCACCATGTCGCAAAACGCCTGATTTGCACTGATAAACTTACCGGATGAGTCCACCTGATTAATCCCCACGGCTACCTGATTAAAGATGGCACGATAGCGATTTTCACTCGCTTGTAAGGCGGCTTCGGCTTGTTTGCGATCGGTAATATCTACTGAAAATGCGGTGACGACCCAACAATGTTGCGCTTCATCCCAGCGGGAATTGTTGGTTTGCGAGATCCAGAGCAGGTTGCCATTTCTATGATAAAAACGATATTCATAGGTTTTGGTTGTCTCTGCAAAGATGTTGGCAAACAGTTGGGGGGCGATCGCCTGCCAATCGTCGGGTTCAATGCGCTCGATCCAAAGGGTATTGTTGAGCGTCAGTTCGTCGGGAGGGTAACCCGATAAGACTTCACACCCTGCAGACACCTGATCAATTTGCCAGGTGTGATCTTGAAAGACTCGCAGACTGGTAATCGCCGCACTCGCACTATTTAGAATGTCTCTTGTTTTTGTTTCAGAGCGTTGTAAGGCCGCTTCTAGCCGTTTGCGATCGCTAATATCGATTAAGACTCCTAATACACAGTCTTGATCGTCTAGACGAATGGTAACTGCGGATAATAAAACTGTCTTTGCCTCGCCTGATTTTGTGCGAAACAAGGCTTCAAAATCACTGATGTTGCCAAATTGATGCAGCGTTTGTCTAAAGTGCTGCAAATCGTCTAGATCGTCCCATAGCCCCAACTCAACGCAGGTCTTGCCAACTACTTCAGGGAGAGAATGACCAAGAACCCGACTGAAACTGGTGTTTAGGTTTAAGCAAAGCCCCTCTGCCAGAGTGGCGATCCAAGCAGGTTGGGGGCTGTCTCGAAAAATCGTTGAAAACTTAAGTTCAGATTGCCGCAAAGCGGCTTCGGCTTGTTTGCGATCGCTGACATCTAACAAAACCCCATACCAGGTGGTGCTGCCATCGGCATGACGCAAGGGACGAGAACTGGATTCTAGCCATTTAAATTGACCAGAGGGAGTGATATTGCGAGTGACAAAGGTAAACGGCTCTAGCGTCTCGGCACTGTGAGCAATAGCTGCATTGAGGGCAGGGCGATCGTCAGGATGAATCAGATCTAAATCGACGTTGGCATCTGCAATAATTTGCTCTGGTTCCAGTTCCAAAATATCTCGGCTACCCAAACTGACGTAGTCAAAGCCGTGGGAGCCATCGGCATACTGAGTATAGGTGTAGATCATACCCGGTACAGCCGCTGCTAGTTGTTGAAACCGGGCTTCACTCTGGCGGGCGGCTTCTGCTTCGACTTTGCTTTGAAATAGTTGCCGCAGTTGCTCTGCCATCTGGTTAAAGGATTGTGTCAAGCCTTGCAGTTCTGCGATCGCGCTATTGTTGGGCAACTGTTGCGTCAAATCACCGGCTGCTAATTTTTGACTGGCGCGATTGAGTTGAGCCATGCGAGCCGTAAAGCGATTAGCAATGGTTAACCCTGAGGCGATCGCGACTCCTAATGTCAGCAGACAGAGTAACCCTGTGGTGCGTGTATTCTGTTGAATTTCGGCTGTGAAATCGGACTCTGGAATCGCTGTCACGATTAACCAATCTAATCCGTTGGCGTCGGTGTAGGGAGAGATGGTTAAAAAATAAGGATGACCCTGTAGTGAAAAGTGGGACGACTGGGGCGATCGCAAGGAGGCAAAATCACCAAAGGTCATCCTCATATACTCATAAGTGTCTTGAAGGGTTTGATTGGATAATTCATCGGGGAAACGCCGCTGAAAGGTCAGGTTTCCAGGGGCAGTGATTCCGTCTAAGTCAGGTTTGCCCGCTACAGAGTAAGAAACCTCGGTGGTTGAGTTAGCAATCAGTTGACCGCTGCGTTCAATAATAAAGATTTCCCCCGATCGTCCTACTTCTACATGCTTCAGAGAGTCACTCAGTTGATTGAGGCTAATATTAACTGCAAAGACCGCTAATAATTGGTCTTCTTGGTTATACAAGGGAGTGTAAGCATTAAGAGCTAAAAGATTGGTGCTACCGATTTGAAAGGGTTGAGTCCACCCGGATGTTCGGGTTGCAACGGCTTGACGATACCAGGGGCGATCGCGCACATCAATATTTTCGAGCGTTTCTAAATGACGTCCTAACTCTCCGGACTCATTAACGCCATAGGTTTGGTTGATAGCAGGATTAGATGCGGTTGACACAGCCGCTTCAAATGGCAATTCCCAGGGTTGTAACTGCGTCGTTACCCCATAATCTTGAGGGCTGACATGGTGACTGACCCTCAAATCTCCCTGGGGAGTTCCAACTAAAAGAGTTGTCAGATCTTCTGTTTGTCGATGTTGCAAGATTAAATATCGATGCAGTTGATCGAGGTTTTGTAGGTCAATGGCTCCTGAGGCGATCGCTGTAATTTGACGCTGATTAAATTCATGAGCACTCTGCAAATAATGGTCAAGCTTTTGACAGACTTGTTGTCCTGCATTTTCCAGGAGTTGAGTGGCAATTTTCTCTACTGCCCGCTGCCCACTGCGGTAAGACAGATAGCCGACTACCGCCACGGCTCCTACCGTTTGCAATACAAAAGGCACCACCAAGACTAGATGTAGTGGAATAGTTGAGCCGAAACGAGCCGGTCGGCGAAAAAATGGGTGGGGTGTCATAGCTTAATATATTAAGAATATATTATGACCTGGAAGTTTTTAAGTCGTCGGTAGAGTACCCCAAGTATTAAATCACCAGTAAAGTCTTGACAAAGTTTTTTTAGAAACTTGATTTCACAAAGAGTGAATCGAGGGGAGTGACAATAATTAGATATTTTGGTTGATGGAATGACGAAATCACGAGACTTTCGCGCCCTCACTTCTGCTTGTCACCCTGCCTTTCCCAGTACCACCAGGTATATAATCGACTCCACCCTACCTCATACAAAATTTATTTTGTAAAAAGAAATACTGTTTGTTTTGAAGAGTTTAGAAAATGGCTTGATCTTGTCTTAAAAGTAGACTCATGTCCTTTATTTGAGTCTACTAAAGAGATGGATGATTCTCGTTTAAGACATATTGACGACACTCTCCCCCTGTCCCCCTCCGACTCGGCTACTGTGCATACAGAGTGGTGTCGATCAAAATCAAACTGTTTTTTCAAGACCGAGTCCGCTTAGACTTTGTCACCAGCTTTACGGGATCAAATGCTTTAAGCGTTCGCTTTGAAGCAGGTAATGCAGACACGTTTGCTGAACTCGATCAAGGTGAGTTTACCTACAACTTCCTCAACACCAATAACGAGGTTGTCATAGGGTGGTTAGCTTACACTTTCTCTGCTGGTGACTTTAGTTTCTACATCGCTCCTGCATTACCTTTTTGGCAAGACTTTCCGGTTCTAGGGCTAATGGAGAAGGCGATCGCGCAAGGTTTGAGCTTGTTGAGCATACGGTTCTGCCTGATCGCCTTGTCCTTGGGTGTTATAGAACTTTGCGAGAGCGTCCAGTACGTGAATGTGTTGCAGAGAATCTTCTGTTTGTTCGGTTTGATAGAGGGTGAGGGCTTGTTGATAAGCCGTTAGAGCTTGTTCTGGCTTTTCTTGGGCTTCGTATATTGCTCCGATTCCCAACAGGGTTTGGGCTATCTCATCGGTCTGTCCCCCATACTCGCGATCGCTGTCCTGATAATTAGTTAAGGCTTGTTGATAGGTGCTCAAGGCTAAGTCGAGTTGTCCAACGGTTTGATACATCGTTGCTAATCTGCGTAGTGATGATGCGGTGTTTGCTGATAACCCCCTGTCTTGAAGCATTGCTATATATCGTTGCTGATAAGGAATGGCTGGTGCAACCTGACCGTGTCGAGTGTACTCAACTAAGATGCCGTTGAGAATCACATCAGGGTTGCCAGTGGTGTGTTGACTGGCGATCGCCATTGCCCGATCAAAATAACTTGCTGCCCGTTCAAGTTGACTGTTCACTAAATAGAATCTGCCAATTTTTTGCAGCAGATCCGCTCCACGAAACGGACTTTCTATTCCATATGAATCAACTGACGCTTGAGTGAGGGCAGTGGTAGCTTGTTCAGCGTAGTGTGTTGCTTGCTCTGTTTGTCCTTGAGCTTGATAGAGACGACTGATATTTTCTAGCGTGAGGATGCGATCAACTGATTGAAACTCTTCAGATTGTTCTGCAACCATTGCTAACCCTTGTTGATAGACGGTTAAGGCTAACTCAAATTGTCCTTGCTCTTGATACAACATGCCCAACTGATTAAAGAGTTTGACCGCTTCATAGGGGTTACTACTCGTCTCTGTGTAGATCGAAGCCGCCTGTTGATAGGTAGCCAAGGCTGGCTCAAGTTGTCCTGCAATTCGATAGGTTGTTCCCAAATTGCTGAGAGTGCTTGCCTCTGTCCACCCTGGGGTGGTTCGGCGATCGATCGCTAAGGCTTGTTGATAAGTTTCGATTGCTTGCTCAGTTTGCCCCAAGGTGAGATAGATGGAAGCGATCGTGTTTGCAATCTTACTTGCCTCATACAGTTGAGCGGTGCGATCGATTGGCGAAATTATCCTTCCTCCATAGATGGCTAACGCCCGGTGATAATAGGTCAATGCGTTTTGCAGGTCTCCTCGTAATTCAAAGCTAGACGCAATACTTTATTAAAAAGCTAGCTTCTTCAGTGCGATCGCCTGTTTCTTGAATTTGTTGTAGCAATTGTTCATAGAGGGCAATGCTTTCTGTGGTAAAACCAGCCGATGCTAATCCATCTGCATACAAATAAAGTTGTATGGTTGGGTCGCTAATGTCAGGAAATATTTGGGCGATCGCACTAGACGATGCGGAAATAGCAGTGCGATCGAAATTGAGAGTGGGTAAACCGATTGTCAGGGGAATGGCGAGAGCAAACGACAGAAGTTTAGGAAATTTCATTATGCAGGCTGCAAAAAAACCTTGTCTAAATATGCCCTAAGCTCGGATAAAAATGTCGAACTTTAAAGCAAAACAGAAGCTGGGGAGGAAGGAACCATGCTGAAAAGTTGTAAAGCCGTTTACAACTATGACTGGCTTGACTAACTGCGGTATCAGCAAATAATCAAATCCCTAATCTTCTTGCCTTGAAAGGGCTTTGAGAGTTCAAAATTTTTGCTGGACTAGATTTGGACTAATTTTTGCAGCTCTGATCAGCCTTGATTTAGCCCTTTAGAGCGATCGCTTATCCATGTCGCCAGTCTATCTCATCTCGATCTAGGCAACACATTTTCCTTGCTTGATAGCCTTGATAGAGGGACTGCACTGTAAGGGTTATTTACAAACCGCCCCTACTGCCGACCTATAACGGCTATGGGTTGAATGGATATACTCTGCAATAATTTTATGTCTCATATTAGACTTGAGTGAATCATTATTAGACTCATAAAGAGATTATTTAGTCTTAAATAAGACTAAATTTGATTCAGCTATTCTTTCCCCTAAAAGCAAAAACTCCTATTAAACCTGACTGCAATTTAGCGATCGCTTACAAGCGATGTAAGGTACTCATGCTTATTAAATAACCTAAGTTTGGGATAAGGATTTTGGCGGGTGAAACCGCTGACTTCGCTCTGGTAGACGCAAATTGATTCGCTGGGCTGCTTAAACCGAACTTTTCTAAGATCTCCGGTGTCTAGTGATGTGAACCAGACCTTTTTGAAAATACTGATGTGAAATCAGGGATCTAGATCTCTAAGATGATTCACCGTACTACCCTACCTCAATAAGCGATCGCCTATCTCAAATTAGACTTACAAAGATCAAAATGGGACTCAAGACAAGAATAAAGAGTCTCAAATGAGAGAAACTTAATCCTAAAGGCAAGGTATTGCCATAGTCATCCAGTTTAGAACAAGGGACTTAAGCCCCTTGTTGATTCCAGGCTTTGAAATGCCCTAATGAGCGTGACTGCCGCCATATATAGCAATCCCAAATGGGTTGTGAGAGGCGCACCCCAGAGGGGTGCGC
>JANRJA010000249.1:0-59226 GCA_033764315.1 Oculatellaceae cyanobacterium bins.114
TGTTTTTTTATAGCTCAACACACCCTACTATTTTCTGATTTTGATTAAAAGCTATGGAAAACCCCATTCGGTGGTTTTCGGCGCCCCCGGGCGGGGTGCGCCTCTCTACTAATCTCACAAATGATTTAGGACTGCTATATAGGGATGATGTGCTTATTTTGGAGTGAAGAGCGATCGCACTTTACCCTTCAGTGAGATGAGGGGCGATGCGAAGCAAATCTCCACTTTGGGGCGATCGCTCTTTAGTTCAGAGCCAAGCTGCGCCATCTGGTACGAATTCAGATAGACTCTCTCAACAACTTTTCTAGCAGTGGGTAAATGTCTTTTTTGTCCCCATCCTTGCGCCTACCGATTCCAACTACAACAACAAGAACACTCACAGGTTTAGCTGTGCTTTGGCGTTTTCCCAGGAGATGGTGTTGCTTTGCTGAGCTTGAAGCATGCTTTGGCGCAGTTTGGTGACAAACTCGGTATCGGTAAGGATATCGAGGGTTTCAAATAGTTCAGTCAAATGTTTATAGCTAAGAGCCGCTATGACGGGAACCCCATTTTAAGTAATGATGAAGTAGACCTAGAAGTGTAATGCCTTTCGCAATGCAGTGTAAACAAGGCTCACCATATCGTTGGGTAGAGTGCCAAGTTGTTTTTGAAAAACAGATTCATGGACTGTTGCAATTTTGTCGGCTCTGAGCAACGATGACTTCTTTAAACCCGTGGGGCTAAATTCAGGATGACTATCTTCTACCAAAACCCAAGAATCAGCGAGATTTCCAGCCGGGATTTTTGAGAAAATCCCCAGGATAATCACATCTTGTCGATGAGTGGCTAAGACGAAGGCAGGTCTAACTTTTGTGGAAGTCAGATCGCTAAAGGGGAAATTGACTAACCAAATTTCTCCAGAATTAGGATTCGACATCGTAGATATCTTCCTCGTTGTCGTTCCACTCTTGGAATCCACTCTCTGACAAATGCATCATACTCAGAGTCTGGAGTCTTTCTTCAATCTCCCCAAATAGTTTGATTAACTCTTGAGGAGAGAGTTGGAATATCGCTTTTCGGAGGGTTTCGAGGTCTATGTTGAATGAGCTTTGAAGCATTGGGAGTTTCTCCTATCGTCTAGCCTCTCTAAATATTCTATCTGTTGGACTCATCACAGCAACTATCCTGCTCTTGCCTCATGCCCGATCGCTTTTTGATTTCCTGTTCTATTAGGAGGGCAATGCAAAGCAATTCTCTCCAAAGGAGAGAATTGCTTATTACCTCTGGCGATCGCCCGATTGCTCTCATTAGTCCTTAATCTTAGGAAATATGAGCGATCGCAAAGGGGCATGGTTTTAAAGGGGCGATCGCACTTTAACCTTTAGTGAGATGAGGGGCGATGCGAAGCAAATCTCCCTTTTGGGGAGATCGCTCTTTAGTTCAGAGCCAAGCTGCGCCATCTGGTATGAATTCAGATAGACTCTCTCAACAACTTTTCTAGCAGTGTGTAAATGTCTTTTTTGTCCCCATCCTTGCGCCTACCCATTCCAACCACTACAACAAGAACTTGCTCTTGCTCAACTTTATAGACGATGCGATAACGCTGACCCACTGCCCGAACACTACGAAACCCTGAAAGGTTGTCTACCAGTGCTTTACCTTGCTTTTCAGGGTCATTCTTGAGTTGGTCAATACGCTCACTTAATTTCTCTTGTTCTCTCCTATCCTTAACCGCCGCTAGCATGTCTAGAGCAAGAGGTGTCAGCCGAATCTCGTATTCAATTGCATTGCCATCACTCATAGTCCTAGCTGTGCTTTGGCGTTTTCCCAGGAGATGGTGTTGCTTTGCTGAGCTTGAAGAATGCTTTGGCGCAGTTTAGTGACAAACTCGGTATCGGTAAGGATGTCGAGAGTTTCAAACAGTTCAATCAAATGTTTATAGCTAAGAGCCGCCATGACGGGAACCCCATCTTGAGTGATGATAATGGGTTCATCTGTGAGTTCGTTGGGCAAGTTGGGGAGTTGTTGTTGAGCCTGAGCCATCGTGAGTCGTTTGGGCATGGTGTCAAAGCCTATCAAAACTAAATTCACTCTAACATTCCTGATTGAGGAAGTCGGCTGCTGTTACTTTGTCTCTCGTCGGCAGTATGATAGCGATGCAAGGCAGTTCTCCCTTCGGGGAGACCGCTCATCGTGTTTCAACCTGGTAGTGGGCGATCGCAGCCCTACCTGGGTAATAGATATACTAGAGTCACACCTCGCTTGCGCCCTACTATGAGTCTCATTATTTCTAATGAACTGGTTCAAGCTTCTGGGCTTTCTGAGTCGGAGCTTTTACAGGAATTAGTGCTGCTATTGTTCCAACAAGAGAAAATCACGCTGGGCAGTGCCAGTCGTTTTTTGGGGATGACTCAACTGGAGTTTCAAGCTCTTCTGGCGGAGAAAGATCTCTATGTTCACTATGATGTGGATGAGTTATATGAGGATGTGAAAAATTTGCAGGAACTAGGTTTGTTGTGATTATTGTGAGTGACACGTCGCCGGTCGCCAATTTGATTGTGATTGGCTATGCGAATTTGCTGCCTCAACTGTTTGAAACCGTTGTGATTCCAGATGTGGTTTATCAGGAACTCCTGGCAAATGGCGAAAATCACCCTGTCACTCAGGCTGTCATGACGGTTGATTGGTTAGATGTTCGATCAGTGAGCGACCAATCCCTAGTGACGGTATTAGAACGCGATCGCAGTCTTGATCCAGGGGAAGCAAATGCGATTGTTCTGGCAATTGAGCTGAAAGCAACACAACTTCTCATTGATGAACGTTTGGGACGAACAGAAGCAAAGCGTCAAGGCTTGAGAATTACTGGAGTTTTGGGTGTACTATTGGCTGCAAAACGTCGAGGTTTGATTCCTGTTATCCGTCCGATTCTAGATCGGTTGATTGATGAAGCAAATTTTCGGATTAGCGATCGCTTGTACAATGAAACACTTGCTCTCGCGGAAGAAGCTACAGCAGACTGAGCGATCGCACTTTACGCTTTGGTTGAGGAGGGGCGATGCGAAGCAAATCTCCCCCTTTGGGGCGATCGCTCATTAACGTATCACGATAAGAACTCAACTTAAATTCGCAGCGGCTTTGATCTTCTTGCAAATCTCGACCCAGGCTTTGTTGCGTTCTGCGGTCTTGAGACTCTCTAACGGCTCACTCGGAGAATGTGCTGCCTGATAGTCATTCATCTTAGTTTCCTCGTAACCACTGTATTTCAACGGAATCCAAATGATTCTAAGCCCTTCTGTCTCTGCTGCCTCAAGCAACGGAGGCAACTCGTTTTTATCAATAAAATCTGAGTTTAAGAAATCAGGACTAACGAGCAAGACGGCAACCTTTGCAGTGGCGAGAGCCGTTTCAATTTCTTCTCGCCATTTTGCTCCTGGTTTAATTTGGGTATCATCCCACGGCACCACTGACTCGTTGCGAATCATGGGTTTGAGATGGGTTTGCAACTGAGTTAGCCACTTCTTATCTTTGTGACTGTAGCTGATAAATACTTGATTTCGGGGCATGGTTTTAGGTTGGGGTTGAGCAGAACGAGCAAGGATGGCTTCTCTTTCGCGATCGAGGTCTTGTTGCATCGGATTGCTCCCTCTAGCTCTTTGGAAAGCCGACTCACCAAAGTCCCCTTTTTCAAGAGGGATGCCGTAGGCAGGAGGATCAACGCTTAGGGAGCCATTGAGATCTAACGGCAACAACACATCATCAATTAATTGTCGGATCTCAACATCCTGACCACTCTCGTAGCACATGATTTGATATTGCCGTCGATCGAGAAATTGCTTGAGTCGTTCAAAGTCATAACAGAAAGGTTTTGGATTACCTTTGCAAACATCGCAATTACAAGGAATCAGTTTGCGGGACTTAAGCCGTTCAAACGACTGGTGAATCTTGTCGATCTCATGGGTGACAACCGCCAATAACTCCTTCTTGCGACTACCCGCCACCTTCACCCGAATCTCGCGTTGACCGTGATGCTCGCTCACCTCCGCACGAGTTTGATCCTTAAACAGCACTACTCCACCCCGCCAGACGAGCTTTTGCTGCTCAATCCAGGGGTGCATCTCAACAATCAACCGAGTCAAAATGCCCTTGGGCATAAACTCATACTCATAGCGCAGAGTCAGGTTTTGGGAGTCATCCCAGTCATACTCCGGTTGATCAATGGTGAGCAGTTGTGGGGCGATGTAGGTGTTAGAACGACCGGGGATCTCGTAGCAAAGCTTGAAGCGCATCATCAACCGCAGCAACTCATCTCGTTTGTCGGCATACTTCGAGTCTTGCCAGATATCCTTTAGGTCATCTTGCGTGAAGCAACCCAGATTCTTAATCACCGTGTCATTGTCCAATACCTTATAAACCGCGGTCGTGCCCCACTCCGGTTTGAGGATGACGGTGTATTTCAACACGGGGTCATCTTGAAAGTGGAGACATACGCCCAGATCATGTAGATAGCGACTGAGCCGCAACATATCGGTCTGGTCGGTGAGGCGATTGATGCGGCATAGCTCGTAATATTCTGGCAGACTCAACGTGTTGCGTGAGTCATTCTCGATCGCTAGACGGACTCGCACCCACAACTTGGGGAGAGGTGTGCCGACGTGGGGCAGTTTGCTGATGTATTGCTGAATGGTATCTTTGATTTCGGGTAATCCTCGTTTGGTAGCTAAGTTAGTGGCTAACACCTCTTTCAAGTTGGTAAACTCGCCCCGCAACTGTCGCTCATTCACCACACACTGACGGTCTTGCTTTTCATTTTTGATGATGAAAACAGGGCTATTCTCGCTCAATAGCTCAATGATTTTGAGCCAGTAGTAAAAGTCGGTGTTGTCTTGGCGAGTGTCGGCAACCAGCGCATAGAGCGAACGCTCGGTGAGGAAAAATTGATGGGTCTGGTGATAGATCTCCTGCCCGCCAAAATCCCAAATGTTGACGCGAAACTCGTGCCCACTGGGTAAGGGAAAATTCCAGCGAATCACCTCGATGCCCTCAGTAGATTTCTCCTCCGGTTTCAGCTCATAGCTCTCGCTCTCAATCTTCTTTGCCAGCGAGGTCTTGCCTGCTCCGCCTTCCCCCACAATCAAAAACTTTGCCTCATGCAGTAACTCTGATTCATTAGGATCTTGCACCCGAAAGTAAAACTCTAAAATTTCACCAGCTTTACTTGAATTTAAAATCTCTGGTGGAATAGGTAAAGGATTTCCACGAAGGTCGAGCGTTTGCAGATTAGTCAGTTGAGAGATTTCAATGGGCAGTTGACACAACTGGTTGCTATTGAGGTAGAGCGATCGCAGATTAGTCAGTTGCGTAATTTCAATCGGTAGTTGACTCAACTGGTTGCTATTGAGGTTGAGCGTTTGCAGATTAGTCAGTTGAGAGATTTCAATGGGCAGTTGACTCAACTGGTTGCTATCGAGGTCGAGCGTTTGCAGATTAGTCAGTTGAGAGATTTCAATGGGCAGTTGACTTAACTGGTTGCTATTGAGGTTGAGCGATCGCAGATTAGTCAGTTGAGAGATTTCAATCGGTAGTTGACTTAACTGGTTGCTATTGAGGGAGAGCGTTTGCAGATTAGTCAGTTGAGTAATTTCAATGGGCAGTTGACTTAACTGGTTGCTACTGAGGTCGAGCGTTTGCAGATTAGTCAGTTGAGTAATTTCAATGGGCAGTTGACTTAACTGGTTGCTACTGAGGTAGAGCATTTGCAGGTTAGTCAGTTGAGAGATTTCAATAGGCAGTTGACTCAACTGGTTTCTATCGAGGTCGAGCGTTTGCAGGTTAGTCAGTTGAGAGATTTCAATAGGCAGTTGACTCAACTGGTTTCTATCGAGGTAGAGCGTTTGCAGGTTATGCAGTTGACTGATTTCAATGGGCAGTTGACTCAACTGGTTGGAACGGAGGGAGAGCGATCGCAAATTTTGCAACTGACTGATTTCAATGGGCAGTTGACTCAACTGGTTGAAACTGAGGTCGAGCGATCGCAAATTTTGCAACTGACTGATTTCACTGGGCAACTGACTCAACGGGTTGGAACTGAGGTCGAGCGATCGCAGATTTACCAGTTGCGAGAATTGTGGGGGAAGTTCGGTTAATCCGTTGTCATTGAGGTCGAGCGATCGCAGGTTGACCAGTTGTCCAATTTCGGGAGGCAGTTCCGTTAATTCGTTGTTACTAAGATCAAGCCATTTCAGGTTTTGCAGTTGCCCAATTTCGGGAGGGAGAGCTTTGAGGCGATTGTTCCAGATTTTCAGTCGCTCTAGTTGAGTTAAATTGCCAATCTCAGGGGGCAAAGTGGTGAGGTTATTGGTCAAGATTTCGGAGCGACTGCCTTCGTCGTAGCCTCGTCGTCCCAAAATTAGAGTTTTAAGCTGGGTGAGTTTGCCAATCTCTGGGGGCAACTCGGTCAGGTTCATGCCAGAGAGGTCGAGGGTGGTGGCGTGGGTGGTGACGGCGCGATCAATGATCTCTAGCAGGGAGGGGGGCATGAGGGAGTAGGGTGTGGGGTGTGGGGTGTGGGGTGTGGGGTGTGGGGAGGGGGAAAGGATAAAGGATAAAGGATAAGAAAGAAAAAAGAAAAAAGAAAAAAGAAAAGGATAAAGGGAAGAGGCGCGATTTATCGCGTCTGTACGAAGGATGAGGGATAAAAGGGGAGAGGCGCGATTTATCGCGTCTGTTTATCGCGTCCGTGCAAAGGTTAGAGGGCGGTCAGTTTTTATTTTTGGTCTACATCTTAATCCAGAATTTGGGTGAGAGGGGCGAAAACTATGTAGATCCTAAATTCCGTTCAAAAGGGATTTTGAGTCCGGTTCCCTCCTTTTTAAGGTCAACATGTACACAGATCTCGACTCGGATACCAAAACCCTGCAAGATTCCCCTAAATCCCCTCCCAAAAAGGGGACTTCCGATCCGGTTCCCTCCTTTTTAAGGAGGGCTAGGGAGGATCAAACCCAGTATTAGCGGGATTCAAAAGACTTGTGTATACAGGGAATTCAAACTCATTTAGCTGCGGTTAAAACTGCCAAAATCCTGATTCTGAACTTAAGTTATCGTTAAGACATGAAGGATTCAGTTTCCTATACTGCCTTAATCATGGCAGCTAAACGAGCGATCGAGAGCACCCAGCCCGATCGCCTGTTTGATGATCCCTTTGCGGCGCAACTTGCGGGTGATGAGGTCAATATCTTGATCCAGCAATGGGCGAGTATGGGCAAAGAGCTAGAACATGCCAAAAAAGCTTATACCCACTTTGTTGCGATTCGCACCCGATTTTTTGACGATTTTGTCATGGCAGCAGCGGCAGAGGTGCAGCAACTCGTGATTTTAGGGGCAGGGATGGATACACGAGCCTTTCGGTTGCCTTGGGCAGCGGAGATGCAGATCTATGAAGTCGATCGCCCCGAAATTATGGCGTACAAAGAATCCATTTTGAAAGATGTACCACTACTTTGTCAGCGACAGAGTATTGCGCTCGATCTTACCGACGGGTGGGTTGATGAGTTGCGTCGTCGAGGATATCAGGGCGATCGCCCCTCTATTTGGTTGTTAGAGGGCTTGTTGATGTATCTTCCAGAAGCCGTTGTGCATGATCTATTGCAAACGGTTACGACCTTAAGCCCTCCAGGAAGTCGGTTAGGGGCTGATTTGATTAGTTTGCGATCGCTGGAGAATGCGTTGCGGAGTCAAGGCAGAGTTAGACGACATTGGCAATTTGCCACTGATGAGCCAGAGCATTTGTTGGCAAGGCATGGTTGGACAGCAACTGTTGTGGAACCTGGAGATCCAGCGGCCAACTTTGGTCGTTGCCCCAAACCTCCGTTTCCCCGTCACATTCCAGGAAAACGGCGATCGTTTTTAGCTACTGCTCAAAAGCTGTAGAGGCTTGCTGATACCCATTTGATTTGAAAACAGGGCAAATGTAACCCCTCCAACTTCTCCTTGGCAAAGCTACGGTGTATACAGATCTCGATTCATTCCAAAAATCTGGCTAGATCCCCCTAAATCCCCCTTGAAAAAAAGGGGGACTTCAATCCCCAAAGGCTCGGTTCCCTCCTTGTTAAGGAGGGTTAGGGAGGATCAAACCACGCGAATTTTGAAGTAAAAGAATTGTGTGTATACCTCCCCTTGTCAAGAGGAAGGATCGATCACCGCTTTTTGCCAAACTTAGCTTTCAAATCTTCTAGGGTTGCAGGTTTAGACTCTGGGGGATTTGCGTCAGATTTAGAACGATCTCCTTTCTGCTGAGATTTTGGCTGAGATTTTGGTTGAACAGCATTTTTACTCTGAGGCTTGTCTTTTGGGGTAGGAGCCGTAGTTCTTCCGCTTCTGCCATCGTTAGCATCAGGCGATCGCATGGAGAGGCTAATCCGCTTCAGTTGTTCGTTGACTTCTAACACGCGCACGGTCACGACCTGTCCCACTTTGACAATCTGCTTGGGGTCGCTAACAAATCGATCTGCCAACTGAGAAACATGGACCAATCCATCCTGGTGCACCCCAATATCCACAAAGGCACCAAAGTTCGCCACGTTGGTGACAATGCCTTCTAACTCCATACCGATCTGGAGATCGGAGAGTTCCTTAACTCCTTCCTTAAAGGTGGCATACTTGAACTCTGCACGAGGGTCGCGTCCGGGCTTTTCTAGCTCGGCCAAGATATCACGCAAGGTGGGTTCACCCACCGTTTCAGTGGTGTATTTTTTTAGATCGCTGGTTTTGACCCGTTCAGGAATCTGGGTAATTTGGGTCAGCGGCACGTTGAGGTCAGTGGCGATCGCCTCGACGACTCCATAGCTTTCGGGGTGAACAGCGGTGTTGTCTAAGGGATTTTTGCCATCCCGAATCCGCAAAAACCCTGCCGCTTGTTCAAAGGCTTTGGGACCCAATTTAGAGACCTTTAGCAGATGGCGGCGATCGCGAAATGCCCCGTTCTCATTGCGATAGGCGACGATGTTATTGGCGATTGAGGGGCTAATGCCCGACACAAAAGTGAGTAGTTCTTTAGAAGCCGTGTTGAGATCGATGCCAACGTAGTTAACGCAACTCTCGACCACTTCATCTAGCTTTTTCTTTAACAGTTTTTGATCGACATCGTGTTGATATTGCCCCACCCCAATGGACTTAGGATCAATCTTAACTAGCTCGGCTAAGGGGTCTTGCAAACGACGACCAATGCTGACGGCTCCCCGCACTGTAATGTCAAAATCAGGAAACTCTGCGATCGCCACCTCACTAGCAGAGTAAATCGAAGCTCCCGATTCGTTGACCATCACCTTAACGGGTTTGCGATCTAGCGATTGCAACAGTTCCGTGACAAATTCATCGGTTTCTCGTCCGGCGGTGCCATTGCCGATCGCGATCAACTCAATGTGATGTTGCTCAATCAGCCGAGTCAGAGTCTGGGCGGCTTGCAGGCGTTGTCCGGCGGCCTGGTGCGGAAAGATTGTTTGATATTCCAAAAACTTCCCAGTCTGGTCTAATGCAACCACTTTGCACCCTGTGCGAAAGCCCGGATCGATGGCTAGTGTGGGTTTCATGCCTGCGGGAGCCGACAGCAATAATTCTCGCAGGTTGGTTTCAAAGGTTCTGATCGATTCAATGTCTGCCTCAAGTTTCTTGGCGGCTCGCACTTCATTGATCAGCGAAGTTTTCATCAAGCGGTTAAAGGCATCTTGCAGCATGGTGCGGTAGAAACTGCGAACCTCAGGTTGGCGAGTGCGAATCTCCTCAGACTCCAGATGAGCCAACACGCTGTCTTCTTCAAAGGTCAGGTCAAAATTCAATACTCCCTCGGCTTCCCCCCGATAGAGTGCCAGCAGGTTGTGAGCGGCGATCGCCTTGACCTTTGCTTGAAAGTTGCGATACATCTCAAATTTGGTGCTGCCCTCTGGGAAGTCAGCCTTGATGGTCGAAGTAAACACCCCCGACTCCATCAAGTAGTCACGCAGATAAGCCCGCAGTTCTGCCCGTTCAGCGACTTCTTCTGCAAGAATGTCAGATGCCCCTTGCAGAGCTTCGCCAGCCGTTTTAACTCCCTTGTCTTCAGAGCAATATTGGAGGGCTTCCTGTTCTAAAGAGGCAGCCACCGCTTTGGGTTGATTTAGCGTTTTAATGAATTCTGCTAACGGCTCTAACCCTTTTTCTCGCGCCATCGTGGCTCGTGTGCGGCGTTTGGGGCGATAGGGCAGATAGAGGTCTTCTAGTTCATTTTTTTGCAAGCAGGCGTCGATTTTTGCCTTCAACTCATCGGTTAGTTTTCCCTGTTGAGCGATCGCCGAGAGAATGGCTTCCTTGCGCTCCTCTAGCTCAGTCAGGTAGGTGTAGCGATCTGCCAAATCCCGCAATTGAATTTCATTCATTTCACCCGTTCGCTCTTTGCGATAACGGGCAATAAATGGCACTGTTGCACCTTCTGCAAACAGCTCTAGAGCGTTTTTGACTTGAGCAGGTCTGAGTGCAAGCTCGTCTGCCAGCAGTTGAGGAATGTTCAACATGAGACTTGGATTCGTTCGTTAGACTGCCCTCTAACTTAACAGATTCGTCAAAATCTGGGATCGCTTAGGTCAAAATCACCGCAATAATGATGGCAGCGATCGCCGCAATAACGGCTCCCACAATGACTCCTGCCGCTACATTGCCCTTGCGAATCTCTTCTCTATAATCAATGGGATCAAGCAAGTCAAATAGACGCACTCCGCCATATAGCAGAATCACTCCCACAAATGCCCAACCCGCGGTTTCAGCAACTAACTGTAAGATTATCAAAGCAATTTACTCTCCCAATCTTTTACTAACGATTCTTTGTCACCCATATTGTTAGAGCTGATTTATCAACCACGGTTTCGATCTTCCCACATCCCTCTGCAAAAAGGAGACTTCAGCTTTTTGTTTGGGTTCTTCCTTTTTTAGAGGGCAGAGGGGATCAAGCAATAGTGACCGTGTCAAGGTTTATGATTGACTTCATACATTCGCTCTAATGACCAACACCGTAAACTCAAGGGCTATTCCTCTGATCCATCAAATTATCTAGCAAAAGATCTGTGATCCGGAGTAGATCTTAATCTTTTGTAAGTAGCCCGGTGTGATTAAGAGCAAGCCCTTTAGCATAAGATCCTTGATAAAGGCTAAAGGCTCAAAGTCTCCCAAGGTAGCCTTAAAAAGGCGGAGTTAGTCAGGAGGCGTTAGTTGAATGGGAGTCGAAATGTGTTTACCCATCATTTCGTTGGGTTACTTTAGCGACTTGTTTAGTAACGCCAATTTAACTAATTGTTATAGGGTCACGCGAGTGTGCAGTGAATAGGTTAAAACTGACTGATGAGAGTGAGCATACAATCGCAAACGACGCATCGCTTTATTGACAGGTGGTACTACATTACTGGAGCTATTGCTTTAGTGGTGTTTGTCACTCTGATCGGTTCTGCATTTTTAGGAAAACTGGTAGTCTACACTCAAGTTCAGGTGGAAGAAGGCGAGCCAGAAGAATTGCCGCCTATCCAGATTCAACCCGAATCAATGGGTGCTCTGAGAGTTGATGTTAGAGCGATCATCGCGCAAAACCGCTGGGTCACTTACGAGATTCAACTGCAAGATCAACAAGACCAGATTATCGCCAGTGCGATTAAAGATGCCTGGGCTGAGTCGGGCACCTGGTATGAAGAGGGAGAATCGGGCACCTGGCAAGAACAGGATCTCTTATCAGGGTTGGATATTAAAGCAACGCAACCTGAATTATTGACGATCTCGATTGATGTGTTAGGATACGCCACCTCAACCGGGGAAGAATTGGATGAACCTGTCACCTTTGAGGTTCAGGTGCGCAATGGGGTGGTGGATACCCGTTATCTCTGGGCAGGCTTTTTGGGAACGGTTGGTATGACCCTGTTGGCGGTGATCTCCATTCCATCGATAGGCGATCGCGTCATTTCTAAATGGATTGGAGACAGTGATGTGGGCGATCGCGCTCTGATGGGAGGCTCTGATCGGTTAGTGCGAGTCGTCGTCAAAATTAAGTCAGATGAGACTTCGCCGCAACAATTAACGGTCAAATTATTGATCAAAGATGCGGATGGAGAACAAATTTATGCGCGTGACTATCCCGTTAAACTTCACTTTAGTCGCAGCAAACAACGAGAAGTAACTGGAGCAACCGCCAGTCTATGCCAGTTTTTCATACTAGAACCTCGCAGTTCCTATGGGTTCTATGTTGAAGTTGTGCCAGATGCTCCGGTTGACAGCACTCACTTGATTGTGCGCGATCGCGCTAAAACCCTGACGGGTGTTGATGTCATTCACCTCCGGGGAGCGTCATGATGACACACAATATGATTCAGAACATCGATAAACTCAAGTGTAGTCTTCTGGATCAGGAGATATGCCAATGCTGACTAAATTACTCGCTGCTGCTGCTTTTTTTATTGCATTTAGCACTGTTGTGTTTGCGTTTACACAGCGATCGGCGTTGGTGTTGCGCCAAGAGCAACAGCCCCACTATTGGGGCAGACATGGCACTGAGTTGTCGGGGCGTTATTACGGCAACAGTTGGCAACCCAGTCCTTTGCGATCGACCTATGGGGCATTTCGGGGGGGCGGCCCTGGGACTGGAAAGTGATGTCATTATTGGAATAAATCATGGCACTTAACAAACGGCGGGAGCGACACTTGCTGTTGCTGGCGGCGGCAACCTCCTCAGCCTGTGGATTGGCCGTTGAACTGTTGTTAGGCACCCTCGCCAGCTATCTCGTGGGCAATCAAGCACTCGCCTATGGAGTCGCTGTAGGGGGGTTCTTAGCCGCTATGGGGATTGGAGCCTACCTGAGCCGCTTTGTCGCTGTTGAAGCCAATCATCCCAATCAACATCACCGTTTACAAACGGCATTTGTGCAAATTGAGCTATTGATTGCGCCGTTGAGTGCCTTGTTGCCGTTGGCTCTATTTGCCCTCTTCGTCATGGATGGCCCTTTTTGGATAGGGTTATTTTTGGCAACGATCGTGTTAGGCATATTAGCGGGCATGGAAGTGCCTCTGCTCACTCGCCTATTGGAACCCGATGAAGGGATGCGCGAAGCCCTGGCAGGGGTGCTGGCACTGGATTATTTAGGAGCATTGTTCGGTTCACTCCTGTTTCCGATCGCCCTATTGCCGTTTTTGGGGTTGTTTCCATCGGCGGCACTCATCGGGGCTTTGCCCGCTTTTGTTGTTTTTATATTTGGACGAGTTGTACCCAGATTGCGCTATTGGGGACGCTGGGGATTGGCGATCGCCCTTGCCTTGTGTGTGTTTGCGCCTCTGACGTTGCCCTTGAGCGATCGCCTCGAAAATTCTCTTTATGACGCTCCTGTGATCACCCGCATTCAATCCCCCTATCAGCGCATTGTGCTGACTCGTCAGGGACTCGATGTACGGTTGTTTTTAGATGGAGATTTGCAGTTCTCGACGCTCGATGAATATCGCTATCACGAGGCATTGGTACACCCTGCGATGAGCATCAACCAGCGTGAACGGAGTCAGGGTAATCCGGGTAAACGTCATGTATTGCTGATGGGCGCAGGGGATGGGATGGCCTTGCGAGAAGTGCTGAAATGGCAGGATGTAGAGCGGGTGTTGCTGATCGATTTAGACCCTGCTGTTGTCAATCTGGCACGTCGGCATCCATTTTTGGTGAGAGCCAATGCTGCGGCGTTTGCCGATCCACGGGTCGAGGTGCGCCATGCCGATGCCTTTACCGCCATCCCCGACCTTAACGAAACCTTTGATGTCATCATTGCTGACTTTCCTGACCCCGATCGCGATGTCATTGCAAAACTCTATGCTCAGGGGTTTTATCGTCAGGTTTTGGCTCATCTCAATCTCACGGGAGTTTTGGTGACTCAAGCCTCCAGTCCTTTCTTTGCACCTCGTGCCTTTGCTTGTGTTGCGGCTACGTTGGAGTCTCTGCCAATGGTGATCCGTCCTTACACGGTCGATGTTCCGAGTTTTGGGCCGTGGGGGTTTGTATTGGCAACTCGCACTCCTGTGGCGATCGCCTCTCTCACATTGCCTGTGGCAACTCATTTTTTGACCACAGCTATGTTGCCTAACCTGTTTCAACTTCCAGGGGATATTCAACTAGGGGGTGTAGAGATTAATCGGCTCTCTCGTCCTGTGATCTTGCGCTATCAAAATGACCCTCGCTGGGAAGCCTATGACTAAATTTTTAGGGTGATTCGTCAATCGTTATTTATCCATCGTGATTCATCAATTGTCATTTGATACTTTCACCGTCTTGCCCTCTCACCTTCTCTATTTTTTATTCTTATGCTGGCACTTGTTTGGATTGGAATTATAGCGATCGCTGTCGTCGCGATTATTTTATTGGTTCGTCAGTCACAAGGAAAATCTCTCATCCCCAGTTCGTCTCAAACAGGGTTGCCGTCTCTGCAACGTACTGTGTTTACACTGCAAGCGGGAGATATCGTGCAGTATGAGGGAGCCGATTGGGTGGTCGAAGGGCAGTTGACTTATAACAGTCATGGCTTTGTTTGGATGGAATATTTATTGCAAGATGCCGATCAGATTCGTTGGTTGTCGGTCGAAGAGGATGATCAAGTAGAGGTTTGCTGGCTAAAACCTGTCAAAGGGCTGGAAATCAGCCACACTCCGCCGCAACAAATCACCGTTGCCGATGTTGTGTTTCAGTTAGAGGAATCAGACACCGCTCAGATGACACACCTGGGTGCAACGCTAAATCGACAAGCTCAACAGTGTCGTTACTTTGATTACAGCAGTGCAGATGGGCAAGTTTTGTCAGTCGAACATTGGGATGGAGAAACTGAAATCACGATGGGACACCAAATTCGTCCCAGTGCTTTGATTCTGCTGCCGGGTGATGGTCGTCACGTTTATGACGGGTAATCGGATCCTCAGGGAATTACAGGTTTTAAAGCAAGAGTATCGCTATGGGATTTTCCTAAAAGGGCGATCGCCGGATCGTAATATTTGCCTTGTTGATGGGTAATGCGAACCGCGTCTGCCAACTGTTGAATCGGAGCATCTTTTAAGCAAAAGGCATCCATGCCAACGGCAAGAGCATCAGCTAATAAAGATTGTTGTTCCGGTGTCACCAGCACCAAAATCTTGGAGGGAATGACATAAGAATTGGATTGGATCTTGCGAGCCGAGCGAATGAACTTGACCAGATCCATATCAGGCAACGTGCCATCAACGACAGCTACATCTACATCAATGGATTCCAACAACACCAAGCCTGTCTCAGCATTCGTTGCTTCACTAGCCACCTCAATATCGGGTTGCGATCGCAAACTCACCCGCAAACTAAGTCGAGTTTGTTCATCGGCTTCAACCACGGCCACCTGAATCACATCATGAGAATGATGTTCTTTAACATAACCATCACCCATCGATAAGTCACTGGGGGCACCACACGCAGAAATCGTACCGATAAAATCGACATCGGCTGAGCTTTGTTTTTTCAGGTGCGCCATCTGCTCAGGGGTCAAAATTCTAGATTCGTCAAACCCAAACTCGATTTCGGTGTGCAATCCTTTTTGCTTGATCCGACTCAAGTTATAGAAGCGTTTGTTAAACGTTGTTTTGACGAATGCCCAGAGACACCCCAATAAATAGCGGCGTTTGAAGGGGTCTTTTTCAAACCAGTACTCCAAGAATTTCCAGGAGTAAAAGCGAGCATAGTTGCGAAGGACTCCTTTTAACACGTCTTCGCGTGTCATGTTGTCGGGTTTGATGATGGGTGTGACGAAGTTGTAGTGAGAATAATCGCGAATTTCAACTTTGTCTTGTAAATCCTGGAACAATTCAGCAAAGGGCCACGGTGTATACATGTTCCAGTTGGTCATGTCTGCTTGCCAATCCCGCGCCATGCGATAGGTTTCCTCAATGGTTTCGGGGGTTTCACTGGGCAGTCCCATGATGAATTGCACTTCTGCTAAAATGCCATTTCCCCGTAGTAATTGAACTGCTTTTTTGTTGTCAGCGATCGTTGTTTCTTTACGGAAAAGATTCAAGTTAAGCTGTG
The DNA here is from genome assembly GCA_033764315.1 of Oculatellaceae cyanobacterium bins.114. Lineage (GTDB taxonomy): Bacteria > Cyanobacteriota > Cyanobacteriia > Elainellales > Elainellaceae > FACHB-1407. The sequence goes on from JANRJA010000249.1 coordinate 16,058, forward strand.
CAGCTGCTTCTGTTCCCAGAGAAACGTGGACGAGTCCTGCTTGACGATACAATGGCAATTCTTTCTCATCGCGTAAAATGTCGGTGACTCGTGTATTAATGCCCCAATGTACACCCAGGTTACGCTCAACCAACTCATGACACAGTGCAACAAATCGAGATTTATTAATCGTCGGTTCTTCATCGGCTAAAATAAAGAATCCAATTTTATAGTCTTTGACCAGTTTTTCAATTTCATCGACAAAGTGTTTGGGCGATCGCGATCGATACTTACGCCAAAACTTCCATTGTGAGCAAAAACGACACCGAAAGGGACATCCTCGTGAGTAATTGGGAACGGCAACTCTAGTATTTAAGGGAGTATAAATATATCGATCCCACTCTAATAAACTCCAGTCGGGGGTGAGGGTATTTAAATCTTTGATCGGCGGATGGGCAGGAGTTGCAACTACTTTTCCGTCGTCTAGAAATGCGATTCCTAAAATGGTGTGGCGATCGCGCTGATCAGTATCATTGGCGATCGCTTGCAGCAAATTTACTGTGATTTCTTCCCCTTCTCCCCGAATGATGTAATCGACCCAGGGAGCCTCTCGCAACACGTCTCGATACATATAGGTGGGGTGAATTCCTCCCATGATCGCGATCGCATGAGGACACACGGCTTTAACGATTTTTAAGGTCGCTTGTGACTTATAAATCATTGGCGTGATGGCTGTCGCTAACACCACATCGGGTTGATAGGCTTTGATTTGTGCTGCTAACTCAACATCATTGATATGGTTGCTCATAGCATCAATAAAGCGAACCTCATTGAAGCCTGCTGTTTTTAACGCACCACCGACATACGGTACCCAACTGGGAGGCCAATTTCCTGCAATTTCTGCTCCGCCAGAGTGATAGTTGGGCTGAATCATCAGGATACGCATTGTTTACCTTTCTCCTTTCCATGCGGTTTGGGTTCAGTGGGCGATCGCACTGATAACATTTATCACCATATAGCGATCAAGCAATAATACAAATAAAATTTCGTTTTCCTTAACAAAAGGAATCTGAGAGAGTGGAGCTTCAGAGAACAAGTGGAATCGTTTGTGGTAGTACCCTGAAGGAAAGGATCAAGAGTGCAAAATGTTTGCCTTGGCTCTCTTACCTGTTCGACACTAAAGGCATTTTGTAAAATGTCCTCACGGGGATATTCAATGTGTAATCTAAATTGCTAGAAATGGTATTACTATCGATCTTTTACGTCTTTGTCATGATAGATTTTTATATTGAGAGATACATAGCTATAGAGTTATGTGATAACATGCGAGATTTTTTTGTTTTTATGTCACCTATGTTTGACCTTTTGAAGTTGCGCGGGTGGATGGCTGTTTTATTGGTGGCTCTTGTTTTTAAGGCGCAAAACCTGATGGGGTAAGGGATAGAGCTTAGTTTATTAAAAATGCGATCCGCGCGATCGCTCAAAAGCTGATGAGATAGAGGTTTGATGGATATGGAAATGGGCGATCGCTGGATCAAATGTGGCTGGAGGTGCTATACTATTCGGCATCCGCGCAATCGCACCTTGAAAACTAAATATAGGAAGAGTTTCATACGGTTGCCATCGCAACCAAACACTTCCCCGCAAGGGGATTGAAACATGCTGCCATCAACAAAACCAAACTTGGCAAGTCCATCGCAACCAAACACTTCCCCGCAAGGGGATTGAAACGAATCGACGCTAACCAGCATTCTTGGTTCTGTTGAATCGCAACCAAACACTTCCCCGCAAGGGGATTGAAACTAAAAGTTATAGGGTCAAGCGATCGCCTTGCCTCATCGCAACCAAACACTTCCCCGCAAGGGGATTGAAACACTCAGTTAGTTATGGCGGCAGTGGATCGGGGGGATCGCAACCAAACACTTCCCCGCAAGGGGATTGAAACTTCGTCCGGTTTCTGCGTTCCCACCTGTAGCCATTATCGCAACCAAACACTTCCCCGCAAGGGGATTGAAACACATCAGAGGAGGTTAGAGGATGGGGCAGTCCATTATCGCAACCAAACACTTCCCCGCAAGGGGATTGAAACAGTAGTGCTCTCAGTGGTTCTGATATCGAGAGCAAGTTATGGGAATCGCAACCAAACACTTCCCCGCAAGGGGATTGAAACGTCTGGCGATCGCTCTAGTCCACAGAAATTTTTATATCGCAACCAAACACTTCCCCGCAAGGGGATTGAAACCAACAAGCTGAGAATTATGGACTGGTGAGCTATCATCGCAACCAAACACTTCCCCGCAAGGGGATTGAAACAAGCTCATTTTTGATGCTCCTTATTCAAGGTTCAAATCGCAACCAAACACTTCCCCGCAAGGGGATTGAAACCCGTAGATCGTCCCCCAGAACTCAAAGTTGCCAAATCGCAACCAAACACTTCCCCGCAAGGGGATTGAAACTTGATCCAACCTGGTGGCATTGCGGTCGGACTGGCATCGCAACCAAACACTTCCCCGCAAGGGGATTGAAACTGACGAGTCAATGCTTGGCGGTTAAGCATGAATCATCGCAACCAAACACTTCCCCGCAAGGGGATTGAAACTACCCTACAGTCCAAATGAGTTTAGCGAGATCATCATCGCAACCAAACACTTCCCCGCAAGGGGATTGAAACCCCCAAGTAAAAGGTTTTTCCCGTCTGGGCTAATACATCGCAACCAAACACTTCCCCGCAAGGGGATTGAAACAAAAGATTCCTACTTTGAAATTGGTCAGGTAAAACATCGCAACCAAACACTTCCCCGCAAGGGGATTGAAACTTCAAGAATATCGGCAGCAAACTTAGTTACGAAAGATCGCAACCAAACACTTCCCCGCAAGGGGATTGAAACTTCAATGTCAAACTCTGTATTGTGTTTATCACAATAGGATCGCAACCAAACACTTCCCCGCAAGGGGATTGAAACTGAGGGGTTGAGATGGCGTGGGGCATGGAGCAACATCGCAACCAAACACTTCCCCGCAAGGGGATTGAAACTCAGCGATCGCTACTGGCACCAAATAACCAATGGGATATCGCAACCAAACACTTCCCCGCAAGGGGATTGAAACTAGCAGTCTTTACGATTTCAGATACCCCAACACCTTCAGTCGCAACCAAACACTTCCCCGCAAGGGGATTGAAACACACCAGCCGAAGCCGACACAGTAGCCCCGGCCTTAGTCCGGTCGCAACCAAACACTTCCCCGCAAGGGGATTGAAACAGCTAAGAGGCAGGCTGTTGCTCGTGCTGCTTCTGGTCGCAACCAAACACTTCCCCGCAAGGGGATTGAAACAGTTCTGGGGGAAGTGAGGAATTAACGGCAGGACTGGCAAGTCGCAACCAAACACTTCCCCGCAAGGGGATTGAAACTGAAAATTATGCAGCATGGCCAACCCACAAACACAGTCGCAACCAAACACTTCCCCGCAAGGGGATTGAAACCCATTGCTTTAGCTAAAATGCCATCTAAGTGAAGGTCGCAACCAAACACTTCCCCGCAAGGGGATTGAAACTTAGGCGGCATTAAAGGACGATTAACCCAACGACATCGCAACCAAACACTTCCCCGCAAGGGGATTGAAACAGTGGCACTGCAAGAGGAGTTGATCGCCTCGGTGAGTCGCAACCAAACACTTCCCCGCAAGGGGATTGAAACCCAAAACGGGAATTGCTGCTCCCACTCGGAATAGCGTCGCAACCAAACACTTCCCCGCAAGGGGATTGAAACCTGATGAGTTGGAAGCTTTTGTAGAGTCTTTAAGTGTCGCAACCAAACACTTCCCCGCAAGGGGATTGAAACATCTGGGTGAGTGCTTTTCAGTTGGAATTGGAGCAGTCGCAACCAAACACTTCCCCGCAAGGGGATTGAAACCAATTTTATTGGCAATGTCATCAATACCGCATTCGCGTCGCAACCAAACACTTCCCCGCAAGGGGATTGAAACCTCGGTTTGATGGATATGCCAGAGCCATTACAGATTCCCGGTAGTGTGGGCACTGCCCACATTTGCCAAAACTGCCCACATTTCCCAAAAGCCTTGACTATGGAGTTTTGTGGGCGATGCCCACCCTACAATTTATGGTTTATCCAAGTGGCAACCGCTGTAAGATTTAAGGAGGGTTGGGGAGGATCGAAGGGCTTTAAAACACTACCTAAGCATTTGACTGCACAAAGCGGCGTTCTGCCTCAGCCCAATTCACAACATTCCACCAATTGCTGAGATATTCAGGACGACGGTTTTGATACTTGAGATAATAGGCGTGTTCCCACACATCATTTCCCAAAATTGGATATATCCCTTCATGAATCGGATTATTTTGATTTTGAGTGGTCATAATTTGCAATTCCCCTTGAGGGTTTCGCACGAGCCAAACCCAACCACTACCAAAGCGATTGGCTCCTGCCTGATTAAATTGCTGCTTAAAGGTGTCAAAACTGCCAAAGGTGTTGTTGATTGCTTCTGCTAGAGTGCCTGTTGGTTCACCCCCTGCATTAGGAGCCATAATTTGCCAAAAGATGGTGTGGTTGAGATGACCACCACCATTATTTCGCACGATCGGACGAACATTTTCTGGCACGCCATCGATATCTCGCAGCAGAGCTTCAACGCTTTTGCCTTTTAACTCAGGAGACTGTTCTATGGCTTGGTTGAGCTTCTCGACATAGGCAGCGTGGTGCTTATCATGATGCAAACGCATGGTTTCAGCATCAATATGGGGTTCTAGGGCTGCGTAGTCATAGGGCAGGGGTGGTAGCTGAGCGGGTGTAGCCAGTTCAGTCCCTGGTGATGCAACTGGCAGTGCTGACTGAGTTGGGGTCGAGGTGGCAGGCGTTGAAGGTGAGGCTTCTGACTCTGTTGCTGGGGCTTGGCAGGAGATAACCAGAATTAACAACAAAATCCCAATTAATACAAAACTAAAATGTCGAAGAAATTTTTTCATGAGTCACGTTTTCAAACTAACACTACAGTTTTGCAGAAAACGGAACTCCTGTTTTGCAATGGCTCGTATCCATGTTGACTAGAGAGTGTTAATTTTTGGGGTAATACCAATTTAAGGGACACGCCATTGTTTAGCGATGTAGGTAAAATCTTGCAGATGTACTGTCCATTTTAGAGACTCTCTCAGGGACTCTCGCAGGGACGCGATCGCCTCAAAATCATCCCTCCGCAATCATCACATTGTTAGATTTAATCACTGCAAAGACCTCTTTGCCTTTCTTTAAGCCCAGTTTGTCAGCCGAGGTGCGAGTAACAATGGCTACTAGATCAATCCCAGGGGCGATCGCCAGAGTGACTTCTGCATTCACGGTTCCTTTGATAATTTGTTTGACTTTGGCTTTTAAGATGTTGCGAGCACTAATTTTGACGGCTTGTAGCGTGGCTGTTTTAATGGGGTCGGTCGCTTCGTCTTCCTCTAGATCCTCTGAGAAATCGGCTGCATCAACGTCTACAGGAGCAGTGGACTGCCCCATTTGCCGAATCATTTCACGCAAAATCTCTGTTTTAGTACGCTGGGTCTGCTGACATATGGCGTCTAAAATGCGTCGTTCTTCATCTGAGGATTGGAAAGTGATCCAGCCTTGCTCTTTTCTTGGCATCGTAGAATACCAAATAAGTTGGTATAAAGTTGGTACAATATCGTTCAAATACAATTCTAACGGTAAATCAAAACCCCTTGGATGAATTGAGCGATCGCTCTGAGGAGTATGGATTAAATAATCCACACAATTAGCCTCATGGCAAGGTTTTGCATGCCTAAGTTCCTCCTTAGAAATTACATCTGGTTCAAGTTGCGTTCCTAAGTACCTCCTTACCAACCTTACTTTCTCAACCCTAAGTCTCATGAAACGAAGACGTATTTCTCTCTGGGTCAGTGCATTTTTAGCAACGCTATTGCTGGCAATCGGCCTTAGGGCGATCGCGCCTGTTCCTGCTAACGCTCAATCGGCAACGCTGTTAATTGCTGCTGCTGCTAGTTTGCAAGATGCCCTTGAAGAACTCGATCCACTGTTTGAATCTGCCAATCGAGGTATCACCGTTAACTACAACTTTGCGGCATCAGGTCCTCTGCAACAGCAAATTGAGCAAGGCGCGCCTGTTGACCTGTTTATCTCTGCTGCTGCTCGACAAATGAATGCCTTGCAAGAGGCAAATCTCATTGTCACCAATACTCGTCGCAACCTTCTCACAAATAGCCTGGTGTTAGTAGTGCCGCGTAATTCTACGCTGGGACTGACAGGTTTTCGGCAGTTGACCAATGCTAATGTCAGACGCATCTCGCTCGGAGAGCCTCGTAGCGTTCCGGCAGGTCAATATGCTGAGGAAGTTTTTAGAAACTTGGGTATTTGGAGTCAATTGCAATCCAAATTTGTGTTTGGTAACTCAGTCCGCAATGTTTTAGGAACTGTTGAGAGTGGTAACGCTGATGCTGGCGTTGTCTATACTACAGATGCTCGTATTTCAGATCAGGTCAGGCAAGTAGCAACCGCTCCCGATAACTTGCATTCTCCAATTGTGTATCCGATGGCAGTTGTGAGTGCCAGTCGAAATCAACAAGCGGCTCGTACCTATGCGCAGTTTTTAACTAGTAGACAGGCTCAAGCGGTTTTTAGACGCTATGGGTTTGGGATTGCTTCTTGAAGAGAAGTCTGAAAGTTGTTGAATGTAAGTATGATTTCCCTCATCCCCAACCCTTCTCCCCAAGGAGAAGGGAGCTAGAATCTGGTTCCCTCGCCCTTTGGGAGAGGGTGAGGGTGGCTTGGCGATTCATATCTCTATTCAGCAATACCGCCTTTTTAAGGAGGGTTAGGGGGATCAACCCTAGCATCGGCTAGGTTAGAAGACTTGTGTATACACCGTAGCCTTGACAAGGGGGACTCCAGAGGGTTGTTGATTTAGCGCAGCTTCACAGGTCAGATCATCCAGGCGATCGCTTGACATTACTCAGTGCTTCTAACAAATGCATGTGCACCGTAGGAGAAGCAGCAATGACCAGACCCGGACGTGTGTAATCATTGCAGGTATACAACGGGGGCAACGAGTTTCCATCATGGGTTGTGACGATATAACCTGACTCCTGGGCAATAAAGGCTAATGCTGCCCCGTCAATAAACTTGCCTGCACGCAACACAACACCCGCCAAATCACCATTTAAAATACCATTCACATTGGGAATCTGAGTCTCTTTAGAGTAACTCGTCTCCACATCTAAGACTTGATAGCGATGGGTCAGGTAGGGAGCTAACAAATTCATGCCCCATCCCAGCAAAATAGTCGAACTGGTCTTATTCACATGCAGTGGTTTACAGGTTGGCAAATCGTCCATGAATGTTCCTTGCCATGTTCCTTCACCCCGCAAAGCATAGTAGTAACTGTCTTGTGCAGGCGTAAGGGCGATCGCCGCTTCAAACTCGTCCCAATTTAAGACCCCTAAGATAATTTGATAGTTAGAGTGTCCATCTAAATAAAATTGCGTGCCATCAATTGGGTCAAGCGTTACCAGGTAGTCGTTTTTGTCTCCTAAATCGATCGCCCGAAAATATTTAGTGTTATAAGACTGTTCATATTCTTCGCCATAAAAGCGAATATTTGGGAAATTGCCTAATAATGCTACTTCTATCAGGGTTTGAATTGACAGATCAGCATCACTTAAAGCAGCACCAAAAAAACTATCAGCATCTTTTGCAGGACGAGCTGCGATTCGACTTTGAATGGTTCGAGCATAATTAGATGCAACTCTAAGGTGAGGCAATAGTGTTTCTAGAATAAGCCGAGGAGTGATTCGTTGTGACATAGGTAATTAGTTCTAGCAGTAAACTGAATAAATTTAGAAACAAACCAGAGAGCCGATGGATATTGTACTCAAAATCGAGTGTTATAGAATTCAGCTATGATTTCCAAACATGCATTTTCACAACAGTTTTTATAACGGTTTTTATAACAGTCCTTACAACAGAACGTTTTGTAAAACGCTCTTACAGCAGTCCTATATTCAATCAGCGATACCCTAAAACCATTTGCAATACAGTTTATCAAGCTAATTTACATAAAATATAGCCATTCCAAATGGGTTGTGAGAGGCACATCTCTCAGGGGTGTACCTCTCACAACCTGCTAATCTCACCAATGATTTAGGACTGCTATATATAAGTCTCATATCAATCAAGGTAGCCATAAATGAGGTAAAAACTGATCTGTCCAACTTCTAACGGTGCGATTTAAATCACGAGCGATTTGAATGTGAGGTTCATCTACTTCAACTGGAATGATGTTGGTAAAAGCTCCTTTGTTGAAGCGATCGATGACTTGATTAGCAGCTTCTAAACCCGTGACATAGGCTTTTTCCTGCGACCATGACCCATGACGGGTGATCACCCAATCGCCACTCATCAACACATTGTCAATAGCAGTTGTGACAGGCAGCATGGATTGATAACTACCTGGTGAAAAGTGAGTAACAGCTTTAGATAAACGCACAATGCTGTGATCAACAACAGTTGCAGAGTGAAACGCTGGAACACACGTTGTTAAATCTCGATGCACCTTTGCCACAATCTGTTCATCTTCTAGCGGTAGCAATTGGTTGGCATGATAAAAGTCTGTTTCGATCACACTCCCTTCTGCATCTTGCCATTCATCATGCAATGCGTTTAAGTCAAAGAAAGTCCACCCAGTTGTGGTGTCAAATCCAAAACAGGCATTAGAAGGGTGAGGAATAGAGACCTTGCGATCGAACCACAACCGGGTTGCCAAAACATCGATCGCCCCTAAATTCATCAACTGACAAAACTCAGGTAACTGTCGCAGATTGGGGCTGGCACTGACTATCTTTTGCATGCCCGTCACACCCACGGCAAAGATCACTGCATCCGCCTCAAATACTTCGTTTTCACATACCACTCCAGTTGCCGTCAGAGTTCCATCGCGTGTCTCCAAACAAACATCCGTGACCCGACGTTGAGTGAGCACTCGCCCACCCGCTGCTTCAATCTGCTCAACCCAGGGTCGAAAGATCAACTCTCCGACCGTTCCGCGACACCACACCACATCAAAATTAGGCTGATGCGCCAGGATAAAGTAATAGAGCATGCCCAACGCCGCCGCCGCAGAACACTGCTCTCCAGGGGCAAACAGACCCACTAATAACATTGGCTCAAAAGCATCCCGGTAGAGTCGCGCTGAAACGCCAAACTGCTTAAACAGTTCACGGGCTGTCACCGAGTCATAGCGTCGCCATGCTTCATCTGAATGATCAAAATCAATCACCGCATAGAGCAACGGCAAAGCAGAGAGGCGATCGCTCAATGGAAGCCGCTGAAACCGAGTGTAGAGAAACGTTCCTAACGGAGTTGGCAACCGTGGCTCATTTTGAAAGATAGGAGACTCAACCTCTAAGCCAGCCGGAGAGTATTGGGATGAACGAGTCCAGGGGGTAAACGGCTTCAAGCCCAACTCATCCACTAACGAAAAGATATTGCGATAGGGATACCAGAACCCATGAATCCCTGCTTCAATCGATCGCCCCTGAGCCGTTTTCCACCCAGCAACCAAGCCTCCAGGGTAAGCCCCAGCTTCTAATAACGTGACCTCGTATCCCTGTTTTGCTAGATGATAGGTTGCTCCCAACCCGGCCCATCCTGCTCCGATAACGACAATTTTTGGACGTTCTGCTTGAGACATGAAATTTGATTAAATAGGGTGAAGTCAGGTAATTGCTTGACAGCCCTCTGGCTTGTAAACCCGCTCAGTTGAGGCAGGGTACTTTAGCAGCAAATCAGCTGAACGGTTAGGACGCTCTACTAACAAACCGTTACAGTTAGGACAGCGACCCTGCAAAATGGTAGAGGCGCAGTTACGACAAAAGGTACATTCAAACGAGCAAATCACGGCATCGGTTGAAGCCGGAGGAAGAGCCCGATCACAACACTCACAGTTAGGGCGTAGTTGAAGCATAGGGCATTTTGTGAGGGTACAGAATTCTTTCTACAATACAACGTCCACTACCCAGAAATAGGGTGTAGCACAACACCTGATGGCTCTAAACCCTAAGTTTGGATGACTTGAAGAGGCTGGTGAACAATTTGTGTGTGCCTACTAGGGGGATGTCTAGATTTCCCCTAAATTGCACATCGCGTACACTTGCAACAACCCTGCACCTAAATTGACACACCCAAGATTTAGGGTAATACCAATTTAAACAGTGAACCTTGCACTTGACCCCACCGCCTATGGCACCTCCCCTTGCCAAGGGGAGGGCGGGAGGGGTACTTTCAAATCAAATTGGTATAAGGGCAAGAGAGAGCATTGCAGTAGAGTTGCAGTCTTGCCCTCCACCACAAGGTCAATCGAACCGAGGCAAAGCTCCAACTTCTGTTAGAGGAATTCTTTAGTGTTTACAGATAGCCTTAACTCGTGTTGAAAAGAGCAAATTGGCTTGAGCAAAACAGATCTTGATAGGTCAACTGTCAAAACAGTTGTTACAGGTTTCATAGTCACTGTGTTTTTTCATAGTCACCATGTTTTTTCCATAGTCACTATGTTTTTTCACAGTCACTATGCCTGCTCAAGCCATCTCATCTCTAGACAACACAATGTTTGAGCATAAAAAATGGAGTTTGATCATGATAAACCTGATCTCTAATGCGATCGCCACAGTCAGTTCTTTTTTGAAAAAGCTTCAAGTTAAGCAATTTTTGGCGGTTGCTCTGCTTGGAGTCGTATTTTTAACCGTGAGTGCTGAGCCAAGCCGGGGTGAACGCGCGTTGGGTAAGCGAGTCAACGATACGGCTCACCAAATTGACTCTGAACGACCCAAAACCACCCGTGAGTGGAATCAGGAAGCCCGCCAAACCGACGATGATTTGGGCGATCGCGTCGGCAACATCGTAGAAGAATCAGGACAAGCTCTCAAAGAGTGGGGCGGGTTGTATTCTGACACGGCCAAGAGAAGTGGTCGTGAATTAAGAGATCAAACTGCCCGTGACTAAGAGGGTGTCTTAAAAGGCTAGATTTATGTAGCATTGGCGACTCAAGTCGCAGCTACATGAACAAAACCTGCCTTCGCAGGTTACAAAAAGCCTAGATTGGCTTGAGTCCGCGACGGCGGACTTTGTTTTTGTAGTCGCGGTTTTAACCGCCAAAAACTTCTCAGACTGTTTCTTTGCGTCTAGACTCATCCATCAACATATCAATCTGTCAATCGGGGTGGTTTACAGACTGCCTCGATTGTCTGCGTTGCTGTACTACTACGGGCTGTGCTGTTATTGGCTGGATTGCCTTGAAGCAGATTTAGCAAACTGCCGAAAAGCAACGATACTCAGTCCGCTGCCTAACCCTCCTAACAGGGTAAACAGCGATCGCAATGAGAACCAATGCGTCAAGGGTTGTAAACCGGCTCCACCTAACATCATGCCGCCATCAAACCCAGCTAAAAAGAAGCTATACACTCGACCTCTCACCTCAACAGGGGCAGACAGAGAGACGATCGCTGACAGCACTGGAAACAAGGTGCCAAAACCTACGCCATACAAGATCGACCAAAACACCAGATATTGAGGCAAGAGTGACAACCCCAATAACGCGGTTCCTTCACAAAACAGGGCACCACTGACTAACCAGGGTTGGGGCAAAATTCGCTCCCACCGACCTAACCCAAACCGAACAAATACTGCAATAAACGCATTCAAACTATAAAACAAGGCTGAGTTGTCCATCAGCAGCGGCAAAAAGGTAACAACCCCCCCGTGTAAAAACGAGCCAATAAAAAAGAAAAACGTGGCATCCCGCACAGGAAACTTCAAAATATAGTTCCAGGGGAAACCGGTTAACGGCTCCAGTGTTGTTTGAAGCGATCGCCCCTGACTAACAACCCAGGGCAACGGCAGGCTTATAACCAAACCCAAAAGCGTAATGCCCAACATCGTTAACACCACTCCAGAGAACCCAACTACGCCAAATAGCACTGATCCCAAGAGGGGGCCTAACGAAAAACCAATCGTGTTTGACATGGCCAAGTAGCCCATCATGGCAGTGCGACGCTCAGCAGGCACCAAATCGGCTAACAGAGTTTGAGAGGTGGTAGCAAACGCGGCTTGACTGATGCCGTGAAAAACCCGTATTCCCATCAACCAAAAAGGATTGGGTGCCCAGGCATAAAGCGGCAAAATGCCAAGCATAATCAGCAACCCCATCCATAAAACAGGCTTGCGACCCCAGCGATCGATTAACAGTCCAATTCCAGGGCGAAAGAACAACAGTCCCATTGCCATTGCCCCCACCACCAACCCTACAGGAGCCTTCTCTCCCCATTGTTGAGTGACATACAGGGGCAACACTGGAAACAGCATTGTGACCTGGGTAAAAAATAGAAGCATCCCAGCACAGATGCAAAACAGCCAAAAACGGTGTGGCTTAGTGGGTTCTGAGAGGGTTGAAATCAAGGGGCGATCGCCATTAAGAGTGTGAGCAGTAAGTGTTTGAGGTGTATTGATGGTAGCAGTTAGAGGTGCGATCGCGGTTTGGATGTCTCATCACTAAGGCTTGAATAATTAGTTCAAATATACTAGTATTGCCTTGATTTGAGAACAAGGTGAAGATCAATCATGAAAAACCCTGTGGGCTACTTTGAAATTCCTGTTAACGATCTTGATCGTGCCATCCGCTTTTATGAAGCCGTATTTGGCTATGATTTTGAGCGAGCAACGGTGGATGGTAATGAGATGGCATGGTTTCCCCTGGCTGAAGATGCACCGGGCATTAGTGGGGCTTTAGCCAAGGGAGAAAGCTACACTCCCACAACTCAGGGTTCGTTAGTCTACTTCAGCACAGACAACATTGATGATACGTTGTCTAAGGCAAATTCAAATGGGGGCAAAACCTTGTATCCCAAAACATCGATTGGAGATCTGGGTTGGGTTGCCGAGTTTGAAGACAGCGAAGGAAATCGCATTGCTCTACATTCCCGGTGAACTGTGAAAAGCTGCGGACAACCGTGACGATCTTCCTAACATAACGCTGAAGCCGAACATGATGCTGAAGCCGAACAGTGAAGGATCTCTGGTTGGGTGAGTGGAACAAAAGATGGCAAAAAACCTATTGATGGGTGGGTGTTTCTGTTTGAGTTGTGGCTTCTACTGAGAGCATATCGCCTTCTACCGGGACGGGTTCTAACCGAGTTGTCAAGGTAGCAATTTTTTGAGCGATCGCCTCTCGTTGAATCACTAACACCACACTAATCAGTGTCAACACAACTCCAATCCATTGCAGCGAACTCAACGTCTCTGACAAAAACAGATAGCTGAATAACATGGCAAAAATAGGGGTCAGAAAAATTAAGGCACTCACACTGGTCAAGTTGCCCACAGAAGCCAGATAGAAAAAGATGCCGTAGGTCAACGCTGTTCCAAACAGAGTGGCATAGCCTAATGCTGTCCATCCGGTCACATCCAGGTGAGTCCACTGATCCGTTTCCCCTAAACCCGACAAGACAAATAGCGGAATGCCGCCTAAAAGCATGTGCCAACCCGTTGCCACAACCGCATCGGCATGTTGGCGCACATAGCGAATAATAATAGTGCCAAACGACATCGATAGAGCCGCCAATAACATTAGCAATTCACCGCTGTGTAATAGCGTTTCTACTGTCAGAGGCGTACTGCTATGTAGAAAACTAAAGTTGCCATGCAGTGCACTGAGAACCCAATCGTTGGGCAATCCGCAGAGGCTAATGCCCACTAGCCCAATACTCAAGCCTAACCATCCCCATAACCCAATCACATCCCCAAACAAAAACCTTGACAAGACGGCAACAACCAGGGGTTGGGCATCAATCAACACAGCACCCAGACCCGCTCCGGTGCTGACTAATCCCTCTGTTAAAAAGCCCTGAAACATCGCGCCGTCAATCAATGAAAATAGCGCAATCCAACCCCACGCTTTCCAGGTTTTTGGCTGAGGCAGTTTGAGGATCAGCGTCAACGTTAGAATCAAAATTCCAGCAGGCACCAGACGAAAACCAGCTAAAAACAGGGGAGTTGTGTTGGGAATGATAGCCTTCATCGCCACCATAGATGTTCCCAAAAAGAAAAAGGGAGCAATCAGAAAAATAGGTGACTTTGATAGATCTGATTTAGGAGGATTGAGTGACATGGCAGATTTATAAGCTTAAACAGGTACTCTATCCAACTTCCTAAAATACGTAGTAGTCGAGAATACAAAGGATTGGGTTATGACCCAATTTTTATGTAAAGAATGAAAACAAAAGTGTGGATAGGATTCGTTGCAGATCAGGAGCGGACTGCTATTGAAGTAAACTAAATGCGGGTTTTGGCGGCGATCGCCCCTGCTTTAACAACGCTTGTGAGCGTGGAGCGGCTTGTTTTGAGCGAGTCGAGTGGGAGTCAAAATGCGATTGGTTTCTCTCGTAGGATGGATCAGGTATCAGCCGTCACCTATCACAGCCGAGATCGATGCCTTAATGAGACTCCAAAAGCCAACCTGCGAGCATCGCTTGTCAGTACTTAAACTGGGTTTAAACGGGCGGTACGGCAGCCAAAATGGGTCTAATGTTGAGTGTCGTGGTGCTACTCCTTGCTTATGCATGTTCTTCGTTGTTTTTCCCGGTTTGCCCATTGTTTGTGTGTATTGCTGCTGGTTTTACTGAATGGGTATGCGCCTGCTAGTGCCGCTTTGCCCCAACCTTCCCAAACTGTTTTGGTCACAACCTTGATAGATGAGGGATCAGGCTCTTTACGAGCGGCTCTGGAACTAGCAAACCAGTCGGCAAACGAAACAATCATCGATTTGAGTGGGGTGCAAGGAACGATCGCCCTTACCCACCCTCTACCTACTCTGCATCGTTCTCTCACTGTTTTGGGGGATGGAAATGACACGATTAGTGGACAAAATGCCCTGCGGGTTTTTGCGATCGCGGGTGGCAACGTTACCCTTTCTCATCTCACAATTGCGCATGGTCTGGCGCGAGGAGAAGATGGCAACTCTGGTGGGGGCGGCGCAGCAGGGATGGGAGGTGGACTGTTTTTAAATGGAGGAATCGTCACGCTCGATCAGGTCGCCTTTGTCCAAAATCAGGCGATCGGAGGCAATGGCAGTGCCTTAATCTCACCCTCAGCGCAAATCGTCGCGGCCAAAGATCAGGTCGAGGTAAACCGGGGGGCGATCGCCGCTATCAATGGCATCAGTTTTGCAGACCTGGCTCCTCAGTTGGCAGAGGCAGGAGTCAACGTTGAAACGAGTAGTAACCGCTTTCAAGCCAATCGAGGGGCGATCGCCGGTGTTAATGGCGTTGGCATCAACGGCATTGGCAGTATTGCTTTTGGGGGAGGGGGTGGCTTTGGCGGTTTTGGCAACGCAGGCAATGGCGGCAACGGCGGCAATGCAGGATCAGAGGGTGGCAATGGCGGTAATGGCGGCAATGGCGGTAATGGCGGAGTGGGTATCTTTGGCAGCTTTGGCAAACCAGATCGGTCTGATGAGCAGCCCAACCTTCAGCGCAATAGTGAGACCGTTGCTTCACAGTTTCCGGCTGGGGTCATCGCCTTTGGAGGAGGGGGTGGCTTTGGCGGGTTTGGCAACGCAGGCAATGGTGGCAACGGGGGCAATTCTCCTGCGACAGGTGAGTCCGTAACAGGTGAGTCCATCGATCCAGTTCTTTGTCGTCAGGCAGGCAACGGGGGCAATGGCGGTAACGGGGGTAAAGGTGGCTTTGGCGGTGGTGGCGGCAGCGGCGGCTTGGGAGGTCAGGGAGGTCAAGTTGGTATGCCGGGACAGGATGGGGCGGCGGGGTTAGGTGGCTTTGGTGCTGGAGATGGCAGCTTGGGCTTTGGGGGAGGTGGCGCAGGACTGGGAGGAGCGATCTTTGTGCGGGCTGGAACATTGAATCTTAAGGATGTGACGTTTAGCCAGAATCGGGCGATCGCAGGCGAGGGAGCCAGTCCAGGACAGGGAAAGGGAGGTGCTCTCTTTGTCGTGACACAGGCACTAAACACCCAGGCTGGAATTCATACTCCACCCCAAGTAAAGGTGACAGGGGCGATCGCCTTTGACAAAAACCAGGCATCTGATGCTGGAGGCACGGCAACCGATAACGATAATGTTTATGGAGCCACGATCTTAAAATCGATTTAACTTGAAAACACCATAGATCTTTTTGTGTGGGCTGGGTCGTGCTAAGTCTCTCCTAATAACAAACGAGACCTCGGAAGTTATAAACGAGACCTCGGAAGTTATAAACGAGACCTCGGAAGTTATAAACGCGATCTCAGAAGTTATAAACGCGATCTCAGAAGTTACAAACGAGACCTCGGAAGTTACAAACGCGATCTCAGAAGTTACAAACGAGACCTCGGAAGTTACAAACGAGACCTCAGAAGTTATAAACGAGACCTCAGAAGTTACAAACGAGACCTCGGAAGTTATAAACGCGACCTCAAAAGTTATAAACGCGATCGCAGAACCTATATAAGGTAAAACTTGTCTGTTATCCTTTTCACCCGCCTCAATGTCAACAGCAAACTAGTTTACATCCACTTTACGAGAAACTGATAAACCCCTCAGCTGCACATCCCCTAGCGTCTCACCTCTACAGCCATCCGTGAGAACACAGATAAACTGCCAACCTGTCCTTTAAGCGTTTATAAAATCCCAAAAACTACTCAACCCAACCGTATGGGTACTTCACTATCTTAAAAAAATCTTCATCCATCCTAGCAAGGAGCATCTCTATGCCCGTTAAAACTCGCGGTTCTAAGGCTCTTGACAAAGCCCAACGTCGTCTTGCTCTGCTCAAAGCCATTGATGAGAACCTGGATCTCGGACATGGACTAACCGTTGCAGCGTATCTTCAGATGATCGAAACCATTCGCGCCACCCTCGAAGCTCACAACACCCTATTGTCTAACCTGGACGAATCTCGCAAAACACTCACCCAAATGGATAGCAATCTCACCGCATTCTCAGAACGTATGCTCAGTGGAGTTGCCTCCATTTATGGCAGAAGTAGCATTGAGTATGCCAAAGCAGGGGGTTCCAGACGTAAGAGCAGTCGATCAACGACAACTTCCGTTAAAACAACGTTTACTCTTCAATCGACTCAACCCACTCAACCCACCACAACGACTGAGTCGAGCAATGGCAACGGCAAAGTCACATCCCTGCCCTAATTCATCTCCATCGATTGAGCCAAACTGATAAACACTAGAAAGCACAGCAATAGCTGTGCTTTTTGATGGGTTGATTTAACACTGCACCCAATACACGTAACTCTCTTGGGTGTCATCAGAATAATGTTTGAGGCGAATCGCATCTCGCACTTGGTCAAGCAGTTTGGGCGATCGCAGTTCGGTAGATGAGATCATAGGGAAAACTTCAGTACTTATGCACCAAATGATACGGCATTAGTTTACGTACCCCTTGTAAAGATTTGCTGAAGTCTTACCACTATTTTCTCGATCTGAGAATAAAATCCGTCTAACTCCGCATTTGGCAAGATAGACAGAATCTCATCTATCCTAATTGCCATTTAGAGTGATTAGACAGACACAATTCTGTCTAATTCCCTGCATAAAGGTAGATAGACAGACGTAATTCTATCTAATTACCCCTACAAGGGTAGTTAGACAGATCAGATCAGTCTACTTAATTGTTAGCCCGCAAGTTACGAAGTATGGCAGTAGTTTGAAGCTTGCTTGTTGGTGTCCCAAATTTTGGTTAACCCTTGCGCGATCGCGGAATGGCAGACACTTCCGATCCCCTTGATTCTTCCGTAATTCGATCGCGCTTTGCAGTCAGGTAAAGCTTAATTTTCTCAAGTTGCCGCATTTTTTCACCAATCTCCTCAAGTTTGCGATCAATGATTTTTAACTTTTCAGTGATTGGCACTGATCCGTTTCCCCACGTATCAATCAGATGCTTAATCTCATTCAGTGTGAACCCTAAAGATTTGCCTTGTGTGATGAGAACGACACGTTCCAGCATCTCTGGACTAAATTCCATATAGCTTCTTGTTCCGGCTTGTCGTGCCTTTGCTTCAATCAGTCCCATTTTTTCGTAGAAGCGGATTGTGTCCTTTGACAAGCCTGTCTTTTGTGCTAGTTCGCCGATCAACATCACTGCCACCTAAATTCTGAAGAAATTAATGCTTGACTGTGGAGTATACTCCATAGCTTACGCTAGAGCCGAAACCAATGAACACTCTGGAAATTTCTATGAAAACCTTTGTTACGGGTGGTTCCGGGTTTGTCGGTCGCCACATGATTCAGATGTTGCGCGATCGTGGCTACGAGGTGATTGCGTTAGCAAGATCCGAACAAGCTGCAAAGCAAGTAGCTCAACTCGGTGCTAAGGCAGTTCGCGGCGATTTGCTAGATAGACAAGCGATGATTCAAGGAATGCAAGACTGCGATGTTGTGTTCCATATTGCAGGCTTTTTGAGCATTTGGGGTGAGTACAAAGCATTCTATGAAACCAATGTTGTTGGGACTGAGTGTACGTTGATTGCTGCACAAACGGCAAATGTCCCTTGCTTTGTTCAGATTGGTGCGGCGGCTTCTGTATTCAATCGTCAGTCTGTATCTGAGATTGATGAATCTTATCCGCTCAAGCAACCTGAATTTTCTCCTTACATTGCCACTAAAAGCCTTGCAGAACAAAGAGTCATCGCAGCAAACCGACCTGGGTTTAGAACCGCCGTAGTCCGTCCGTCTTGGATTTGGGGCAATGGGGATCACGTATTGCCTCAACTCATAACAGCAGTAAAAACAGGACGATTTATTTGGATTGATCAGGGCAAGTATTCATACATGACAACTCATGTGGTGAATGTCTGTCATGGGGCAATTTTAGCGGCAGAACAGAGTCCCGGTGGACAGGCGTACTTCCTGAGCGATGGCGATGTCGTACAGTTTCGCAAGTGGGTTACAACATTGCTACAGATTGCTGGAGTCAAGCCGGGGCGCTTGAGTATTCCGAGATGGGTTGCTTGGAATGTCGCTGGATTTATGGAAGCAATTTGGAGAATCACGAGGCGTAAAGACATTCCGCCGATTACTCGGACAATGGTTCGGCTAATCGGGCAGGAATTGACTTTTACAGACCTTAAAGCGCGAGAAGAACTGGGTTACACTCCGATTGTGACTCGTGATTTTGGACTGGCGGAACTTGCCGATCTCTATCGATAAACGGGCTAACAATCCCGTTGCACACCGACCGTCCAGAGTTTCTTCATTTAGTTCGAGAGGTTATTAGCGGCGGGTGAACGGGGTCGTTAGACGGCACCACAGCATTCTGTTTGCTCTACCGCTGAAAACCTTGGATAACAGAATTACCCTCATGGGTACTGTCGATAAAGAAATATGTCACTTACGCTGAAATTCGATCAAGTAAGTTGAATTTCTTTGCTGAATGCTTCCTAGAACTTGTTCTTATCGTATGAAGCCCCTGGGAGAACTGCTATGTATAAAGTTCGTGGTAAGGTTTTGGTAAAAGAAACTGTCATTGGCATTCCAAACCTGCAAGTTGTACTCTACGACCTTGACAATCCTGAGCAATTTCAAGGCAGCAAAACCCCCGGCGAATTCTTTACAGATCCTAAAAATCCTGACCCAAGGTTATTCTGGCAGCTTTTTCCGGGCGATCGACTAGGATCAGTTTTAACAGATGGACAAGGTGAGTTTGAGCTAACCTTTGATGAACAGGCATTTCAGGCGCGTGAGCAAACGAAGAAACCAGATTTGGTGTTGTTTGTAATAGCTCCAGAAGATACGCTGATTGACGACAAGGGCAATGCACTTCCATTCCCGGATTTAACCAGAAATCGTATCCTACACTACTCCTACGACATTGCTGTTAATGCAGGGAAGAGTGAGCAGTACATCATTCGACTCTCCAAAGCTTTTCTCGATCGTTTCCAAATTACCTATTCAAGCCCACTGGTTGACTTAACTGCTCCAACAGTTGAGTCTGTGACAAAGGATCTACAGGAATCCTTTAAATTCGAGCAGGGTATCCAGGCAGTCTTCAGAACACAGACTCGAACGCGATTAGAGCCTGCGCTTGAATCTAAAAAGAAAGCAGATCAAGCATTTCAAAACTTTACCCTCTCTAAAGTTTCTCCAGAAGTTCGAGCAAGCAACACGTATTTTACTCCTGGTGAAAATATTCTTGGTAAACTGCTTGAGTTATTCGGTGACCGACTGGCTAATTTACCAATGCTTGACCGTGGTGCTAGGCGCAAGCTGGTGCTTCACCTGACTGAAGAGCAACTTGAGTCATGGGGGCTTGCGATTAACGACGGAATCGTCAATGGTGAAGTCGCTCTTTCAGAGATTGTGACGTACATTCAAGATATGACGGGGGGTGGAATTCTAGAGTATTCTCGACCTGTTGTTGAGAATTGTCTGAAGGAAAAGGAAGCAGAACAACTGTTTGAAGCGGCTTTGGCAAGATGCAGAGCAGACTCAAATGAAGAAGGCGAAAATCCTCAACCTGATACAGAACCTGCGGAGCCATCGGCTGACTTGACAACAAGCAGTCTTCTCCGTGAACAACTCACCCGCCAGATGAAGCATACGACCTCGCCAGAGCAAGAGTTGAAGTATGGGGTTGAGCGGGATGGAGAAATCATCGCCACAATCACTAAACCTAGTCCTGCTGATGTGACAGCCTATCACGATTTTCATGAACTTCAAATTGCCTTTGAGCATGTTTGGACGGAGGTATTTGACAAGTCGATGCCAACTTTCCTCCGAAGTATTTACTCAGAGATGGTGAGGTACAAGAATCGTGTATCCGGTGTAGAAGAACTACCACCCATGCGAACTGTTCAAGATATGCGTAGCTTGTATGCAGACTTTGTAGAGTTGCAAGAAACTATCGAGAGCGTCAATCTAGCTCCACCTGAGGAAATCGAGTCAGTTCCGCGTTCTGTTAAAACGGTACTTCCTGAAATTATTGATGAGGATTGGTCAAACATGACTGATTCTGAGCAAACTGCATTACTTCGCCTTGGCACAGAAGAAGAGGCTGAATATGCTGCATGGAATCGCTATAACAATGAGAGTTCTATTCAAGTTGATTCCAGTGAAGTACCTCTATTTGGTCGTAATGGTTACAATGCCAGGAGATCTCAATATACGATAGGTCGGGATCGAAGAAGGGCAGATGCGCTGAGGATTCTTCAAGCAGCCCAAGCTCGTCCACGTCGCGCTACTCAACCTACGACACCTCCACGCACTCGTAGTCATTCAACAAACACCAGGTTGCAGCGGCTCATGCAAGAACTAGATCAGCGTCTTGCTGAAACGTATCAGTTTGACATTTTTGCGCCGAATTCAGCTAACTATGGTTTGATGCTGACCTATCGGCAAAAGTGGGTTCCTGGTAATTACCAAGTTGGCGATTTGGTATCTACAATTCCGTTGGCTCCCAAGGAGATTCGGAAATACTCGACTAAGCAAGTCATCAAGAAGAGTCGCTCTCAAAAGGAAATTGAGGATGCTCAAAGCACGCGCAGTGCAGAATCTTCTTCGACTTCACGAGCAGATACAGAAATAGCAAAGCAGGCAAGGGAAAAAACTGCATTTGAAGCGAATGCCAGCGGGACGATTAGTGTTGGTGTATTCCAAGGACAGTTTGGCACAAGATTTGGTGTTGAAGCCGAAAAGACATCTTCGAGTACTAAAAAGAATTTCCGAGAAGCTGTCTTAAAAGCCTCTGAAGAGTACAAGCAGCAACGTCGATTAGAAATTGAAACTTCTTTATCTGAAGAGATAGAGGTAACAAGTTCGGGCGAGATTATGAACCCGAATGATGAAATTACCGTGACCTATCTCTTTTATGAATTGCAACGCCAATTTGAGATTAGTGAAAGAATTCATCGTTTAACCCCGGTAATTCTCGTAGCGAATGATGTGCCTTATCCAGATGAAATTGATGAGGACTGGCTGATTGCTCATGATTGGATTCTACGCCGAGTAATTCTGGATGATTCCTTTTTACCAGCCCTATCCTATGTAACAACTAGTATTGCAGGGGATGAACTGACTTTACAGACCTTGCATGATAATGTTAACCGTCAGGTTAATTTGGTGGAAGAACTGACAAAGCAAGTGCAAGCTAAAACTAGGCTCGCAAATGATGCTTTTGAACAACTGCGACGTTTGATGGATGTACCGATCAATAATGCTGATGATGCTGCGAAGCTGAAAGATATTGGCATGGCAATGGTTTTTGGTCCATTTTCGCTTGCAGCTGGTAGCGGAGATGATGAAGCTGCTGAGAAACGGGAAGAGATTGCCAAGATGGCGATTGAGCGATCAGATAAAGCTGCTCAAGAAGTAAGTGCCAAGCTTTCCCGTGAGGTTACTGCTTTGCAAGAAGCGATCGATAAATACACGAGAGCATTACAGGAACACTTCGATCGCCAAACTGCTATAGCCCGTCTCAGAATTCACATTAAAGAAAATATTTTCTACTACATGCAAGCAATATGGGATTATGAACCGCCCGATCAAAGATTTTTTAGGCTCTACAACATTGAAGTCCCTTGGATTGAGTTGCAGGAAACAACAGCTAGGGTCCGAGCATCAGGCAGGCGGGTAGGAGATCGCAATGGGTTGAGATTTGCACCTGTTGACAACCCTCTATACGAAGTTGAATTGTCTATCCCAATTGCCTACTTTACTCAAACGCCTAAAAAGCTATCCCAGGTTGCCGACTTAGATAACTTGCTTGGCTACAAAGGAAACTACATGATTTTCCCAGCAATTCAGGCGAACTATTTGCATACCTACATGATGCAGGATTATATCGACCCACAAACAGGCGGGCTACGAGATCCTGATGAGTTCAGCAACTACACTACTGAAGAACTCTTAGAGTATGCTTGTTGCTTACAAAAAGATGATCCAGAAATTTTTGCGGAATATCGAGAGTATCTCCTGAACCTGGTCAAAAAGCGTGTGGCCACACCGAGAAAAGAAAGCGAACTAGTTGTGGTGCCTACTGGATCAGCTTATATCGAAGCATTACCAGGTAAGCATCCCATTCTGGAAGACTTCAAGCTTGTTCATCGTGCTTTGGATGTGAAGAAAGTTCAGGCAGAAGTTCGTAATGCTGAACTGGAAAATGTGCGTCTGGCTGCTCGTTTACTGGAAGGTGAACGGGAAGATCCTGATATCGATAAACGAATCATTATCGAGGGAAATAGTGAAGACATCATTATTCCTCCAGAAGCATAGATGAAATAACAAAATGGAGGTGGATGATGAGTTGGACTGTGAGCTTCCAAGTTATTTCTGGTGCTTTTGGTAGTCGTCCCAGTGATGATCGAAATCAAATCTGGGTAGGGGAAACTGTACGTTTTACTCTAAGTCCAGATCCCAGTTTGCCCAATTCATACGCAATGTTGCAAGATGCCCGACGCACACGGAATTGGGCGCGTTTACCTCAAATGACTGTAACAGGTACACGTAGTGTGGTCGTAACAGCAAATGCGAGAGATCCGCTTCAAATAGAATATACGTTTCGGTGGGAAGGACAGAAGCAATTGCACTTCACTGGAACACCAGGAGAAATTGTGCTACCAACTGCTACTCGCGCAAGAAGAGTTTCTGCTACAACCCTATTTCCGCCCCTAGACTACGAACTGGATTTAAGAGTTGTTCCTCCGCCAGAGAGAGGAAGAGATGCAGCATCAATGGCAGGAGCGGCAAGCCGAGAATATCAACGAGGGGAGCGAGAACGAGAACAAGAACAAGATCGATATCGGGGATTGGAGAGAGAGCGACAACAAGCAGAGCAACGTGATAGGGCTGCTAGGAGAGATGTAGCAGAAGAGGAAAGAAGCGAAATATTATCTGGTGCAAGAGGTTCTAGGCGAAGGGCATTAAGAAATGGGTTGCTTAACGTTCGCTTGAGGACTGAAACAGAGCTTCTCCGTATGAGTATTAGTCAAGTAGAGGATTATCTCAGAGATCTGCAAGCAGCAATCAATGTTACGCCACCACTCGACTTAGCTAATTATGGCTGGAGATCTCAAGGTTCTGAGTTGCAATATGCTGATGCTTGGGAAACAGAACGGTTGCAGGATGGGCGAATTAAGTTCTATCAAGTACGCCGATTTAGAGCAACAAGACCAGCAGCAACGGCTCGTGGTTTTGAGATTAGATCCGTTCCTGAAAGCTATCGCCATAACGAAATTATTTTTCCTGGTAATGCCTGGATTGTTGCTCAAGTAACAGGGCGAAGCGAAAAAGCGCTTTTTCCAGTTGCCGATTTGTCTAGCCAACTTGAAGCGGAACAGTGGGCAAGATTATTTGGCAGTTTAGTCAGCTTGGCATTTTTTGTTGCAGAAGCTGCTGTTGCTCCAGAAGCTGCTGTTTTTGAGCTTTTGCTGGAGATGGTTCTTCCACCTGAAGTGTTGCTAGCAGTCGCAGGAGTATCTATTGTACGAGGATTGGTTTCTGGTCTGAGACTTGTCATTACACGAGGTCTCCGAGGTTCTGCGAGAAGTGCGGTTAGGAGTTTAACATCTACTGTAGATGATGCTGTAGGTCAAGGCAGACGCACTATTACTTCACCAAGATCTCCTTCTCCTTCTGCGACTGGTGGTACTGGAAGTCGGGCAGCAGGTGAAATATTGGATGAAGGTGGCGATATTGCACGACGAGGAGAAAGAGGAACAGAAGCCGCAACACGACCTGATAGTGAAGCACGAGGTACAACCTCTGCTAGCCGTGGAACTTTGTCAGTACCAGATACGGATGATATTGACATAATCCTAGATCGATCCTTTGAAGCAACATTTGGTGGGCAGTTAGTTGATATGAATGCTACCCCCTATCGCCCTCCCTCGGCTCCATTTTCTGTATCTGCTCGTGCAAGACAAATCTTCAGAGCAGCGCGAGAAAGGTTTCGGAGTCTTCAACCTGGATATGCGAGTCAACTTGGTGTTGGTCGAGGAGGGCAGGTTCATCATGCAATTGAATTACAAGTTATTCAAAGATATGGATCGGTGTTTATTGAACGAGAGTTAAATTCATTTGTGAATATGCGAGGTATACCTCCTGAAAGAACAGCAAGTGGTATTATGGATGCTGTGAGGGGTAGACGGCAGTTACATAACTCTTATATTCGACAACAGTGGGATCGTCAGTATGCAATTCTCGATCAACGAATTAGGGAATTAGGACTACGGCGAGGTTCTCCTGAGTATCGTCAGTTTGTGCGGCAATCTCTTGAAGAAGGCAGACGTGAAATTGACAATAGTGTTGGTCAGTTCTTTAGCGAGGTTCGCATGGGAGAAACTTGGACTCGTCGAATGTTGCCTCAAGATATGGCATCTCTTCCTGATGCAGATGGTGTAGTTAGAAGAGCAATTTCTCAGTAGTGTCATTTATCCCTTGACCAGATCTTATTGAATTAAGCCAACTTATTACTGCTGCTTACCCCGAAAAGCTCTGCCGTCTAACAACCGTGTTGCAGCGGACGGTATCTAGATCTTGGTGTTGATACAAAGGTTATTCGCCGCCGCTGAACACGACCGTTATGCCGCTTAGTTCTCGGTTGAAACAGTACAGCAGGGTTATTTGTGGGAGATTGAGTTCAACCTACTTGTGCAATCACTTGACCAATTTCTTGAGGGGTTGCACCTGTTGCCAGCATTGCCCGAATCAGCAGTTCAATAGAAACAGACGCATCACCATTTTCAGCTTTGGCAACACGGGGTTGGCTGGAGTGCAATTTATCTGCCAGTTCTGTTTGAGTCATTGATTTTTGCCGTCGTTCCTTCAGGTTACGGCTCAATGCCAGCTTAATTTCAATGAGTGCTGTTTCTTCTGGCGTGAGGTCTAGAAATTCTGAAACTGTTCCAACTTTCCAGCCTTTGTCCTCTAATTTTTTTCTCTTAGCTTCGTCCATAATCCTAATCCTCCTGATCGTTGTCATACTTGCTCAAGCGTTTTTGGCAGGTATCAATAATGCTGGCGGGAGTTGTTCTTGTTGTTTTGTGAAATACCTCAAGAATGAGAATTGCATCGTCATCAATACGGTAGATGATTCTCCAATTCTTACCTGCATCTCGAACTCGCAGTTCATGGCAGTGTGCCCCAATACTCGGCATTGGTCTTGAGTGGGGCAATCCTAAACTTTCGCCCTGTTGCAATCTCCTCAACAAAACACCTGTTTCTATGCGTGCTTCTTGGCTAAAGGGTGGGGTTTTTACCTCCCCATGTAACCACACCAATGGTTTATCTGTTTTGTCCATACACCTTTTATATCATATCTGATATACTTGCATTAGTTGTCGCACTCCAACAATTGCGGTGCAGCGGATTGACGAAGCCGCTTGGGTAGGATGCAAAGGTATCGGCAACCGCTGACCGCAAGCGTTGTGCTGCGGAAGCTCTTGGTGGGGACATCTCTGTAAGGTTATTTGTGAGGCACTTGGTTTAAGTTTTTGTAGAATAGATAGCAAAGCCAGTCCGCAATCACCAACCATGCCGCAAGCACTTCTCAACCAAATTATTAATCAGTTGCAGTCGCTAGAACCATCTGAGTTACAGCAGCTTAGTCAGGTAATCCAAAGATATTTAAGAGATGACGAAGTGCCTGCAAAGCGAGCAGCATTCCATCAAGCATTAGTAGGATCTGGGTTGGTTCGGCAGATTAAGAACCCAAATTTTGAAGAGAGGACGCATCAACGTCTTATCCAGGTTCAAGGTGAACCAATTTCCCAAACAATTGTTGGGGAACGCCGCTAGATGGCAATCTATTTTCTAGATAGTAGTGCG
The DNA here is from genome assembly GCA_033764315.1 of Oculatellaceae cyanobacterium bins.114. GTDB lineage: Bacteria > Cyanobacteriota > Cyanobacteriia > Elainellales > Elainellaceae > FACHB-1407. The sequence goes on from JANRJA010000249.1 coordinate 42,884, forward strand.
CTGGTCAAGCGATATATCAACGAAACTGGTTCAGCGTGGGTGTTAGGCTTGTTTACTCCAACGTTAAGCAACGAATTTTTTGATGCAGCGATAACAGGGGTTGAAATTGTTGCCGCAATTACACGAAGGGCACGTAACAGTAGTATTACCGCAGCAGATGCAGCGTTAGTTTGTAATCAGTTGAGGAGTGATTTACAAACTGATTATCAGGTTATTGAAATTACAGAAGGGATTATTAATTCCGCTATGGCACTAGCTGAGACACAAGGGTTACGTGGTTACGATGCTGTTCAGCTAGCGGCGGGGTTTGCAATCAATCAGCTTTGTATGGCTAACGGGTTATCGCCAATCATTTTTGTTTCCGCAGATGAGGAATTAAACCTGGCTGCTGTTAACGAAGGGCTATTGATTGAGAATCCAAATCACTATCCATAGCGCAGCACAACAACCCCAATGCAGCGGACAATTGAGAGCGACTGGTGCTGAGCATTAGGCTATAGTTGCCACTGATTGGAACGTTAGGCTGCATGTCGTATTCGTGAGGACTGCATATTCAGGTTACTTTCAAAGTATTAAATGCTTGATCACAGATAAACCTTCAATACTATGAGTGAGCCGATATTTTTGGGAGATTGGTTTCCCTTCCAACCTCTCCCAACCTCTCCTTGCCAAGGGGAGGTGCCGTAGGCGGTGGGGTCAAGTACAAGGTTCGCTGCTTAAATGGGTATTAGATAAATACCCTGGACTAGTATTGTTATTTTTCAACGCTTAAAGTTCACTTTGCGACAGTGGTTAAGGGGTGCCTCTTCAACAACTCAGGAATCTGATTTTGCACACCATAAATACCATTGAGGTGAATCAGTTTGGCAATCACGCCTGCCCACCCCGTTTGATGACTGGCACCCAGTCCAGCACCATTATCACCGTTGTAATATTCATGGAAGAGAATATGATCACGCCAATGCGGATCAGTCTGAAATTTTGACTGTTTACCAAACACAGGTCGGTGTCCCAATTCATTACGGGTAAAGATTTTAATCAGTCGTTGAGAGAGGTCGATCGCCACTTCTCCCAATGTCATTTCCTGCCCTGATCCGGTTGGGCACTCAACTTTAAAATCATCACCCAAATAGGTATAAAACTCCTGTAACGATTCAATGATCAGGAGATTCATTTGTAGCCAGATGGGTCCGCGCCAATTAGAGTTACCGCCAAACAAACTGCTTCCTGATTCGGCTGGCTCATATTTCACCTCATACCGCTGACCCTCAACTTCAAACCCATAGGGATGCTCTGCATGGTATTTAGAGACAGAGCGAATGCCGTAGGGACTGAGGAATTCATTCTCATCAAGCATTCGATGTAGGATTCGTTGGAGGCGATCGCGATTCACAATTGCCAGTAGCCTGCGATCGCCTTTTCCGTGTTGCTGCATACAAGCAATTCCTGATGTTAAATCACGTCGATGTTCAATGAACCACTCGGTTCTACGTTTGAAATCTGGAAACTGCTCCAGGGTTTCTAACTCCATTGGTTGAACTGCAAATAGTGGCACTAACCCGACCATTGATCGTACTTTCAGCAGCATTTGCTTGTCACAATTAGGAAAATGCAAGGCATCGTAGTAGAACCCATCTTCCTCATCCCACAAAGGCATTTCAGTTTCACCGATACCATTCATGGCATTTGAGATTCGCAAGAAATGCTCAAAGAATTTGCTGGCAATATCTTCGTAAACTGAGTTTTCTTTGGCTAGTTCGAGGGCAATGGTGAGCATATTCAAAGCATACATTGCCATCCAACTGGTACCGTCAGACTGAGTCAGAGAACCACCTCCAGGTAGTTGGGCGTTGCGATCGAACACGCCAATGTTGTCCATACCCAGGAAACCACCCTGGAAGACATTTTTACCTTCCGTATCGATACGATTCGTCCACCAGGTAAAGTTGAGCAGCAACTTTTGAAAAACCCGTTCCAGGAAGTGGCGATCGCGGCGTCCATAAATCTCTTGCTCTATTTGATAGACTCGCATGGCAGACCAGGCAAACAGGGGTGGATTGCCATCACTAAACGACCATTCATAGGCAGGAAGTTGCCCATTTGGGTGCATGTACCATTCTCGTGTCAGTCGTTGCAACTGGCGTTTGGCAAAGTCCGGATCGAGCATGGCTAATGGTAGTACATGAAATGCCATATCCCAAACGGCATACCACGGAAACTCCCATTTATCGGGCATCGAAAGAATGTCGTTATTGAAGAGATGTAGCCACTCCCCATTGCGGAGCGATCGCCGCTCTGGGGGTGGGGTGGGTCCTGCTGGATCACCTTTGATCCAGTCTTCTAAAACAAAATAGTAGAATTGCTTTGTCCACAACATACCTGCAAACGCCTGTCGTTGTATGTGGCGTTCATCGTCAGTCAGGTCACAAGGCTTTGTAATTCGGGCGTAAAATTCGTCTGCTTCTTGCTGTCGGGTATGAAAGATAGATTCAAAGTTACCCAAGGGAGCATTACTATCGCTGTCGGGTGAAACATCAGTCAGGCGTAACTTCACCGATTGAGTTTCTCCCGGTTGAATCGTCAGCACATAATGAACCGCTGCTTTTGTTCCAACCTGCTCTGGATTGACCGCATCCTGCTGCCCTTGAATCAGGTAATTATGAATTCCATCTTTGACATAAGGTGATTGATTAGGTGTGTTAAACAATCGCTCAACATTGGTCTCATTTTCGGTAAACAACACCTCTAGCGATTCTTCAAAATGAAGCCAGTGTTGTTTTAGAAGTGGATGAGACGCTTCAACAATATTGAGAGTGGATAATCTTTTTAAGCTCGGTTTTTCAAAGTCATAGCCCCATGACCAGTAGTTGCGAAACCAGAGGGTGGGCAACAGATGCAGCGTTTTTGTCTCGGCTCCTCGATTGGTTACATGAATCCAAATCAAAATATCTTCTGATGAGTTCTTGGCGTATTCAATGTAGACATCAAAGTAACGGTTCTCATCAAAAATTCCGGTATCTAGAAGTTCATATTCTGGATCTTCATACCCACGTTTTTGATTCTCTTCAACTAATTCATGATAAGGAAATGCTTGTTGTGGATACTTATACAAACACTTCATATAGGAGTGTGTGGGCGTATTATCCAGGTAGAAATAATACTCCTTAACATCTTCTCCGTGATTACCTTCGGTGCTATTTAAGCCAAACATTCGCTCTTTTAGAATTGAGTCTTCTCCATTCCACAAGGCAATGGCAAAACACAATCGCTGATGATTATCTGACAGTCCTGCAATACCGTCTTCGCCCCAACGATATGCCCGCGATCGCGCCTGATCGTGAGGGAAATAGTCCCAGGCACTCCCATCAGCAGAGTAATCTTCTCGCACCGTACCCCACTGCCGCTCTGAGAGATAAGGACCCCAACGACTCCAATAAGCAGTGCGATCGCGTTCTTCTTGTAATCGTTGTTCTTCTGCGGTCATCATATTCCTTCGTCACATGTCAGAATTACTGGTAACTTGATTCATGCCCACTGAATCGTTTTTTCTGTAGGCAAAAAGCTCTGTTGTAGATGGATGAAAGCGGATAGAAGTAACTAGTTCGGTTTTAGTTGCGATCGGTGGATGCAATAGCTCTCAGTGTCACTGGTTTTCTATCACTGCACTTGTAATGATTCAATGCTTCTAGAATAAAGGCTGAATCAAGGTTCTAGATATTGAGTAAGTCGTGTCTTATACTCGCAAACGTTTTTCAATCATCAAACATAAAGTAATTTGAGTAAGGTAATCTGAGTAATTTACTGACTCGTTATGACTCTTTATTGTTAGTAATTTACAAAATCACTGGCTCATCCAAAAGTTAGAAATGTATTGTCTTTTTATATCAACTTCTTATATTCATTCGAGATTTGCAACCTGCTTTTCCTCAAGTGGTCTTGGCAATTCACCCATCAAAAAACCGCTCATCACCCTTGGTGCAAGCGGTTCTACAAATTGTTCAAGACGTTTAGAATTTCTCTACAGCAGGTCGTAAATCAAGTTCCAATGTCCATGCAGTTGGGTCTTGGCTGTGAAGTTGCCAGTACATCTCAAGCGATCGCCTCAGGTTTCAGCATTGTGTGCTCCTCACGCTCTAGTGCCATTGAACGCACTCTAGCCGTGTTAATTATTCCATCTACGACAATATGAGCAATATGAATTCCTTGAGGACCGAACTCTCGTGCCAAGGATTGTGCACATCAGGTTTGCAGTCAATGATTTTGAGATGAGTAAAGCGTTCACAATGGAGTTTTCAGAGTAAACGTCTCAGAAAACTGTTCAATGAGTTTGCCACAATTGCCGCTGCTAACAACTACTGGAAGAATTAGGATGTTACTCTTGCAAGCTCTGTGAAAGTGATGCATATCATCGTTCAAGGTCAATCGATGCGGTTGGTCGGCTTACCACTGAAGGAGGGCGATCGCGCTCGTAATGTGCGGGTGATGGGCAATGACCTGTCACCCGTGCTACCTCTGGCGCAATCACACGGAAAAATACGGCTTTTCCTAACGGTTCCTTCTGTCGATCTTTCACCCTGTAGTGCGGTTATCAGAACGTTCAGCGAAATGCTGGCGACTCTGAATGGTTCCGTTGCCAGTTTCCTGATCTCTGCGGATCTTCCCTTTGCCCAAGTTCGCTGGCAAACAGCGGCAGACATTGACAACATAACGTTACTCTCTGACTACCGAGATATGGATTTTGCCCGCAATTGGGGGCTGTTGATTCAAGACCTGGGACTGTTAGCCTGTGCTGTCTTTGTGGTCAATTCCAGCGGTATTGTGACTTATCGAGAAATTGTCTCTGAGCTAACCGCTGAACCCGATTACAACACAGCGATCGCTGCTCTTGCAGCCGAAATCACCAGATCCAGCGCATCATTGTAATGACAGGTACTGTGTTACCTGCACTTTCTTTCGCCCTTATCAGCACAAAAGCCCTGAACGTCCTCATCATTATGCTCTGGTGAATGCTCCCTTTGGCGATCGCAACCTGCGCTTGAATTGCCCTGAATATGTTGTGGCGGAATCGGAAATGGCAAATCGAAATTGGCAGCTTTATCTTTCACAGTGGAGTATTGATGTCCTAAGTGGGGTTTGTGCAGTGAAACTTTATACTCATCTGGGTTTCTACAAGATTCATTTCAAAACGTTGCCAACTCCTGTCTAAAAACGTTTTAACTTTAAAGGGGCTGCAATTTTTCTAATGTACGAATGATGGCATTAATCATGCGATCGCTGTTCTTTCAATAGACTCAATTCGTATTGAACCCATATGTCTCCTGCTGATACTCCCTCTCCTAATCCCTTGTTTGCGATTCCGCTGTTAAATCGTGCCAAAAACCAATATGCAAAAGGACACTATGAGTCGGCGATCGCATCCTGTAACGAGGCTTTAGCATTCAATCCAAATTTGCAGAAGATTTATAGCTGTCGGGCAAGCTGTTATTTTGAGCTAAAAAATTATGATGCAGCATTAGCCGATCAGACTCGTGCGATCGAGTTGCAACCAGATTCCGCACAGGCATATTGCGATCGCGGACTCACTTACACCGCACTAGAGCAGCCACAAAATGCCCTAATAGACTACAATCGAGCGTTAGAATTAAAGCCCAATTTGACAAAAGCTCGTGTCGGTCGTAGTTGGGCACAATTGCAACTCAAAGAGTATGAAAAAGCTTTTGCAGACTGCGATTATGTCTTAAAACGCAATCCAGAACTATTAGGCGTTTACGATTTTAGAGCTGCGGCTCGTCAGGGCATGAATGACATTCCTGGAATGTTAAAGGACTTAAATTACAGCACGAACTTAAAACTGATTACAGACCGTCACAATGCTAAGGTCTGGATGTCTAAAGGTGCGCTGCTCTCTAACTCTGGCGATTACTCTGCGGCACTACAACATCTGGATCACTCGCTACAACTTGACCCAACACTGGCGGATGCCTGGATGTCTAGAGGCGTAGTAAACGCTGCACTGGAAAATTATTCCGCTGCATTAGAAGATTTAAATCATGCGCTGCAAATCGATGCGAATTTGGTAGATGCTTACTTAAATCGTGTGGCTATCTATTTGGATATGAAATTGTATCAGGAGGCGATTCAAGATTGCGATCGCATCCTTCTCAATGAACATTCTGATGAACATTCTTTAACCGCTTATTCCCTTCGTAGCCATGCCAAACTGGAATTAGGCTTGCATCAGGAGGCCATTCAAGATTGTGATCGTGCTCTTCAAATCAATCCTGAATTAACTCTTTTCTATGCTATTAAAGGGACGGCTCTTTTGTATATGGGTAGATATCGTTCTGCTCTTCATGAGTTTTTAGAAAACTTGCGTTTGACACCTGAACCTACTGCCAAGCAATACTACAAAATTGCTCTCCTGCAATATTGGTTGGGAATGAATGATGATGCGATCGCCAACTTTGATCGCATGTTAGAAATGAACCCACAGTCAATTGTGGCGTACTATTACCGGGGCAACCTGCGGCTGAGAATGGGTGATTCTCCTGAAGCAAAACAGCATCAACGCGCTGCTGCCGTTCAAGATTTTCAACAGGCAAAATTGCTGGAAACGACAGATGTCAATCAGTTATATCCTGAAGATGAATACGCCTATTACATTCGAGGTGTCGTCCGCGCTCGGATGGGTCAACGAGAAGACGCAATTGCAGATTTACAACAAGCTCTCAAGTTTTGTCAAAGCCATTTTAGTCAAGCGTTTGAACAAGTTGTGAGAGATAGATTAGATCAGATCAGTGTATGAAGAATGTTGCTTGATTGCTGCAACAGAAGAGACAGAAGAAACAAGAGATAGAACTCGATCAACATCACTCCAAATCGCTTCTGCGTAATCCGCAGAGAGTTTGCACTGCCAATATATCTTGTTGTCGAGACAGGTAAGACAAAGGGGTAGAACTCCTGCACCCGTCCTAGCTAAACCTTTGCTTGCGATACAATCTTGTCTCGCGTGAAACTCAGTCGTCTTATAATGAGTCCATATAAGATACATTGAGTCTAATGTTAATACAATTATGTTCTCATCGTGAAATCAATGGTCTTATACCAATTTGATGTGAAAATATGGCAAATGCTACAAATGCAACCCCTCCCAATCTTCCCTTGGCAATGGGAGGTGCCGTAGGACGTTCGTGTCTTAATCGAACAGACTATAGCCTACTCTGAAGCCTCGTTTAGAGAGTAAGCGGTAATGGGTAGCCAAACCGTAAAGCATAACGTTTCATTGCGGTTGTCTACTGTAATGCTTCCATCTAGTTGCTCTACCAATTTTTTGACCAGAGCTAGCCCTAATCCAGTGCCGCCATGTTTCCAGGGATCATTGTTGGGAATGCGGTAGAACTTATCAAAGAGGTGACCTAGTTCTTCTGAGGAAATTTCGACGCCAGTGTTAGAAATTTGGAGACAGAGTTTTTCTGCTTCTAGAGTGGCGGAAACCGTGATTATTTCGTTAGCTGGAGTATACTTACAAGCGTTATTTAGTAATTCTGTGACAACTCGACTTAATGCAGAAAAATCAACGGTGAAAAACGGAATATTGTCATCTAAATCCAGGTGCAGGACTTGTTGCTGTTCTTGAGTCTTGGCTTGAAAGGCGTCAATCATATGAGGCAACCAATCCAATAGATTGACTGCGATCGGTTCTGCAACATGAACTCCTGCTTCTAAATGCTGCAAGTCTAATAAATCGTTTACTAATTGGAGTTCGCGATCGCACTCTAGTTTAAGAATCTCAAAATACTGAACCGCTTTGTTAGTTAAAGTATCAGGTTGTGAAATTTTTTCTAACAGATTTTGTCCGTATTGAGTTAGCAGATCTAACATTTGCAATGCCAGATTCATGTTAGATAACGGACTTCTTAATTCATGAGAAATAGTGCTTAAAAAGTCATCTTTGAGTTGATTGAGCCGTTCTAATTCTGTGACTTGTCGCTGAGCTGATGTATAGAGTCTTGCCTGACGTAGGGCGATCGCACATTGATTGGCTACTTGCTCGACCAAATGCACTTCTCGCTCACTAAAGCTAGATGGGGTAGATTTAAACACCCATAGGTCTCCTAAAATTCCTTTTTTTTCGACCTGGTCGTCAAAGATGGGGCAAGCCAAAATAGCAGACTGATCGGGAGTGGACGTGGGTTGAAGCTGGCAAAAGGCAAAACAATATCTTTGATGTAATTGGTCGTAGATTTCGGGAGCATCTGCTATTAAGAGGGTTTGCCCTTGGGTCACTGGATAGTTGGGTTGGACATATTGGTAACGAATCGTAGAGGTGAGGCGATCGGGGCTATATAGAGCCGCGTCACAACAAAATCCTCCAAGGGCACTTGTCAGTTCTTCGACCGCTGTCCGCAAAATTTGGTGTTGGTCTAAGGTGTCGCGCATCTGATCAGAGATACGTTTTAAGGTTCTTTCAAAGGTCAAAGCTTGCTCTAACTCTAACGTACGAGCCTTGACCTGACGTTCTAAGTCAGAGTTGAGATATTGCAGTTGTTGCGTTAAGTTGAGCAGTTGCTGATACTGCGATTGAATGATCAGTTGATGCTGAATTCGAGACAAGACTTCTTGAGATCGAAATGGTTTGGTGATGTAGTCGGCTCCACCTACCTCAAACGCTTTGACCTTGTCGTCTACTTCATTGGAGGCACTAATGAAAAGGATGGGAATTTTGCAGGTTTGGGGCGATCGCTTGAGGGCAGCACAAACCTCAAATCCATCCATTATGGGCATCCGAATATCTAGCAGAATCAAATCGGGGATCTGCGTATAAATTGTTTCCAGTGCCATTGCGCCGCTGGTTGCTTTCCTGACCTTATATCCTTCGGCTTGCAAAATGAGAGAAAGAGTTCGCAGATTATCAGGATGATCATCAACGACTAAAAGATTTGCTTTAATGCTAGTTTCGCTGTTTGACATATGCTGTCCGCGATCGCGCGCTCAGGAAAGACTGTAATTCAATTCTCAATTTAACAACTGGCTTGTTTCAGATTCTCAATGCTTTTTAATGAATCAGGACTTGGTTAGTTGGATGGGGTGTCGGGTTGGGTCAGTTGTAGGATCACCTCAAACCTATAGTTTTGAAGTAAATGATTTAAGCCCCTAATCAACGTAGTATGCTCTGCTGGAACTTGTTTGATCAGTGAGAATGTTTCCTCTTCATCACAATTGAGGGCAGCCTGATGGAGGGCGGCAATCCAATCGGGGGGCATACATTGAAGCGATGAAGGATGGGGGATAAAGGATGAGGGTGGAGTGAGTTCTGCGCCCTGGTCTCTATCTTCTTGATAGCGATACAAGATCCCTAGATGGTCTGCCATCTTACTTAAGATAATGTCTATTTGAATGGGTTTACTAACAAAGTCATCAAAGCCTGAAGCAAGGGCGAGGGTGCGATCGCTAGCCGATACCTGGACGGTGAAGGCAATGATTTTTGTGGGGACTGGAGAATCGGCGGATCGGGTGGATGCGGTCTCATTAACTCTCTCACTTTCATGCTCAGGTGCTTGTGTTCTCAAACGCTCTAATTCTCGAATTCTCTGCGTCGTTTCACACCCATCCATCTCTGGCATGCGAATGTCCATCCAGATCAGGTGAGGGTGCCAGTGTTGCCAACAGGCGATCGCTTCTGCACCACTAGCCACATCTCGTACTTCTAACCCGATGCGAGTTAGGAGCTTGACCATCAATTGACGGTTGCTAGGTTGGTCATCGACCACCAAGATGCGATAGGTGGGCTGACCCAGAGCCACGCCAATTACCCGATATTTGTTAGCCGTCAGGGGCACATGAGTTATGTTGGTGGAGCACAATGGAATAGAGAAATTAAACGTGCTGCCTTGTGCCAGGGTGCTGCGAACGCTCAAGTCACCCCCCAATACAGTTGCAATTTGACGACTAATTGCCAGTCCCAGTCCGGTTCCCTCTAATGAAACTCTGCCCGCTTCAGCTTGGGTAAAGGCGTCAAAGATAATCCCTATTTCTTCGGGGGCAATGCCCACTCCTGTGTCTTCGACCTCAAAAGTTAGCATGACGAGCGGATCGGCAGATCGGGATTCGTCTGTAGCCTCATCTAAGACGGAGTTGTCGCGATCGACAAGATCTCTCTCTACCTCATTGCCAACCTCTGCGGAATCCTGCTCGACTTGAGGATGGTCAGCTGAGACCCGCAGTTCTACACTCCCTTGATCAGTAAACTTAATCGCATTATTCAACAGATTAATGAGGACTTGGCGGAGCTTGTTAATATCAGTGATGACAAATTGGGGAGTATTGGGATTAATTTCAAGATTGAACTGTAACCCTTTATTGGCTGCTCGTTCTTGAAACATGCCTCGCAAATCGTATAACAGCCCATACAAATCAATAGGGGTGTTTTCTAACGTGGTGCGTCCAGCTTCGATTTTAGATAAATCTAAAATTTCGTTAATGAGATGCAATAGGTGATCACCACTGCGATGCATGATGCGGATGCAGTCTTGCTGTTCTAGATTTAAAGAGGAGTCGCGACGCAAGAGTTGAGTAAAGCCAAGAATGACATTCAGGGGAGTTCGCAGTTCATGGCTCATGTTGGCTAGAAAAAGGCTTTTTGCTCGGTTTGCTGCATCAGCCGCTTCTACAGCTTGCTGGAGATCGACGGTGCGCTCTTGAATTCGTTGCTCTAGTTCTAAATTGATCTGTTGCAACGCAGCTTCGGCTTGTTTGAGATTGGTAATGTCATCATAGCAACCGAGCACACCGAGCACTTCGCCTTGGCTGCTGGTCAAGGGAATTTTGCTGCTACGGATCCAGATTTCTTCCCCATTTAAGTTGTTGGTTGGTTCCTCGTAGTTGAGCTTGGGCGTACGAGTATTCATCACCATGACATCATCGGCCCGATAGAGGTGTGCCCAGTCTGCCCAGGGCAATTCCAGATCTGTTTTGCCAACAATTTCGTCAATGGTCAGTTGATAGTCTTGAGCAAAGGCAGAGTTGCAGCCCAGAAATCTAGATTGGCGATCTTTCCAAAACACTCGCTGAGGAATGGTGTCTAGAACGAGTTTCAACATGTTGCGAGATTCTTGCAGGTCTCGTTCGGCTTGTTTGCGATCGCCAATATCGGTGTGAATTCCCAGCATTCGCAGCGGTTGCCCTGCCTCATCCCAGGCGACGATTTTGCCAACCGAGAGAATCCATTTCCAATCTCCGGTTTGGGTGCGCTGACGAAATTCCACGGTGTAATCAGGACTTTCTCCAGCAATGTAAGACCGATAGGCGGCGGCGACTGATTCTCGATCATCGGGATGCAATCGTTGAAGCCAGGCTGCATTTGTCTCTTGAAAAGTGGCTGGCTCGTATCCCAGCATAGTGGCATATTCTGGGCTGACGATCGTCTCTCCAGTTTGAATGTTGAGGTCATAGAGACCTTGGCTAGTAGACCTAAGAGCTAATCGCAAGCGTTCTTCGCTGTCCCGCAGCAATTGTTCAGCTTGTTTGCGATCAGTGATATCGCGAGCCAGACCGATCAGACCGATGACATTGTTTTGATTATCGTACCAGGGACTTTTTGTGGTGAGATAGGTGCGGGTGCCGTCAGGGTGGGGAACCCATTCTTCAAAGGTTTCGGCAATGCCTGTTTGCATGATGCGGCGATCGATGGTTTGAATATGCTGCACCTTTTCAGGGGGCCAAAGTTCCGTGTCGTCTTTGCCAATTAATTGGTCGATCGGTTGACCAAAGAAACTGGCAAAGGTTGAGTTGGCCGTGATAATGCGTCCCTCTAGGTCTTTCACGAAGATGACATCGGGTGTGCTTTCAATCACCGACTGCAAGATCAGGTTCTTTTCGGCAAGGGTCGCTGAAGCCGCTTTTTGATCGGTGATATCTGCGACTACCCCAATCAGTTGTGCGGCGGCAGCATGTAAATGTCGAGGAATCATGCCCCAAACAGCGAGCCAACGAAGTTCACCATCTAAACGATGAATGCGGTATTCAATGTTGTAAGGTGCTCCGGTTTCAAAGGTATGGGCGATCGCTTCTATGACACGATCAGTGTCTTCTGGGTGCACCATTGCCAAAAAGGTTTCGCGATCGCCCGGAAAGGTGCCAGGTACATATCCAAAGATTTCTTGTGCTCGGTCAGACCAATTCAACTGCCCGGTTGACAGGCTACAACTCCAGGCACCCATGTTGGCGGCATCTAGCGCGAGTTGAAGGCGCAATTGCTCAGCTCGCAAATCTTGAGTACGTCGCTGAATCCGCTCTTCCAGTTCGGTGTTAAGTTGTTGGATCGCCTCCATTGCCTGCAACCGTTCTATTTCAGCAGCGGCTCTGGCTCCAAATATTCTGAGCAATGCTTCTGCCCGTTGAGGATTCACAATCGCAGTGCGGTTGAGAATGCAAAGAACCCCGATCACCTCCCTGTTGTTGTTTTGTAAGGCAATGCCTAAATAGCTATCACTCTCAAATGCCACCAGATCTGGATCAAGGGGAAACTCTCTCTGCACATGGCTAGAGCAGTAATAGAATCCGTTTTGCAAAGTCCGCTCACAGGGAGTATGGAGGAAGAGATAGGAACTGTTCTCCTGGTTTTGACCATCAGCGCAAAATGCGAGGGATTGTAAGCGATCGCCCAGAAGTTGAGAAACAATCACATGGGACACATTGAGTGCTACTGCAATTTGTTGAGTTAACACTGGGAAGAAGTCTTCACCTGTGACAGACGCTGTTCCTTCGACTAGACTTTGCAGCACGAGTTCGGCTTGTTTGCGATCGCTGATATCTCGGCAAATGCAAAGCTGAACAGACTGTCCACTCCAATCAACTGGGTTTGAGCTAACTTCTACATCATAAATTGATCCATCTTTGCGGCGATGGCAGGTTTCAAAGGTGTTGTCACAAAAGGCAAACTCGTTAATCTTTTGCTCTAGTTCGGAACGTGTCCAATGGGCATCAAAATCAACTAAATTGAGAGTGATGACTTCTTCTAGAGAATAGCCCAGCATGTGGGCAAAACTAGCATTGGCTTCGATGACATGGCCTGCTTGATCTAAAATGACAATGCCGTCAATCGAGGTATCAAAGAGGGTTCTGCGGTGGAAAATTTCTTGAGCTAGGGCAATTTCGCTAATTTTGCGATCGGTAATATCATCGGCCAGACCAATAAAACGGAGCGGATAACCTCCAGCATCTTGAATGACTGCTACCTGGACTGAAATCCAACGAATTGATCCATCTGGTCGAATAATTCGGTAATCTAGTTGACCACTATTTCCCTGTACTTTTGAGGCTATAAATGCCTGAACGCGATCGCGGTCGTCTGGGTGAATTGCCTCCATCCAAACCGAAGGGTTTTCTAGCAGTTCATCGCGCGATCGCCCCCAAATCTTTTCGTAGGCAGGGCCGATATAAGCAAACTGATCGGGATTGAGCTCTCGCACAAAAAACGTTTGCGGGATCGTATTGGCGATTTCGCGGAAGCGTTCTTCGCTCTCTTGTAAGGCAAGCTCTGTTAGCTTGCGATCGCTGATGTCGATGAGCAATCCATCCCAAACAACGCCTTCAGGGGTAGACTCTGGGCGAGATTTTCCTTGAATCCATTTCAATCGACCAGAGGGGGTGGTTAATCGACCTTCCCAATTCCAATCGGCACAGTTTTGTACGGCTATGGCAACCGAAGATTGGAGAGAGGGGAAGTCGTCTGGATGAATTAAACTCCAGACCGAATTGGCATCTTGAAGAACGCGATCGGGGGTTAGCTCTAGGAGGTCATTAGAACCAGGACTAACATAGGTAAAAAAGCCAACTCCATCGTTGCCAGGGAAGTAACGATACATCATCCCTGGCACATTTTTGACCAAGATCTGGAATCGGGCTTCACTCTCTTTAAGGGCTGCTTCCGCTTGTTTGCGATCGCTGACATCACAGGCGAGTGACAAAATGGAAACTAAATTTCCCTGCTCATCTAACAAAATGGAGTTGTACCATTCGCAGTCGATGACAGAGCCATCCTTGCGATAATTACGGTTGTGACAAGTTGTGCTAGTGCCTTGCAATAATTGGGTGGCAGCCTGATTCACATACTCTAAATCATCCTCAAAGATGAATTGCCACTCCAGCATGGTTTTCCCCATCACCTCGTCGGCTGTCCAGCCAAAGATGGTTTCTGCCTGGTTAGACCAGCTTTCAACTCGAAACTCTCGATTCCAGCGAATGGTTGCCAAGGGAGAGGTTTCGATGTGATGGGTTAGGGTTTGCAGTGCTTCTTGTAGTGCTAGTTCTGCTAGTTTGCGATCGGTGATGTCACGGTTCATCCCGGCATACCGATAGATTTCTCCAGCTTGATTGCGAATGGGAAAACTACAATCCCAAATCCAGCGAATCGAGCCATCGGGATGAACAATGCGGTATTCGTCGTTGAAGAATTCGGTGCCCTTTAGCTCTTGCTGAAGCTTTGTTGAAATGCGATCGCGGTCTTCTGGGTGAATTCTATCAATCCAACATTCAGGGTTTTGATAGGTTATCTCACGAGAGCATTGCAAAATCTGCTCATAGGCGGGGTTGAGATAGAGCAGTTCACCCGTCTCCACAACTCTGAGAAAGAAGACATCGTTAATACTATCGACAATCTGTCGAAATTGTTCTTCGCTTTCGTATAAAGCAACTTCGACTTGTTTGCGATCGGTGATATCGGTCAGACTGCCAACATAACCGATTAACGCACCTGTTGCATCTAGTTCTCTGGCGACTTGAACGTAGTACCAATTGATGCTGCCATCGGGGCGGAGATGTCTCCCTTCTCCCTGTTGGATAATGAAATTGTCCGTAATCTCTTGCAAAGAGATGTCATTCCATTGAGCTAACGCAAACTCACGCTCATCGGGGTGCAGGGCTTCAATCCATCCTTTACCTAAAGCAGATTCTTTAGGTCTGCCTGTCATTTCACTCCAGCGATCGTTGACATAGACACAGTTTAAAGAGGCATCAAACCGGAAAATAGCCACGGGGCTGATTTCGGTGAGGGTGCGATATCGAGCTTCGCTGGCTTGAAGGGCAAGTTCAGCAGCTTTGCGATCGCTAATATCACGCACCAACAACAACACTTCATCATCACTGTAGGGAAATACTCGAACCTCTTCGATTTGGATGTTGTTATCAATCGAGAGGTTTTGTTCATAGATTTGAATAGACTGGGTTTGCAATGCCGTTTGAATAGCGGTCAAGCGTTGTTGAGCCGCATTAGGGGGAAGGCTTTCACTGACGTGGGTGCCAACCAACTCAGGCAAATTGCCGACCACTCGAAAGTTGGGCGTGTTGACAAATTCTAGATAAATCCCTGCTCGGTTGATCCGCATGAGCAGGTCAGGAAGAGCTTGAATCAAGGCTCGTTGATGCGCTTCGCTAATTTGCAGTGCCAGTTCAATGTCTTTGCGATCGCTAACATCAATAGCCAGACTGTAGTAGCCTCTGACCTGGGATTGAGCCGTTACATCGGGAACTAGAATGACTGAGAAACATCGTTCTGATTCAGGTGCCTGCGGTATCGTTAACTCATGACTGACTAATTCTCCTGCCAGTGCTCGTTGAATCCAGGGATAAGCGAGAGTATAGTTTGTCTCGCCAATAATGTCGCGGACATGGTGACCACAAATTTCCTCACGGCTCATGCCAAAGTGGGTTTCGTAAGCCTGATTAACAAACTGGTAGCGTTGTTCGCTATCGGTATAGGACATGAACACGGGCAAGGCATCGGTTAGCAACTGTAACTGTTCTTTGCTGTCTCGTTCATGGCGATATTGTTCACGAAGTTGGTTAAAAGACTGAGTTAAAGTTTTGAGTTCGGCGATCGCGATGTCTTCTGATAATGGTTGCCCCTCTCCGTGAGCGAGTGCAGTGAAGGCTTGCTGGAGTCTTAAAATGGGTTGGGTAATCCAACGAGTTGTGATGACAGCGATCGCGGTTGTCATAACCAGCATAAACCCACCCAGATAAAGAATTTGGGTGGGATCGGTGTGCATGTTAAATGAATACCCTACTAATGCTATGGCACTAGCTGTCTGCAACACAAAGGAAATAACGAGAACCCACCACAGAGAAATGTTGGGAATGGGTTGACGGAATAGGTGGGGAAAGGAGAGGCGCATGAAACCATTAATACATAGAAAATTATATATATACGCAGACAATTATGATTTCTATGGCGATCCTAACTTCAATTTACAAAAACATCTGTTTGCATCAGAAAAAACACACTTTTGCATATAGCAGTCCTAAATCAGTTGTGAAATGGGCGGGTTGTGAGAGGCGCACCCCGC
>JANRJA010000250.1:0-30182 GCA_033764315.1 Oculatellaceae cyanobacterium bins.114
TAGGAATCATTAACACGCCGAACCAACCTACATACAGGCGATTCTCGGTGCTAGTGACCCACTGACAAAATTGCTCCCACAGATTAGCACTCTCGCGCTTCTGAAGTACAGTCGTCATAGGTAATGATTGCTTGTTATGTGTACAAAAATTTACAGTCGTTTATTCGACTATGTATGAAGTTTAAGGGATTTATTTCAGTTTGTAAAGCACTTTGTGAGCTTTTACTCATCGAATTATTAATTCAACTACAGAAACTGAGCCACTGAAAAAAATTAAGGGAAAGAGTAAAACCCTTTGTGAATAGGTGGTTTCGTTGATTCTGTTCAGATTGAAGTCATCCCTCTCTCGCCTCAGCTAAACTGACCTAAGTCCTTTCCCTGTGTCCTGCACACCACAAAACCCATTACTCTGATTCATAATTAGAAACATTCCTTGTTTAAGAAATATTTTCTTAATCTTTACCGTGTTACCTGTCATTACTTTTAGCCCTGCCTACACGGTTGTGCCGACCTACGAGTGCTTCAATGCCTGCACTTACTGCAACTTTCGGGTAAAACCAGGCACAGATGAGTGGTTAAGTTTGGCACAAGCTGAATCTGAGTTGCAGCGATTGCGATTACTCTCTCAGGAAAGTTCTTTTACAGAGCACGGAGTCATTGAGATTCTGGTTCTTAGTGGTGAAGTACATCCCCACCATCCGAAACGACTAGCCTGGTTTCAACGGGTTTATGACCTGTGTGACTTAGCCCTCCGGTTAGGGTTTCTGCCGCACACCAATGTAGGACCTCTCAGGTTTGAGGAGATGGCGGCTCTGAGACATGTGAATGTATCAATGGGCTTGATGGTGGAGCAGGTCACGCCTAGATTGTTACAAACGGTTCATAAACACGCCCCCAGCAAAATTCCTGAAGCGCGACTGCAACAATTGGAATGGGCAGGAATGCTAAAAATTCCGTTTACAACTGGGCTGCTTTTAGGTATTGGTGAGACAGAAGCAGATTGGCAGGATACGTTGCGGGCGATCGCTCAGATTCAATCACGCTGGGGTCACATTCAAGAAGTAATTTTGCAACCCCACAGTCCAGGGCAATCTCAAGCTAATCAGGGGAGTCCTTTTCCGGCTCAAAAATTAGCTGACGTAGTGGCGATCGCCCGTGAGATTCTCCCCGACGAGATTACGCTGCAAATTCCACCCAATTTGATTTCAGATCCGTCGAGTTTGTTACAATGCCTTGCGGCAGGGGCCAGAGATTTGGGGGGCATTGGTCCCATTGATGAGGTTAACCCTGACTATCCCCATCGCTATCATGAGGCGATCGCTACAGTGATCCGTGACGCTGGATGGCAACTAGTCCCTCGATTACCGATTTATCCCCAATATGACAAATGGTTGCCCCCCCATTTACAGGAGGCAACCCGACACTGGCGCGATCGCTTGTCTTAGACGGTTGTCTTAGAAGAATGCAGGCTGGTGGCGAATCAGACTCAAGAACTCTTCGCGAGTCTTGGAATCATCTTGAAACACCCCCAACATTGCGCTGGTAACGGTCCAGGAACCAGGCTTTTGAACCCCACGCATGACCATGCACATGTGGGTTGCTTCCATCACCACAGCCACTCCTCGCGGTTCTAAGATGGCTTGCACCGCTTCCGCAATTTGACGGGTCAACCGTTCTTGCACTTGCAGACGACGAGAGTACATTTCGACAATGCGGGCTAATTTGCTTAAGCCCACCACTTTTTGATTAGGGATGTAGGCAACGTGAGCTTTGCCCATAAATGGCAGCATGTGGTGTTCACACAAGCTAAAAACATTGATATCTCGCACCAAGACCATCTCATTGTGCCCTTCGTCAAAGATGGCATTATTGACCAATTCTTCCAAAGATTGATTGTAGCCACTGGTTAAAAACTGCATGGCCTCAGCGACCCGTTTGGGAGTTTTGAGTAATCCTTCCCGATCTGGATCTTCACCCACCCCAATCAACATGGTACGCACCGATTCCATCATTTCTTCGGTAGAAACTTCGACCGTTGCTCCGCGATTAATTGCCTGTTCGCTGGGAGTTGTTCGATCAGGACGGACAGGGACATTGATGGTTTCGGTGGATTCGGAGGAAGATTGGGGCTTTGAGGTCTGTTGGTTAGAACCGTTGTAGCCGTTAGAAGCAATAGTCATAATGATCTAAGTCAATTTTTCGAGAGTAATTGGACAAACGTAAACACATGAAACTTTAGAGCGCGCCACCACTGGGCATGATTGTCAATTCTTGAATCACTGCATGGGGGGGCAGTGAGGCGGCGTGAAGAATAGACTGAGCCACAATGTCAGGGGTCAACATTTGAGAGCGATCGAAGTCAGCTTGAACGGTGTCAGTATCCCAAATGGGGGTATTGACCGAACCAGGGCTAACGATGACCACACGAATGCCATGAGGACGCTCTTCTGCTGCCAGGATTTTAGAAAGACTTACTAATCCTGCTTTACTGACGCTGTAACCGCCCCAATCAGGGAAAGAGGCATAGGCAGCGATGGATGCCACATTAATGATGATGCCCTGCCGCCGATCGCGCATCCCAGGTAATACAGCTTGAATGCACTGCAACACACTGGTCAGGTTGAGATTGATGACAGCCTGCCAATCAGCCAGGGGCATATCTGACAGAGCACCTGTATAGCCTATTCCCGCGTTATTGATGAGAATATCAATCGGTTGGTTAGCAGCGATCTGCGCGATCGCAGCTCTAACCTGCTCAACCTCAGCGAGGTCAACACTATGAGTGCTAACCTCGACCCCGAATTGTTTGGCTTTGGCGGCCACCTCCTCAAGGCGATCGCTAGAACGAGCAACCAGCACTAAGTGTGCCCCTGCCTTAGCAAACGCCAAAGCAGTTTCTCTGCCAATTCCACTACTTGCCCCTGTGATCAGGGCGCGACGATCGTTTAAAGGCGTCATACAGAGTGAGGGTTGAACCAATACTAGGGGTCAAAATGGACACAATTTTTCAGGTCAGTCAACTGTAAGATGTGGCGAGGGTCAGCCTAAAGGTTGACGAGAGAAAAAGGTGGAGCGAATCAAAGAGACAAAAATCTAATTTAAAGATGAGTCAATTCTCCACAACGTTTTAAGAACCAACCTGCTCAAGGAATCACCTGCTCTATCTTGACCATTGAGTCAGACTTATCAGGTTGATAAGATTATGAGCCAAGCCATTAACAACAGGTTGCAACTTAAAACGGATTTGTGTGAATAACAATTGACCTCAAGATATGAACAAAGTTGTAAAGAATTGTATCATTCAATATTATAACACCGTCAATTAATGGATCCATGTTGCTTCAGAAACAACTCATGCGGTCACTTCAGTAAACATGCCAATTGAGCGAAATTTCTGGTAACGCAGCTCTCGACGTTGAGCATGAGTCATTTGAGTCAGCTCGTCAAGATTTTGAATGAGAGCCGCTTTCAGTACCTCTGCGGCTTTTATGGGGTTGGCATGAGCACCGCCTATGGGTTCTGGCAATGTCTGATCCAAAATCCCCAAACTCTTTAAATCTTGAGAGGTGATCTTTAAAACCTCTGCTGCCTGGGGTGCTTTGCCCGCATCTTTCCAAAGAATGGCAGCACAGGCTTCAGGGCTAGCCACGTAATACACTGAGTGCTCAAACATCAAAAAGCGATCGCCCACACCAATGCCTAATGCGCCGCCAGAGCCACCTTCACCAATTACTGTACAGATGATCGGCACCTCTAACCGAAACATTTCGCGCAGATTGTAGGCGATCGCCTCTCCTTGCCCCAACCGTTCTGCTTCAACGCCGGGGTAAGCACCCGGAGTATCAATAAACGTCAGAATGGGCATGCCAAAGCGGTTTGCATGTTCCATCAGTCGCATGGCTTTGCGATAGCCACCGGGAGAAGCCATGCCAAAGTTGCGAGTGACATTGTCTTTAGTATCACGCCCTTTTTGGTGCCCCAGCATGACGACTGGACGACCTGCCAACCGAGCCACACCACCCACCATCGCAGGGTCATCCGTCCCTGTTGCGCGATCGCCATGCAACTCAAGCCATTCATCTGTCATAGCCTGAATGTAGTCAAGCGTGCTAGGACGGCGGGGGTGACGTGCTACCTGCAATCGTTGGGATGGAGACAGGTTACTAAAAATCTCTTGACGAAGCTGTGCGGCTCGCAATTCCAGGTTTTGAATCTGGTCAGACACATCGACATCATTTTCTTCAGCCAATTCGCGAATTTGAGTGATGCGTGCCTCTAATTCCATCAAAGGCTTTTCAAAATCAAGCAAAATTGGTCGGCGGTCTGAATTACTCATGGGGCTACTAACAATGAGGTTCAAGCAATGAAGTGTGCGGTGTTGTTACATTCGTCAATATTTAACAAATGGTGAACACATCGCGTGAATTTCGACACTTAAAGATTCTAACAAAGTGTGTTGCGTCCCCTGTGTGTTGCGTCCTCTGAACTCAATCCCTATTCTTTTTCTAGATACGCAACCTGCAATTCAGGGGTTTAGATCCCCAGTTTTTCGTTGGGTCTGACCGAAAGGTGCCTCGTTACATCCCTAGAAACCGAGGATCTGGAATAGTCGCACATAGGATTCTAGATGGTATTGATGATCGAATCCTTGATCTTAAGTAGCTCTGGGTCAGGCTCTACGGTATTGTGGGAAGAGGGTATTAACCAAATTTAGAACCAGTTTTTGAGCTATTTAGCAAGATTTAGTTTTACATGACTTCTACCCATCCTCCTCGCTCAGCGAGCGATTCCTCTGCTGAATCTCGGCCACCTTCGACTCATCACAAAGCCAAGGCACTCAAAAGTGGGAGCCGTCGCCCTGCTAAAGAGTTGTGTAGTGAATGCGGGTTGTGTGACACCTACTATATTCACTATGTCAAAGAAGCGTGTGCCTTTATTAATCAACAAGTAGCGGATTTAGAAGTCGAAGCTCACGGTCGCAGCCGCGATTTGGAGAATCCAGACGATATCTACTTTGGGGTCAATCAGACGATGATGGCAGCCCGTCGTGTTGAGCCGATTGAAGGCGCACAGTGGACAGGGATTGTCAGCACGATCGCCATTGAGATGTTGAACCGGGGGCTAGTGGAAGGCGTGGTGTGTGTGCAAAACACCAAAGAAGATCGCTTTCAACCCATGCCTGTGATTGCCCGCACCCCTGAAGACATTTTGGCAGCACGAGTCAATAAGCCCACGTTGTCACCCAACCTCTCGGTGTTGGAACAGGTAGAGCAATCTGGACTGAAGCGGTTGCTGGTGATTGGTGTAGGGTGCCAGATTCAAGCTTTGCGAGCGGTTGAAAAACAGCTAGGACTAGAAAAACTGTATGTGTTAGGTACTCCCTGTGTAGATAATGTCACCCGTGAGGGACTGCAAAAGTTTTTAGAAACTACGAGTCGATCGCCCAAAACAGTGGTTCACTACGAGTTTATGCAAGATTATCGGGTGCACTTTAAGCATGAAGACAGTTCCGTAGAAATGGTGCCCTTCTTTGGGCTAAAAACCAACCAACTCAAAGATGTGTTTGCTCCTTCGTGTATGAGCTGTTTTGACTACGTCAACTCTCTGGCCGATCTGGTGGTGGGCTATATGGGTGCCCCCTATGGTTGGCAGTGGCTTGTGGTGCGCAACGATCGCGGTCAGATGATGCTCGATCTGGCGTGGAACCAACTTGAAACCCAACCTGTGATGTCGCAGGGCGATCGCCACGCAGCGGTGCAACAGAGCATTCCTGCCTATGACAAGGGCGTAACCCTGCCGATGTGGGCAGCCAAACTGATGGGGGTGGTGATTGACAAAATTGGTCCTAAAGGGCTGGAATATGCTCGGTTTTCTATCGACTCTCACTTTACCCGCAATTATTTGTATCTCAAGCGCAACCACCCTGAAAAGCTAGAGGCGCATGTGCCCGATTACGCCAAACGGATTGTGGAGCAATACGAGTTACCAGAGTAATTTTCTTTCATTGCGGAAGATTCATCTGATTGGGTGAAGAGTGGGTATAGCCCCCTCACACCTGACATCCTCATGAGCGATGTTTTCATCTCGTATTCCCGCAAAGACAAAGACTTTGTCAAAGTTTTGCATCAAGCCCTAACCGCCAGCACTTATAACGCCTGGGTAGATTGGGAAGATATTCCCCTAACCGCAGATTGGTGGCAGGAGATCAAAAGTGGCATTGAGCAAGCCGATACCTTTGTCTTTGTCATCAGTTCAGATTCAGTGCGCTCTAAAGTCTGTGGTCAAGAGCTAGACCATGCGATCGCCCACAATAAACGCCTCATCCCGATTGTGCGGCGCGATGGATTTGACTCCGAATTGATTCGTCCAGCCTTGGGCAAACACAACTGGTTGTTTTTTCGAGACGAAGATGAGTTTGATCAAGCCTTTCAAGCACTTGTCAAAGCCCTCGACACCGATTTAGATCATGTCAAGCGTCACACTCGCTTGTTAGTTAAAGCGATCGAGTGGGAGCATCAACACCACAATCCTGATTTGTTGATGCGAGGCAGTGAGTTAGAACAGACGATTCAGTGGCTAACTCAGAGCAGTAACAAAGAACCGCGATCGACCGAGTTGCAACTGGAATACGTCAACGAAAGCCGCAAAGCTGAACTCGCTCAACGGGATGCCGAAATTAAGCGACAAAAGAAAGCTCGAAAGGCGATCGCCACTGCTCTGGTTGGGGCTGTTTTCTGTTTGATTATCGCGATCGCATTAGGGTTATTTTCGTTTAGCCAATATCAAACCGCTGAAGCTCGCCGTAAAGAAGTTGAACAAAGCCAAATTGAAACGCTTAGCACCTCTGCCGAAGCATTTCTCAATGCCAATCACGGGCTTGACGGGCTGCTCTATGGACTTCGCGCCGCCCGCAAATTGCGCAATACGGAAGGTGTAGCGTTGGAAACGCAGATGAAGGTCACGGCTGCGCTGCAACAAGCACTGCATGGTGTACAGGAGCGCAATCGGATGGAGGGACATCGTGATGAGATTTGGAATCTTGCGGTTAGTTCAGATGGTAAAACGATCGCATCTGCTAGCCGAGACAATACGGTCAAGCTGTGGAATTTAGAAGGTCAACTGCTCGCAACATTGACGAAACATACATTACCCGTGAGCGGGGTCAGTTTTAGTCCAGATAGCCAAATCGTCGCCACGACTGGTGAGGACAAAACCATTAACCTGTGGGATTTGAAGGGTAACTTGTTGCGATCGCTAACGGGACACTCAGCAAATGTTATTAACGTTAACTTTAGTCCAGATGGGAAACAACTAGTTTCGACTAGTTTGGATGGCACAATTAAATTTTGGAGTGTAAATGGTACGCTACTAAAGACACTTAATGCCCATCGTTACGGAACATGGAGTGCTAAATTTAGCCCCGATGGCAAGCTACTAGTCACTTGTGGTAACGATAATACTGTTAAGCTGTGGAACTCGTTTGGTGAGCTGTTAAAGACGTTTGAAGGACACCAAAATAATGTTAGACGAGCAATCTTTAGCCCAGATGGTCAGGTGATTGCTTCGGCAGACCGAGATGGTGTGATTAAACTGTGGAACTTGAGCGGCAAAAAACTTGCAACTATGCAAGAACACACCGATGCGATTTGGGGATTAAGCTTTAACCCGGATGGACAGACCCTTGTGTCTGCGAGTGAAGACGGCACCGTTAGATTTTGGAATTTAGATGGCAAAGAAGTGGAAACTCTGCGAGGGTTTTATCCTGCGATAGATGCCCTTGGTTTTAGCCCAGATGGTCAAACCTTAGTAATGGGCGATCGCGGGGGTGTAGTCAAACTGTGGAATCTGAATCAATTGACTCTAAAGCATGATGCTGAAGTGACAGGTCTTAATTTCAGTCCAGATGGTCAAATGGTGGTGACGGGCAGCAATGACCTCACAGCAAAGCTATGGAGTATTGATGGCACAAAGCTTAGAACCTTTAGAGGCTATAGTTCTGGGATCAGTTGGGTTAGCTTCAGCGCAGATGGAAATCACATCAACACCGGAACATATGGTGGAACGATTAAACTTTGGGATTTGAACGGCAAAGAATTGAGAGCTACATCGGAGCAGCCTCGTTTCAAAATTGTGAGTTTTAGCCCTGATGGTCAAACCATTGCTTTTGCTGAGGAGGGTGGCATGATCAGGCTTGAAACTTCAAACGGTAAACAGTTGGCCTTCGTTAAAGGACACGATGCCTTTATTAATATCATTCAATTCAGCCCCGATGGCAAAACGATTGCATCACCTAGCGATGACGGTACAGTTAAGCTTTGGGATTTACAGGGCAAAAATTTGGCAACGCTGAGGCAAGGTAGTGCTGTAGCGCAGGTTAGCTTTAGCCCGGATGGCAAAACGATTGCCTCGGCAGGTGCTGACAGAACTGTTAAACTTTGGACTCTAGATGGTAAAGAAATCAGAACTCTGAGAGGGCACAGCGGCAGTGTCAGAAGTGTTACTTTTAGCCCTGATGGAACGTTGATTGCCTCTGGTGCAACCGATGGCATGGTTAAACTGTGGACTATAGATGGCAACGAGTTAGCAACCCTAAAGGGACATCAAACTTCCGTCTTGGTATTACGCTTTAGCCCGGATGGAAAAACAATTGCCTCTGGCAGTCAGGAGGGATTGGCAATTTTATGGAGTGTAGATTTTGACGAGTTGCTGACTCACAGTTGTCATGTGCTGCGGGGGTATCTGAGCAATAATCCAAATCTTGCTGAGAGCGATCGCCACCTGTGCGATGGACTTGAGCGCGACTGGGTAGCAGAAGGGGAAGAACTGGCTAGGGCAGGAGATGTGCCCAGGGCGATCGAGCGATTTCGAGAAGCCCTCAAACGCAATTCCAACCTAAAGTTTGATCCTCAGATCAAAGCCCAGCAAATTGCAGCCGTCATTCCATTAGATCAGGCTGAGCGGCTGATAGAGAGAGAAGATTTAGAAGGTGCAACCCAAGCCTTTCAGAAGGCGTTGGAGTATTATCCGGGGTTAAACTTCGACCCTAAAACCAAAGCCTATCAAGAAGTTGCCATTGTCAAAGTGCGACAAGGAGATGAGCTGGCTTACGAAGATCAACTTAGTTGGGCTGAGGTTCAACAGTTGATGGAGTTATACACCAAAGCACAGGAGCTTGACCCGAAGGTTGATATTCCTGCTCAAGGTTTGAATAATATTTGCTGGCAGGGTTCTCTCCAGGGACATGCAACTGAGGTGCTTGATAGTTGTGAAAAAGCAGTTGCTCGCAGTCCTGGTGATAGTAATATTCAAGATAGTCGTGGTCTGGCTAGAGCACTCACAGGTAATACACAAGGGGCGATCGCAGATTTTCAATTTTTTGTTGACAAAACCAACGATGAGGAATTGAAAGCGCAACGACAGGGTTGGATTGAAGCATTACGTCGAGGTGAGAATCCATTTACTCCAGAGGAAATTGAGACATTAATGTAGCGGTTAATTGGCAAAGCGAAACGTTCTGGACATACCCAAAATTACTCCTCTGGTGGAGTCCCCAATGCCTTGAGTTGAGCTTTCAGCCGTTCAATTTCTTCCTCTGCGGCTTCTGCTCGCAGGCGTTGTTGGTCTGCGATGAGGCGTTGTTGCTCTGCGATCGCGCGTTGTTGCTCTGCCCGTTCCGCTATTTGCTCATAGGTTTCAAAGGGTTGCCCATCAGGACGGTACAACACCAGTTGCCCCTCCAAACTCAACGTGAAGCGAACTCCTAACCGAGGACTGATCCAGCTGTCGATCTCCTCGATGGCTTCGAGCTGACCTTCCTGTCGTTGAAAGCCTCCTAAACTGAGCCGATCGGGGTCATAGATGTAATATTCTTCGACTCCATAGCGATCGTAAAACTGAAACTTGCGGGTCATCTCTGGAATCGTGTTGCCCGGAGAGATAACTTCAAAAACGACTTGAGGGGCAACGTTCTCTTCTTTCCACTGCTGGTAACTGCCCCTATCGCCCTTGGGTCGCCCAAAAATCACCATAACATCGGGGGCTTGCCGCAATTTATTGTTGCCCTCAATCGGATACCAGAGGAGATCTCCTGCAACAAAGACATTTGGGTCATTAAGAAACAACCAATCACAACCCTTCTTGATGTAGACAATCACCTCAAACTGTTTGGTATTGTCTGCCATCGGTTGACCGTCAGAGTCGGGATAGTGAACAGGGGTGGAAATCGTAACCATGCGATCGCCTCAAGAACGGTTCAGTTCACATACTACTGATTTTAACAACCCTGAGTGGGTTCGATTACTCTGGCAAGTTATCAGGGTCAACACCGAGCGATCGCACATACTCTGCTAACCGTTCTGCTCGCTGGCGTTCTGCCTCCGTTCGCTGGCGTTCGATCACAAGCTGACGTTGCGTATCATAAACCTGCTGATCAGGCATGGGGTACGCCTGCCCCTGAGCGTTGTGCCACAACAGCACTTCTTGTTCAATGCCGCCAATTACCTGCCGACCACGACCTAGCCCCAGACCGACTTCTGGCATCCAGTACGGTTCACCAATTTGCAGATGGTAGGTTTCACCCGCTAGTTTATAAACCTCAAACGGTTGATGGCGGTCACGCTGCCAAAACTCTGGGTTGTAGATCACATAGTAGAGAACACCGAGCCGAGCATAGATCTTCAATTTCTCGTCATACTCCTCGTTGGGACGGTGAGACACCATCTCTAACACCAGAGTCGGCGCGACATAATTTTCCTCCCAAGTAGCATAGCTCCGACGTGACTTGCCCCCCTTCTTGCGCTCAACCCCCAAACTCAAAAACCCGTCGGGCACGACAGGAACCTTGGGACTAACTCCAGTCGTGTGATAGACCGCCATATCGACCCCAAAGTACCAATCCATGCGGTCTGACCAAAGGAGAGCTAGAGAAAATAGCAATAGGTTAGGCAGTAAATTTTGGTCTTCGTTATCCACAGGAGTATCGTCAGAGCACGGTAGCTCTTCGGTGCTGGGTAAAGTGGTATCAAGGGGATGTGAAACCATAGGAATGAATTGAATTCCCGATAGTACTTATTCTAATGCAGCGTCTGCTTGTTCCTCGTTCATTAAGGAGTTGTAACCCCGTTAATGGCTCTCTGTTGCAGAAAATTCGCCCGATCGGGTGAGGATTAAGTATAGCCCCCTCAAAACTCAACATCCTCATGAGTGATGTTTTTATTTCCTACTCTCGCAAAGACAAAGCCTTTGTTGAAGCGCTCCATGCTGCCCTTCAAGCGTGCGATCGCACCACCTGGGTCGATTGGAGCAACATTCCGTTAACTGCCGATTGGTGGCAGGAGATTAAAACAGGGATCGAAGCGGCGGATACATTTGTTTTTATACTCAGTGCTGACTCCGTTGCGTCCACGGTGTGTCGTCAGGAAGTTGAACATGCCGTTCTCCATCACAAGCGATTAATTCCCGTTGTGTGGCGCGATGATTTTGACAATGAGTTAGTACATCCGGCTCTGCGAAAGCACAACTGGCTGTTTATGCGAGAGGCAAATGATTTTAACACCACATTTGAGCAGTTATTGAAAGCGATCGACACAGATTTAGAACATGTCAAACAACACACGCAACTGTTATTAAGAGCGATCGAGTGGAAGCACAAACACTACAGCCCTGATCTATTGCTACGGGGACGAGAGTTAGAGTTAGTGATTCAATGGCTCACGCAAGATGCCGATAAAGAGCCGCGATCAACTCAACTGCAACGCGAGTATGTCAACGACAGCCGCAAAGCCGAAGTTGCCTACCGCGAAGCCGAGATTAAACGTCAGAAAAAAGTTCGTAAAACGATCACGGCTATGTTGGCGATCGCCATTTTCTGTTTCTTCATTGCTACTGGATTGGGATTATTAGCTGTGGGTCAATATCAAAGGGCTGAAGCCCAGCGTCAAGAGGCGACCCTGAGCGAAATTAAGGCGTTAAATACCTCCTCAACAGCACTGTTGGCATCCGATCATCCCTTTGATGCTCTGCGAGAAGCAATGCGAGCCGCCAGTCGAGTTAAGTCCGTTCATTGGATTCCAGATCACACTCAAGCACAAACCCGGTTATCGTTGCAGCAAGCGATCGACGCTGTGCAAGAACTCAATCATTTGGAGGGTCACACTAACATTGTTTCTCAAATCCGCTATAGCCCCGATGGGCAAACTCTGGCCTCTGCCAGTTGGGACAACACGATAAAACTGTGGAACACGAACGGGCAACTGTTAAAAACATTGAGAGGTCATACTGATGTGGTCACAAGCATCGACTTTAGCCCAGACAATCAACAGTTAGTGTCGGCGGGTCGAGATAACATCATCACCCTGTGGGATCTGAATGGGCAGCAATTAAGAACCTTTAGTGGGCACTCACCCTTTGCTTTTGATGTGAAGTTTAGCCCTGACGGTAAAGCGATCGCCTCGGCTGGGGCTGATGGCACTATTAAACTATGGGATTTGGCAGGACACGAGTTAAACACCTTCAGAGGTCATTCTGGCTTTGTCAATAGTGTCAGTTTTAGCCCCGATGGTAAAACAATCGCCTCAGGTGGATCGGACAAAATCATCCGATTGTGGAGCGTGGATGGACAAGTATTACAGACCTTCACAGGTCACAGCGATAGGATAGCTCAAGTGACCTTTAGTGCTGATGGTCGCCATTTAGCGTCTACTAGTATGGATGCGACCATTAGACTGTGGAGTGTGGATGGACGGGAACTGAAAACATTTAGCCAGCATGGGTCAGCCATTGCTATCAGCTTTAGCCCCGATGGACAACAATTGGCGATCGCTCACGCAGAAGGTGTGATCACCCTTTATGACTTAGCAGGTCAACCCATCGCCACCTTTGAGAGCACAGGAGAGCAACTTCTTAGTGTTTGTTTTCATCCTGATGGCAAAACTCTTGCGGTTGGCAATAGCAATGGCACAATCCAGCTTTGGAATCTAAATCGCTTAGGACCCATAACCCTTGAAGGGCATTTAAAGACTATTGCGGCTGTGACTTTTAGCCCCGATGGTCAAACGCTTGTCTCTGCCAGCGAAGATAACACCATTCGCCGTTGGAGCCTGGATGGCAAATCTCTCAATGTTATTAACGGGCATCAAAAACAGCTCACCACGGTTGAGGTTAGCCCCAATGGTCAAATTCTGGCTTCAGCTAGCCTGGATGGCACGGTCAAACTGTGGAACCAAGATGGACAAGAACAAGCCTCGATGCAAGCCGATCCGCTGGGAGTTTTCAGTCTGAGTTTTAGTCCCGATAGTCAAACCCTTGCCTCTGCTGGGCTTGATGGCATTTTGAAATTGTGGAATCTAGACGGTCAGATCTTGAAACAATTTCCAGGGCAAAATTATGGAATCACAACCATCAGCTTTAGCCCCAATGGTCAGGCAATCGCCACTGGTGGATATGATAACCTGGTTCGCTTGTGGAGCCTTCAGGGCCAAGAATTAAAAACACTGAAAGGACATACCAGTTACATCTACAGCGTTAGTTTTAGTCCTGATGGCAAAACGATCGCCTCTGCTAGCAACGATCGCACGATTAAACTGTGGAATTTAAACGGAGAAGAACTACAAACGCTGCGAGGACATACCAGCCTTGTGAGTAGCGTCCGCTTTCACCCTAATGGAACCGTTTTACTTTCCGCTAGTGATGACAAAACAATTAAGTTGTGGAGTCTTGATGGTCAAGAACTCAAAACCTTGCAAGGGCACACCGATGGAATCGCCAGTGCGGTCTTTAGCCCCGATGGTCAGACTATCGCCTCTGGTAGTGCAGATAAAACCATCAAACTGTGGGATGCCAAAGTTCTCAATTTTGGCGAATTAACCACTCAAGGATGTCGCTGGCTAAATGACTATTTAATTAGCCATCCAGAAGATTTAGAAGACATTGCCATTTGTCAAACTTCAGCAAACCGCCCTCAAGCCGCTTTTACCTTTGTCACGCGAGGCGAAGATTTGGCAAGCCAGGGCAAGGTTCAGGAGGCGATCGCCCAGTTTCAATTGGCAAACCAGTGGGATCCGCAATTGCACCTTGATCCACAACAAACCGCTGACCAGTTTGCAACTCAAGCCCATGTAAGAAAACTGGTGGCTGACGGAGAGGCACTTGCCAGAGCCAATGATATTCAAGCGGCGATTGCCAAATTTCAAGAGGCACAACGGTTAGACTCCAGCCTCACCTTTGACGCCACCCAGAAAGCAACTCAACTCGCCACCACAATACAGATGGCTCAGGGAGTTTTGCTGGCACGCCAGGGCAACATCAAAGAGGCGATCGCCATCTACAAAGAGGTTCAACGCCTTGACGCTCATGCCATTTCTGTTCAAGCGTGGGATAGTCTTTGTTGGCGTGGCAGTCTCCACGGATTCCCCCAAGAAGTCGGTTTTGCCTGCGAAAAAGCAGTTGCCCTCTCTCGCCAAGACCCATCGACTTTAGAGAGCCGGAGCGTAAATCGAGCGTTACGACACAACTTTAAGGGAGCCATTCAAGATCTGGAAACCGCTTTACAACACACGACCGATGAGTCATTGAAAGCCAGATGGAATCGTTGGTTAAAGATGCTTCGTGCCAATCAAACCCCCATCACTCCCGAAGAAGTTGAGAATCTGCTGAATTAAGTCTCTTCAATCTCCTACGGAAAATTCACCCGATCGGGTGAAGAGTTGGATATAGCCCCCTCACAACCAACATCCTCATGAGTGATGTTTTTATTTCCTACTCCCGCAAAGATAAAGCCTTTGTCAAAGTTTTGCACCAAGCCCTGACCGCCAGCACTTACAACGCCTGGGTGGATTGGGAAGATATTCCCCTAACCGCAGATTGGTGGCAGGAGATCAAAAGTGGCATTGAGCAAGCCGATACTTTTATATTTGTCATCAGTTCAGATTCAGTTCGTTCTAAAGTTTGTGGTCAAGAGCTAGACCATGCGATCGCCCACAATAAACGCCTCATCCCAATTGTGCGGCGCGATGGATTTGACTCCGAATTGATTCGTCCAACCTTAAGCAAGCACAACTGGTTGTTTTTTCGAGAAGAGGATGATTTTGAGCAAGCGTTTCAGTCACTCGTTAAAGCCCTCGACACCGATTTAGATCATGTCAAGCGTCACACTCGTTTGTTAGTTAAAGCGATCGAGTGGGAGCATCAACACCGCAATTCTGATTTGTTAATGCGGGGCAGCGAGTTAGAACACACGATTCAGTGGCTAACTCAGAGCAGTAACAAAGAACCGCGATCGACCGAGTTACAACTGGAATACGTCAACGAAAGCCGCAAAGCTGAACTTGCTCAACGGGATGCGGAAATTAAGCGACAAAAGAAAGCTCGAAAGGCGATCGCTACGACTTTGGTCGGTGCCTTGGTCTGTTTGATGATTGCGATCGGATTAGGACTCTTTTCATTTAGCCAATATCAAACGGCTGAAGCCCAGCGGCAACAAGCAACCATCAGTGAGATTCGAGCAATCACAACTTCCTCCAATGCCTCGTATGACTCCAATCGAGGACTGGATGCGTTGACAGAAGCGTTAAAGGCAAGAAGCCGCTTAGACTCAGCACCTTGGGCGGATGAGGCAACTCGCCAGCAAGTGAGACTGTCGTCGCAGCAAGCCGTTTACGATATCAGGGAAAAGAATCGACTGGAAGGACACCTCGACGCAGTTCAAGGTCTCAGCTTTAGCCCTGATGGTAAAGCGATCGCCTCAGCCAGCTTTGATAAAACCATTAAACTGTGGAGTTTGGATGGATATGGAATCAAAACTCTGAGAGGACATAGGTCTCGGGTCTATAGCGTGAAATTTAGCCCTGACGGCAAGATGTTAGCGTCTGCTAGCGGAGATAGAACCATTAAACTTTGGAACTTAGAAGGACAGGAACTTCAAACATTTCAGAATATTAATTCAATCTTTGCGATTGACTTTAGCCCCGATGGAAAAACCCTTATTTCTAGTAGTTTTGATTCTACTGGTGAGGGTGTAATCGGGTTGTGGAGCTTAGAGGGTCAGCTTAGGAGAACGATTAAAACCTCTGAAGCTTCAAGCGACACTGTGAGCTTTAGTCCTGATGGCACAACGATTGCGATCGCCAGTGATAAAACAGTTAGACTCTTTAGCTTGAATGGTCAAGAACTCAAGACGCGAGAATTTAGCGGTTCCATTACCGATCTAAGTTTCAGCCCAGACGGTGAAACCATCGTTTGCTCTACTGATGATGGCAACATCAGTGTTTGGAATATTGAGACTCAAGAATTCAAAACATTCAGAGCAATTCAAAGTGGAAGTTTTCATAGTGTGAGTTTTAGCCCCTATGGCAAAACCGTCGCGTCGTCTGACTCGAATGGAATGATTGCAGTTTGGACACCTGCTGGACAGATGCTCACAACGTTTCAGGGAGGATATGGCGGTCGGAGCAGTGTTGTTCGGTTTAGTCCTGATGGTCAAACAATCGCTTACGGTCATGCTGATGGCAGTGTCACACTTTGGGGGTTACAAAATCAGGAACTCAGGACATTTCAGGGTCATGATGGCTTTGTTAGAGGGGTCAGTGTTAGTCCTGATGGCAAAACGATCGCCTCTGCCAGTGCTGATCAAACCATCAAGCTCTGGACTGTAGATGGACAGGTTATCAAAACATTGCAGGGGCATACTGATGAAGTTACCACAGTCCGTTTCAACCCGGATGGCAAAATAATCGCCTCTGGTAGTGCAGACAAAACCGTTAAACTGTGGACTGTGCAGGGTCAACTCCTTGCAACATTAACGGGTCATACCGATTGGGTAAATGATGTTCAATTTAGTCCTGATGGCAAAACCCTTGCAAGTGCGAGTTGGGATGGAACCATTAAACTGTGGAATTTAAGCGGGCAAGCAATCAGGACATTCAAAAATAATGGACTGGGAGTATTAGGAATCAGTTTTAGTCCCGATGGTCAAACCATTGCGGCTGCAAATGCCAATTGGGATAAAACGGTCACACTTTGGAGTGTTAAGGGTGAATTGCTCAACACTCTTAAGGGACATAATGCTGCAATCACGGGTGTGAACTTTAGCCCAGATGGCAAGATGATTGCCACAGCCAGTGACGATAGAGTCATTAAACTCTGGAGTTATCCAGAGGGTCGAGAATTAAGCTCGTTTAGAACACGTATTCAAGTCAGTATGGTAAGGTTTAGCCCTAATGGTCAATTTCTTGTAACCGCCAGTAAGGACAACACCATTAAATTTTGGACGTTAGACGGTCAAGAACTAAAAAGTTTAAGAGGGCACACAGGGTTAGTCCGTGACATCAGCTTCAGTCTTGATGGCAAAACCCTTGCTTCTGCTAGCGAAGATAGAACGATTAAGCTCTGGAATGCTACGATCCTTGACGAGGAACAGCTCATGACACGAGGATGTCAGTGGACGCAGGAGTATTTGATCCTTCATCCTGAGATTTTGCAAACGACTGAAGCGTGTCAATCTGATGTGCTCTTTACCCAGGCTGTACCCACCTTGATGGCTCAGGCAGAAGACCTGGCACGAGATGGGGATACTCAAAGTGCGATCGCCAAACTTCAAACGGCTTTAGATTGGAATCCTCAATTAGACATTAATCCCGAAGAAACCGTTCAACAATTTGCGGTCAGAGGTCAGGCCGAACAACTGATTGTCGAGGCTGACCGATTAGCATCACAAGGCAAGATTCGAGAGGCGATCGCATTCTACACAGAGGCTCAGGCACTTGATCCAGATTTGCAAATTTCTGCTGACTCATGGGATATCCTCTGTTGGTATGGTAGTCTGCGCAATTTTGCTCAAGAGGTCGTAGTGGCTTGCGATCGCGCCGTTGAGTTGTCGCCTAACGATTGGTCTTCTCCTGAAAGTCGTGCTGCGAATCGAGCTTTACGAGGTGACTTTAAGGGAGCGATCGCAGATCTGGAGAAGGCGATCGCGAATGGCATACCCGATGAGGAATCTAGAACGAGGTGGCAACGGTGGATGACAACATTACAAGCTGGCAAAAACCCATTAACTACCGATGAAATTGAGGCAATGCTGAGTGAATAACTGGCATGCAACAGGGGTTTTATTTCCCTGACTGGGGTGGGCAAAATCGACCCTTGGGTATACTCAA
Source organism: Oculatellaceae cyanobacterium bins.114 (assembly GCA_033764315.1). GTDB lineage: Bacteria > Cyanobacteriota > Cyanobacteriia > Elainellales > Elainellaceae > FACHB-1407. The sequence goes on from JANRJA010000250.1 coordinate 18,150, forward strand.
GACAGTCACTTGCCGTGCAATTTATGGCTCTCTTTAAGCTCCCCCGGCTCAAGTTTTGGCAGCGATCGCCTGCATCCAATGCTTCTGGTATTGCTCCAGCGCAACCCATTCAACCGCCAACTCCACCGTCCCCGCAGCCGATTGTGCCCCAGGTTAAATCACTAACCGCGTTAGAACGGGAGATGGAAGCAGAGGCTAAGCGATTGCGAGTCCATCCCACTTATCCAATGGCTCCCAAACGTCGCCCTAACAGGTTGAACAAGCTAATGTGGCTGGCAATTTTGGTGGGTCTTCCGGTGGGAGTGCTGTGGGTCGTGAACTTGCCCTATCCGCCAATTCGTTATCCTGTGGCGCGAACGGCTCCAATTTTGTTGTTGCCCAGCTACATGAGCATTGATAGTAACTATCGACAGGCGATCGCTGCGGTAGAGCAAGCTAAGCAATTTATTGATAATCCCACCAGTGCCGCCGATCTGGATTTGGGTCAACAAAAAGTGCGTGAGGCTCAAGATCGGCTGGATGCCCTTCCCCTTGACCTACTCAATACCTTTCCGCAATCTCGCTATTGGTGGTATGACTGGCGGTTTAGTCAAAGCGGATTTAACAACGCCCGTGCTGAGGTAGGGCGATTGCAAGCTAAGGTTCTGCAAGAGCAAAATGCTCAAACTCTTTTAATTGATTCAGAGCAGGCAATTACCACTGCTAAACAGCAGTATCAACAGGCAACTACTCCGCTAGATAAGCAAATGGCGATCGCCGATTGGCGTTCTGCGTTAGATCAATTCCTTCAAATTCCCGGTCAAACGCTGGCGGGTCGCACCGCTCAACAAAAGCTGCAAGCCTATCAACGCGACTTTGAGGAAATCGTGGGGTTAGCGGCGGGTAATGAACGAGCCAGCACGATGATTGAGTCGGCACGGCAATTTGGCTCACAAGCCGCACAAGCCAGTCAAAATCCACCCCACTCAGTCGCCGAATGGCAACGAGTCGAAAAATTGTGGCAGGACGCGATTCAGCGATTAGAGCAGATTCCGCCAACTGACTTGACTGGATATGCTGAATCTCAAAAGTTGTTAGCGACCTACACCGCTAATCTAGAACAAATCAAAGTGCGACGACAGGCTGAGGCGGATTCAGTCAGGGTGTTTCAGCAAGCTCAACAAGAGATTGAATTGCTGCAAGCCTCCATTCCCAATGATGGCAATATCACCAACATCAATCGCACAATTAGCCAACTACAAAGCATTATCAATCAGCTCAACCAGGTACAGGAAGGCACAACCGTCTACTTAGAAGCACAAAGCCTGAGACTATCCGCCCAAAACAAGTTGAACCAGTTGCAACCCTAACTCGTTTCATTCAATGGAAATTCGTTTTACCCTGTTGCCCAGAGATTATTGGGAGTTTCATAAATTTGGCATGTTGCATGTTCCTCACTTGCAACTCACAACCTTGGCCCACTGTTTTGTGTTGACCTTAACGAGTTTTTCGTTGTGTTGGCTCTATGCATCAACCACAGGGCAACGGGATTTAGAGGTTGTGCTATTAAACCCATTGATTTTGAGTGTTGGGGTCGTAGCCTGGTATTTCTGGCAACTGAAACTGCGCTATCAACGCTTGGTTGCTCAGACTCCTGGATTGGTCGGCGAACATGTTTTGAGTGTGGCAGCAGAGGGAGTTCACAAGATTAATCCAGTGAGTGAGAAGTTTATCACCTGGTTACGCATTGAGAAAATTGTGGAGCAACCTCACTACATTTTTCTGTTGTTTCACGATCGCTGGGCTTATCTCATTCCTAAGCGTGCATTTGAGCATCCAGAAGCGGCAACAACATTTGCAATGACGCTGATTTCTTACTGGAAACAAGCAAAAATGAGTTAAAAGTGATTGATTTTTGCAATAAGTTCAAAAATACTAAAGTTCACTTGTATTAAAGTGCGTCTGTACTGCTAACTTAAGATCAAGTGTGATGCGCTTGATTAGCATGATTCCGCTGCAACTGACGCTAAAAAACTTTTTGAGTTACCGTGAGGCGACGCTCGATTTTCGGGGCCTGCATGTGGCTTGCATTTGTGGAGCCAATGGGGCGGGCAAATCGTCGTTGTTGGAGGCGATCGCCTGGGCAGTCTGGGGACAGAGCCGAGTCATGGCTGAGGATGATGTGATTCATCTGGGTGAAACGGAAACGCAAGTCGATTTTTTGTTTCAGTGCCACCAACAAACCTATCGGATTATTCGATCGCGCTATCGCCAGCAAACTAGTTCTCTAGAGTTTCAGGTGCAAACGCCGAACGGGTTTCGGTCGCTGACAGAACGCAACATGCGATCGACGCAACAATTAATCCTGCAACACCTGAAGCTTGACTATGAGACGTTTATCAACTCGGCATACTTGCGGCAGGGACGAGCCGATGAGTTTATGCTGAAGCGTCCAGGAGAACGCAAACAGATTCTGGCAGATTTGCTGAAGCTCAAGCAATATGATGACTTGGCTGAACAGGCTAAGGAGCGATCGCGCCAACTCAAAGCCGAAGTCAGCTTGCTAGAGCGGAACCTGGAGACAATCACCACGCAGCTTGAGCAACGGCAAGCCCTGGCAACCGAACAAGAGACATTGGCAGCGACTCTAGCCAACTGGCAGCATGAACAAGAGCAAGATACAGAAACCTTGCGGCAACTGCAAGCGACACAACAACAGCGATTGACCTGGCAGCAGCAATTAAACCTGCATCAACAGCAGCAACAGCATTTGACGCAAGATTGTCAGCGACTGCAACAAGAGATTGCGGCGACGCAACAGCAATATCGCCAGATAGAGGCCATCTTGCAGCAATCAGAGGCGATCGCCACAGGGTATACCCAATTTCAACAATTGCAAGCCGAGGAAGACGTTCAAAGTCGCAAATTTCAAGCTCATCAAACGGCAGTACACCAACACCAACAGCTTCAGCAGCAACAAACAGAAGCGATCAACACGCTTAAGGATCAACTGCGTCAGGCTCAGGCTCAGCTAGAAGCGTTGCATCAACAACGAGATGAGATCGCGGCGACGCTTGCCAAAGCTCCGGATATTGAAGTGGCACTGGAACAGCTAAAACAGGCGCGATCGCACCTGGCAGAGCTTGACCAACTGCAACTTAAAGTGGCTCCTTTGTTGCAACGGCGTCAACAGGTGCAAAGCACGCTCGATCGCCATCAGGCTCGACTGACCGCGCGCCTAGAGGAGTTGCAAGCCACGACTCGACTGTTAGAAGCGCAACAACAACGGCAACCCCAGATCAAACGGGCTGTGTTGGAAGTAACCGAACTGGTGGAGCACCTGGAACAGCGACGGCTCTATCAACAACGGGTGCGCGAAAAAGGGTTAGAACGGCGCAACTTTATGGAGCGGTTACAGGCTCATCAACGCGACCATGAGTTAAAACTGGCAGAACTTGACCACAAAATTGCTATGTTGAAACAAGGGCATGGTGACGAGGAGCACGATGCAGCAGGGCATGGCGAAGATAGGGTGTTCCATGCCTCTAATGGGCATGAGGTAATTCAAGCAGGTCATGTTGCACAACTCTCTTCTGCATTGGTGTCTGCCTCTGAGTATCCCCCTTGTCCCTTGTGCGATCGCCCCTTAGATGAGCACCACTGGACGCTGGTTCTGGAAAAACATCAAACTGAGCAACAGGAGGTGCGCGACCAACTGTGGGTGATTCGAGAGCAACTGGTTGTCTCAGAGCGCGAAATTCAAGTCTTGCGACAAGAGTATCGAGACTTAGAGCGAGAACTGTCCGCCTATGGCTCCATTTTAGAGCGTCGAGGCCAACTACAAGAGCAGCTTCAAGGAGCCAGCGATGAACAAACGCGACTCCAACAGATTGCGGCAGAACAAGCCGAACTAGAGCGATCGCTGCACAGTGGCAACTATGCCCCCGAATTGCAGGAAGAACTGCGATTGCTCGATCAAACCCTGCAACACCTCAACTACGACGACAAAAACCATGCGATCGCCAGAGGAGAGGTCGATCGCTGGCGTTGGGCAGAGATTAAGCAAGCTGAAATCAAACAGGCACAACGTCGCGCCACTCAGATCGCGGCTCGTCAACCTGAGCTAGAAGCCATCATGGCTGACCTGGAACAACACCTAGACACGATCCACCACCACTCACCGCTGCAACAACAGATTCAACACTTAGAGCAGCAGATCGCTGAGATTGGCTATGACTTGCAGCGACACACTGCCATTCGAGCCACATTGCGGCAGGCACAGGCATGGCAATTGCGCCAACAAGAGCTCACTCAAGCACAACAACACTACCCTCAATTGCAACGGCGACTGCACGAATTGAGTGAGGTCTTTGCGGCTCGAACTCAGGCTCTCCACACGGTGATCGCTCAGGTCGAAGAACTCAGCCACCACTTGCAACAGGTGAGCGATCGCACCTCTGCGATTCACCAACTAGAGCAGCAGATGCTGCAACGACGAACTCAGCTAGACGAACAACTGGGTCGGCTGGGGCGTTTACAACAGCAACAGCAACAGCTTGACCTACTGCAACAGCAAGTAGAGACGCAACAGCAGCAATTGCAAACCCTGCGACGACAATCTCGGATTCATCAAGAGTTGGCGCAAGCCTTTGGTAAAAACGGCATTCAAGCGTTGATGATCGAGAACGTCTTACCTCAACTAGAAACGGAAGCCAACCGCATTCTGGGACAGCTCAGCAACCACCAACTGCATGTGCAATTTGTGACGCAACGAGCCGGACGACGACGTAGCGCGGCACAAGCTACTAAGTTGATTGATACCCTCGACATTTTGATCGCGGATGCTCAGGGCACTCGCCCCTATGAAACCTATTCGGGTGGAGAGGCATTTCGGGTCAACTTTGCCATTCGGTTGGCCTTGGCGCGTTTGTTGGCGCAGCGATCGGGCACAGCACTACAAATGTTGATCGTGGATGAGGGGTTTGGCACGCAAGACGCTGAGGGATGCGATCGCCTGATTTCTGCCATTAACGCGATCGCCTCTGACTTTGCCTGCATTCTCACGGTGACGCACATGCCCCACTTTAAAGAAGCCTTTCAAGCTCGCATTGAGGTGTGCAAAACCCACAGTGGCTCTCAATTACAGTTCTCAATTTAAGGTTAACGACAAAATCCAGGTACAATACTCTACGAACTGAACCACCCAGGTTGTGTCCATGCAGTTTTGTAAAGTTGCAGATTTCGTTGATTGGAATAACCCCGACTTTCAGGCGACGGCTGACCTGTTGAAATTAGAGGGCAAAAGCCGCAAAGTGTGGGAATTTATTCAGGTTTATAACGGGCTGAAAGACCTGGGATTGTTAAACGGTGAAAGCCGAGGTTTGGGGCTAGGAGTCGGGCACGAATGTCTGATCTATGCCTTCACCAATGTGTGTCGAGAAATTATCGCCACCGATTTATACGATTCGCAAAACTGGTCAACCGCTTCGATGGCTGTCAACGAAGTCTATGAGCGCAATCCCTTTCCCTATCAGCGCGATCGCCTGGTGGTGAAACACATGGATATGACCCAGATTGACTATCCAGATGCCAGTTTTGACTTTATTTGGAGTTGTTGCTCCATTGAACATGTCAGCAGTTTTGAAGATTTACATCAGGTCTACGCCGAAATTCACCGAGTCTTAAAACCAGGAGGAATTGCGGCTCTAACGACTGAATACAATCCCACTGATCGCCACAGTTATGAACCCCATATGCTGTTTACCGATCGCCATTGGATCGAGCATTGGATGACTGGAACAGATCCTCTAGTTCAAGGCTTTGAATTGTTAGATGCAATCGATTTAGCCCTCACTCCAATTCCTCAAAATGACCCGGTGCCTCGACGCGATCGCCGTAACCCAATTCAGGTGCTTTCTAAAGACATTATCTTAAACAGTGCATCGTTTTTTCTCCGCAAAACAGGGGAGTTTTCTCAGCCTTATCAAGACACCTGGTTGCCGGAGGATTTGCGGGTTTATCTAGCCGCTTGCTCTAAACAAAAAGCCGATCAATCGGAAGCAGCTCAAGCTCTGTTTCGACAGGTATTGGAACGCCCAACCTTAGAGCCACGCATGCAAATTGCGGCGTCTCGCCAACTGATTGTATCGCTGTTAGCGGATGGCAAGTTAGACGCCGCAAAAGAGGTGTGTCGGCAAGTCGTTCCTGTGGCTCAAGCGGCTGAAGATGAAGATCACTTGCTGCCGATCGCCCATTCCTGTAGGCGTGTCGGCTTATTTGATGAAGCCAAATTACTCTATGAACGAGTAGAGCAATTGCCAGGTGCCCACATCAATCAAGTGATTCGCAGTATTATTTGTCAGGCTGAATATTGCGATCGCCAGGGTGATGTTAAAAAAGCGTTAGAGCTAACTCAAAAAGCCCATCAGGAAATGCAACTGCATAATACTGATGAAGCGCACAAAGTTTATTTTCATCTGGGTCTTTATACTGAAAAGTTAGGACGTTTGGAGGAGGCGATCGCCCATTATCAAACGGCAATTACAATGTCTGAAACAGGCAGCAAATTTCAAAACAATTGCCAGTTGCGGCTCAATCTTTGCTTAAAACGGCAGAGTGAAAGAATAGGTACTGCTGACGAACAACCCTCTAAGCTTCAGTCTTTTGTCACAGCAACAAAGCAGTTGATTAAACAAACCATTGGGCTAAAGAAAGGATAAGTAAGGAAAGGATGAAGGATGGGAGCATGTCACTTTTGCCTCCCTCACCCTAAATCCCTCTCCCAAAGCGGTAGAGGGACTTTGAGCCGCTCTTTCTCCCCTTCTCCTCAACTGGGAGAAGGGGTTGGGGGATGAGGGGACTGATTTGCAAGGGTGACATGTTCCCTGAAAGATGAAGGATGAAGGATAAAAATGGAGGTCTTGTCCGTTTCTTGCTTGCATGGCTCATCCTTCATCGTTGATCTTTTATCCGTTTCCCCATTACCCTTGCCCCTCTTTTCGGTACACATCCTCTGCGACTCGCTTAAACCGTTGCAGTTGCGATCGCATGTCTTGTTGAGTCCAGGTAGCGGCAATCGTGTTGAACCCATAGCGGACAATTGGGCTGGGGATCGCAAATTCAAAACGGTTGAGTAGGGTGGTTCCCGATTGGTTGGGCTGACACTCCCAGCGATCGCGCCCCTTAAAAAAACCATCAAATTCCCATACGATCAGTCCCGGTTCTCTGGCGACCACAATACTCTTAAGTGAGGGTTCCAACAGCGGGATCTGAATCACAAACCGACTTTTGCTGCCCAGGTCAGTGCTCCACTCGCCAATCGGTTCACAGCGCAAAGCAGGGTTGAGCCAGCGATGCATCAGTTCTAAATCTGTCAAACAGTGCTCAACAGCCGTGGCACTGGCATTGATTTGAATGAATTGTTCAAAAACTTGTTGAGCAGTCATTCCAATTCGTAGCTGAAGTAATTAAAGGTATAAGAACCAGCCTAACGAATTAGGAGACTATTCAAATAAACCTCTTAGTTTTTTTAAGAGCGTTTGCAATTGCTGCATTTCGTCGGGGGTCAATTGCTCAAACCGTTCTTTGAGGTGGGCAATATGCATCGGAAACACCTCCTCAAACACCTGTTCACCCTCTGGGGTGAGAATTAACATAAAACAACGACGGTTGCCCTCAGGCACTTCACGCCGCACCAGGTTTTTATGCTCTAGCCGATCGATAATTCCGGTTAGAGTCCCTTTTGTGACCAGCGTTTTTTCGGCAACTTCCCCCATTGTCATGCCATCCGTGTTGCCCAATGTGGCAATCACATCAAATTGAGCAGGCGTTAAGCCCAATTCTCGAATGTGGGTTTGAGAGTAGACAGCATAGGACTGATAAGCCCGCACTAGTTCGCGCATCACGGGGATAAACGCCTCTTGAGAAGCGGCTTTTGCCGCGACTCCAATGCCTGATTCTGGCTCTGATTCTTTAGATTGTTTCGATTTCACTCGTGTCAAGCTTCACCTCAAACAGTACGATGAAAAACAGTAAGGACTCAAACAATAGGATTAGTATAACATTAAGCAGAGGCATCTAATCAAGCTTAAACGGGAAATAAAGTGCATTCTGCTCATGTTGAGTTCTATATTTAATGACACCCATCTGCTTACAATGATTAATCTAGTGGAGTATATGGAAGCATTCACCATAATTCTGCTCCCTAGCTCCCTGAAGTCTCTATCGACTGTATGATTACTGCGATCGCCAATCAAAAAGGTGGAGTTGCCAAAACAACTTCTACTATTGCCCTAGCAGGATTGCTGGCACACCAAGGAAGTTCATGTCTTGCGGTTGACCTTGATCCCCAGGGCAATTTAACCACGGGACTGGGGGTAGAAGTCTCAGAAGGGCAACTAACGACCTACGAGGTATTCACTGAGCAAGCCTCTGTGATGGAGGCGGTTGTAGAGACTAAGTATGATATTAGCCTTTTGCCAACCGACATTTCATTAGCAAAGGTAGAAAAAGAGTTAATTAATCAAGACGGTCGATTTTATATGCTGCGTCGGCAGTTGGAAGCCGTTAAGGGCAAGTTTGAATACATTTTGATCGATTGCCCACCCAGTATGGGGTTATTGACCATTAATGCATTAGCAGCGGCGGATAGCTTGCTGGTGCCCGTGCAGTGCCAGTTTTTTGCTCTAAAAGGCTTAGAAGCAGTTCTACAAACGATTCAGACGGTCAAAGAAAAACTCAATCCTGACCTCAAAGTGTTGGGCGTATTGCCAACGATGGCAGAAAAGAACACGGTCATCACTCAGGACATCTTAAAAACCCTGAGAAGCCAATTGGATGGCATCAAGGTCTTTGAGCCAGTCCCTAAATCTGTCAAATTTGCGGAGTCTAACCTGGCGGGAGAACCGATTCACGTTTATGCGGGTGAGTGGCGACTCGTGCAACCCTACCGCGAGGTGATCCGAGAGATTTTGGTGCACGAAGAAGCGATGGAGGAAGAGTAAAGATTGAAAGAGGAAGAAAGAAATTCAAAGTTCCTTCTTTCTTCCTCTTTCTTGCTTCAGGCGGGTTGGAGCGATCGCCCCTTGAGTGAGCTTGCCAGTTCTCGCAGCAGGTCAACCGTTGTTGGGAAGTCAACGCAAGCGTCTGTGATGCTTTGTCCGTATACGAGTTGGCTGGCATCTTTGGGAAACGGTTGTTTACCCGCTACCAGGTGACTTTCGAGCATGACCCCCATGATGTGCTGAGAACCGTTTGTCACTTGAGTCGCGATCTCCTGTAGGGCGATCGGTTGACGCGTGTGATCGCCACTAGAGTTACCATGACTGCAATCAATCATCAGGCGGGCATTGAGGTTATGGCGTGCCAATTCACTAGCCGCTTTCTCAACATGAGTGGCGTCAAAGTTGGGTCCATGTTTGCCACCCCGCAAAACGATGTGCCCATCAGGATTGCCCGTTGTGGTGACAATGCTGGCGAGTCCCTCCAGGTTGATCCCCAAAAAGCGGTGCGGTTCACTGGCGGTTAGCATCGCATTGATAGCTGTGTGTAGGCTGCCATCCGTGCCATTCTTAAAGCCCACTGGCATAGACAAGCCCGATGCCATCTCACGGTGGGTCTGACTCTCGGTTGTGCGTGCCCCGATCGCCGTCCACGAGATCACATCAGCAATGTATTGGGGTGTGATCGGGTCGAGCAATTCAGTAGCCGAGGGCAAGCCCAAATTAGCTAGCTCTAACAGCAGTTTACGCGCCACCCGCAAACCAGAGTTGATGTCATAGCTGCCGTCTAAATGGGGATCATTAATCAACCCTTTCCACCCCAGGGTAGTGCGAGGTTTCTCAAAATAGACCCGCATCACAATTTCGAGATCGTCTTCCAGTTCCTGCCGTAAAGCGGTCAGTTTTTCGCCATATTCAAAGGCGGCGTTGACATCATGGATGGAACAGGGGCCAACAATCACCAAAAGTCGGGGATCGGCACCACTGAGAATGTTCCGGATGCGATCGCGCGTCTCTCCAACGAGGGCAGCCGCTTTTTCGGTAATCGGCAATTCTGCATGGAGGGTGGCTGGTGCCAACAAGGGGCGAGTCTCAACAACGTGAAGATCACTGGTTCTACGCATGGGTTTGGAGCGAGTTAACACACAAATCCTAAAATTATTTGCTAGGGGTTGACGGTTGGGGTTGAATGTTGGATAGGGTCATAGATGGGAGGCAAGGGATCCGCAAGAGGCTGTCTTGATCGGCGATATCGTGCAAACACCCGCCCCAACCCATCATCTTACCCTAAGGGAAAAAGGAAAACAGAAAAAAGAAGAGGGAACCGGATGGGACAGCGATCGCCCCCTTCATTCTTCTTTTTTCTCTCTTCGTTCTTCATTCTTCTTTTTTCTCTCTTTGTTCTTCTAAATATCGCTGTACCCCTTCACTCATCTGCAACAGGTTGGGTTCGATGCGCTTGCTCAAGACATCTTCAACCAGTTGAGCGACCATCCCAGTGAGCATGGGCAACATCCCCTTAATCTTGCGGGGATCAATCGTCAATTCGCCTAAGCTCTCGATCATCGTGCCCCCCTCTGCCTCTAAAAAGCGATTTTTTCCGGCACAAAAGACCGCTTCACTAAAGGCATGAGTTTCAATTTGCCAGTTGGTTGTGAAGTTGGTCTCGTTCCAGGCGGCGCGATCCGTCCACGAGAGTAAATCTTCGCTGAGCAACGCCCGAGCCGCCTGGGGAATTTCGCCACCTCCATGCCATTCGTTGACAAAGTGAGTGATATTCCCGTCTTGTTGCCGAGATTTAATCTCAATTCGCCGCACATTGGGCATATAGGTTACAAGATCGAGCAGCTTATCGCGGTAAGTTGCATAGACCAGGGGGCGCGGAAAGGGAATATGTGCTTTGGCGGAGATGAGCATGTTGAGCCACTACCAAGATGGTCAATCGGGATATCGACAGCACGATATCCAGGGGTACTGTTCCCATCCTCCCTTACTCTTTCCCATTTCGGGATCATGAGAAAGTAAATTTAAGATTTTAGAAATCTCTAAATGTGTGGTTAGATTTAATCTTCAGCGTGAGGAATTTGAGGTATGACGAGTCTGAGAAATCGATTTATGGAGGAGGCGATCGCCCTTTCGCGTCAGGCAATCCACTCTGGACAAGGCGGGCCGTTTGGAGCCGTGGTGGTTAAAGATGGTGAAATTATTGCGAGAGGCAATAATCAAGTCACCTCGACCCATGATCCGACGGCTCACGCTGAGGTGGTGGCGATTCGAGAAGCGTGTAAAGTTTTGCAACACTGGCAACTGACGGGCTGCGAAATTTATACCAGTTGTGAACCCTGCCCCATGTGTCTGGGAGCGATTTATTGGGCACGCCCCGATCGCGTCTACTATGGCAACACCAAAAAAGATGCTGCCGAGATCGACTTTGATGATGACTTCATTTATAAAGAACTGGAACTCCCCCTGGAAGAACGCACGATGCCGATGGTTTCCCTGATGCGAGAGGAGGCAGTCAAGGTGTTTGAGGAGTGGGCAGCCAAGACCGATAAGGTGGAGTATTAGGAAAAAAGAAAAAAGAAGAGAAAAAAGAAGGAAGAAAGGCTAAAGGATGAAGGCTAAAGGCTTAGATCCCCGGCTTCTGATGTTGAACTCAAGCGAAGCTGACAGGTTTAGAGAAGCCGGGGATCTGTCTCACGATCGTTCATGCCATCCTCTCGACCTCCAAATTTCTCGGTTGCCTCCATCGGACATTTATAGAAGAAGGGGCGATCGCCCCTCAAAATTCCGAGTTCTGAGCTACGGTGTACACACAAGTCTTCTGATTTAGCCTGGGCTGGGTTTGATCCTCCCTAACCCTCCTTAAAAAGGAGGGGATCGGAGTCAAAGTCTCCCTTTTCAAGGGGGATTGAGCAGGGTGGTTTCATTTATGGGGATAAAAATCAAAATGGATTGAGGTGCATTGGCTTCAACCATGACTCAACCTCAAACCCTCAATCTCATCGAACACCTCAAACAAATTCCAGACTACCGCAAAGGCAAAGGCAAACGA